>NZ_JACVAF010000006.1:0-282321 GCF_014851745.1 Achromobacter sp. ACM01
AACACCGAACGCCCGCATAGCGCGCTGGGATACTTAACGCCGGAGCAGTTTGCTCAGGCGCATCGGCAACAACGGTTTTTAACCCTGGACTCTATGTCGGTGCCGTACTAAGTCTGGGGGCAGGTCATAGGTAGAGCGCGGCGCGCAACAAAAAGCCACCTGGAGGTGGCTTTGATTCAGAATTTGGTGGACGTAGGAAGCTTCTGGATCTCGCAGACGGCTTCGTCAGTGCATGTGCTGCGCGTGGACTCACTGTACGTTCGTCGATCGAACTTAAGATCGATTCTGCTGATGGTGTTTTTGAATGTGTACGCCGTGGTTTTGGAGGTCCACATAACTGCCTCCGAGCCGAACGCGGCTTTGTACTTACCAGAGTTGCCGCCGCCCCGAATCTCGGCCACTGTCCCATTCGCCTCGTCCATCGCAATCTCCCATGATGGCGAAACCTGGAAGATAGGACACTTCAGACGAATAACTTTCCCTTGGGCCCAGGTGTTGGCAGTCGCGAGGGCTCACTTCGATCCGTTTCTACCAGAATGCTCTACATGTTGTATTGCCAGGTCCGCAACGCTCCTACCATCGCTCCCCGCTGCACCTGCAATGCTGCAAGCATTGAACGGTAGTCCTCTCCAGACGCCTCATTCTCAGCCCGGGAAGCCAAGTAGGTAATCACCGCGTCCTCAATGGCGAACACGCACTCTTCAAATTCACTGTCAACACCCTTTTTTCTCGAGAGAGGCGCATGATCGTTGATCACCGAAGCGTTATCGGTAGTTCGCGCGGGCATCGCGCCTTGTAGTCGCGTACGACAGCGGGTCACAACGGCTTGCAGCACCCCCGGGGCTTCTGGCATCGACATCGCTTGTAGGGTGCCAATTCTATTCATCATGGCTCCCTTCTTTTCTCGAAATGTCGATCGAAGCGTGTCATTGTCTGGCCCTTGGGTGTTATCTGGCGGCGGTAGGGCGGTGCACCAGTCAATGAACTCCATGCCAGGTTGCAAGACGTACGGATATGCAACTTGCCGGATCCAAAACTCATCCTTCACCGAGCGTTCGCGCGCGCGGCGAAACTGAATTTGGCTGAGAAGTAAGGTTCCTAGCGAGACGATGATCGCCAGCACTGATCCCCAATGTTTTTCAAATGGTGATGACTCGGGTTGCGGCCTTTCCGTGACATTTATTACGACCGGCTCTTTGGACGAAACATCGAGTCTCGCGCCGTAACGGGCATAGTGCTCCGTCTTGCTCAGGTCCCACGCAGTGGCGTACCAGCGGGAGACCAGGCATTCACTGTGCACGGTCAGCGAAAGGAATTCGTTGCAGTAGCCTGATGGAAGCTGTTCGGGCGACAAGCGGGCGTTGGCCTCAGCGCTAAATTGCGACGCGAGTACGATGACGAGAATCAAACGTAAGCAAGACAAAGCCGCGCTCACCGCGATTGGTTGCGCCGTAGCTCGGTCTCAATGTACTCATCAATCTCTTCCATGATTGGCCTGGAAGCAATGATCTTGTACTTCTTTTGAAAAGCCTCTTTCGATCCAAAAAAGTTCAAGCTTGGGCCAAACAATCCGAGGAAGAACGAACTGGTCAACCCATACAACTTATCGGGCACTCGCACTTCCACGTCCACATTGGTCGCCGCATCCAGCCTATCTATGCCCAATTCGCGACGCGCGAGTTCGCCCCTAGGCCGGCCCGAATAGACCCTACCTTCATAGCCGCGCTGTTGGAAGTCGATGATCACTGTTTCACTCATTTCTTGTTTCCTCCTCCTGCACCATCGCGGTGGTTAGAGGAAATCTGATGCTAATGATTGTACCTGGGAAATGGCACTTTCCTAGGCTTCGAACGTAGTCGTTATCTGGTTGATCTGTAAGGGAATTTCGATCATTGAATGCTATTGTAGCCTCTTGCTCAGGGCTCTCAGATAGCAAGTGTTTGCCGTCGAAGCGGATGAATGTACTGCCCGTGACAAGAGCCATCTGAGCACCGAGAGCGGACCCGGTGCATGCTTGGTGGACCTTGCTGAAAAAGCGCAAAAGCTGAACCGTCCCATGTCCTCGACTGTGAGACGCATCGTGATTTTTGGAGCTAATGTGGGGCTGTAAGGCCATGACGGTCAATAGATCCTCGTCGCGGCAGCCCCCGAGGAGCTTGGACTTTGATGAGTGGCGGTCAACATAAGGACGGACAGAGTCCCATGAAAAGTGGTCGGCCTCGAGCTCTTGGAACGTCTCGGCGAATGAGCGCCCGAAGTTGATGATTGCGATCTCAACTTTAGGTTGCTCACAGTCGAGGTCAAGGTAGCCTAGAAGAGACCAGTCTGAGAATCGAGCGTGTTCTTCCGCGTTGTCCAGCAACTCGCCCAAACATCCAACCAAGCGGCTTGCGCCAGTCGGAGTGAGTTTTTTTTCTTGGGTGGCGAGGCAGTCGTTAAGATGAGAGACAAAGCCGCCAGCAGCGAGTTCCTTCCTAGTCGCCGTTTTCGCGCTCTTGGGTGGGTGGTAGTGTCTATTTCGTCGATCAAACACCCTGAGCTTCTGCATTTCGGTCCACGTTGGCATGTGGCCGCGAATGCCGAGATGCCTCACGATTCCAATCGCTTTAATGAACCTCGCTACGGGCCCGTACTTCTGGAAGGCGCCTTCAAATCGCCCAGGGCGATTGTTCAGTTGCAACTCCTTTTTTAGCTCGACCGCCGCTAGATCAAGCAGGGCACTCGCAGCTAAGTCGTAAGTTTCCATTGCGGTCTGGTCGATGTAGATCGAGGTCGGGCGCTTCCCAGATGCTTTGACTGCTGCAAATTTATTGATCGTGTCTACAACAACTTCGGGAGCGTCAAGAATGGAGAAGACCTTTGGAACGGTCACACGGATACCTTGCTCGACATTGATCTTTTTCGACGCACGCGCCTCAAGCAAGGTCAGGATCTTCGACTTCTGCCCAAAGTGGTGGGCTAAGGCAATTCGGCTGGATTGAAATCGCTGGAACTTTCGGCGAAATCGATTTGTGCGTCGAAGCGCGTGCTTAGCGCGCCGTAAACGCATTTGGTTCAATAGTCTCAGATCTGTCGAGGACAATCGTTTCATGTGTAAATGAAATTGGATATCGGACTTAAGGATGGGAATGCTTTAGCCTGCCGGATGGGGGAGTGTCGGCTTGGTCAACGCGCTAGCGGCGATGTGCGCCACGTGGATCAATCCCTCCTCAGCCGGAGCAGATAACGGCCGTCGCTCTAGCGCCTTGGTCTAGAGATATCACTATAGGCGAGTCCACTGCCTCGCCTTATCATCTCGCAGCCTGGCGCCAGCCCAGGAAGAGAGGATCACAGCCTGAACCCGACCCAAAAGACCCTGCCGATGATCTCGATCTCAGGGTCTTCGAAGTCCAGGTGTAGGTCAGGGTTCCCCACGAGGTTCTCCGACCTGGCGATAAAGCCGCCGTTGCCTTTGTGCAAACGCTTGACTCTGACCTCGTCACGCTGGCGAAAGGCATAGACCTTCCCGTTGACGATTGAAGTCGCCGCTCGGTTCACAAGGACCGTCGCCCCGTCGGGGATCAGCGGCTCCATGCTGGATCCCGTTACCGACACAGACACGGTTTGCTCCGGTGCAGCTCCAGCCGTGCGCAGAAAGTCCGCGCGGAACGAGAGGCGGCTCTTCTCATCTTCGGACAAGACGATCTCACCATGGCCGGCAGAGAGGCGTACGTCCAGGCGACGGACCGCAACGAACTCGTCGGTGTCTGGATCCGTGACGGGCCCCACGGCCAAATACTCTGGAGTCGTGTTCAAGGCTTTGGCGACGGCTTCCAGCCTAGCGCGCTTGGGAGCTGTCTTGCCGTTCTCCCACTGTTGAACCGTCTGCCAAGAAACGGGCACGCGCTCCGCGAGCTGTTCCATGGACAGCCCGAGCTTCTCTCTCAGGTCTTTGATTCGTTTGTGGATCGTTGGCATGCGCGCGAGATTACCCACAAGAAAGGCTTGTGTCATTGCAGGAATTTCTTGCATTGCTAGTTTTTCTTGTATAGAGTGGGCGAATGGACAAAAACCCTCATATCGCTCAAGCCATCGCCAACGCCGGCGGACCGGTGGCAACGGCTAGGAAGACCGGCGCGAACAACTACCAGACCGTCCAGCAATGGGAGAAGTCTGGAAATGTTCCTGCCGAGTACGCGACCGCTCTTGAGACGGCTTCCGGCATATCGAAGCGACTCTTGTGCAAGCAATGGGCGAAGGTATGGCCCGAGTTGGCCGAAGAGGCGAGGGCGGCATGACATCAACTCTCCGCCATCCGCGCTTTGGCTTTCACGTCCATCAGGAGCCCTCCCATGCATAGGTCGGTGCAGACGCTTGAGCTGCTTCCCACCTCCTTGGTTTTTCACAACGGCCAGTGCGTCATGGAGGTATCAACCGGCGTTGACGGATTCTGGGTCGAACTTGGCCCAGAAGCTGGATTCGCGCTGTTCATGAGGTCATCCCCAGCAGGGTTCCGACTGCAGCAAGTGCAGCCGGTCCCGACTCCAGGCCTTTATCAACGAGCTTCAGTACGAGGTGTTTTGTGGTCTCGGCGGGCAGCGATCGAAGCTGATCGAGCCATCTCTTCTTTTCTGGCTGCGGGAGGTCCGATTGCAGGATCGTAGATTCAATCATCGCCTTGATGGTGTCGTCATGGAGCCGCACGGTCACTACACCGAGGATCGCGCCGAGGCCTCCATCGTCGGCAAGGAAATCCATCCCTTGCGCGGTGATGCAGGCAGCAACGACCTGAGCAGGCCCGGACATGGGGCGCACGATGGTTGCGTTGATCAAGCCGTGTTCATGCAGGTACGCAAGGTTCACCGAGCAGTCAGGGAACTCGTTTTCCCAGGAATCTACATCAACCTCGTTCGGATACTCCGCGGCCAGGCGTTGAAGGCAAATCAGCTGAGTCTCGCGATTGAGCGTCGCCATGGCAATTCCTTTTCAGAGGGTGTGTGGATTGAGGGCGCAAGTCATAGCAGTCGGGAGCTGCTCACTCCGCTTCGGGAGCCCTCCTATGCGTAGCCACGACGCTAGCAGACGCGCTCAATCATTTGTCGAAGGCCCATCCCATATTGCAGCCGGCGCAGTGCCAGTACGAATTCCGGCCTCCGGTGCGGAACCGGCGTTGCAGGACAACCTTGTTCTTACCTGGGCCGTCAAAGCACTTCTGACAGATGTAGTGATCAGGCTCCGGGGAGCTTGGGTCGCTGGCCCCGCAAAGTGTTGGGGAGGGATTTATCCGATAAGTCAGCTGGCCGTTACTGATCTCGACAAGCGAGTAGCGGCCGCGCTCTGCGAGGGCTTCTCTAACTTCTCGGAGTTCTTGTGTGGCATGGAAGTTCTCATGTTGCAGCGCGTTGATGGCAGCGCTGAGTTCGAAAAGACGCTGTTGGGCATCGAGCAGCTTTTCGTTCATGGCCCGGACTATGTCCATCGCTTTGGCCTCGTCTCTGACGGACATAGCCCCCTTGCCGAGGTCGATGGCGCCATTGATGGCAGCGACTGCGCTAGTGATGAGAGAAAAGTCCAAGAAGGTTCCCCCAGGGTAGGAAACGGTGGCGTAGGAACCACTGATTCTACGTTGCGTGGAACCGAGAAGATCCCGAACACAGAGCACTCGCCGTTGCCGGTGCCTCCGCCCGATTCTCGCGCGAGGCCCGGTGAGTAGCGTGCCGGTGCAGATATCGCTGACACCTGAACCAACAGGTCCCAAAAGAGCGTGGGGCGACGTCCAGCCAGTGGCGATTGATGGGCGGGGCGAGATTCTTGTTTCCATGCTGCGAAGCGTAAGGCCGCTGCGCAGCAATTAATACGTTCAGGAATTCATGAGATGAACATCACTACTGCGGCCGATCTGACGGTGCATGAATACAAGGGTGGGAGTGAGTCCCTGGGGCCGCTGGTTGGCATCTCAGCGGCCGTCCTGCGCAACAAGGTCAACCCCAACAACACCACGCACCACCTGACCCTTACCGAGGCGGATCGCATCGTCCGCATGACGGGCGATCCTCGGATCTTGGCCGCATTCGCGCACAGCAACGGGTATCTGCTGGTGAAGGCCCCAGAATCCTGCGGTGAAAGCGACATCTCCGTGCTGGAACAGGTCGCCGGCCTGATGGTCGCCCATGGCAAGTTTGGCCATGAGGTGTACGACGCCCTGGCCGACGGCGGCGTGGACCAGCAGGAGGTTGCACGCGTCACCGCGGCTGGACGCGTGGTCATGGAGGCTGTGGCGAGTGTTGCGAACCGTCTGAGCGGGATGGCCGAAGAATGATGCAGCGCGGAACATCGGGTGTACCCGTGCGGGCGCGTGTCCCGTCCGCGGAGCGTAAGGGGGCGGCGCTGTCGCGCACGGCTGCAATGATGTGCAGCAGCGCGAAGTTCCAGCGGTGGGTTGTTTCCCGCATCGGTGCCGCCCCTGTGGGCGTGTCCCCGAGCCAGCATGCAGCGCAGTACGTGCGCGACATGTGCGGGGTCATCAGTCGCGCGGAGTTGGACCACAACGCTACGGCAGCAGGGCTGTTTCATACGGCCATCCGCAAGCCGTTCGTGGCATGGAGCGGCATCTATGGCTGACTGCCTGCACATGTTCAGGGGCTACTGCGTGCCGCTGGCGACGGTGGAAGCTGTCCGCCAGGCCATTATCGAAACGCCGCGCCGTGTGGATGTGGGGGCGCTGCGAGCCATCGTTGAGCCCGCGTTGTTGCCGGTAGATCCCTGGTTCAGCACATCACGCGCCATGGCCGCCAGCTGCGCAGTCAATGCCTTCCTGTTCGATGCCGTTCGAGATGGGCTGGTCAAGCAACGCGTGAATGCGTGGCATCTGCCGGCATGGTGGCGTGTTCGAAAGCAAGCGGGGGCTGCATGACGCTGCAACGCAAGACGCCGCTTCGCCAGAAGACGCCGATGAAGCGTGGCGCGCCGCTGAAGGCCAAGGCCCCGATGATGCGCGCAAAGGCGCTGCCGCCGCCCCGCGCTTCCATGAAGGCGCGCAAGAAGGGCAAGAAGCCGCCCAAGACCGTCTATCGCAACCCGGCGCTGCTGGACCTTGCCAAGGGCGAGGAATGCTTGCTGCGCGTGCCCAAGTACTGCCAGGGCGGTACAGACACGACAGTGGCATGCCATTCCAACCAGATACGCGACGGGAAAGGAAAGGGGATCAAGGCCCATGACTGGGCGATCGCCTTTGGCTGCGGCGGATGCCATTACTTCCTCGATCAATCAACCGCGCCGTGGGAAATGAAGCTGAGCTACTTCGTTCCTGGGCTGCGTCTTACGCGCTTGCGCATCATCGCCTTGGGCAAATGGCCCGAGGACGCCGAGCGCGGGTACCAACGTTTGTATGGAGAGTCGCCATGAGCGTGAAAGTCATGGGGATGGTGTTCGAGCGGTATCCGAACGGCGGTGGGGAGATGATTCTCGCGCTGGCGCTCGCGGACCATTCGAGCGATCAAGGTACGGGCATCTATCCGTCCATCGCGTCCCTGGCCGAGAAGACCCGCCAGTCGGTGCGCGCCGTTCAGTACCAACTGCGCGGCATGGAAAAGGCCGGCTGGTTGATCCTGGTGAATGCTGGCAACGGCGGCCGCAATCAGCGCCGTGAGTACCGGATTTCTGAGGCTTGGATAAAGGGTGCAGATTTTGCATCCCTCAAACCGACGGACCCGGAGCAGGAAAACGGTGCAGATTTTGCACCACCTGAACCGGCGGAAAAGGGTGCAAACCACGACACAAAGGGTGCAACTGACGACGCAAAGGGTGCAAACGGCGACATGAAAGGGTGCAACGGGTTGCACCCGCATATAACCGTCATAGAACCGTCAGAACCATCAAGAACCGTCACAGGCGCGCGCAAGCGCTCGCCGGGGTTCGATCCGATGTGCGTGGAATTGCCGGATTGGCTGGATGCGGAACTGTGGGGGCGCTGGGTGCGTCACCGCGTGCAGATTCGGAAGCCATTGACCGAAGAGGCTGCCAAGCAGCAGGTGAAAGACCTGGCCGGGTTCCGGCACCAGGGCCACACGCCGGAAGCGGTCATTGCCCATGCCATCGGCAAAAGCTGGCAAGGGCTGTTCGCCCCAGGTGGGCAACCATCCGGCCGGGGCGGCAAGTTCAACCCCACGGAATACGTGAATCGCAATCGAGCCTCAGGAGGCAACGACTATGACGACGGTCGCACGATCAACGTCTGAGGGAAACGGCTGGCTCGTGCCCCGTGAAAAGCTGGATGGCATCACGCCGATTGACCATCTGTGGAACCGGCTGTCGGGCACGTACGGGGGGCGCTGGCTGAAGGACTTCCCGGACATGCAGAGTATCGAGAACTGGAAAGAGGCCTGGGCCGAAGCGCTGGACGAGGACCGCGTGACGCCTCAGGAAGTGGCCGAGGGGCTGCGGACCTGCCGCCGCATGTTCCCCGACTGGCCGCCCGCCGTAGGCGAGTTCATCCGCGCGTGCCGGCCAGGCCTGATCCCGGAGAACGCATTCCATGACGCTGTTGCGGGGATGACGGCGCGCCGCCGCGGCGAGGTGGGGCAATGGAGCCATCCCGCCGTGTACTGGGCTGCGGTGCGCGTCGGCTCCCATGACCTGCTGAACTGCGGCTACTCGGTGATGCAGTCACGTTGGGAGCGGGCACTGTCGGATGAACTGGGCCGGGGCGAATGGGCAGCCATCCCCGTGCCCGCTGTCGCATTGCCTCCGCCTGGGGCGACTCATGCGACGCCGGCAGAGGCCGCCAAGGCGCTGGAGGCAACGGGAGTGGGTGCGATCCTGAACCAGTCGGGCCGTGATCCGTTGCGCGGGTGGAAGCGGGTGATCGCTGAAACCGAAAACCCCAATGGCAAGCGCTACTCGCCAGGGATTGTCGCCATGGCGCGCAATGCGCTGCGCATGGGCACGGACCAGGGGGCGCAGGCATGAAGCGATGGCCCAACACTGCTGCTACTCGCACGCATTGCACGACCAGTCGCGTGGCGGTTCTCGCTAGACCCAGCGAAGACACCATTCAAGCCCAGGTTATACGTTGGGCCAACCTTCAGGCCGGTGTGTACCCGGAGCTATCGCGCCTCTTCCATGTTCCCAACGGCGGTCAGCGGCACGCGGCTGTAGCGGCAAAGCTGAAGGGGCAGGGCGTGAAGCCTGGGGTGCCAGATCTTTGTTTGCCGGTGCCGCGCTTCGGATGCCCGGGGCTGTGGATCGAAATGAAGACCAGCGACGGCCGGGTCAGCACAAGCCAGAAAGACTGGATTGCATACCTCAAGGGCGCGGGATATCGCGTCGAGGTGTGCCGCAGCTTTGATCAAGCGCGATCCGTCCTGCTGGAATACCTGAATCCGAAAGTGACTTATTCCCCGGGGGTGATTTGATGACCCCGGGACGAAATGCGGCCTTGCTGGCAGGACAGACGGCGTTGGCTCAGAAGATCTATGCGGTCTTGCCGGCCGAGCGCACCACCGCCTTTACCGCGTTGCGGATTGCTCAGGCCATGAAGGACACCACGGGCGCATCCCCGGATATCCACACTATGCGCGGATGCTTGAGGAGGCTGAGGGAGGCGGGGTTGATCAAAGAGGTTGTGCCGGGGTCGTTCCGGCGCATTGAGGTGAAGGAAAAATTGACGATGACGAATCAGGGGCAGCAGATGATGAGCAACACCTTCCACGGCAAGGAACCCGTTGATGTACTCGGGGGCACAAAGCAAGCGGCGCCCATGGACGTGCTGGCGATCATCGCCGAAAAGGTTCGGACGGTTATGGCTGGGCTGGGGACGTTGGCCGAAGAGATCGACCAGGCCGCAATCATGATCGAGGAGCGCGCGGCAGCGGATGCGAAAGAGTTGGCCAAGGTCAAGCAGATTGCCACGCTCCTTAAGGAGCTGGGCTAAGGCTCGGGGGCGCAATGGCTGACCGATTCGACGCTAACGCCGTTTTGTGGAACTGGGCGCGCTGGTGCTGGTCCGGTGCATCAGTTGGAAACATGGTGTGGTACGAGCCGGCGACTGAGGATTACCACCCGATCGAGGTGGACCATGCGATGGCGGTTGAGCGTCTGCATCAGGCGCTACCTCTCCTTGAACGCATGATCATCATCGCCGAGTATCCGCAGCGTCATGAACGGTTCGCAGGGCTGGAGGCGCACCAGCGGCGCGCGGCAGCCCTGCGCTGGATTGCCCAGGTGACGGGCAAGGCAATTTCGGCCACCGAATACAGGCTGTATCTGGGGCTTTTCAAAGACAAGGTGAAACGTGAAGTTTGCTAAGGAAATCATCGGGTTGATGGCCCCGTATCCCGGTCGAGAATTCAAGATGGCGGATCTCGTGAGAGCCGCGACGGGGGCGCGGGAACTGACAATCAAGGAGCGCACGGCGGCGCGGCAAGGCGTACTGCGCGCGGTCACCGCACTTATCGATCACGGGCAAGTGTTGCGCCGGCCCAGCCGCCCCGGTGTTCGCAACGCTGCTGTGTATCGGTGGAAAAGTGCGACATGAAGTAGTTGATTAGTGCGACAGGAACCGCGACAATTTCTCCGTCCACAGGTGCGCCCGCATGTAATGCACCCGAAAACCCGCCAGGCGAAAGCAGGCGGGTTTTTTCATGTGTCCTTTTGGCAATCCTCGCTGGGCGTTAACTCGCTAGTGCTTCAACGCTTAACCCTCATGGACACGTCCACATGCGTGCCCCGATCTAGATCTGCTCCGGGTGTTTTTTCCCACTGAGGGAGAGAAAGCAGTTCCTTGCCAACTTCGCCAGCTTGGAAGCGGCGAGCTACATCATCGAGCAATTGGGTGCGATTCGCGAAGTTTCTGCCGCTCAATCCACCGATGAAAAGTCGATAGGTGAGGTTGGGTACTTGGCCCTTCATGACCCCCAGATCGAGTACTTGACCTTGCTCGTTTCGAATTAGCAAATGGCCTGGGCGGGCGTAGATGCGGTAGATACGCCATGGCGACGAAATGACGGGATGTGAAGGTTTTGTTCTTATGCTCGATTCTCTCCCCGCATTTTGGGGTGATGCAGGAGGGAAAAGCTTAACAAAGGTGTGCGCGAGTCTAGCAATGGACCTTCTGATAGCGTTCACGTTATCGCCGATGATCGTGCGGACGTGAACGCCGTCCTCTGCCTTTCAAGTTGCAAGGATGGATCGTGCTGGCATTGGACTTGTTGCATGTTTGTACTCCCACATGGCGATACGGCGAGGTGACGCACGTTCAAACTCCATGTGTTCAGCATACGCGACCTGCGACTGGCCCATCGCAATAAAGGGAAGTCGTTACACAAGACTTAGCGAGCGTGTTGCACTCTGCCCGACACCCTGCGGCCAAGGTCTAAATTGCGGTTTGATGCTAATTAGAAACGTAGGTTGACTTTCGAAAGTTATGCGCCCATAGTGGGTTAGCGGCTTTTCGAGCATCGCGATTTCCGTCCGGTTTTGTACCCTTCAGGGTGCCTCATTGTTCGCAGTCCTTTCCTTGATTAGCTCCCTTTTCGGGCTTCGCCCGCTATGCAAGGAGTTGAAAAATGGAAACCGGAATAGTTAAGTGGTTCAACGACGCCAAGGGCTTTGGGTTCATCATGCCAGAGGATGGCGGCAAGGACCTATTTGCTCATTTCTCTGAAATCGTCAGTGGCGATGGCCACAAAGTATTGGTCGAGAATCAACGCGTGAGCTACGTCACCGCGCAAGGGGCTAAAGGCCCGCATGCAACGCAAATTCGTGCATTGTGAACAACGGTCCTGGACTGATGAATAGACAGGGAGGACTAATGTTCCCCAACAACGTGGTCTATAAAGGTTATCGACTAACGGCTAGTGTCTCTCGCATATCGGTTGGAGGCAGTCAGCGGCCCGCTTTTGTCGCAACTGTGGCATTGGGTGCCGTTTCGGACCAGCATGAGTTGAACGAGCCACAGGAGGTGCCACTCTTTGCCTCTGGAGGGTTTGTTTCAAGCCCTGTAATCGCGGTGGATGCGGCAATAAATCATGGGCGTCATTTGGTCGACGCTCATGTTCGACCTTTCTGATAGACGTCCGCTAGATTTCCTGCGCATGAAGCTGATGGGCTTTTTCAGATGTGTAGGAAGGTGGCACGATGCTGGCTCAGAAAATGACAAAGTACGAGCGGGCAAGTCGGCTGCGTGAGATGGCAGACGCCATAGAGCGAAACATGTTCATCGCAGTGGGCGACGCTTGAGATGAGTGCGGTATCTGCTGGGGCGTCTGCTTCGGATGAATGCCCCGCGGCCGATCAGCGAACGCAATGCCCGACAGTCGATGAGAGACTGTCGAGCAGACTCTCACGATCAGGCTGACATGTGAAAGCTGAGAGCGGGCCTATGCCTTACGCCATGCTCGACTCGAAACCGCCTTGCGAAAGGCGGTTTTCACATTTCTGCGGACTTCCCCATGGTAGGCAGCGGTATTTCAAGCAACGCAGTAAAAGGGCGATTCACTCCGCTTTCCCTTCAACTACTGCCGGCGACGATTAAGCGAGACGATATTGCCTGGACGGCCGTGCCGTCGGGCAACCGATAGCGGTTTGCGCCGAGCCATGAAACCACACGTCCGTCGGCGAGGCTGCTGTAGAAGTATGCATATTCGCCGTCATCTCCCGCCAGAACCTTGCAGCGTCGTTGGATGACGTATTTAGTACCGTCCAATGCCACAGCGATAACTTCAATTGTTCGTTTTGTGTAGTGTGGTTGCATAGTCCTCTCCGTTGAGGCATACCTTCCTGCAACCATTGATTCACTGTGCCGTTGGTTGGTCAATACAACTTCAGCTCACATCCAGCAGCCATGCGCGCTATGGTCGAAGTTTGTTTCAATTCTGTGGGCTTGGCAGAGTGCTCAGGCAGGGACCTTCCAAGCCTCTTACGTGGGTTCGTTCCCCGTAGCCCGCTACACTTCAGGGTACCCCCACACCAAAAAGCCCCGATATATAGACTCCGGTCAGAGCTCTTGCGTTTCAGCAGGCATGCGCATGGTGTGCCGTCGGCCTTACACGCCACACAGCGAGGATTCACGCGGTCTGTGACTAGGAGACACGTTCTATTCCGGGGGGGGACCATGTCCCTTCCCCTACTGGCAGGATCGAAGGTGGCGTCGTCTTTGGCCAGTAGAGCCGCATTACCAAGTAAATTGGCCCGTTCGGAGCGGGCAGCCAGTTAGCTTCTTTGTCTGCGCCCGGGGACTTGTTTTGTATGTAGAGCGTTCGGGACCCGTCTGCATTCGTGGCCATGGTGGGTAACATGGGTGAATTAATTAGATAGCGGTGGATCGGATTTTCGATAAGAAGTTGGGACTTTCCGTCATACATCGTGAGCGACCAGAACGAATTCACAGGTGGCAACTGCCCCGCCGGGAAGGTTAGCGTGTAACTATGCTTGCTGCCGTCTAACGTTTGCCCATCTTTGTCAACGCGTGTGAAAGGATAGGTAGCCTCTGCCGGATCATTGCCATAAATGCCGGCCTGAGCAGCGACGGCTCGCTTTAACCAGTCGCCATCGTAGTGAGCGCTATCGCCTGGAAGACCACTAACCCGCCAGCCGTTTATCGTCTTACCAACGTTGGCGACCGCCTCGTCGACCTTTCGCTGGCCCTCTTTCATGCCGAGACCAAGTTCCAGCTTTTGCTCCAGAGGAAGATCCTTAAAGTTCAAGGCCTTGCCAGGGCCAATGCCAATGCGTGCGAGCTGAGAGCGGATTCCCATCTCGTTGGATTCCGGCGGTGCGAACTGCAACGCAAAGTCGAGAAACTCGAAGAAGTTCGTCTTCACAAGTTCCTTGTCGATCTTGGGGAAGTCGATGGATGGTGCGGCTGGCGGCGGAGTTTGTTTCAGGTAGGCCGAGAGCATCTGCACTTTGTAGCCGGCCTGTACCTTCTTAACGTTATCGAGATCATCCGGCCCGAAAAGCTGAGTGCGATAGCCCGCAAGGGAGAATTGTGTGCTCGAACGGAACACCCGCTTGATGCCCGGTGGGGTATCGCCCTTCCAGGCAGGGCCGACCACCATGTAGTCGCCAGCCTCGCTTCCTGTGGCACGCGTGCCGATGTAGCCATAGTTGTAAGTATTGCCGTCGCAGAGCATGACCGAGTAATAGCGCTCGGGTTCGACCTCCGGAACGGAGAGCACCACGGGCTCCGCTCGCAGATCCATCCAAACAAAGGAATATGGGGTGTCACTGTTTGGTGTGACGATTGCCGTATCTTTATAGGTGAAGACGTTCGGTTCGTTCTTGATGTGATTGAACGGGGCCTTGAACTGCCCCGAATTGCGATCTACGGCGTACTCGTACATCACCGCATAGTTCATCACGATAGGCAAGCCGTAGATGAACCCTGCCTCAGCAATGTCCTTGGCGCTGAAGAATCCAGGTCGATCAGCGCTTGTCTGTGCGCTAGCCGGGCCGGACACTATTGTTGCGCCAGCGAGTGCTACGAGTGCACCCGAGCCTAGGAACTCGCGTCTTGTGGTCATTGAACGCCTCATCTAGTTGGAACAAGCTATGGGATGCTTCAATAGAACATAGGCAGTACAGGATCGGTCATAGAGATAACACTCTTATCGGAAAGTGAACAAGCAGATATTTGGGTGAGCGTGGGCCATCCGAGCCACTTAGACGCTGTGTTGATGGGCTCAACGAGGCCCGTTGCCAGATCGAAGACGGATGACTAAGGTTCTAGGGAAACCCCGGGGGCCCCTGCGGAAATCAGTCCGGTAAGGGTAATTCGAACCCCGAACGCTCGCTAGTCACGGGCGCGCTAAGGGGGGGTAATAATAATTTCGCCCACTTATCCATCGCGCGGGTTCGGCGGTGAGGGGCACAAATCTGAGACCGTCATGAAGCTGCGCCACCACTCTACGATTCGTGAGGGCGTGGATTTCTACGGCCAGGTTCAGAGGCAGCTGCCATATGCGACAGCCTTGGCCTTGAATCGGGTCGGGCAACACGTCCTCGATGCGCTGGCGCAGGTCACCGCAGAGGTCTTTGATCGCCCGACCCCGTACACGATGCGGGCGTTGCGACTTGTCCGGGCCACCAAAGACAATCTGGTGGCCACGGTCGATTACCGCGACGCCGCCGGCAAGGGAATTTCCGCCGACAAGTATCTGCCGCCCCAGGTTCTAGGCGGTGGGCGCAGGCTGAAGCGGTCCGAGCGCGCACTTGCCAGAGTAGGGCTTCCGACGGGGGCGTTTACGGTGCCGGCCGCAGCGGCGGAAATGGATGCCTACGGCAACATGTCGCGCGGCCAGGTCGTGCGCCTGTTGTCGTATCTGCAGGCGTTCGGCGAGCAAGGCTACAGGGCGAACTCCACGCCGCGCAGCCGCGCACGCACTGCGAAGGTGGGGCGGTCGCCTGAAGGCTACAGGCGCATCAACGGCGTGCAGTACTTCGTTTCCCGCGGCAAGGGGTCCATGTCCGGAAATCGTGAGCAGCATCTGTCTGCTGGTGTATGGCGGAAGACCGGAACGCACGGAGCGGACGTAAAGCCGGTCCTGCTTGCGGTGGCCCAGCCGACCTATACGCAGCGATTCCCCTTCTACGAAACGGCAGAAGCGGTCTATGGCGAACGCTACGACGCCGAATTTTCCACCGCCTTAGATCTGGCCCTGTCCACCGCAAGATGATCGACCTTGACAAGAAGACGACCCAGGCCCGGTTCGGGCAACTGGTCGGGATCACGCAGCCTGCCGTCAGCGGCTTGCTCATGCGTGGCGTCATGGTCGCGGGCGATACGCTGGGAAACTGGCTGCTGTCCTACTGTGGGCACATTCGAGACATAGCGGCAGGGCGCCAGGCCGGCGAGGAAACAAGAACGCTCGATCCTGCGGAGGAAAAGGCGCGGCTATATGCGGCACAGGCCGACAGGATCGAGATGGAGAACTCGGTTGCCCGCGGCGAGCTTGCGCCCGTCAGCGTGCTGGAGGAGGTCTTGACTCGGGCGGGCACGAAGGTAAGCGCGGCTATGGATGCTATTCCCACGGCACTGAAGCGCCGGCTGCCGAATCTGACTGATGCGGATCTGACGATTGTGCGCCGCGAGCTTGCAAGGGCTCGCAACGCAATTGCATCCCTGTCGCTGGAGGATCTGGAGGCTGACGAAGAGAACGAGGGTGAGTAATGCTCATAGAGTCCAATCGCGCCGCGGTCGCGCGCGCGCTGCGACGTGGGCTTGCAACCTTCGCCACTCCCGAGCCAATGACGTTGCGGGAGTGGGCCGAGCGCAACTTTTATCTTTCGGCCGAATCGTCGTATGTCGAACAGCGTTGGGAGGCTTGGCCGTTTCAGCGTGCCATCCTTGCCTGCGTTGGTAGCGACGATGTGCACGAGGTTGACGTAATCAAGTCGGCCCGCGTTGGTTACACGAAGATCCTGCTGGCGGCCATTGGGTACTTCGCGGAGCATAAGCGGCGCAACCAGGCGCTTTGGCAGCCCACGGACAGCGCCCGCGACGAATTCGTCAAGACCGAACTGGAACCGATGCTGCGCGACGTGACGGCGATGCATCCGATCTTTCCGACTCGCCTGGCGCGTCACAAGGACAACACGCTCCTGGTTAAGAAATTCCGTGGCAGCGTGCTGCACCTTCGCGGCGGTCGTTCGGGCGACAACTACCGACGGCTGTCTATCGGTGTCGCATTCTTGGACGAGTTCAGTTCGTTCGATTCGAACATTGACGGTGAGGGCGACCCCGGCCAGCTGGCGGCCAAGCGTCTTGAGGGCGCCACGTTCCCGAAGATGGTGGTTGGGTCCACGCCCAAGCTGAAAGAGACCTGCCTGATGGATAAGCGCGCAGCCGGCGCCGATGCGCGATATGACTATCACATCACGTGCCCTCACTGCGACGGGCATCATGCGCTGACCTGGGGAGGTAAGGACGAACCGCACGGGTTCAAGTGGATCGACGGCGATCCAGAATCGGTGAAGCACTTATGCCCGCACTGTGGTTGCCTTATCACCCAGGGCGAGTACCTGGAGGCATCGGAATCTGGATTCTGGTGCGGTTCGGACGGCACCACCATCGACCGCGACGGAGTTTTCCGTAGCGCGGCTGGCGAGGTAATACCGGCTCATCGGCGCGTCGCTTTCCACGTGTGGACTGCGTACAGCCCAATGGTTAGCTGGGCCAAGCTGGTCCGTGAGTTCCTGGAGGCCTACGCCAAGGCAAAGCTGGGCGATGACGAGCCGCTGAAGACCTTCTGGAACACCACCCTGGGCCAGGCCTGGGAGGGCGAGGTCGAGAAGATCGAGGCGGACGAGCTGAAGCGGCGCGCCGAGATCGAGGCCTATCGCCTTCCAGGCTTGGCCGAGAACCTCGTTCCTATGGGCGGTTCGTTGTTGCTCGCAGGTTGCGACACCCAGGGCAATCGGGTGGAGGTTGGCGTCTGGGGATTCGGTCGCGGCGGAGAAATGTGGACCGTCGATCACCAGATATTCCACGGGAACCCGGCGGAGGACGAGGTCTGGTCCAACGTGGCGGCTTACCTGTTCGAGCGGCGCTTCCAGCATGAAGGCGGCCAGCAGATGAGTATCTACGCCACGGCCATTGACAGCGGCGGCCACCATTCGAATGCGGTCTACGATTTCGCGCGCCGCAACAAGGCGCGCCGGGTCTTTGCCGTCCGCGGTCGCCCCTTCGGTGAGAAGGCCATCAAGGATGGCGCCGGCCAGGTGGATATCGACTGGCGAGGGAAGCGGATCAAGAAGGGCGTGATCCTGTGGCACGTCGGCACGAACCTGGCCAAGGATCTGCTGCACAGTCGCCTGGCTATCGAGACGCCGGGCCCGGGCTATGTCCACCTTTCGGAGGACTTGTCGGACGAATGGTTCCGGCAGTTCTCAGGCGAAGCGCGGGTGTCGCGCAAGACGGCGACCGGAGTTCGTACGCTGTGGACGGCGCTGCGCAAGCGCGTCGAAGCACTGGACTGCGCGGTGTATGCGCTATGGGTGGCGGAGCATCTTGGCCTTTCTCGCAAGTCGGACGCTTGGTGGGATGCCATGGCGGAAAAGCTTGATGCGTTGCCGCCACCGCGGGACGAGGAGGCTGAGGCGCCGCCGCCGTCAACCACGCGGCCGGCCGCCCCGGCGAAGGCCGCGCCAGTGGCGCCAGCGGCGCGTGCCGGGCCGGCCGTCAAGCCGGCGCGCCGGCGAGTGGCGGCTTCCAGCTACCTCCGGGGGCGCAGGTAGGCCGCAGAACAGAAACCAATAAGGCAAGGTCATGGCATACACCCAGGCGGACCTGGAACGGCTGGATCGCGCGATAGCGAACAGCCAATTGGAGGTCCAGTACGACGGCAAGCGCGTGCGTTTCCGCAGCACGGACGAATTGATGCGCGCCCGCGCCCATGTGGAGCGGGAACTCAGCAAAGGAAAGGGGCGCTCGCGGCAGTTCAGGCTGCGCAACGCCGGCAAGGGGATCCGATGAGCTATCTGAAACATCGTGGTTCCAGTCTGCTTGTGCCTCGTCGCCTTAGCGCGCAGATGAGCAGCAGCTACGAAAGCGGAAGCGCCACGGGCAGCAGGGCCCGAAATTGGAATCCCTCGGGGTCGGGGCCGAACGCCGCGGCGACGCAGAACCTGGGTCTGCAGCGTCGCCGCGCGCGCGACGCCGTGCGCAATGATCCATGGGCATTGACTGCGACCACACGCTGGGTATCCAACGTGGTCGGCACGGGGATCCAGCCGTACCCCAAGCACCCGGACCCCAACGTCCGACGGGCGCTGAAGGAACTGTGGGCCGACTGGGTGCAGGAGGCCGATGCCGACGGCAGGCTGGACTTCTACGGAATGCAGGCCCTGGCTGTGCGCAGCATCTTCCAGGATGGTGAGACCTTGTTCCGTTTGCGCGCTCGGCGACCTCAGGACGGATTGTCCGTACCTCTGCAATTGCAGCAGATGGAGGGGGACCAGCTGCCGGTCGAGCGGTCGCTTACCCTGCCGAACGGCGGCGAGATCGTGAATGGCGTGGAGTTCGATGCTATCGGGCGGCGCACTGCCTATCACATGTGGCGTCATCATCCTGGCGAATTCGGCCGAAACGCGGCTGGGCAGGATACGGTCAGGGTGCCAGCCGAGCAGGTCATCCACGCCTATCCAATGTTGCGGCCCGGGCAGGTACGGGGGGTGACTGCTCTGGCTACCGTCCTGCTCCGCTTGAAGTCCATCGACAACTTGGACGACGCTGTCATGTACCGGCAGGAGGTGGCAAACCTCTTCGCGGGCTTCATCACCAAACCGGATCCCGATGCCGATCCGAATAACCCTCTTACGGGCGAGGCGGACGGTTATGAGTTCGATGACGACGGCACGCCGCTCGTCTCCATGGAGCCGGGCACGATGCAGGAGCTGGCACCAGGTGAAGAGGTGACATTCTCCAGTCCGCCAGATGCCGGCAACAACTACGAGGGATTTATGCGGCAGCAGTTGATGGGGGCGTTTGCCTCTGTCGGCGTGCCTTATGAAATCGCAACAGGCGACCTGCGCGGTATCAGCGATCGAACGCTGCGAGTGGTGGTCAACGAGTTTCACCGGCTCATCGAGCAATACCAATGGCACTGCGTGATCCATCAGCTCTGCCGCCCCGTCTGGAATGCCTGGATCGACGCCCTGGCGCTTTCCGGCACCTTCCCCATGCCGGATTTCCACCGCCGCCGCCGTGAATGGTTGCGCGTGCTGTGGGTGCCCCAGGGATGGCCGTACTTCAACCCCGTGCAGGACGCGCAGGCCGACAAGGAGTCGGTGCGAAGCGGCTTTTCCAGCCGGTCGTCAATCATCCTCAAGAAGGGCGACGATCCAGACCACATTGCGGCGGAGATTCGCGCCGACAACGAAACAGCCGACGCCGAGGGCTTTGTGTTCGATAGCGATCCTCGGCATACGACCAGCGCCGGTAAGGCGACGGGATCAGAAGGGGGCGGCAGCCCCGACCCTCTCAATCAATGAATGGAGCCAATATGGCAAAGAAGGCTTGGTATTCGATCAGCGTCATTGCGCAGGCGGATAAGCCCGTGGTCGAGATTCGCATTTATGGCGAAATTGGGTTCTGGGGAACTACGGCCGAAGCGTTCGTCGCAGAACTGGACGCAGCAGCGGCAGGTGGTGCCGACATCTTGGTGTCGCTGAACAGCCCTGGGGGCGACGTTTTCGACGCGTTTGCAATCTACAACGCGCTTCATCGGTACGCCGGTCGGGTAACCACGCGAGTGGACGGCGTTGCCGCCTCCGCGGCCTCATTGATCGCGATGGCCGGCAAGCCAACGATCATGCCCGAGAATACGCAGATGATGATCCACAACGCTTGGATCATCACTGGCGGTACGGCCGAGGATCTGCGCACCACTGCAGAAATGATGGATCGGATCCGAGACGGCGTGGTGGCAGCCTACTCCCGTAAGAGTGGACTGGACAGTGACAAGATCATCGAAATGATGGACGCGACCACGTGGATGTCTGCGCTCGAAGCGCAGGCGTTGGGATTTTGCGACCTGATCGAGGAGCCCGTGCGTCTGCAGATGTCGGATAGTGCGGCTGCTGTGCTGCAAAAGCACAAGAATCTGCCTGACGACGTGAAAGCTATGCTCAAGTCCCTGGAAGAGAGCGACCCCGAGCCCGCGCCCAATCCGAAGCCCGAGCCCGAGCCCGAGCCCGAGCCGTCCCCGGCTCCTCCGGCGGATGCGCCGACGGCATCTGCGCTGGCCGCCCGTGTCTATGCGTCCTGCCGGCAAGAGGGGATTGCGGATCTGGCGGAAGGTGTGCTGCTCAGCGGTGCGCTGGATAGTCTTGAACTGGCGGATCAACGGGTCACGCAAGCCAAAGAGATCGCCGGCATCTGCTTGGCAGCAAAGCTGCCTGAGAAGGCTGCCGCTTTCGTGTCTGCGGGCCTCACGGTAGACCAGGCGCGTGCGCGCCTGTTCGAGCATGTCGTGGCCGATGCGGGCGACTCTATCAATAACCGACCTCCCACCAATTCATCGGCCCAGAAGCAGAGCGGGCCGAATCCCCAGGCGATCTACGCCAAACGAAAAGCCCTCTCTGCCCACTAGGAGTCAGCACCATGCCTTTCATCCATCAACAGGCCAGAACGGCCGATTTCATCCTCTCCGAAGCCAACGGCCAGCGTTCGCGCGAAAACGCAATCTTGGCTGCCACCCTCGTCGCCCTGGCTGCAGGGCAATTGCTCACGCTGGGCGACGACGGCAAATATGCCGCCTACGCCGGCCCGGGGGCGGACCCCGGCGCGCCGATCACCGCCGACGCCGTGCTGTACGGCAATGCCCCGGTGTCCGACGATGATCAGCAGATCGTCGTCATCGCGCGTGACGCGGAACTGGCGGGCGTGCTGCTTGTCGGCTTGGATGCGCCGGCGCGCGTTGCCCTGCAGTCGGCTGGCATCATCGTCCGCTGATCCCACCAACACAACTCCATCTATCCAACATTCGCGGTTGCCTCCGGGCGGCCGTTTCTATTTCTGGAGCCTGACATGGCCGATATCAATATCTTCCAAGACGAGAAATTCACGGTTTCCGCCTTGACCGCCGCCATCAACGAGCTGGAGAGCATCCCGGGCCGCATCGGCAAGCTCGGCCTTTACTCGGAAGAGGGCGTTTCCTCCACCGTGGTGCAAATCGAATACGACGGCCAGACACTGGGTCTGGTGTCCGCCAAGCCCCGTGGTGGTGTCGGTCAATCGGTCGTCCTGACCGGCCGCAAGCTGATTCCGTTCAACACCGTGCACTTGCCGCAACGTTCCACGATGCTGGCCGACGAAATCCAGGGCATCCGCGCGTTCGGGAGCCAATCGGAGCTGGAATCGGCCGAGGCGCGGGTTGCCAAGTACCAGAGGAAGCATCGCCAGCAACTCGATCTGACGCACGAATATCAGCGCGTGGGCGGCATCAAGGGGCAGATCCTGGATGCCGACGGCACTTCGGTGTTGCTCGACGTTTACCATTCCTTCGGCATCGTCCAGCAGGAATTCCCGATGGAACTCACGAGCGCAACCACCCTCGTTCGCCAGAAATCGGACGACGTCGTGGATCTGGTCGAGGATGCCCTGGGCGCCACCCCAGCCAGCGGCGTTCGCGCGCTGTGCGGCAAGGACTTCTGGAAGACGCTGATCAACCACAAGAGCGTACGCGAGACGTACCTGAATACCGCGCAAGCAGCCGAACTGCGGGGCAAACCGGCCGACTCCTTCGAGATCGGCGGCATTACCTACGAACGCTACCGCGGCAAGCTAGGGGGCGCTCCCTTCATCGGCGACGAGGAGGCTTACGCCTTTCCCGATGGCGTGTCCGATTTCTTCATCACGCGCTTCGCGCCGGCCGACTATATGGAAACGGTCAACACCGATGGCCTGCCGTATTACACGCGGGTCGAGCCGTTGCCGTTCGGGAAGGGGCTTGAGATCGAAAGCCAGTCCAATCCGCTGCATCTGCCGACGCGGCCCAAGGCCATCATCAAACTGAAGATGGGCACCTGAAGCCATGGAATGGGATAACTCCGTGTTCGACGAAGCCTTCGATGCGGTGGGTCTGCGCGAGCCGGCGTTGCTGCTGGATACGGAGCCTCCCGTCCCATTCAAGGTTCGGTTCGACCGCCCGCAGGTCATCGACGAAGGGGACCTGGTGCACTCGACCGACTACGAGATCGAGTACACCACCGCCGACGTCCCCGACCTTGCGTACCAAAGTCAGGTGGAAATCGGGGGCGTCCGGTACCGAGTCCGCCAGGAGCCGACCGCGGTAGGCGACGGCTTCTGGTCGCGCGCGATGCTGGAGCAGCTTCCATGACCACGCTGGCAATGCAATACGTGGTGGACCTCCGTGCCGCCCTCAAGGCGGCGCCCGGATTCCCCGCCGAAGTCGAGGCATCGCCTGTACGGGCAATCGCCAGAGAGGATCCGATGGTGATCTCCGTGCAGTTGGGCGGGGAGTCGGTGGAGAGCATTCACCCGCCGCGCGCCACCCGCGTACGTGAAATCCATGTCCTCGTTCACACAGCAGGCGATGACCATCAGGCCTTCGCAGAGGCGGTGTTCGAGCAGGCCCACCCCGTCGTTATGGCATACGCCGGCCCCAACGTGGTCGAGGTTGCCGAGTTCGGGACCGATGAGCCCAAGTACGTCAATGGCGACCTGCGGCGGCAGATTGTGAACAAGCGCTACCGCATCACCTACCAAACCGATGAGCACTCCCTAAGCGCCTGAACTATCGGAGAAGCATGAACAAAGAAAGGAAATCAGTCGCCGACGATCCGGTGAGTACCGATATCGCCCAGCCTGCGCAGGCGGTGACCGGGCCCCAGATCGATGAACACCATGGCCGCGGCGGGAGCTATCTCCGTGATTCGGCTACCGGCGAGCGAATTCTGATCGAGCGGACCGAACCCTGCTCAGGCTGCCAGGCCCGATAGGGCCGTCTCGCTATCAATCTGGCCCTTATTGGGCCTTCATTCTTGGAGCCCATGATGGCAAAGAAAACTCGCAATTCCGTCGTGTTGGCGAAACTGCAGACCACGGCCGGCACTGCCGCTCAGCCTGCCGCGGCCACGGACGCGGTGCTGGTCCGAAGCCTGACGGCGACGCCTCTGTCGGCAGAGTTCGTGGAACGCGAACTCCTGCGGCCCTACATGGGGAATTCCGGGCAAATCGCGACCACGCAGTATGCCCAGCTCGAATTCGAAGTGGAACTCGCAGGAGCAGGCACCGCGGGCAAGGCGCCTGCGTGGGGGCCTCTTCTGCGCGCCAGCGGCTTCGCTGAGACGGTCACGGTAGGAACAGACGCACGGTATTTGCCGGTGTCGACCGATTTTGAACTGATCACCCTGCATTACTTCCTGGACGGCCTGTTCCACAAGATCGTGGATGCCCGGGGGACGGTCGCTTTCGATCTGACGGCCAAGAGCATCCCGGTTCTGCGTTATCGATTCATGGGCGCCTATGTGCCGATCACGGACGGCGCCATGCCCGCAGGCGTGGATTTCAGCTCGTTCCAGATCCCGAAGGCGGTAAACAAGGAGAACACGCCGGCGTGGTCGCTCGGCGCCTTTTCGGGCTGCTTGCAGTCCATGACCTTCGACGTGGCGAACCAGTTGGTCTGGCGCTCGCTCATCGGCTGCGAGGGAGCGGAGATCACGGACCGCAAGCCGACAGGGAAACTCGTTCTGGAACTGCCGCGGATCGCGGATTTGGACTGGCCGACCATGGTGTTGTCCGGCGCCGGCACAGCACTGTCGATCACCCATGGGGTGACTGCCGGCCACATCATCGAAATCAAGGCCAGCACAGCCCAGATGACCAATCCGACGTACTCGGACCAGGAAGGCGTGGCGATGCTGAACCTGGATACGAACATCAACCCCGGCGCCGCCGGCAACGACGAGCTGGAAATCATCGTCAAGTAGTGCCGTAGGCACACCTTCTACTTTCCACACGACCTAGATATGCCCGGACCCGTCCGGGCATTTTTCATTTTGGAGCCACACATGTCTTTTGTCGTCACCAAGCGCCCGGTTGCCGCCATGCCCATTGATGTCATCGTCAACGGTGCCAATGGCAACCCGATGGAAATCAAATTCATCGCCCAGTACCACCGTCATACGCCTCAGCAGCTGGCAGATTTGCGTGACGGGATGACCGATCAGGTGCGCGCCGGTCAAGGGCTGAAGCCGTTGCAGCGTCCGGACGGTACCCGTGCCCCCGTTTACCAGTATGCGAGCGATATCGACTTCTTGAAGGACAAGATGGCCAGCTGGCTGGGCGTTCAAGGCGGGGGTGGTGAGTCCATCACCTACAGCGTTGATCAGCTTGAAGCTTTGCTCGACGACTGGCCGGAGCTGGTCATCCCGTTGTTCAACGGATTTTTCGGCGCCCACGAGGGAGCGAAGAAAAAAAACTGATCGAGGCCGCCAGGTACTGGGCCGGAGGAGGCAAGTCGTCAAGCGGCGGGTTTGTGGCCGACGACCAGGTGCTGGCGGCATTGAGGGCGGCGGGGGCGCCGTCGGAGGTCTTGGACGCTGCGAGTCCAAATTCACCGTCTGAAGACGAAGTATTCGAGGTATGGCCTGAGAACTGGCCAACAGTAGAGGCATTCCTGGCACTCGGGCGCAGCTGGATGTGGGTCGCACCCGGGATGGGCACGCCTGTACGAGTCGGCATCCCAGCGACCGAGGTGGAATCCACGCTCAGGCTGTTGGATGTCGGGCGGCCAGGGCGTCGCGAAATGTTCTTGGAACTCAGGGCGATGGAGCAAGCCGCCCTTGAGGTCTTTGAAGGCAACGAGTAGGCGCAACGCCGGAAAAATATATGAACGAGAAGATCCTTGCCGTACGGTTGACCGGCGACGAGGCGGACTTGTTGCGTTCGTACGGAGCTGGCAGTGCTGCGTCGGCGCAGTTTGCCGCGGCCACCGAAGCTTCGCTGACTCGCGCGGCTGCCGCGGCGGATAGGGTGGGGACGTCGTCCAGCCAGATGTCCCTGGCGGTCAATGCTGCGTCCGCTGGTGCCCAGGCATATGCGACCGCTGGTGATAGGTTCCTGCAGAGTCTGGAGCGCCAAGCGCAGGCCGCGGGCAAGACCCGGTCCCAGTTGCTGGAGTTACGTGCGGCGGAACTTGGGGTCGCGGCACAGGCCGCACCGATGATCGGCCAACTGAAAGCGCAGGAAACAGCGCTCAATGCGGGCTCGGCGGCCCTGAACAAGCATGGAATGTCGGCCGCCCAGACGGCAGCGGCGCTGCGCGGTGTGCCCGCACAGATTACGGACATCGTAGTTTCGCTGCAAAGCGGTCAGCAGCCCATGACAGTGATGCTGCAGCAGGGTGGCCAGCTGAAAGATATGTTTGGTGGGATCGCTCCCGCTGCGCGTGCGCTTGGCTCCACCCTGATGGGTATGGTTAACCCCTGGACGCTTCTTGCTGGCGCCGCCGTGGCCTTTGGCGTCGCGGCGTATCAGGGAAGTCAGGAGACTGAGAAGCTAAACCGGACCATACGGCTTACCGGCAACTACGCGGGCGTTACGGCCGGGAATGTCCGCGAGATGTCTGCGGCAGTGGCGGGCGTTTCAGGCGGTGGCCTAGGTAAGGCGCGTCAGGCGGTGGAGGCTCTCGTTGCCACCGGGCAGGTATCCAAGGACACGATTTCTAGCCTGAGCGCCACGATGGTGGAGCTGCAGCGCGCTTCCGGTCAGTCCATGGACGAGATCTCCAAGGACTTTGCGCGGATGCCGGATGGCGTCACGAAATGGGCGGAAGAGCACAACCGCTCGATGAACTTCATGTCGCTCGCCCAGTGGGACTACATCCGCACGCTGGAGGAAAGTGGCAACCGTGAAGCTGCCATGCAGGCGACGTCGAGGGCGCTGCATGACTATCTCGGCACCGAGGCTACCCAGAAAGTGGGCGCCTTGGAACGCGCCTGGAAGGGGCTGAAGGGAGAAATATCGGGCGCCTGGGAGGCAATGAAGGCGTTTGACCGAGACGCGTCGCTCGACGAGAAAATTAAGGCGGTCGAGGAACGAATTCGGCAGCGTGAGCAGCGGTTGGAACGGGGCGCCCTCTCCGATGTTAACCGCCGCCGCACCGAGATCAACCTAACTGCAGATCGCTCAGAGCTCTCGTCGCTCCAGGGTCAAAAGGGTGTGGAGGACGCGACAGCTCAAGTCAGAGGGCTCAATGCTGCCGCCAATGCTGCCTCGATAGCGGCCGCCAAAGCGCTTGATTCTCTAGACGACGCGGCGAACAAGTCGCGCCAGCTGAAAAAGGCTCTTGAAGAAAACGCGCGAAACGAGGCGAGCATCCGCGCGACCAACCCGAACGATGATCGGGTGTCCGCCACCGCTATCCGCGCTCGAGAAGCTGCCACCAGAAAGCGATTCGAAGACAAAGACGCCTCGGCGGCAGGGCAGAACGGCATATCTGCTCAGTTGGCCGCGATGCAAGCGCAGGCGCGCTTGCGCGAGGAAGAGCTTCGACGGGAAACCACGCGCCTGGAGGGCGAGCGTGCCCGTGGCCTGCTATCGGAAGAGCAATTCATCCACCGGCGCGGTGAAGCACAGCGCGCAGCCCTGCAGGATGAGCTGGAGGTAGTTCGCAAGCAGGCGGAGATCGCCGGAGGCAAGAAGCAGCTTGCAGAGCGGGAACGATACCTTGGCCGCGTAAAGGAGCTTGAGGCCCAGATCGTTCGCTCCCAGGAGCAAGAGGCCACCGATATCGAGAAGTACCAGGAGAAGATCCGCGGAGCGTTGCGGGCTACTCAGCTCGATATCGAGAACTATCAGGGGACGCGTGACCAGCAGGCCAGTCGTCAGATAAACGCGATGACGCTGGGGGCGAACGATCGCGCTCTGGTCGATTCGATCAACCAGGCGCAGGATCGTTTTCGCCGACTCCGAGACGGCTTTACCGACAAGGTGCTGCGCGAAGGCGGTGCGCGCGCTCTGGATTCCTCGCAGTATCAGGAGGGCCTCGCCAAGATCGATGCGGCCATGCTGGCCCAGGTCGAGCGTGAGCGCGCCTACATGCAGCAGCGTGTCGCCATCCAGGCTGATTGGAAGAATGGTGCGCTCTTGGCCGTCAACGACTGGGTGGACGGTGCTGCCAACATGATGGGCCAAGCACATCAGGCGTTCACAGGGCTCTTCGGCGGACTGTCTGATGGATTGGCGAAGTTTGTCCAGAAGGGAAAGATCGATATCGGCAATCTGGCGGACACATTCATCTACGAAGTCCTGCGGATGCAAATGCGAGCCAGCTTGTCACCGGTATTCGGGGCCCTTTCGGGGATGTTGGGTTCGGGATTTGGCGCGGCGGCAGGTACCGAAAACTATGCCAGTGGTGTTCAGGCCGCCGGAGGCGATGGTATAGGCGCGCTGATTTCATCGAATGGGTGGGCGGTTCCACACGCCAAAGGAGGTGCCTATGAGTCACCTAGTTTGTCGGCCTATTCGAGCGGGGTCTACAACTCTCCGCAGCTATTCGCATTTGCGAAAGGGGCGGGGGTATTTGCTGAGGCCGGCCCTGAAGCAATCATGCCCCTGCAGCGTGCTTCTGATGGCAGTCTCGGCGTTCGCGCGGTTTCTCCTAGGTTTCAGCAAGACCGAGCTGCGGGTGACGTCAATATTGACGTGCGAGTAGTGGGAGCACCATCCACCCCGGAGGTACAGGCGCGCCAGGATGCCGGCGGAGGTATTTCTATGGACATCATCTTCAAGCAAATTCGGCGGCAGGTCGCTGATGACATTTCATCCGGCCAGGGGGTCGTTGGCCGATCGATCGAAAAGCGATTTGGACTACGGCCAAAATTGGGATGAGCAAATGGCACTTCTTGAATGGCCTGCGGGTCTCCCGCAGGCAGATATATCCCTTGCGCCGCAATCTCCTTTCCAGCGGACGCAGATGGATAGCGGGCTCGCGCGGCACAGAAGGCGATTTCGCGTGTATCCGGTACAAGTGACGGCAAATCTCCTTCTTGATGGATCCCAGTATGCGGCTTACTGCGAATTCTGTGAGCGATCTCTAAATGGTTGGACGTCTTGGTTTCTCATGACCATTGCCGATGAGCGGGGTATCCGGAAAGCGCGGGTGCGCTTTGTGAGCGCTCCTAAGGCTGATCGAATTTCGAATAGGCCGCTGTGGAAGCTGTCCGCAACCCTTGAGAAGCTCAACACCGACTAGCAATTCACTAAGCCAGTTTCAGGGCCCGCTTCGGCGGGCCTTTTCTATTTCAAGGCGTTCAGATGAGTTTTGATCAGGCTGTGAAGGAAGCCTACGCCAGCGCGCCGCAGGACCGAGTGGTGTTCGACACGCTGGAGGTGCTGCATTCGAAGTTCGTGAACGATGAGGGGCTGCCCACGGCGATACGGGTGGTGCTTGGTTACGAGAACATCTCGGCCCGGCTAGAGGGCGATGCCCCTTTGCACGGTGGCCAATACGTGGAGTTCATCAAGGCCGCATTTGGCCTTTCGCTGCCTGGGTTCGAAGAAGATCAGGACCCCCAGATGAAGCTCACGTTGGACGGCGTTGCGCAAGAAGTGATTGCGCACCTGGAGGCAGCCGTCAGTACGCCGAGCGAGCCGATCGTAATGATCTATCGGCCTTTCGTGTCCACGGATCTATCCAAGCCTGGCATGGACCCTCCCATCATGATGGAACTCACGAACGTCAATGTCGCCGGCCTGCGGATCACTGGCACGGCCACGCTGGATGACGTGCATAACGCAGCCTTCCCGGGCCTCAAGTACCTGGCCAGCCGCTTTCCGGGGCTGGTTCGATGAGGGCCGATCAAGTTGCCGAGTACCTGTGGAAGCCGTGGGAGGCGGGTGCTACGGGGCCGGAGGCCTACGATTGCTGGGGATTGCTGCGAGCGGTACGCCTGACCCATTTCGGCGGCGGCATCCCGGCTTGTGTGCTGGGCGATGAGGCGCGCGCCTTACATGCTGAGAAGCTGCGTTCGGGCGAATGGGAAATCGTCTCGACGCCGGCGCATGGCGATGGCGTGCTGATGCGCGAGGGCAGTGAGCCACACGTTGGCATCTACCTGGACATCGATGGCGGTGGCGTGCTGCATGCCATGCGAGGCCGCGGCGTCATCTTCACTCATATGCGCGAACTCCGAATCATGGGGTTCGGGCGATGTCAGTTTTACCGGATCTATGCCTAAAGTTCTCTTCTGCGAAAACCCCTTCCGGCCGCAATTGAGCCGTGAGTTGGTTGCGGTTCGCGCCGGCACGCGCATCGACACGATGCTGAGGGCGCGCGGCGCGGTGACCGGCCGTGGCGAAAAGCTGGTGCGCAACCACGTCTTCGTGGTGCAGGTGAATGGGGAGTACGTGCTGCAAGCGCAATGGGCGCGGCGCATCGGCTCGTCCGACGTCGTTGCGGTCTTCTACCTGCCTGGTGATGGGGGCAATGGCGGCTCAAATCCCATGCGGACGCTGTTGCAGGTGGCTTTGGTCGTGGCTTCCATGTGGGTGCCGGGAGCGATAGGGTTGCAGGCGGGAGCCGCGACGGCGATGTCGGCGGGCATCATGATTGGTGGCAACCTGCTGCTCAATGCTGTGTTGCCACCGCCAACGGCCAATCTCGCTTCCGGCCGGGAGCAGGCCAGTCCGACCTATGGCATTAACGCCCAGGGGAATCGTGCGCGCCTGCTTGAGGCGATCCCCGTGCTGTACGGACGTTTCCGTGTGTATCCCGACTTCGCCGCCGAGCCATACACCGAGCTGGATGGAAACCAGCAATATCTTTACCAGCTCCTGGCTATCAGCCAGGGGGAGATTGAGATAGAGCAGCGGCTTATCGAAGATACCCCGATGGATAACTTCGGTGAGGTGCGGTACGAGGTTATCCCTCCTGGTGGCAAGGTAACGCTTTTCCCGGATAACGTGGTCACGTCCAACGCCGTTCAAGGCTTGGAGCTGAAGGGGCCGAATGAGACCGGCGGCGGTGCGGTCGGACCGTTCGTCGCCAATCCGGCAGATTCACTTGCCAACAGGATTGCCATAGATATCGCCTTCCCGGCAGGTTTGTATCGGGCCGACGACAAGGGGGACTTGGATCCTTTCACCGTGACCTGGGATGTTCAGGCGCAGGCGATCGACAACGCTGGCAGTCCGGTGGGCGAGTGGTTCCTATTGGGCATGGAGTCCTATCGCGCGTCCACGGCTACACCTCAGGCCAAGACCTATCGCTATGACGTGCCCGAGGGGCGCTACCAGGTGCGTGCCCAGCGCACGAGTAACAAGCAGACGGACACCCGGTATGGGAACGTACTGCAATGGTCCGGCATGCGTGCCTATCTGCCGCCGAGGCAGTCCTACGGCAATCTGACCATGCTGGCGGTGGTCATGCGGGCGACCAACAACCTGAACCAGTCGACGGCGCGTCGCGTCAACGTGATCGCAACGCGCAAGCTCAAGAGCTGGAATCCGGTAGATGGTTGGTCGCTTTCCACTAAGGCAACGCGTAATCCCGCCTGGGCGATTGCTGATGCGTGCACGAACAAGGAGTATGGGCGAGGGCTGGCGGACAGCCGCATCAACTTGTACGAGCTCTACCGCTTGGCGCAGGTGTGGGAAAGCCGCGGCGATGAGTTCAATGGTGTGTTCGACACGACCACCACGTTCTGGGATGCGTTGACCAAGATCGCGCGGGTGGGTCGTGCCAAGCCCATGTACTACGCCGGTGTGATCGACATCGTGCGCAATGAGCCGCGCAGTGTGCCGACGGCGATGTTCACGCCCATGAATATCGTGGCCGAGTCGTTTTCCGTGGACTATAAGTTCATGAAATCGGACAGCCCCGATCATGTGGTGGTGTCCTATATCGATGAGGAGACATGGCAGCCAGTGGATGTGCCATGTGTCCTGCCTGGAGGCACGCAGGAACGCCCCTTCACTGTCGAGCTGTTCGGCTGCACCAAACGAAAGCAGGCGTGGCAGGAAGGCATCAGCATGGCCGCAGCCAATCGCGACCAGCGGCGGTTCCCCAATCTCTCCTCTGAGCTGGATGGTCTGCTGCCGAAGTATCTTGATCTGGTGGCCATCACGCACGACGTGCCGAAGTGGGGGCTATCAGGGTTCGTGCGGGGCCACAATCCTTTTGCGCGCATTCTCACGATGTCTGAGCCATTGGAGTGGTGGGCCGGCGAGAACCACTACCTGAGCTTGCGCATGCTGGACGGCACTGTTCGCGGGCCGTTCTTGGTGACGCAGGGAGAGGATGAGTTTTCGGCGGTGTTGGCCAGCGCTCTGCCGGTGGACGTCGAAATTGCCTCCGGTGATACCGAGGAGCCGACGTATTACCAGTTTGGCCCAGGAGAAAAGCGGGCACTCAACACGCTCGCGCTGTCTGCCACGCCGGATGAGAACGGAAGGGTAGCGCTGACGTTCGTCAACTACGCCGACTCGGTGCATACGGCCGAGCTCGGCGGCGATGTGCCGCCACCGCCGCCGCCGTCGCTCCTGCCCAACAAGCCTGGCGCGCCGGTGGTGAACGAGGTGACCGTGTTCGCCACGGCCGTTACCGGCGTTCAGCAGATTTCGTGCACGCCGGCGCGTGGCGCCACGGCCTACGAGTTCCAGGCGAGCAACGATCAGGGCACGACCTGGATGCAGCTGGGTACGGTAGCTGAACCGAGCTTGAAGGCTCAGCTGTCAATGGGCGTCTGGTGGGTTCGGGCGAGAGGCATTGGTACGCTGCCTGGGCCATGGAAGACGTGGCAAGGGCAGATCAGCGCCACCATGCTGCCGCCGCCCAAGCTTACCTCGCTCACTGCGAGCGGCCAGGTGATGGGTATTGACCTGCACTGGGTATGGCCGTCTGGTATCAATCTGCGCGCGATTGAAATCTATCGGTCGTTGACCAATGACTTCACCGCGGCGTCTCCTCTCGGTACGTTCAGCCACCCGCAAACCTCCCATTCGCTCACAGGGTTGCGCAACAGCCAGGAAATGTACTTCTGGGCACGCGTCCGCGATGACGCGGATCAGCCTGGCCCCTGGTATCCCGGTGAGTTAGGCGTGCGGGGGCAATCCACTTCCGATCCGTCCGTACTGCTGAGCTACATGGAGGGCCAGATTGGTGCGGGCCAACTCGCCCCTGGGCTGATTGAGGAAATCAAGGCAGGGGTGACCGATGACGTTCTAGAGGACATCATCGGCGATCTGTCCGGCGACGACGTGCTGGACCAGAAGTGGTTCGCCGGGGATGACGATCGCAGCTTTGTCGGCACCGCTTCGACTACGTCTGTCATCAACGAGGGCGACTACCGCGAGGCCCGGCGCACGACCGCGCTCGCTGCGCAGGTTAACGGCAATCTGGCCGTGATCCGTGAGGACTTGGTTGTCACTGCGAACCTGAGTGCCGTAACGGCGCAGCAGATGCTGGTGCTGAGTGGCCGGGTGGGCACGAACGAGGCGACCTTGCAGGAAACGCGGGGTATCGCGGTCAATGCGCAGGATTCTGCAAATAGCGCTGGCCTGCTGGCCGAGACCACGAAGCTTGCGCTCAGCTCGAACTGGATGCTCAAGGCCCAAGTGCGGCAGGATGGGCGTGTTGTGCAGGCGGGTGTTGCGCTGGGCGCGGCGATTGGCGAGAACGGCCAAAGCCGCAGCGAATTCCTGGTGATGGCTGACACCGTGGCATTTCTCACGTCGTTGAATGGCAGGCTGCATACGCCTTTCGTTTTTGACGTGGTGAATGACACGGCCTATTTCGATACCGCCTACATCAAGAATGGGACGCTCGGTTCGGCGAAGTTCGTCGACAACCTCCAGTCGGACGCTGTGAATCCATGGGGGGTGCCCGTGTTGAACATCAACATGAGAACGGGGTTGATGTCATTCAACGGCACGGAGGCCGACGGCTCGCGTACAGAGGTTTCCAACAAGGGGATGCGCTACTACTACCCAAACGGGCAGCTTGGAGCAAGGTTTGGAGGGGTATAGATGGCGGTTGTCCCTTTAGAAATCTGGGATCAGAACGGCATCCCACTCTTCCAGTTTGGAACGAAGGTGGCTCGCCAATTCGGGAGCTTCGATACAGGCACCGTGGATAGCTACAACAGCATCCCAACCCTTGGACTGCCGAAATCCTGGTACGTATGCTCGGCAATTCATGGTGGCCTCAACCTTCCGATCATCAAGAGAAACGGCGCCGTGATTTCGTGGGAATTTATGGAGAATCCGAATGAAGCGAGGGCTTCCGTTCGCGTCTATTACGGGCTGGAGTGATTATGGCTGACGCCGCGATTGTGCTCTATGACGAGGTGGGAAATCTGATCGTGGATAGCAAGAACGTGAACATGTTTCTGCGCCATATGGGCGTGGGGACCAGCATCACGTTCGCTGCCGCCGAGCCGGTAGTGTTCTTTCGGCCCTTGGGGGAGTTCGGCACGCTTCGGCACTTGCTGATGAATGGCAATGGTACTTACACAGCCGTGTTTGTTGGCGGTCCCTGTGAATACTACGTGTTCGATAGGCCCTGGGTAACCGGTGGGCCGATTGACATCTGGTCGGAGGATGGAAGGCACATTTTCATGAGTACGGCCCGCCCGATGAATGTGTACACCACGTTCACCATCCCGCGGTACTGGAATTCAGATGGGACTGGTGTCGGCTACCGAGACGGCTACACCTATACCGGCTTGCCCAGCCGGAAATGGGCTTACAGCGCCGCGTACAACCGTCGAGGGTATCAATGCTACGCGCAAGCGGGTGGCGGGTGGAGCAGCTTCTTGTGGGGCGAGCACTACTCGGCCAGGGTGAACGGGATCTACTCGCGGATCCAAGACAACCTGGGTACGTATCTCGGTTGGGCGCCGTTGCGCAACAACGTTTTTTATTCAAAGGCCGAAGGGAACGACATTGCAGTAATTGACGTCACCGGCTGGCAATAGGAAGAAACAAGGCATGCAGAAAGAGATTCATGATGTGCTTATCCAGAACTTGGGCAATCGGCTGACGCCTGAGCTCATCAACGGCCTGGCCGCGACAATCCTCAGAATCGTCCGGAACGCGGGCGCGGACGCGATGAAACCGCAAGAGACGGGCGTGCAGGAGGGGCCCAAGGATGCCTGATATCTCGCTCCTCAAAGTGGATCTGACCACGCCACAGCCGGGTGGTAGGCGGGGGGAGTCGCCGCTCATGTCGTTCACCAAGTACAACCATTTGATTGACGTGCTGATGGCTCTGGTTCACGACTCCGGAACGATCGGCGCCGCCGTCAGGTTCGGTGATCTTGAGACAGGGGGGATCGTGCCCGCGGCATCGACTACTCGGGATTGCTTCACTATTCCGAGCCTGATGACCGGTCGCGGGATGTGGCGAGAACTCGTTGCGGGATCGGCGCCCAACGCGCCGGGCGGCGACGGCTACTGGCTGATCGAGATGATTCCCTATTCGGGCAGTGGCGGCCGCGATCTGTGCCTTATGGCTTACCCGCTATATCACTCGGGGAACGTAGGGCCTCGAGTGTGCCGTCGGGAGGCAGGCACCTGGCGCCCCTGGATAGCGACAACGGACACCGTCACGACCTCCGCAAACGGAACCGTATTCAGGACGCCAGGCGGCTGGCAGTCTTGCCAGCATTCCCTGCCCGTGGTGGCCGGTGTGGCGACAATGGTGGAATGGACTTTGCCGGCATCGTTTCTCTCAGGTGAGTTCTGGGCAGATGGCCGGCTGATTGGAGCGGCTGGTTACGATCCGGCTGCGGAAGGTGTGCAGCTGGTGGTGGGCGGGATCGTGTCGAGCTACGTCGCCTTCCGCGTGACTTCTCCCATTTCGACAACGCTGCGTGTCATTGCATCAGGAAGGTACAAATGATCATCAGCCTTTCGCCGCAGATATGCGATCTGCGCGTACCCGACATTGAGCGCGACGGCGATGCGCTGATCATCGACGGAACGCGATTCGACTTCAGCCAGTTGGCAGAAGGGGACGCACTGGCTCGCGAAGCGACGGCTTCGCCATACTTCGCTGGCGAGGTGCGGCGCCAGGATGGTCAGGTGCTTGTGCCCATTCTCTTCCCCATCGATGAACTTGCATCCGACGAGATGCGGTTTCCGGTTCCGTTCGTAGATCCGCCGAATGGGCGGCTTGAACTGCCTCGGGTCAAACCGAGAGAAATACCGACCCAGTGATACGCCCGCTTCAGCGGGCTTTTTTTCGTCCATACGGGAGGCAATCATGCGAACCGTCTACAGGAGCAGTGCAACTATGGAACCGAGTTCTACGGGGCTGGGAGGCCTCGCGGCCTTGAAGGTCGCAATGGCATACGGCATTCCAGCGGCGATTGCCGCGATTCTCGGGCTACTGATCATGCCGCCAAGGACGGCCCGGGAATTCACGGTCCGAACGGTATCGACCGTGGCGTGTTCGTTCCTGTTCGGCCCCGGTTTGGCTGCGGCCGTGATCGCCTGGAAGCCCAGCCTGATGGAGGCTATGACGTGGCTCGCCCAGCACGGGGCCGGCAGTGACGACGCGCTGCTGGCGAAGTTCTATGTCTTGGGTCCGAGCATGTTGATTGCGGGCCTGCCGGCCTGGTGGGTCTTGGGCGCCTACATGCGGTGGATGGCGACGATGCGCCAGAAGGGCCTGCTGGAATGGGTGGCCGAAGCACGCGCAAAGCTCTTTGGTGCGCGGCCTGGTGGGGAGGGCTGATCGTGGACCTGAAGACGATTGTTCGGACGGCGGTTAATCCCGCGCTGGCACTGTTGCCGGCCAAGATGGACACGCCTGCGGCGCGCGTCCAGATGCTGGCTATCGGCCTGCAAGAAAGTCGCTTTGTGGACCGCCGTCAACTGGTCGGAAGCCCGCCGCGGCCGGTTGGTCCCGCCAAGAGCTTCTGGCAAGCGGAGCGGGGCGGCGGCATGGTGCACGGCGTCCGGCTGCATGCGGCAACGAGCGCCGCGGCTGCCCACCTCTACCAGGCCCGAGGCGTGCTCGCGCGCGATGGCGCGATCTGGGACGCCATCGAGCATGACGACGTGCTGGCGGCCGGCCTGGCCCGTCTGCTGTTGTGGAGCGACCCAGGCCGGCTGCCGCTTATGGGTGACATAGAGGGCGCCTGGCGGTTGTATCTGCGCACCTGGAGGCCCGGCGCTTACGACCACGGCACACCCGCCCAGCGCGCAGAGCTTCGCGCCAAGTGGGGCCGCAACTACGCCCAGGCAGTTGCAGAGGTGGCTCCATGACCGCCTTGACGCGCGCGGCCGACGTGCTGGCAGGGTGGAGGGGCTACGCGGTCGTCGCGCTGCTGGTGGCTGGCGTGGTAGGTGGTTCGGCGTGGACGGCTCGCGGCTGGCTGGCCGACGCGTCCGAGGCCAAGGCCGCCTCGGATCGCGACAAGGAGCGGCTGGCCGAAGCCCAAGCCAAAATGACCGCCATCGAGGCGGCACGAGAGGAAGGAAGACGGCGCACCGCCGAAGTGGAGAAAGCCCGAGATGATGCCAAGAAACAAGCCGCTGCCGCGGTTGCTAGTGCTGCTAGCGCTCGTACTGAGCACAACAGGTTGCGCGACCGCGCCGACGCACTGGCTCGCGCCGCAAGCGGCCGAGATCCCGCCGCTGCCGGCGGAAGCCCGCCAGGGGCCGACGGCGTCGACCTGCTCGCCTACATGCTCAGACGCGTTAGCGACCGAGCTACGCAGTTTGCGGACATTGCAGACGGTGCCCGTGTCGCGGGACTGACCTGCGAGCGGATATATGACGCACTGCGTCAATAGTGATGTAACTGAATCGAGAGGTCGGCGAAGCAAACTGCGCAAATAGTCGTGGAGCGAAGGCGTGACAACAATACCTACGCCGCCGTCCCGATATTGTGATAGCGTCACGAAACCCCTATAGCAATTGGTTACATCATATGGGAGAAGGCGATGTTTCGTGCGAGCGATTGGACTAAAGCCGGAGAAGCATGGGAGGGTTGGGGAGAGGTCGCATTCCTCACAGTGGCATATTTGCTTGTCGGCCATCAGGTCTTAGTGGGGGCGGATGCCTATGAGCTGATCCGAATCCTTGTAATTCAGCATGAGCACTCTCAACTCGCTGAGGTCTTGCTTCTTTCAGCAATGGCGTTTCCCGTCGCCTGTATTGTGCTCTTCATCCAGCTGCGCCGCCTACAGCTAGAAACTCGGCGCCGAAGGGCGCTAGACGCGCGCATCACTGAGCTCTTTAAGCGGGTGCGGGATGCGAGGCTCGGCGAAATCAGCCGTAGCAACCCCTAGCGCGGCGCCATCCCCTTGCGCAGCTTGCGCGGCGAGTCCAAGTCTTGGCCCATGTCAGACGTAGCGGATGGTGACACCCGACCCTTAGCTCGATTGTATGCCCAGTGGTACCCTGGGTATGAATCTTGCTGCGCTCAGCAAGAACTCTTGGGGATCGATGTGAATACGGACGAGTTTGTTTCTAAGATGATCGTGACCGCCGGCCCTGAGAATTTGGGATTCGGAGACTGGACGGAGGTGCTCTACGCCTACGCCGCAGTGTTGGAGCGGATAGAAGCGCGGTTGACCGTGGAGGAGACTCACGAACTGGTTGGCGTGGGCGGCCAGTTCTATCGGACTCTCGCGCGTGCTGAAGACTATCGCCGCACGTTTACGCGTCATTCTTCCGCGGAGTGAACCTCGCGGCGATTCAGGTACGCGCCCCGTAATGGGCGCGTGCTTGAGACTTACACCGCATGTAGGCCTGCAAATTGAACGGGGCTCGGCGGCGGTCTTGTCACTTCCTTTTCCTTCGCCCATCCTGCTTCCCACGCATCGACCTTGGCCTGCCAAACTCTGGGTGATTCTCCCGTGTGCCCGGGCATCGCCTGGGCCTTGAGGTAGGGGCAGTCCCAAAGGGGCGATCCTTGGCGGGCGGCGGCTCCTCCCTGCTTTCGGATGTCGTCATACATTCCTGAACCCTCCAAAAGTAGATGGTCGAATGGAAAGTATGAAATGAGTTGGGATGCGAGTGCAATGGTGTTTCCGTACCAGAGTACGACGTCAACACGTACTAGGGCTGCACCAACCCTTTGCGCAGCTTGGTTGTTAGGGAGCGATACACTGCCTCCACCATCGCTATCTTTTCGAAGCGCACGTTCGCTATGCCGCAACTTCGACTTGGGGTACGCGCTCGAGCCTATCCAGCCAATTTCATAGCGACGTCTATGTGCGTGCCGCGATCCAGATCGACTCCTGACCCAGCAGCACACTCGTGAAGGTCAAGCTGTTCGCTCGTAATTTCACCGGCCTCAATTCGACTGGTAATGTCATCGAGCAACAGCTAGCGCGAAGCAAACCCCTGGCCAGTGAGACCTCGCATGGACAGCCGATAGGCTAACGTGGGCTCAGGTCCTTTCATAACGCCGAAGTCAAAGATTCTGCCTTGCTCATTCCGGAGAAACAGACGCCTAGGGCGAGCATAGATTATGTACACACGCCAGGGCGACAAGGTCGCCGCGTGGGGAGAGGGCCGATGTTCTCGGTGGCCGCCGTAGTGATTGAACGATGTCGTTGCAGGGAGGAATTTTCGGCAAGCAGTAGTGAGGCGCGCAAATGACTTGCTAAAAGGCTTCATGATGGGTAGCGGTCTGAATGAATCGCAGCGCGGCGTATACGCGAAAGAGTGAATCAGCTGATCGGGTCCGAGTTTTTGTTTTCTGGGCCGATTGGCCTCTGTCGTGGCCTTTGAACCGGTGCAGAAGTATCGTGTCGGGACGGATACACGACAACGCTGGCCCTCGCAATCATGCGATGAGTCAGCGTCTGCTCACAAGCTTTCAGTCATCCATCACCGGCCAAGCAGCTGCACTTTCCGTGACGGGAAGGGGCCGAAAGCGTGCGATTCGCTACTGAGGGGTACGCTGTTTCAGCGGGTCGTTCTGTGCTTGCTTACGAGCTGCCTCTTCTTTTTGTTCCTGGCTTTGCTGTTCTTGCTGCTTGTTAGGCACGTCTGATTGACCAGGCTGGGTGGGGGGACCTGCGGCGCTGAAGCGGGTAGGAAATGTCATGATGTTTACCTTTTTGGTTGTCGTGGCGAGTACCACATCCCCACAGTACGCTCTGTGGTAGGTCTGGCCTAAGACTAAATTGAAACAGGCGTAAGGCGTCGAGCAGTGCCTGCCCTACACTGGCTGTATGAAACCCTGTGGGAGGCTGCAGCATGTCACAGACAACCGGTACTAAAGCGCTAGAGCGATGGGACGATGAGGGGGGCTCGCAACTGGCTTCTCTGGCTCAGTCGTTCGCTATTGAGGAATTCGAGGTGTCTGAACGTCGAATTCTGGCTTTTCTCGGGGCGTCGGTACTGAGCCTCTGGGATGAGCTCCCGCTCAATGCGCGTCGGCGGGTATTGAATCGCGAAATCGCTCAAGCAGCATTCGACAGGTCTGCACTCAAGGCGAGGATTGCGCGCATCGCTGAAGGGGATTTTTCGGGGCAGCAAATATGATTCACGATCCTGATGACGCGGACATTGAGCGCTGGCTAAATGACGGCGGCATCCGATTGCCCACGTCAGTTGAAATGTTAGACACTGGCGTGCTTGACGAAGGCGAGCGGCGAGTCATTGCCTGCCTTGGGGCAGCGATCTTGAGCGTCTGGCGTGAAATGCCGACTGAAGTCCGGAGAAAGGTGCTACAGAGTGCTCTCAGCAACTCTACCTATGATGCCTCGCTGCTAAAAGCAAGGGTTGCAGTGTTCCTCAGAGGAAACAAGGATTCTTAATGAACGTGCCAGCTACCGCGCGATTGACGGCCGTGGCTGCACCTAGGGCTCTCGGGCTCGAAAGCCACTCGACGGGGCGGTGTGCTTGGCCTTGTCGCCTGGAATTGGTCAAGGAGATCAAGCCGGCGATCTAACGCATCAATGTGCATGATCGCTTTTGGGGATGAATCGTCCTTAATATCCTCTGCTCAATGGCTACGCGACATGGTTGAGCGGTGACAGCAGGCCGTGTGCGGATGTGATGTTCGAGAAGTTCGTGAGTAGTTATCGCGCTGCTTTGTGGCGTATCGCTGCTCATACACGGGGCGCCGATCGGGCTCGAAGATGGCCTCCATGGTAATGATGTAGCGCTGGCCGTTGGCCAACATTAGGCGAAATATCCAAAGTGTGTGTGCGGTCTCGCTCTGGACTTTGAAAGTCGCGATCTTCTCCACCTTCACCAACTTATCGACGGAGTACTCGGTGCAATCATGCCCCAGCGGCCGATGACGGCTTCTCGGCCCGGTACCGCGTCGTCTCAGGCATCGTGCTCTGGAGGCCAACGGATGAGCGGCCCCAGGTATCCGGGCCACAATCTGACTTGGCCGGCAATGGGATGCCCCGGGCCCGGAAGCACTTCTCCATCTGTTCCAGCTTCTTGAGCGCGGTGTGGCGGCTGCACGTTGATGGACCTTTGCGTTAGAACAGACGGTCTATGAACCGCATAAAACCGTAGCAGAAAAAAGAGAGCTGTTCTAACGCAAATATTAGAGACCCGCGAAAAATCAACGCGTTAGGTCGATTTTCCACGGGCCTTCTAAGCCTGAGGTCGGGGGTTCGAGCCCCTCCTGCCGCGCCAATATCTTCATTCGATCCCGTACTTCCCCGGCGCAATCACCCCATTCGGATCCAGGGCCGCCTTGATCGATGCGCAAGCTCGCACCAGCTCCGGCATGCGCTGCGCCTGGTGGAACTCGTGATACATCGTCGGCGCACGCCCCACGAAAATGCCTCGATCGGCGAACAGCTTGGCCAGTGTCCGGTAGCAGGCATCGGCGCGGGCGGTTTCGTCGGCGTCCTCGCGGTTGTAGATGATCGCGTGGATGGCGCGGGCGAATCGAGCGCCGCAAACGTTTGACAGCAGGTATTCCAGCCCGTGGTCGCGGCAGATGCGGCGTGCATCTGCCTGCAGGCTATTGACGATGTCACCCGCAACCGGGGAACCCGCCGACAGCCAGATCGCGCCGCCGCCCGGCCGCCAGCCCAGCATCTTCAATTCGCTGTCGGTCGGCACGCCGGTGTTGGAGTTGATGGCGATGTGCAGGGGGCCGATGTCCTCGGCTTCCTCCAGGGGAATCTGGCGTCCCTTGCCCGAGGCCAGGAAATGCTGGGCGATGCGGTCGATCTGGGGCTGTACGGCGGCGCGACTCGCGCCGTACACGGCGCCTGATACGGTCCAGGATCCCAGGTCATACTGCCTGCGCAGCGCGGCGCGGCCCTCGTCGGACAGCGCGTGTTTGCCGCCGCTGGCCGCGTATTCGGGGTTGGTGGCCGCCGAGGACAGCAGATACAGGTCGTTGGTGGCGCGGATCAGCGTCGGCACGAAATTGCTGAGCTTCAGCGGACGGATGCGTTCGACGATCTCCCCCAGATCTTCGTCGTCGGGGAAGGTGAAAAAGAAGGGTTCGATATGCGGCGGCCGGGGCATGAGCCACATGCCTACGCGGGTGACGATGCCGAAATTGGATTGGGAGAACAGGCCGTCCAGCGTGGGGCCGAAGCTGTATTTGGAGACGTGCCAGTTGGGATGCGAGGAACCGGCCAGGCTGCCGTCGCCGGTGCGGATCACGTCGCCATTGCCGAGCACAACTTCCATGCCGCAACTCATGCCGAAGTGATCGGCGTAGGCGCCGCTGCCGCCGCCCTTGTCCAGGGCGTTGGCGAGGATGCTGCCCTGCGATGGACCTGCGGTCGGCGAGATCATCAGCTTGCTTTCCCGGCGCTGCAGCTCGTCGTGCATGGCGCGGAAGCTCACGCCGGGTTCGAGCACGCAATAGCCCAGCGTCTCGTTGACTTCCAGGATGCGATTCATGCGCCGGCCCAGGTCCACCACTACCTGGCCGGGACGGATGGGCGAGCGGGTGCCCAGACCGATGTTCTGACCATTGCTGATGGGATAGAGCTGAACGCGGAAGCGATTGGCCAGGCGCACCAGCGTTTGCACCGCCTCGGTCGAGTCGGGGTAGGCGACCGCGCCGGGGCGCACGTCGGCGCAGGGCAGGGTATGTTCGCCATAGCGTCCGAGGACGTCGTCACTCAGCGAGATCGCGTCCGCGCCAAGCTCGGCCGCCGCCGCATGGGCGAAATCTACGATAGGGTCATTGGAAGGCATACGTCTTTCACCACAGAAGATCGCCGCTGCCGGCGGTTGTCGGAACCGGCGTGGCCGCCGGCGTTGGAGTGTCGGCCGCCGCCTGCGGCGGCTTGGGCCGGAAGTCTTCAAGACCGCGTGGGGGTGGCCCGCCGGTGGCCCAGTCCAGCAGCTGGACCGTGTGCGCCACGGGCACCGGCGTGAAGCGCGAGATCTGCACCAGGCATCCCATGTTGCCGGCGGCGATCACGTCCGGTTGGCCGGCCGAGGCGTGGGCCGCCTTGCGTTGTCCCAGCCGGTCCGAGATGGCCGGCTCGAGGATGTTGTAGGTCCCCGCCGAGCCACAGCACAGATGCGATTCGGCGATATCGCGCACCTCCATGTCCAGCTTGCCCAGCGCGCGGCGCGGCGGCCGTTCGATTTTCAGGCCGTGCTTGAGTGAACAGGAGTCGTGATACGAAACGGCCAGGCCTAGCGCCGAGCCGCTGGCGGTCAGCGACAGACTGGCGGCGATTTGCGAGATGTCCTGAGTGGCCTCGACCACCAGGCGCACCTGCGTCGACAGTTCGGGGCGGTCAGACAGTAGCTCTTCATAGCGTTTGATGACGGAGCCGCAGCCCGATGTGGTGCTGATGATGGCGTCGATCTGCCCCGCCAGCAGCGCGGTCGACCAGCTGCGGACGGCCTGTTCCATGTGCCGAGTGGCGGCCTCGCGTCGTCCCATGTGCAGTTCGAGCGCGCCGCAGCATTGCACGCCGGGCACGTTGACGACGGCGATGCCGGCGCGTGTGAGCAGCCGTTTGGCCGAGGCGTTGATCTCGGCGCCGAGCACCGATTGGGCGCAGCCGTCCAGCAGCGCGACGCGGCGCGTCGGGTTGGCGGGCGGCTGCGGAGCGGCTTCGGTGCGTGGCGCAAAAGCCGCGAGTGCGGGGGCGCTGGATAGGGAGGCCAACGCGCCCAACGGGCCGCCGAGGCGGCCGGCGGCGCCGCGCAGCAACCGGCCCGCGGCCGCGGCCGGACGCAGCAGCGCGGGGGTCGTCAGTACCCGGGCCAGCGCTGAGCGCAGCAAGCGCTGCGTCAGCGGGCGGGCCTTGCTTTTTTCGATGTGCTCACGCGCGCCGTCGATAATGGCGTGATACGAAACGCCGGCCGCGCAGGTGGTTTCGCACGACAGGCACGACAGGCAGCGGTCCAGGTGGCGCACGGCGGCCGGGCTGGGCGCTGCGCCGCTGTCCAGCATCTCGCGCGCCAGGGCGATCCGGCCGCGCGGTGAATCCAGCTCTTCGCCATCGAGCACGTAGGTGGGACAGACTGCGGTGCAGAAGCCGAAATGCACGCAACTCTCGGCGGCAGCGCGGACCGCGTCGGGGCGGTGAATGGTGATGATCTTGGGCATGGTGCGACGGAAGCTTGCCGGCCAGGGCCGGGATGAAGCTCATTCTGCCGTCGGGCCGTGCGCGGGGCTGTGCCCAGCGCGTCAGTGGACGCCGCCCAGGGCGTCAGTCAGCCGCGGGTCTGCCCTTGCTTGAGCAGATTTACAGGCAATTCGCCGTATCGCTCGGAGAAGCGCCGCGTGAAGTGGGAGAGATTGTTGAAGCCGCAGGCGAAGGCGGCCTCGCTGACCGTGCGGGTCTTGCCGGCCGCCAGCAGCTCATGCGCGAGCGTCAGGCGGGCCTGCACCACGTAGGCTTCGAACGACAAGGCGGCATGCCGCGCAAACAGGCGGTGTAGGGTGCGGACCGATATGCGGCAGGCTGCGGCCACCGTTGCGGGCGACAGGTCCGGGTTGGCGATCGCCGTATCGATATGGCGCTTCACGCCGACGAAGCTCAGTTCGGTGGAAGGGGGCGCCGCGGCGTCCGCCAGGGATGCGCAATGCAGCGCCACGATTTCGATGACGGCATCCAGCAGCGTGTCGACGGTGCGGTCCTGCAGTTTCACCGTCGTATCGGTCAGCAGGCGCATGGCTTCGGTAAGCACGGGCGCGAACGGCATATCGGCCGGCAGGCTGGCCGGCGCGCGTAGCCGCCGCATGCCCGGGGCGCGCGCGCTCAAGGCGTGGCGTGGCAACAGCACCAGCCGGCGCGAGGTTGTTTCCGGGAACGTGATGTCGAACGCGGATCCGGTGTCGAGCAGCCCGAATTCTCCGGGCCGCAGGCACAACTGCTCGTCACCCTGGGACATCAAGGCGCTGCCCTGCAATTGCAGGCTGAGCATGATGTGATCGCCATTGAGACGGCTGACTTGCCGCTGGGAGCGGCGGATCATGTGCGGGGAGCTCGCGAAGTTCACGAGCCGGACTCCCGCGCGGTTCTGGCTGGACATGGTGCCGGCGAATCCGGCGTCGGGTTCGGCGCGGAATTCAGAATCCAGCACACCGGCGCAGACCGCATCCTGCCAGAACGCCAAGGCGTGCTGGCCGTGATCGTGGGTGCTCCAGTTGTGCCATTCAGGCGCCATTTCGGCTCCGGGGTCCGTTGCGTGCTGTCGCTGCCAGCGGCATCGGCTGGCACGTTGGGTCGTGCCCAATGTAGCGAGGCAGTGGAGAATGGGCCATCCGTGCATTCCCCAGTAACGGCGTACTGTGTTCAACGAATGGAGCGTGGCATGAAACGGTTTCTATCTTTGTGGGCAGGTGCAGTGCTCGCGTTGTCGGCTTTCTGTGTCGCGGCGCAAGAGTATCCGGCACGGCCCGTGCGCATGATCGTGGGCTTCGCGCCGGGCGGCGGCAACGATATCCTGGCCCGCCTGATGGCCGAGCAGTTGCAGCGCCGCCTGGGCCAGCCCTTCATCGTGGAGAACCGGCCGGGCGCCAGCGGCGCCATTGCGATCGGCGCCGTCAAGCGGGCCGAGGCCGACGGCTATACCTTGCTGGTGGGGCCGAGCAGCGGCATGACCGTCAATCCGGCCATCTACAACAACCTGGACTACGATCCGGTCGCCGATTTCGCGCCGATCTCCCTTGTGGGGGATATTCCGATGATCCTGACCGTCAAGGCTGGAAGCTCGGCGCGCTCGGTGGCCGATCTGGTCGGCCAGGGCAAGAAGAGCGGCAAGCCTCTGTTTGCAGGCTCGGGCGCCAACTCCTTCCAGCTCGCGACCGGACTCTTCGCCAAGCGCGTCGGCCTGGAAGCGGAGGTGGTCAACTACAAAGGGAACTCTGCCGTGGTCGCGGCCTTGTTGGCCAACGAGATCGACTTTGCGCTGATCGACACTGCGGCCGTATTGCCCCAGATTCGCAGCGGCCGGCTGAAAGCGCTGGCCGTCACGGGGGCGAAGCGCTTTACCTTGTTGCCCGACGTGCCTACCGTCGCGGAGTCTGGCGTGCCGGATTTCGCAATGTCATTCTGGTCGTCCCTGTACGCCCCTGCGGGCACGCCGCAAGCCGTCATCGAGAAGCTGCAGAACGCCGTATCCGCAGCCGTGCGAGAGCCCGCCGTGGCCGATCGCCTGCTGGAACTGGGCATCGATCCTGTAGGTAGCGCACCGCAGGTCCTGGCCGATACCATGGCCCGGGAGATTCCGATGTATGCCGCGGCCGCCAAGGAGGCGAACCTGTCGCCAGTGCAGTAGGCGCGTGGAGCCGACCTGTCCGAATTTGTCCTTTGCTTTACTGCAACTGTCGACAGGCGGAAGCTGGCCGTCCGCCGGCTATGAGTGATAGGTGCTGACTCGATGACCTACATAATTCCGCAAGATATACAGGGGCACTTACGGGGACTGCTGGTGCTGACCTCCTCCCAGTTTCCACTCGGACCGCTCTAGCTATTTGATCAGTTCCTTGCTGTCCAGGTGTGTATGGCACACACCTGAGTGCTCCGAGCCATGTCTTGCACGGGCTTTGTATTTACCCTTTCACTACCCAGGGCGCGATGCTCATGGCGTCAGGGGTTGGGTCATCGCCACGGGACGGTGTGCTGTAGGTAGCTCCCGGCAAGAACCATCGACGATGGCGGGCAATACAACCCCGTTCTTCACGGCAAGTATCTCCGCCATGATGCTCACCGCGATTTCCGCGGGCGTCCTGCTGCCGATATTGATGCCGACTGGCGCATGCAGCCGTTCCAGGGATGCGGCGGTTTCGCCGAAATGCTCCATGAAGCGTTGCCTGCGGATGCCCGTATTGCGGCGTGAACCGATGGCGCCCACGTAAAACGCCGGGCTGTGCAGCGCTTCCAGGAGCGCGAGGTCGTCCAGCTTGGGATCGTGGCTCAAGGCGACGATGCAGGTGCGCGTGTCGGGAGCGAGGGCCAGCACGGCGTCATCGGGCATTTCCCGGGTGATGTGCACGCCGGGCACGGACCAGCTGCCCACTTGTTCTCCGCGCGGATCGCAGACGGTCACCGCAAAGTCGTTGAACAAGGCCATGGTGGCCAGGTATTCCGCCAATGCGCCTGCGCCGATGAGCAGCATCCGGTACTGCGGCCCCAGCGTGGAACAAAGCGTCGCGCCGTCGAATTGCACTGTGGCGGGCGTCGAGGCCGGCGCCAATGTCACCGCTCCGGTGGCTACGTCAACGGTGCGCTGGACCAACTGGCCGGATTCGAGCCGCCGGACCAGGGCGTCCAGCGTTTCGTAGTCCGGCTGGAACTCCAGCAGCAGCTCCAGCGTGCCGCCGCAAGGCAGTCCGAACCGGCGCGCTTCGTCGGCTTCGATCCCGTAGCGCACCAGTTCAGGCGCGCCTTGCGCGATGGCGCCTGTGCCATGGGCGCGGGTGTATCGATGAATCAGGTCGTCTTCGATGCACCCGCCCGAAACAGAGCCGACGCAGCGCCCGTCTTCGCGTAGCGCCATCATGGAGCCGACGGGGCGCGGGGAGGAGCCCCAGGTCTTGACCACCGTGGCCAGCAGCAGCCTGTGCCCGTCCGCCAGCCAGGCGCGGGCTTCGCGCAACACGCGGACGTCGACCGTCTCCATGCCTAGGCTACCCTGCGCACCGGCAGGCTGCGGATCCGCTTGCCGGTGGCGGCAAAGATGGCATTGCACAGGGCGGGCGCCACGGGCGGCACCGGGGGCTCGCCCACGCCGCCAGGAGGCAGGGTGTGATCGTCGTTGACCAGATGCGTGCGGATCACGCGCGGCGAGGCATTGTGGCGCAGCACTTCATAGTCGTGGAAGTTGCTCTGCTTCACGCGGCCGCGTTCGAACGTGATCTCGCTGGCAAGGGCAAGGCCCAGGCCCATGATGGCGCCGCCTTCCATCTGCGCGCGGATGCGTTCGGGGTTGATTTGCGGACCGCAGTCCATCGCCATGTCCACGGCCACCACGCGCACCTCGCCCTTTGCATCCACGGCCACCTCGACCACGGTGGCGGTGTAGCTCATGAAGCTGTAGCAGAATGCCAGCCCAAGGCCGTGGCCCTGGGGCAGTGTTCTGCCCCATTCCGCGCCTTTGCAGGCCGCTTCGATCACGCCGCGCAGGCGGCCCGTGTCGTAGGGATAGAGCTCGGGGGATTCTGAGTAGTTCCAGGTGTCGGCCATTGTGCCCGGGTCGATCCTGCGCGCCGGGCCGATGAGGTCGAGCGCGAAATCCTTGGGGTCCTTGCCCGCGCGGTGGGCCAACTCGGCGATGAAGCACTGGGCAGCGTAAGCGTGCGGAATGTTGGCTACCGAGCGGAACCAGCCAATACGGGCATGGGCCTCCACTTCGGCCGTTTCCACCCGGACGTTGGGAATGCGGTACGGCATGTTGATGGCCGACATGGCCGATTCGAAGAGCTGCTGGCCCTTGGCGCCTTCCGAAAAGAGGGAGGCGATGGTGGGGGCGGCACTGCGGTGCAGCCAGGACTGGACCTGGCCGTTCTTGTCCAGAACGGCCTCCAGGCGTTCGACCGACACGGTATGCAGATAGTCATGATGAATGTCGTCCTCGCGAGTCCACACCAGCTTGACTGGCGTGCCTTCGGGCATGGCGCGGGCGACGATGGCTGCCTCGTCCACGAAATCGGGCTTGGACTTGCGGCCGAACCCGCCGCCCAGCAGCAAGACATTGACCGTGACGTCGGCGGGCTCCAGTTTCAGCCGGGCGGCGACGGCATCGCGCGCGGCGATGGGGTTCTGGATCGACGTCCAGACCTCGGCGCGGCCATCCTTGATCCGGACGGTGGCCGCTGGCGGTTCCATCGAGGCATGGGCCAGATGGGGAACGTAGTACTCCGCGGCGACGCGCTCGGCTTCGGGCGCCTTGGCCCAGGCTTGCGCGGCATCGCCCTGGCTGCGCATGGTCTTGCCGGGCTTGCGCGCTGCCGATTCCAGCGTCTGGCGGTAGGCGCTTGAGTCGTAGCTGCCGTTGGGGCCGTCGTCCCATTCGATTTGCAGCGCGTCGCGGCCTTGGCGGGCCGCCCAGGTGTTGCGCGCGACGATTGCGACGCCGCCCAGGGGCTGGAATGCGGGGGCCCCTTGCATTGGCGGAATCTCCACGACCTTCAGCACGCCGGGCACGGCCATCGCCTTGGCGCTGTCGAGACGGCGCAGCTTGCCGCCGACGACAGGGGGACGTGCGACGACGGCATAGACCATGCCTGGCAGGCGCATATCCATGCCGTAGCTGGCCTGGCCCTTGCCGATGGCCTCCAGGTCCACCAGGCGCACGTGCTCCTTTCCGATATAGCGGAACTCGGCCCGATCCTTGAGCTTGAGGGCATCGCCCGCGGGAACCGGCTGTTTGGCCGCGTCCGCCGCCAACTCGCCATAAGTCAACCGGCGCCCGGAGGGCTGGTGCAGCACCTCGTGTTGCACCGCTTTGACCTCGGCCACAGGAACCGACCAGCGCGCTGCCGCCGCTGCTTCGAGCATCTGGCGGGCGGCCGCACCGACGCGTCGCATGGGCATCAGGAAGTGCCGCACGCTGCGCGAGCCATCCACGTTCTGGTTGCCATAGCGCGCTTCATCGGCCTGCGCCTGCATGACCTTGACGCGGTCCCAGCGCGCTTCCATTTCGTCGGCCACCACCATGGGCAGGCTGGTGCGCACGCCCGTGCCCATTTCGGCGCGGTGCGCGACGATGGTGACGGTGCCGTCCGCGGCGATGCTGACGAAAACCAGCGGGTCGTCGACGGTGCCGCCGGGCATGCTGTCAGCGCCGTACTTCTGGGCGGGGGACTCGGCGGCCCAGGCTGCCGTGATCAAACCCCTGGCCGTGACCGTCAGGGTGAGCGCGCCCAAGGCGCCCTGCAGAAAGCCGCGCCGGGAAAGTTGAGCGATGTGCGTCATTGCTTGCCTCCCTGGGCGAGGAGCCTGGCCGCCTGCTGGATGGCTGCGCGGATGCGAGGATAGGTGCCGCAACGGCAGATATTGCCGCTCATGGCGTCCTCGATGTCTTGGTCGGTCGGCTGCGCCGAGACCTTGAGCAGGCTTACCGCCGTCATGATCTGGCCCGCCTGGCAGTAGCCGCATTGGGCAACGTTCTGTTCTATCCAGGCCTGTTGCACCGCCCGGCCGACCGCATCCGCCTCTATCCCTTCGATGGTCGTGATGCTGTGGCCTGCCACGGCGGAGAGCGGGGTGACACAGGACCGGATGGGCGCGCCGTCCATGTGCACGGTACAGGCGCCGCACAACGCCATGCCGCACCCGAATTTGGTGCCGGTCATGCCGAGTTCATCCCGTAAAGTCCAGAGCAAGGGCGTTTCGCCCGGGACGTCGATATCCTTGGCCTGGCCATTGATTTGAAGTTGGGTCATGGAGGAATCCTTGGTGGGCGGGCATGGCAGGCGAAAGCTTGCCTGAACCGTGAGTGAATCACTTTTTCAAATCGGAATTCTGCCTAAAAATTCAAAAAATCTGCCTAATTGTTCCAGACAGAACTTAAGGGCGACGAGCCAGAGCTGGCGCCTGGAGCCCACGCGAACGGCTCCTTCGGATCGTCGAGGGTCAGCCCCGAGGATGTTACGCCTTCGGCCGGCCCGTCGGTGAGCACGGTGTATCCGTGCTGCCAGGTCGCGTGCAGGCCCATTTTTTCGGTTGCGCTGCAATGACGTCCACCCTGTCACATCCCATACCAGCATCTCCGCTGGCCTTCCCCGGTCCCCGATCCAGGCCTAGCCTGTCGGCTCTTTCATCTTCGACAGGAGACCCGCATGGTGAAGGCGAAACGGGTGGGCGTGCCCTATGGCGTGGAAGTAACGAACGGCCAAAACGTCCTGCTCTCCGACACGCAAAAAGACGGCAAGGGAGGAACCGCGGGCATGCGGCCGCACGAACTTCTTGAAAGCGCGCTAGCGGCCTGTGTCTGCATGTCCATCGGCATGGCCGCGGACCGCGCCGGCGTTGCGTTGCCCGAGGCGACGGTGCAGGTGGACATCGATAGGCTGGATGACGAAACCGGATTCGAGGTGAGTTTGCGCTTCGCCGCGGCGCTGACGGCGGCGCAGCAGGATCTGGTTCGCGACGCGGCGCAGGCATCGCCGGTTGCGCGCACGTTGGGCAAGACGGTGCGGGTGCGGCCAGCTGTGTTCCTGGTGGCCTGAAGAGGATGCGGGCAGAACGCGCTTCTGCCCGCGGCTCACCTACTGCCCGAACTCATAAACATAACTATTCGCCGACCCTGCCGCTTGGTTGTACAGCGGGCACCAGCCGTTGACCGGGGCCACTTCGCAATACCGGTTGCGGCCATACACCTGGGCGATCTTCCAGTCCTGGGTCTTGTCGGCGCGTTCCAGCAGGTACTGCATGCGCACGCCGCGCTCCTTGCGGTCGCGTTCGTCGTTGTCCACCGGAAAGCCGGGCGTGGAGGGCGTGGTGTTGCGGATCTGCGCGACGACGAAGGCGCGCGTGTCGGATTGGACATCGACGTTGACGACACTGCGCTCGTAGATCTCGACGCTGCATTTTTGGTCGCCGTTCTGCCGGGCCTGCAGCTGTGCGGTGCTCAGCGAGTCTTCGGCGGCGCTGAAGGGACGGTAGAGTTCGGCCAGTTCCTTGCAGGCGGTGGCGGTATAGCGGTCGTGCGCGTCGCGCACCTGCCACCAGGATTTCACCGCCGCTTCCGGCGTGTTGGCGGCCAGCTGCAGTTGCGGCGTGGCGGCTTGAAGCCGTTCCCAGGGGGTCTCTTCCTGCTTGGAGCAACCCGTCAAGGCGATTGCCAGAACGAGCAGTAGGGCGGGCTTGGTCACGGTACTGAATCGGGTAAACAAATCGGGGGCACCATGATACCCCTTCCACCGTGGCGCCCGCCCTTCAGGCGGGACGCAATGCCCGCTTGTACGCTTCCAATGTGCTGAACATCTTGCCCGCAAGCCGGAAATTGGCTTCGGCGTAGGCCCGGGCGTTACCGATCATGGCTTCGGTTTGTCCCGGATCGCTGCGGATTTGCATGATGCGGTCCGCGTAGCCGGCGACGTCGCCGGGCGCAGCCAGCCAACCGGTCTGGCCCGGCGTGACGATTTCCGGCAATCCGCCCACGTCGCTGGCGACCACGGGGCGGCGCGCGGCGAACGACTCGGGTACCACGCGCGACCAGGCTTCGGTGGCCGAAGGCACCAGCACCACGTCGGCGGCGCGGATCATCTCCGCAATATTGTTGCGATGACCGGCGAACACCACATGTTCGGAAATGCCCAGATCCACGGTCAGCTGGTGCAGCGCATAGGCATAGGGCTTGGTGCTGGCGGTGGGCATGCCGACCACCAGCGCGATGGCGGGCAGGCCCTGGCGGCGCAGCCGGTGCACCACGCGCAACAGATCGGCCTGGCCCTTCTCGGGACGCAGCATGCCTATGGTGGCAATGACGCAGGCGCTGTCGGGGGCACGGATGCCCAGTGCTTGCCGGGTGCGCAGGCGTGACTGCGGCGTGTCGCCGGATTGGAAGAATTCGTCCGCGGCCCATTCTCCGACCACGCTGATCCGCTGCGCGGGCGCCAGGCGCGCCGCGACGAGTTCCTGCTTGCCCAGCAGGCTGGTCGCGATGACGTGGTCGCAGCCGATTTTCCATTCCAGCCGGCGACGCGGCGAGGAAGGCATGGGCTTGGCGAAGTGGCGCGTCCTGACGACCGAGCACAGGTCGCGGCACAGCGCGGCGGTCTTGCCGTCGGCGCGACTGTGGCTGTCGATCAGGTCGATGCGCAGCGTCTTGACCGCGCGCCGCAGCTTCAGGACCGTGGCCGGCGAGTAGGCGGCGTCGAAGTCTATGTCCACGGCGCGCAGGCCGCGCTGCCGGGCTTCGCGCCCGATTTCGCTGTCCGCCGGAGCCGCGATCGCCACTTCGTAGCCATGGCGCTGCAGCCAGGAGGATTGCTCGAGGACGCGGAATTCCAGCCCGCCCAGGCTGCGCTCAGCCAGCGTATGCAGGATGCGCATGATGCTCCAGGACTTTGCGGCAGGCGCCCAGCACATCGTCGGGCGTGATGGAATTGATGCCGTCGCGGGGATGGCGGGGAACGACCGCGGCGGAGTAGGGGCGATCCCAGAACCACTCCGGGTTGGACTCGTTGAACACGCCCACGTAGGGCACGCAAGCGCCTTGGGCGATATGCGACGGGCCGCAATCGTTGGCCACGATCAGGCGCGCACGCAGCATGAGAGCGCTGAGCTCCGGCACCGAGCGGCAGTAGGCGATGGAAAATTCAGGACGCCGCATGGCTTCCAGCTTGTCGCGTTCGATGACCTCTTGTTCTCCCAGCACGAACAGGTAGCGGGTGTCCGGGCCCAGCAGCAGCTTTAGCCTCTCGGCCAGGCGCAGGTAGTTCAGCAGGCTCCAGCGCTTGAACGCGCCAGACCCGCCGCCCGGGATCAGGACCACGTCGGCCCCCTGCTCGGCATGCTGGTGCGGGTGGGCCAGCGTCTGGAAGCAGCGGCGCGCCACGGCCTCGGCGTCGAATTGCCGGTACGACGCCAACAGCCGGAGATTGGCCAAGCCGATGTATTCGGCAACGCTCTTGCGATGGGAGTGCGTCCAGGCCAGGTCGCTCATCCGCGCGTTGTGAAAGCCGAAGCGCATGGTTGGCCGGCGCAGCAGGTTGATCAGGCCGAAGCGTTCGCTGCTGTGATGCAGGCTGACGCAAACCGGGGTGTGCTTTTTGAGCGTGCGCAGATAGTCACCGAACGTGGCGGCCCGGACGAACTCGTCGACCCAGGGCACGCCGCGGTAGAAGCCGGCCAGGTCGTCGCGGGCCACCACCCGGATCCGCCTGGAAGCCCACCAGGTTTTCAGTTGATAGAGCGCCGGCAGGGCGACGATCTGGTCGCCCAGCCGGGGCTGGCTTCTGACATAGACGACGACTTCCGACATGGGCAACCTCGTTTGCACGGCAGTTTTTTGGAGGTCCGCAGACCGCTGCTGCGCAATGTATCGATCCAGTCGAATGAATCTTTCCGAGGTCTTTTAAGGAGTGTGAAGAACCTGCCGGACGTGCTTTACACAACTAAACAACTACGCCCGTATGCGGTTCGCGTTCACGTCGTCGTTGCGCGCTTACTTGGAACCGCCCGAGTTCGGGTAGCCCGGAGGCGGCGCCGCGCCACCGCCCTTGGTGCTGGGCACGTTGTCGTTGGCTTCGCGGTGGCGGCCCTGCTTGTCGGTCTTGTGCATGTCCGACCGGGTGTGGTCGCTCTTGTTCAGGTTGGGCGGGTTGGTCGGCGTGTTCGGCGTCGCATTTGGCGCGGGCGGCTTCTGTCCGGGCGGCACGGGCTGGTTGGGGGGGACGGCGGTGCTGTCGTTGGGCGTGTTGGACGGCGAGGTGGGCATGGCTGACTGCGCCAGCGCACCGGCCGAAGCCAGTCCGGCGGACAGGGCCAGCGCGTAGGTGAAGGCTCGGATTTTCATGAGTACGCTCCTATGTGGGAAATGCTGGAACCTATCCGCAAGCGTCATGCCCGGCTGCGCACGGCTCTCGGTGATCCTGAAAGGAAAGGTGCTTTGCCCTGTGAACGCCTCGCGTCGCTAGCGGGCGTTCCATCCCAAGCTCGAACGCACCGGAAAAATATACCGATTCGCGCCGCTTCCTCGCCGGTCGTGCGCATTCCTGCTGCGGGTGGACGCTAACCGCAGGCATCGTCGTCTTCCAGCTTGGAGGCGCCCGCCTTGGAGCGCTCTTGCACGCGGACCACACTGAACTCTCCTGTTGCCTCCAGATAGGCTCTTTCGACCTCAGCCAGGTTGGCGACGCCTTTCAACCTTAGTTGCTCCATCAGTTCGCTGCGGGTGATGTGCTCTTTCCTGAGTCCATGGACCAGCACTTTGCCGGACCGGATCAGGCAGACGCGCTGTGGCTCAAGCAGGCGACGCAAGGGAGGAACGTAATAGCCCACCCGATCCAGCAGGTAGCTCCAGCCGACTATGGTGGCGACAACGATGATGCCGTCCCCCATGGAGTACGAATCGCCCGACATGGCATTGCCCGCGGCATCCGCCACCAAGACCAGCACCAGCATGTCCGCCATTCCCAGGGAGCCCATGTCACGTCTGCCGGAAATACGCAGCAACGCGTACAGCACCCAATACATGGTCGTGCCGCGGATGATCATTTCGGCAAAGCCCGCCTGCAACTCGAAGATTTGGGCGAATTTTTCCATGGCGTTTCGATAGCAAGCGCCGTGCCGCGTGCGGGCAGCGCCGGCACAGACGCAGTGGGGGCATGGCATTTGCTGAGAGGTAGTGATCCATCACGAGGACGACCGCCATGAAACCCAAAGACCGCAAACCCAATCCTTCGGCCGATGACACCGACCGGGAACTCCAGGCCAGCCACCGCGATGGGCAGAACCGGACCAAGAAGGAGGGCCATGTCAGCCAAATAGGCACCGGACAGGATCAGCAAAGCCGACGCAATCGAGGCGCTGGGGCGCGCAGCAAGGGCTGAGCGGCCGCTGCGTACCGTCCCGCCAACGCGTACGCCAGGCGGGACGTCTTCGAGTGGCCGGATGGGCATGGCGCTTGCTGAATAGGTCCACTCGGATCGAGCGCAAGAAATGGCGTAGCGATACAGCCATGACCGTGGTTCAACGTGGGGATGGTCCCCGCATAGGAGAGACGTATGGAGCATCAAACCAATATCGTTGGCGGCCCCAAGGATTCCGCTACCGGGCCTGGCCCCGAGATCATGGCGGCGGACACCCTTGACGGCAACGACGTCGTCAACGCCTCGGGAGAAAGCCTGGGGTCGATCAAGGACATCATGATCGACGTGCCCCGGGGACGCGTGGCCTACGCCGTGCTGTCGCGCGGCGGCATCCTGGGCATGGGCGACAAGCTCTTCGCGATTCCGTGGGCGGCCTTGACGCTGGACACCGACCGCAAGTGCTTCATCCTGAATGTCGACAAGGAGGTCTTGAAGAACGCGCCGGGCTTCGACAAGGACGACTGGCCCAGGATGGCGGACGAAAGCTGGGCGTTGAGCGTGCACAAGTACTACAACCAGGATCCCTACTGGTAGGGCGCAGCTCGGGAGGGCGGCCGCGAGCCGCCCTTTTTCCCCTCCATTTTTTTCCCTTTCTTCTTCCCATGCCGGTCGGCCGGCCCTTCCCATGCATACTCCTCTTACCCACGATGCTGTTCAGGCAATACGCCCGGCCCGGTTTTTGGGAAGACGCCACGGCGAACGAGCCCCTGTCTCCCTGGGCCGTCAGGCGGCGCTCAACGGCTTCAGCTTCCAGGCGCCGGCCGGTCTGGCCGCGCGTATCCGCCAGCGTATCGAGCAAGCCGAAAACGAAGCCTGGATGGCGCGTCTGTGGCAACGCGACGCCACGCTGTGGACCGGGACCGATGAGGATCGCTGGCTGGGTTGGCTGCAACCGGGCATGGCGCCCCGGGCGCTCGGCCGCATGACGGCAATCTGCCGCAGGTTGTGCGTGGCCGGGTTCTCCGATGCGGTGTTGCTGGGCATGGGGGGCGCCAGCCTCGGCGCGGAGGCGCTGGCCCGCACGCTGGGCGTGGCCAGCGGAGGCTTGCGCCTGCACGTGCTGGACTCCACCGACGCGGCCCAGGTGCGCGCGGTGCAGTCCGCGGTGGATCTCACGCGTTGCCTGTTTGTCGTCTGCAGCAAGTCCGGATCGACCCTGGAATCGCGCATGCTCGCTGCCTACTTCCATGAACAGGTGGCGCGGCGGCTTGGACGGCAGGAGGCGGGGCAGCGCTTTGTCGCCATTGCCGATCCGGGGTCTCCGATGCTGGACCGCGCGCGGGCGGACGGTTATGCCGCCGTCTTCGAGGGCGAGTCGTCCGTGGGCGGGCGCAACTCCGTGCTGTCGCCCTTCGGACTGGTCGCGCTGGCGCTGCTGGGGCACGATCCAGCGGCATTCCTGCGCAGCGCCCGCCCCATGGTGCGGGCATGCGCGGGGCAGGCCCAGGCGCGCACCAATCCGGGGTTGCTTCTGGGAGCGCTGCTGGGCGAGGCCGCATTGGACGGCCGCAACAAGCTCACCATCCTGGCCGCGCCCGGGCTGGAGTACGTGGGGTGTTGGCTCGAGCAATTGCTGGCCGAATCAACCGGCAAGAATGGGCGGGGCATCATTCCCGTGGCCCACGAGCCGGCCGGGGATGCGTGCGATTATGGCCGCGACCGCATGTTCGTCCATCTTGCGCGCAGCGATACGCCCGGCGCCGAGCTGGACACGCGCATGCGGCGGCTGGCCGCTGCGGGATTCCCGGTGGCGCGTTGCGAACTGCCGTCTGCCCAGTCGCTCGGCCAGGAGTTCTTTCGTTGGGAAATGGCCACCGCCGTGGCCGCCGCCGTGCTGCGCGTCAATCCGTTCGATCAGCCGGACGTGGAAGCCAGCAAGGCGCGCACGCAGGCCCTGGCGGCGCGCCACGAAGCCGGCATCGGCGTAGCCGACCTTATGCCCCGGCTGGTCGAAGGCGCGCTGGCCTTCCATGGCGAGGCCGAGGGGGCGACCGCGATCGAGCTGCTGGCGTCGTACTTTGCGGGAATGGATCAGGGCGACTACGTGTCGCTGCTGGCCTATGTCGCCCGGAATCCGGTCCATGACGCGCGCCTCGCCGGGATGCGCTGCCGGCTGCGCCAGGCGACCGGCGCTGCAACCATGGTCGGGTTCGGTCCGCGCTACCTGCATTCCATAGGCCAGCTGCACAAGGGCGGCCCCGCGGGCGGACGATTCCTGTTCATTACCGCGGACGCCGGGGAGGAGCTGGAAGCGCCCGGCCACGCCCTGGGTTTCGCCGCCATGCAGCGTGCGCAGGCCTTGGGCGACATGGAAGAGTTGGCCTCGCGGGGCCGGCCGTGCTTGCGCGTGCACATCTCGGGGCCGGTGGAGGCGGGGCTCGCCCGCCTGGCCGCGCTGCTGGACCGCGCGTTGGTCCCACCGGCGCTCCGCTAGCCGGCTTGCTCATCGGCGTCCTGCCGGGCGGGCGCCGGCAGGTGCACGATGCGTTCGGGGAGCGCCAGCGCGATGCCTGCCGTGTCCAGCTCGCGCATGATGCCCAGGTTGATCTCCTGTTGTATGTCCATGTAGCGGTTGTAGTCCGCTGTCATGACGTAGTAGACGGCTTCGTACTCCAGCGCGTTATCGCCGAAACGGGCCAGGTGCGCCCGGTCGTAGCGGGTGCCGGATTGGCGTTCGATCTGCTGTCGGATCAGCTCCGGCACGGTGGCGGCGCGGTCCACCGGCGTCATGTAGGTGATGCGGACGGTGAAGATGATGCGCCGTTGCTGCATCCGCTTGTAGTTCTGGATGGTCTGCTTGAGCAGCTCCGTGTTGGAACACACGATCTGTTCGCCGCCCAGGCTGCGGATGCGCGTCGTCTTCAGGCCCACGTGCTCGATGCTGCCCGCCACCTGTCCGAAGACGATGAAATCCCCAGCCTCGAAGGGCTTGTCGAGCCCGATCGAGATCGAGGCGAACAGATCGCTCAGTATGGTCTGGACCGCCAGCGCGACGGCGACGCCGCCGATGCCCAGGCTGGCCACCAGCGCGGTGATGTTCACGCCCAGATTGTCCAGCATGGCCAGCAGGGCGATGACGGCAACCAGTGTGCGCAGCAGGAACCGGAACAAGGTGGCGGTGACGGCATTGACCTGGCCGCGCGCGGCCAGTGCATGATCCAGTCCCACCTCGACTGCCCGGTCGAGCCACAGGGCGAGCTGAAGCGTCAGCAGCACGAACCAAAGATGCTGGGCTTTGCCCGCGCTCCAGGGCAGTGGGGCGCCGATGAATTCGGCGCCGATCAGGATGGACAGCAACAGCAAGATGACACTGTTGGTGCGCCGCAGGACCTCGGAGACCGAGCGCGCAAGAGGGTGGCCTGGCGTGTCGGCGCGCTGCCGCAGCCGCGACCGCGTGATCCGCAACGCGGCGCTCAGCGCGAAGAACAACGCGGCGCCCGCCGTCAGCGCCAATGCCCACAGCATCAGCGGATGGTCCGAAAGGCCCCGGACCTCAGGCAGCCAGTTTGCGAGCATGCCGTCTCCTGGAGGAAAGCCGCAACGCAGCAATTGCCGTGCCGTCCGCGCGGGCACGTGGTTTGCTGATAGCGAGGCGGCGGCATTCCGCCCGCCTTCAGGAGCAGCGTCATGGACAAAGAGCGCGATACGACGGCGGCGCCCGCCGAGATCTTGAGCGAAGGTGAACTGAGGGCGCGGCGCACGCTCGAAGCAGCGCGGCGCTTGCTCGATCCGCAGGCGGAACCAGCTGCCGCCGTCTCTTCAGTTGAGGCAGAACTCAAGCGCTACGTCAGGGAGGCGTACCACAGGCGCTCATATGGCTCCTATGGTTGAGCGTTACGGCTGCGGTTCGTCCCAGACTGACGCGTGCCGATATTGTTCGGCGCGCGCCAGCGTGCGATAGAAATCCGCGCCAACCCGTATCAGCCTTTCCAGCTCTTCGGGCTGCAGCCTGGGCTGCAGCGCCATCAGGCATTCCGCATAGTTGGCCAGCACCTCGGGCCAGTCATGGAAGTCCCGGTCGACCGCTGGCGTGGCGATCATTTGTGCCAATAGTTCCTCGCGATCCATATGCATGTTCCGCAGCAAGCGCACTGGTTGCAGATGCGCCCGCAGGTATGCGCATCTGTTCCTTCGCTGGTACTAATCCTCGGGAAGACTCCTATTTCTTGGCGGCATCCAGGCGTTGCTGCATGGCTGTCGCCATTTCCAGGTGTTGTTGCAGCACCGGCAGGGTCTCGATCGCGAATTGCTTGACGTCGGGATCCTTCACGTCGTTCGAGGCTTTCTCGAAGAGCTTCACCGCGTCCTGGTGCGCGGATACGCCAATCTCGTCCACATAGGCCTTGTCGAAGCTGTCGTCGCGCAAGCCCAGCGCCTTCAGTTTTGCCTGCTGCACCAGTGAGGGTTCGGTCGGCGCCTGATAACCCTTGCCTTGCGCGAGCGTGGCCAATTGCTGGCCGGCCTTGCCGTGGTCGTCGATCATTTTCTGGGCAAACGCCTTCACGTCCGGATCGCGGGCTTTTTCAAGAGCGAGCTTGCTGCCAGCGACTTCCAGGTGGCCGGCCTGGGCTGCGTTCTCCAGGAAGTCCCGGTCGGCGCTGTCCAGTTTCGCTGCCGCGGCCGTGGGAGGCGCGGCGGGCGCGGTTTGCGCCTGCGCAGCATGGGCGGCAGCCAACGTCAGCGAGGCGAGGATCGTGGCGGTCAGATAGCGGGTTTTCATGGAAACCTCCAGATTTGGGCGCGGTGCGCCGTTATGGGTGGGAGCCTGCAGCCACCAGCAATCGCTGTTCCCGCCCGTCAGCGACTTCAGCGGGGCTTGGGCTTGCCCGTCAGTTCGGCGTGGTACTCCACCAGACGCTGCAGGGCATAGCGGGCGCTGGCCAGGCGTATGCCGTTGCGGTTGCCGGAGAAGCGCCGGGTTTCGGCGTAGATTGCCGGCGCGGCATCGGCTTGGCCCGTCTTGAAGACCCAGGCATAGCACTGCGTGCCAGCGGGAATGTCGTCGTCGACCGAGTCGGTGACGCCTGTATTGGAAATGGCGATCAGCGCCGGGCTTTGCCGCGATGCGCCCAGCGCCATCTCCCGCGCTACCGGCTCGCTCGTGAGGTTGTGCCGCGCCAGGGTCGCAGGCGTCACCCCAAGGCAACGCATCTTTGCCTGCGGGGAATAGACCACGAATGCGCAGTCCAGCAGCGAACCTGCACCCGCCACATCCGCCAGCGTGGCGGCGATGAGGCCGGCCGTGCATGATTCCGCCGTGACCAGCGTCAAGGCGTGTTCATGCATGTACGCGGCGATGCGTTCGATCGCGTCCATGGCGGATGGCCCTTTCCGGTTGACGATCGCCTGGCCTAGCCGCCGTTGCGCACCGGGTCGGGCGGCTTGCGCGATACGCCGGCATGGTCTGCATCGGTGACCCGGTCCGCGCCTATGTCGGCGCCTTCGTGGTCGCGGTCGCGCGGGTTGGCGCTTTCGCGGTCGCCTGTGCCTTGAGCATCGCTATCGGTATGGACCAGGTCCTGAGGCAGGTCGCTGGCCGAGTCCGACGAATCGCTGGGACCCAAGTCGGGGCGGGGGGAGGGATCGGTCTGGGGATCGGGCAGGGAGTTGACGGGCGTGCCAGGCATGATGATTCTCCGTAGGGCTGCAATGGGCTCTATGAGACGTTGCGCAGCAAGCCGCGTGCCCGGCTGGCCCATCCTCCCGAGCGCCGCCGCGCATTACTGCGGATTTCGCACCTGGATGTTGTTGCGGATCTCCTTCACGCCCGCCACGCCCCGGGCCGCGCCGACGGCGGAGGCCGCGCTGTCTTCGTTGTCCGCAAAGCCGCTGAGCTGGACCACGCCCTGGTAGGTTTCAACCTGTATGGTGTTGGACCGTAAATTGGGCGTCTTCAGCAGCGCCTCCCGCACGCGCGCCGTGGTAGTGACGTCATCGGTGTACTGGCCCGTGCTGCGATGGCCGTCCTGCGCCGCGCAGCCTGCCAGCGCCAAGGCGAGCATTGCTGCGCCCAGGCCGTGAACTATGGATTTTCTGACCATGGATAGTGCTCCTTTGCCGTGGATGGCGGCAGGAAATGCCGCCCCGCGGGAAGCGAGCAACTCGCATGCCTGTGAGGGCCGCGCCCAGGCTCTCGCACCGATCATGCCTGGGCGGCCTCCCAGCGGCTGGCCGAGAACTTCTCCGCCATGATCAAGCCGCCGCGTCCCATCGCCATTTCGGCGATGACCTCGCCCACCGCCGGCGCGATCTGAAAGCCCCCGCCCGAGAAGCCGAAAGCATGCAGCAGCCGCGGCACTCTGGGGCTGAAGCCGATGACCGGGTTCTTGTCGTTGAAATAGCCTTCGATGCCTGACCAGCAGCGGATCACGCTGGCGCAGGCCAGCGCCGGGACCACGGTCGGAGCGATGCGGCCGAGTTCGGCGAGCGCGGCGCGGCCCGGCCGGCTGCGGTCTCCCGGCAGCGCGCTGCCGTAGCCGCCGCCCATGACCACATTGCCGCGCGCGACCTGGCGGGCATAGAAGCCGCCGCCTTCCACGCCCAACGACACGCCGATCTGCGGCGTGAGAGGCTCAGTGACCAGCATGGTCGGATACTTGACCTGCAGGGGCAGGTCGTCGCCGAACCAACGGGCCACCGCCGCGCCCCAGGCGCCCGCCGCATTGATGACGGTGTCGGCGCGTATGCGCCGGCCGTCGGCGGCGGTCAGCAGGAAGCCGCTACCCTGGGTGTCTGCCTGCGTGATGGCGCAATGTTCGAGCAGGCTGGCGCCGGCGCGCGCAGCGGCATGGGCGAAGGCGGGCGCGACCAGTCGCGGATTGGCCTGGCCATCCTCCGGACATAGCGAGCCGCCGGCAATGCCCGGACCCAGCGCGGGAAAGCGGCGACGCAGCTCGGCGGCGTCGATGATCTCCAGGCCCAGGTCGAAGTCGCTGACCTTGTCGCGGTAGGCACAAAGCTTGTCCAGGTCGGACTCGGAGCGCGCCAGCTTCAGGTGGCCGCTGCGCACGTATTCCGCATCGGTGCCGATGAGGTCCGGCAGGCGCGACCAGATGCCGTGTGCGCGCTGCGCCAGATACAGCTGCTCGATCGAGCGTCCCTGGCGGCGTACGCCACCGAAGTTGACGCCGCTGGCGCGTGCGCCGCTTGCGCCGCCGTCGATCAGCGCCGTGGCGACCCCCATGCGGCGCAGCGCCAGGGCGGCGCTGGCGCCCACCAGGCCGGCGCCGATGATGGCGACTTCCGTGTGCAGCGGGTTCATGGTTCCACCTTGCCGAGCATGGACAGGTTCAGGGGCTTGACGGGCGCCTGCCCGCGTAGCCGGCCTATGTCCGCCAAGGCCAGTCCGCGGCAGTCGGCCAGCAGCTCGGCCGCGCCCGCCTGGCACATGCGTCCCTGGCACAGGCCCATGCCGATGCGCGTCAGCGCCTTCAAGCGGTTGAGATCGTGGATGGCGTATTGCGCGGCCGCGGCGCGCAACGTGCCGGCGCGCACTTCCTCGCAGCGGCAGACCATGACGGAGTCGTCGCAGTCGGCGCCCGCGCCCGGCAGGGGAAAGGCCCGGTCCAGGCCGCGGCGGAATTGCGCCCAGCGCGCCTGGCGGCAGGCCAGCCACTGCACCCTGGCGGCGCTGACGTCGATGCCGCTGTCTGCCAGCATGGCCAGCGCGGCGCGTTCGCCCGCAAGCTCGGCCAGGACCGCGCCGCCGATGCCGGCGCCGTCGCCGGCCAGATAGACGCCGGTCGCCGTGCTGCGGCCGTCCGGGTCGCGGCGCGGCAGCCAGGCGCGCTGCGCGGCATCGAAGTCGAAGGCGCAGTCCAGCAGGTCGGCAAGCTGCGTTTCCGCGCGCAGCCCGTGGCCCACCGCAAGCGCGTCGCAAGCAATGGCGCGCTGCTTGCCGCCCAGGGTCGCAAGCGCGCGCTCGACGCGGCCCGCGCCCTCGGCCGCATCCAGCCGTGCGCCATGGTGCACCGGCACGCCGTGGGCGCGCAGCCAGCCCAGGTAGTACATGCCTTTGGCCAGCATGCCGGGCTGGCTCAGCAGCGCCGGCGCGGCGCGGACCTGGCTGCCTGGCGGCGCGCAGTCCAGCACGGCCTGCACCTGGGCGCCGGCGCGCGCATATTGGTAGGCGACCAGATAGAGCAGGGGGCCAGTGCCGGCGAACACGATGCGCGGCCCAAACGTACAGCCCTGGCTCTTCAGCGCGATCTGCGCGCCGCCCAGCGAGTAGACGCCGGGCAGGGTCCAGCCCGGGAAGGGCAGGACGCGGTCGGTGGCGCCGGTGGCGAGCAGCAGCCGTGAGTAGGGCAGGGTTTCCAGTTCGCCGTCGCGGACCAGGTCCAGGCAGCCCGGGGCGGCATTCCACACCGCGGTGGCGGCGCGATAGTCGGCGCGGGAGGCCAGGTCCGCGCCCGCCGCGTGGATGGCTTGCGCGCGCTTCCATTCGAAGCCATAGCGCTGGCGCGCGGTGCCGCGAGGGGCCGCGCCCTGGCGATAGATCTGGCCGCCAGGCAAGGCGGCTTCGTCCACGATCACCGGACGCACGCCGTGGCGCAGCAGCGTCTGCGCGGCGCGCACGCCCGCGGGCCCGGCGCCCACCACCACCATGCGCGGCGAGTCATCGGCGCCGGGCGGGTTCATTTGCATGCGAGTTCTCCGGGCTGGGCGCTGACCAGTTCCATGCCGTCTTCGACTGCGGTGGAACAGGCGCGCAGGCGTGCGCCGTCCGCCGTCTGCACCCAGCAATCCTGGCAGGCGCCCATCAGGCAGAAGCCGGCACGCGGCGCGCCTTCGCCCAAGGTGACGCGCAGGTGCTGCGCGGCCAGCAGCAACGCCGTCAGCACGGTGTCGCCCTCATGGGCTTGCAGCGGCAAGCCGTTCCAGGTCAGGCGCAGCGGCGTCGAGGCGGGCGCCGACACGCGGCGCAGCAGCGGTTTCATGCGGCGGTCTCCGCGCGGCGCAGTTGCGACAGGGTGCGGTCGGGCAGGATGATGTCGGCGTCGTAGCGCAGTTCCACGATGGCCGGCATGCGATGCTCCCGGGCATACGCCAGCGCGGCATCATAGGCCGGCGCAAAATCCTGCGTGCGCTCGACCGCAGCGCCGTAGCCGCCATAGCTGTGCGCGAGCCGCGCGAAATCGGGGTTGACCAGTTCCGTCGCCAGGGCGCGTCCGGGATAGGCGCGCTCCTGATGCAGGCGGATGGTGCCGAACAGGCCATTGTTGAAGACCAGCACCACAATGCCCAGCCGGTACTGCGCCGCGGTGGCCAGCTCCTGCATGGTCATCTGGAAACAGCCGTCGCCGGCGAAGCAGACCACGGCCGCATCTCGGTCGCGCAGCTTGGCCGCGATGGCTGCGGGCAGGCCGTAGCCCATGGCGCCGACGGCGGGCGCAAGCTGGCTGCCCGGTCCCTTGAAGGCAATGTGCCGGTGCGCATAGAGCGCGTAATTTCCCGCGCCCACCGTGACGCAGGAATGCGGCGGCAGCGTGGCCGCGACGTGGCGCGCCGCCGCGTTCAGGTCCAGCGGGCCGGGCGTGGGCGGCAGCGCAGGCGCTGGGGCGGCCGCTACAGTGCCCCGGCGGCGCGGCTGCCAGCCCGGCGTCGGCGCCAGTCCCGATGCGGCCTGGGCGAAGCCGTCCACACTGGCGACCATGCCCAGCGCCGGCGTGCACAGCCGCCCGATCTCGTTGGCGTCCGGGTGGATGTGGATCAGCGTCTGGCGCGGCGTGGGCGAGGCCAGCCATTCATAGTTGATGGTCGTCGGTTCGCACAGGCGGGTGCCCAGCGCGATGACGAGGTCGCTGTCCATGACGGCGCGCTTCTGGTGCGGCGGCATGCTGGCGCTGACCTGGCCCACGAAATTGGGATGGTCGTTGTCGAACAGCTCCAGGCGTCGCCAGGCGGTGGCCACGGGCAGGTCGAAGCGCAGCGCGAAGTCGCGCACGGCCTCGCGCGCGGCTTGCGGCCAGCGCGAGCCGCCCAGCAGCAGCAAGGGCCGCTCCGCCGCTTCCAGCAAGTCACGCAGGCGCAGCATGTCGGCGTCGGCCGGACGGGCGCAGGGCGGCTGTGGCGTAGCGGCCAGAGCCACGTCGGCGACGCTGGACAGCATGTCTTCGGGCAGGGAGAGGACCACTGGCCCGGGGCGTCCGCTAGTGGCGATCGCCCAGGCGCGCGCCAGGTATTCGGGAATGCGGTCGGCCCGCTCGATCTGCGCGACCCATTTCGCCAGCGGCGCGTACATGGCGCGGTAGTCCACTTCCTGGAAGCACTGGCGGTCGGCGGTGTCGCCGCCGACCTGGCCGATGAACAGGATCATGGGCGTGGAGTCTTCCCTTGCGGTGTGCACGCCGATCGCCGCATTGGTGGCGCCCGGACCGCGCGAGACAAAGCAGATGCCCGGCTGGCCGGTCAGCTTGCCATGCGCCTCGGCCATGTAGGCGGCGCCTCCTTCCTGGCGGCAGACCACCGCTTCGATCGCGTCGCGCCGGGCGTAGAGCGCATCGATGCATGGCAGGAAGCTTTCGCCCGGCACCATGAACACGCGCTCCACGCCATAGGCCTGCAGCTGCGCGACCAGCAGTTCGCCGCCGCTGCGGGGGCCGGGGGCAGGCGCGTTCATGCCGCGTCTCCTTGCAGCGCCAGCGCCACCCGTTCCGCGCCATAGTCGCGTTCGGCCGCGGCCCGGCTGACCTTGCCGCCCAGCACGTCGTTGCGGATGGCGGCCACGCTACGGTCAGCGGGCGCGCCGTAGCCGCCGCCGCCGGGCGTTTCCAGGCGCACGGACTGGCCGCTGGCCAGGCCGTGGCTGGCGATCTTGTTGGGCAGGCGCTGCTCGTCGGCGCGGCCGGGGTTCTGGATCACGCGCGAGGTGCCTCCCGCCAGGCCGCCGTTCAGGCCGGCCGCGCCAAACAGCGCGGCGTCGCAGCGGATGGTGCAGATCAGCTGATCATGCAGCGAACGGATCTGGCGCGCGATGCCCATGCCGCCGCGGTGGCGGCCCGCGCCGCCGCTGTCGTTGACCAGCGCGTACTCCTCGACCAGCAGCGGGTACTCGATCTCCAGCGCTTCGGCGGGCAGGTTGGAGGTATTGGTCACGTGCACCTGGATGCCGTCCATGCCGTCGCCCTGCGCGCGTCCGCCCGCGCCGCCGCCCAGCGTTTCCAGGTAGACGAAGGTGCCCTTGCCGTCCTGCATGGGCACGGAGAACAGCATGGAAGGCATGACGTCGTTGCACGAAGCCATGGCGCGGTCTGGCGGCAACAGCTGGCCCAGCGCGCCGATCACCGTGCCGGCCACGCGCTGCGCGGTGGTGACGCGCGCGCCCACCGCCGCCGGAAAGCGCGGGTTGGTAATGGTGCCCTCGGGGGCGGTGATGGTGATGGGCTGGAACAGGCCGTTGTTGGGCATGAGCTCGGGGTCGAGCATGGCCTTCACCGCGAAGTAGACGCTGGCGTTCAGGGCGCTGGCGGGCAGGTTGAATGCGCCGCGCGCCTGCTTGCTGGTGCCGGTGAAATCGACATGGAGCTGGCCGTCGCGCGCCTCTACGTTGGCCTGGATGGTGACGGGATCGCCGCCCATGCCGTCGTCGTCCATGCGCTCGGTGAAGGTATAGGTCCCGGTCGGCAGTTGCGCGATGCGGTTGCGCAGGCGTCTTTCGGTGTACACCATGATGCTGTCGATGGCGGACAGCACGGTCTCCAGGCCCGACTGCTGCACCAGTTCCAGCATCAGCCTGGCGCCCTTGTCGTTGGTGGCGATCTGGGCGCGGATATCGTGCATGCGGTTGTCCGGTTCGCGCGTGTTGTGCGCAATCATCTCCAGCAGGTCCATGTCCAGCTCGCCCTCGCGCACGATGCGCATGGCCGGCAGGCGGATGCCTTCCTCCCAAACCGTCTTCAGATGGTGCGACGTGGAGCCGGGAACGGCGCCGCCGACGTCGGTATGGTGGCCGATGTTTGCCGCGAAGAAACGCAGCACGCCTTCGTGAAAGATGGGAGTGATGACGGTGATGTCGGGCGCGTGCGTGCCGCCAGCCAGATAGGCGTCGTTGCACAGGAACGCGTCGCCCGGGCGCACGCCGGCCGCGCCGTAGCGCCGCAGCACGGCGTCTATGCCGCCGGACAACGATCCCAGGTGCACCGGCACGTGGGCCGCCTGCGCTACCAGGCGGCCGGCGGCGTCGAACAGCGCCACGGAGCAATCCTTGCGTTCCTTGATGTTGGTGGAAAAGGACGAACGGATCAGCGTGTTGCCCATTTCCTCGGTAATGGACAGCAGGCGGTTGCTGAAGACCTCCATTTCGATGGGGTCGAAGGTGTCCGTGCCGGCAGCGGAAGTCGATCGATTGGTCATGGCGTACGCCTTAGCTGTTGAGGTTGACGACGAGGTTGCCGTATTCGTCGGCGCGCGCCTGCTGGCCCGGCAGCACGACGGTGGTCGAGCTCATTTCCTCGATCACGGCCGGCCCGTCCACGGGCACGCCCACCGGCAGCAGGGCGCGGCGCAGAATGGGCGTGTCCACCCAGCCCGCCCCTTCGAAGTACACGTTGCGGCGTTCCTTCAGGGCGCCGGCCACGCTTTCGCCGCCTTGCACGCGGGCCAGGGGCGCGCGTGGCACCAGGCCGATGGCGCGCACCCGGCAATTGACGATCTCCACCGGACGGCCGGCGGCGTCATAGCCATACTCGCGCACGTGCGCCGCGCTGAATGCCGCGACGAACTCATCCAGCGGCATCAGCTGCATGCCATCCAGCGGCACGGCGATTTCGAAGTTCTGGCCCTGGTAGCGTGCGTCGATGACAGCGGACAGGCGCTGCTCCGAGTCGTTCACGCCTTCGCTGGACAGCCAGGCGCGCGCCTTGCCGGCCAGGGCTTCCAGCGCCTGCCGCACGGCGGTCCAGCCGTCCGCGGTGGCGTGCGCCATCAGCGTCTGCACGAAGTCCATGGAAATGTCGGACAGCAGGATGCCGCGCGCGCACATGGTGCCCGGCTCCTGCGGAATCAGCAGGGTGCCGATGCCGCAATCGCGCGCCAGTTCGGCGGCATGCAGGCCGCCCGCGCCGCCAAAGGCGCAGAGGGCGAACTTGCGGATGTCATGGCCCCGTTCGGTGGAGACCGCGCGTACCGCGCGCGCCATGTTGGAGTTGGCGATGCGCAGAATGCCGTAGGCGGCTTCTTCCACGCTCAGTCCCAGCGGGCGGGCGATCTGCGCCTCCAGCGCCTCGCGCGCCTGGCGCGCATGCACGGCCATGCGGCCTTCCAGCAGCGCGACTGGATTCAGCCGGCCCAGCACGACGTGGGCGTCGGTGATGGTCACGACCTGGCCGCCCCGGTTGTAGGCGATGGGGCCGGGCACCGCACCCGCGCTCTGCGGGCCGACCTTGAGCGCGCCCGCGTCGTCGATGCGCGCGATGCTGCCGCCGCCCGCGCCGATGACGTGCACGTCCACCATCTGGGTCTTGACCGGATAGTCGGCCACCAGGCGGCTGGAGGTGAACAACGGCCGCAGTTCGGCCACCAGCGACACGTCGGTGCTGGTCCCGCCCACGTCAAAGGTGATCAGGTTGGGCAGCGCAGCCACGCGGCCCAGTTCGGTCGCGCCGATTACGCCGGCGGCGGGGCCCGAAACGCAGGTGCGCACCGGAGCCGTCAGCACCGATTCCACCGACATCAGACCGCCATTGGAATGCACCGTGGTCGGCTCGGCCGCCACGCCCATGGCGCGCACCGAACTTACCAGGTTGCGCATGTAGCCAGCCATGCGCGGGCCGACATAGGCATTGAGCGCGGTGGTGGACATGCGTTCATATTCGCGGAACTCCGGCAGGATCTCGCTGGACACGCTCAGATAGACGCCCGGCAGGTGTTCGGCCAGGATGTCGCGGGTGCGGCGTTCGTGGGCATCGTTGCGGTAGCTGTGCATGAAGCAGATGGCGACCGATTCGACGCGGGCTGCAGCCAGCTCGCGCGCCACCGCCACCACCTCGTCTTCGTCCAGCGCCTGCAGCACGGAACCGTCGGCGCCGACGCGCTCGGTCACTTCGAAGCGCCACTCGCGCGGCGCCAGGGGTTGCGGCTTGGTGACGTTGTAGTCGTACAGATGGGGGCGTGTCTGCCGGCCGATCTCCAGCACGTCGCGAAAGCCGCGGGTGGTGACCAGCGCGCAGCGCGAACCCCTGCGCTCGATGACCATGTTGGTGGCCACCGTGGTGCCGTGGCCCACGTGCGCCAGCTCGGAGCCGGCGATCTCGTGTTCGCGGATTAGATGGGCCAGGCCCGTCTGGATGGCCTCGGACGGATCGTGCGGTGTCGAAGGCACCTTGAAATAATGCAGTTCACCGGTGTGCTCGGCGAGCAGGGTGAAATCGGTGAACGTGCCGCCTACGTCGAAGCCGACGCGAAAACGGCGGGCGCCCGGGGCGGATGCGGTCTGGGTCACGCTGGTCTCCAGGATGCTGGCGCGCAAGGCGCCGGGAGTGGGATGACCAGAATGCTATTGACGCACCATCATTCGGTCCAATCAAAGATTGGTATCAGTGATTATCACTGTTGTGAATGATTTGTCGGTACGGATCAGTACGGATGGGACTCTGCCGGCTGCGCCTGGTCGAACACCATTCCTTGCGCCTGGCAGACCTTGAGTATCTCTTCGCGCAGCCAGCGATGCGCGGGGATGTTGTCCGAGCGTTCATGCCAGATCAGGTTGACCGTGCGCGGCGCGAACGGGAAAGGCGCCTCGACGGCTTCCAGCAGATGGCTGTAGGGGCTGTTGCGCACGGTGTTCAGCGGCACCACGCAGATCAGGTCGGTTTCGGCCAGCAGGCGCGGCGCCAGGGCGAACTGGTTGATGGTGAGCACCACGTTGCGCTTGTAGCCGTGGGGCGCGAGCTCATGGTCGATCAGGGTCGGCGTGCCCAGCAGGCTGACCATCAGATGGCGCGCGCGCAGGAAGCTGTCCAGCGTGAAGCGTGGCTGCGCCAGCAGCGGGTGGCCCTTGCGCATGGCGCAGACGTAGGTCAGCGTTTCCAGCGGCAGGGTGCGCAGGGACGAGCCGAAGTTCGAATACACGCCCGCCGCCATGTCGACTTCGCCTTTTTCCAGCAGCACGCCGGCGTTGTCCAGCGAATAGGGATGCAGATGGATGCGGACATTGGGCGCCACCGTCTGCTGCTCCACGAACAGCGGCCGGATGACCTGGTCCGCCACGTAGTCGGACATGGCCATGCGGAACACGGCCTCGGAACGCGCCGGGTCGAAATCGTTGCGCTCCAGCGTGTCGGCGATGCGGGCCAGCGCGTCGCGGATCGGGGGCCACAGCAGTTCGGCGCGCTGCGTGGGCAGCACGCCGCCCTGGATCTTCACGAACAGCGGATCCTTCAAGGTCAGGCGCAGCCGGTTGATGGCGTTGCTGACCGCGGGCTGGGTCATGTGCAGCGCGGAGGCCGCGCGCGTGACGTTGCGTTCGGTCATGACCGCATCGAAGATGCGCAGCAGGTTCAAGTCCATCGAGGTCAGCATCGCAGTCCTGGGTGATTATCAACATTGGTGATAGAGATCTATTTTAATTGTTGATTAGCCATATAACGCGGGACCGCTTAATCTTCCCCGGGTGCAAGCGCAGTCGATACACCACGAGGGGAAATCATTGATGGTCAAGCATCTGAAAACTCTGGCCGCTGCCTGTCTGGCGGCCGGGATCGCCGCGCCCGCGATGGCCGCGGACACCTATCCCAGCAAGCCGATCACGATCGTCCTGCCCTACGCGACGGGCGGGTCCGCCGACATGCTGGCGCGCTTCGCCGCGCAGGCTTTACAGACTGAACTGGGCAAGCCGGCCATCGTCGAGGCCAAGCCGGGCGCGGGCGGCGTGCTGGGCACCGAGTTCGTCTCGCGCGCCGAGCCGGACGGCTACACGCTGGCGTTGACTGCGAGCGGCACCATGGCCGTCAACCCCTACGTCTACAAGCTGCGCTACAAGCCGCTGGAAGACTTCAAGCAGATCACGGTACTGGTCGACCTGCCTTTCGTGGTGGTCACGAACAATGAATTCCCCGCCAAGAATCTCAAGGAATTCATCGACTACGGCCGCAAGAACCCGAACAAGATCACCTTCGGCAATGCCGGCCTGGGCACCCAGCAACACCTGACCCAACTCATGTTTGCGCGCGCCGCCGGCATGCAGGTCAACATCGTGCCCTACAAGGGCAGCAGCCCGGCCATGAACGACCTGCTGGGCGGCCATATCGACGCGGTGCTGGACAATACCGGCGTGCAGACGCCCTTCATCAAGGCAGGCAAGGTGCGGCCCTTGTTCGTCACGAACCCGGAACGCGTGGCGGCCTTGCCCGATGTGCCCACCGCGCCAGAAGCCGGCCTGCCCGGGTTCTCCGCGGTCGCCTGGTTCGGCCTGGCCGCGCCCAAGGGCACGCCGGACGAGATCGTCGACAAGATCCAGCAGGCCCTGGCGCGCGAGTTCGCCAAGCCGGAAATGAAGCAGCGCCTGCTGGACCTGGCGATGATTCCGCGCGTGTCCACGCCGGCCGAGACCACGGCCCGGGTGAAGAGCGACCTGGAAACCTTTGGCAAGATCGCCAAAGAGGTCGACCTGAAGCCGATGTGACGGGACGGCTTTGCCGCGTCAGCGGCATGGCCTTCTTACACGCCACGGCGGATGGCGCGCGCAGCGTTCAAGCGCGCCGATCCGCCCTGATCTCACCGATCTCCAGTCCGTAAAAACCCGGGTTCCTTGGCTTTTTATATCGTACTACGATCTATTTTCGTATGACGATAAAAACACCAAGGAGCGGGGATGGAACTTATCGATAACCTCATGCTGGGGTTCTCCGTGGCGTTCACGCCGGAGAACCTGCTGTATGCGCTGTTGGGATGCGTCCTGGGCACGCTGGTGGGCGTGTTGCCTGGCTTGGGCCCTGTGCCCACCATCGCGATGCTGCTGCCGATCACCTATGTGCTGCCGCCCGTTGCGGGGCTGATCATGCTGGCGGGCATCTACTACGGGACACAGTACGGCGGCTCGACCACCGCCATACTCGTCAACCTGCCAGGCGAGACATCGGCGGTCGTCACCGTGCTCGACGGCCACCAGATGGCCCGCAACGGCCGCGGCGGCGCCGCGCTGTCGCTGGCCGCCATCGGCTCCTTCTTCGCGGGCTCTGTGGCCACCATGCTGATCGCGGCATTCGCGCCGCCGCTGGCCGAGGTCGCGTTCAAGTTCGGGCCGGCCGAGTACTTCTCGCTGATGACGCTGGGCCTGGTCGGGGCGGTGGTGCTGGCCTCGGGCTCGCTGGTCAAGGCGATCTGCATGATCCTGCTGGGGCTGCTGCTCGGCCTGGTTGGCACGGACGTCAATTCGGGCGTCGCCCGATATGACTTCGGCATCCCGGAGCTGCAGGACGGCATCAATTTCGCGATCGTGGCGATGGGCGTGTTCGGCTTTGCCGAGATCATGAACAACCTGGAACTGAAGGACAAGCGGGTCGAGATCACGGACAAGGTGGGTTCGCTGTATCCCAACCGGCAGGAGGTCCGCGAGGCGGCGCCCGCGATCGTGCGCGGCACCGCGGTCGGATCGATGCTGGGCATCCTCCCCGGGGGCGGCTCGGTGCTGTCGGCCTTCGCTTCCTACACTCTGGAAAAGAAGCTGTCCAAGGAACCCGGGCGTTTCGGCAAAGGCCACCCGGCCGGCCTGGCCGGCCCGGAGTCGGCCAACAATGCGGGGGCGCAGACGTCGTTCATCCCCTTGCTGACGTTGGGCATCCCGGGCAACGCGGTGATGGCGCTGATGGTGGGCGCGATGACCATCCACAACATCCAGCCCGGCCCCCAGGTCATGACCAGCCATCCCGACCTGTTCTGGGGCCTGATCGCATCGATGTGGATCGGCAACCTGATGCTGGTCATCCTCAACCTGCCGCTGGTCGGGCTTTGGGTCAAGCTGCTCAAGGTTCCCTACCGCGTCCTGTTTCCGGCGATTCTGGTGTTCTGCACGATTGGGGTGTATTCGCTTAACTACAACACCTTCGATCTGTACATGACGGCCTTCTTCGGGGTCGTCGGCTACATCTGGAGCAAGCTGCGCTGCGAGGGCGCGCCGCTTCTGCTTGGCCTGGTGCTCGGCCCGATGATGGAAGAGAACTTCCGCCGCGCGCTGCTGCTGTCGCGCGGCGATTTCACGACATTCGTGGAACGGCCGCTGTCCGCGTCCCTGCTGGGCGCGGCTGTGGTGCTGGTCGTGCTGGTCGCGCTGCCGAACATCCGCAAAAAGCGCGAAGAAGCGTTTGTCGAAGAGGACTGAGGCCGGGCCGCTTCCGCCTTTCGGCGGACCGGCCGTACTTTAGGCTGAAGACGTCCGGCTCCTGCGATCCGCGGTACAGATTGTCCATGCCCGGGCGCTTCCACAGCGCCAATCAGGTTTCTATACTGTCGGCCGCCGCGATGCTGAAGCCTATGGCGGTGGTCCGGTTGGCCGATCTGGCGTAGCTGCGGCCGCCGTGCATGCGGGCGATGGCGGCGACGATGGCCAATCCCAGTCCATGATGGTTGGCATCGAACTCGCGGGAGGTGTCGCTGCGGTAGAAGCGGTAGAAAAGCCGTGGCAGATGTTCTTCCGGTATGGGTTCGCCGGTGTTGCGCACGGCGATCAGGATTTCGCCAGCGTCGCCGCGGGAGATATCGACCTCGATCACGCTGCCGGAAGCGGCATAGCGTACCGCGTTCGAGACCAGGTTCGACACGGCGCGCTGGAACAGCGCGCGATCGACTTGTGCCGACGCATCGCCCACCACCGCGATATCGACCCCCGCGTCCAGGGCCTCGGCCTCGTGGTATTGCGTCACCTCCTGGACGATGGCGGCCAGGCTGGCCTGCCAGCTGCCCCGGGCCTGCGCGCCGCGGTCGGCCTGCGACAGGAACAGCATGTCGTTGACGATGCTGGAGAGACGCTGCAGTTCTTCCAGGTTGGAACCCAGCGTTTCGCGCAAGGCCTGCGGCGACGGGCGCGTGCTCAGCGCCAGCTCGGTCTCGCCGATCAGCGTTGCGAGTGGCGTGCGCATCTCGTGGGCCACGTCGGCATTGAATCCCTCCATCTGCACGTAGGCGCGCTCCAGCCGCTGCAGCACGGCGTTGAACTGGCGCACCAGGGGCCGGATCTCGCAGGGCTGGCCGCTTTCGTCGAGCCGTTCGCCGATGCGGTCCGGGGCTAGCTGCGCGGCCTGCTTGCCCAGCGCGTCCAGCGGCGCCAGCCCTCTGCGCACCAGCAGGGTTCCGACCGCCGCCACGACGATGGCGCCGGCCAGGGCGCAGGCGAACAAGGTCCAGGCCAGCGCCTTGCGCAGGAGGATATCGCTGGAGATGTCCAGCACCAGTTCGGCGTTCATGGCGTCGCCGGGCGCGCCGGGAAAGGGCAGCGTGAAAGCGATGCGCCGCTCATGCTTGAAGTCGTTGTCGCCGGCGATGGGGCTGCCGTAGTAGACCTTTTCGCCGTCGATCTCCAACACCAGCGAAAAATCGGGGCGGCCATAGAAGAAGTCGCTGAGCTTGTGGCGCAAGCGGGTGGAGTCCTGGCTGGCGGCGTTTTCCTCGACCAGGTGCCGTACGACCTCGACCTTCTGCTGCAGCAAGGCTTCCTGGCGGCTGGCCAGGTTGAGGTTGGTCGCGTAATAGACCACCGCGCATACCAGGCCGAGCGCGATGAAAGTCTGGATCGCCAGCCAGCGCGACAGCCAGCGGTGCAGCGATTTGGGGCGCTGCCCGGGCATCAGTCGCTCCGCGGTTCCAGCACGTAGCCCATGCCGCGCACGGTGTGCAGCAGTTTCTTGTCGAAGGGTTCGTCGACCTTGCCGCGCAGGCGGCGGATCGCGACTTCGACCACGTTGGTGTTGCTGTTGAAGTTGATGTCCCACACCTGTTCGGCCAGCTCCAGCCGCGACAGGACTTCGCCTTGCTTGCGCATCAGCAGGGCCAGCAGGGTGAATTCCTTGGCGGTCAGGTCCAGCCGCACGCCGTCGCGGCTGGCGCGCCGGCGCAGCAGGTCCAGTTCCAGCCCGTCGATGCGCAGCACGTTCTGGGCGATGGTCTCGGTCTGGCCGTGGCCGCTGCGCCGGCCCAGCGCCAGCACGCGGGCCAGCAGTTCCGACAAGGCGAAAGGCTTGGCCAGGTAGTCGTCGGCCCCGTCGCGCAGGCCCTTGACGCGGTCTTCGAGCTTGTCGCGCGCGGTCAGCATCAGGACGGGGACGCGGCTGGTCTTGCGGATCTCGGCCAGCACCGAAAAGCCGTCCATGGCGGGCAGCATCACGTCCAGCAGGACCAGGTCGTACTGGCTTTCACGCACCAGATGCAGTCCGGTGACGCCGTCCTGGGCCACGTCGACCACGTAGTTGTGTTCGGTCAGCGCTCGCCGCAAGTACTCGGCGAGTTTTTTTTCGTCTTCGATTACGAGTACTTTCATGTCAGCGGAAATAAAAAGAGTGCGCGGAAGTCCTCGGATGCTGCGTCTATTCTAGGCGGAATCGTTCTGGGGAATAAACGCAAACAGGGCGGCCCAGCCGCCCTGCGCAGCGCCGGCGGGCACGCGGGGCGCGTGCGCCACGGGCCCGGCGCTCAGCCCGGGGTGTAGATCTCGTCCAGGCGGGCGCGTTCGGCCGGCGTCATGGCTTCCAGCTCCGCCATCGCGTCGGCGCGGGTACGGGAGGTGCCCTGCTTGGCCCAGCCCGGCTTGGCGGCGTTCAGATTGGTCAGAAACCACTGCTTCGGGTCGGACTTGGCCACGGCCAATTCGGTCTTCACCTCGTCGCGCGTCTTGCCGCTGACGGCGTGGTCCGGCGCGATGGCGTAGCCGATCTCCGTGTTGGTCTGGTGCCAGGTGCTCGATGCGCTGGCGGCAAAAGGAAGGGCCAGGGCGGAACCCAGGGCGAGGGCAGCGGTGACGGTTTTGGTCTTCATGGATATCTCCCAGGTTGAGCGCGGCGCCGGTCGCGGTGTTGCGTCAGGCGCATACACGCTGTTTGTGTAGCGACGGTGACACTCTACGGACCCGTGCCCGTCAATTCGCCGACGCCCTGATTACGTTTTCGTAAGGCCGCGAACCTTACGGAAATGTCATTTTTCTGTCGCTCGATTGACGAACCCATCTGGATACATTGCCGGCTCGCCCCTTTCCTGGTTGAACCATGCATGTATCCGCTATGCCGCTGATCCTGGCGGCCTCGATGATCGCCGCGTCTGCTGCCGCATCCGCGCAGAACGCGGGCGCAGCCCGAACTTCCGTACCCCCGGCGCAGAGCGAGAACGGCGTCGTGCTGACGTTGGAGCGCGCCCTGGCCGCGGCGCTCGAACGGAATCCCGGCTTTGCCGCGGCGAAGAACGAGGCCGCGGCGAGCGAGGGCCTGCTCACGCAGGCGGGCGTGCTGCCCAACCCTTCCATCGACGTGAGCGTGGACGACACGCAATCGGCCACGCGCACCACCACCGCCATGTTGAACGTCCCGCTGGAAACCGGCGGCAAGCGCGCCGCGCGGGTCAAGGCGGCTGAGCTGTCCAGGGACATGGCGCGCCAGGGCGTCGCGGACACGCGGGCCGGCCTGCGCGCGGCAGTCATCGCGGCCTATTTCGATGTGGCGGTGGCGCAGGAGTCCGTGCGCGTGACGCGCGGCACCGTGGATATCGCCAGCGGCGCCTTGCGGCTGGCGGAGAGGCGCGTGGCCGCGGGCAAGGCGCCGCCACTGGAGGGCAGCAAGGCCCAGGTCGCGTTGGCCAACGCGCGCATCGAGGCGCGCGCGGCCGAGGCTGCGCTACTGGGCGCACGCCGCAAGCTCGGCCTGCTGTGGGGCGAATCAGAGCCGGGTTTTGCCAGCGTGGGCGCGGATCTGAACGCATTGCCGGAACGGGCGTCGATAGACGAGTTGCGGGCAGGCCTGGCCGCATCGCCCAGGATGCAGGGCGGCAAGCTTGCCGTCGACCTGGGGCAGGCGCAGCTGGAAGTCGAGAAGAGCAAGCGCTATCCCGACATCACGCTGAGCGCCGGCGTGGCCCGCGACAACGAAGCGGGCCGCGACAAGGCCCAGCTTGGCGTGTCCATTCCGCTGCCGATCTTCGACCGCAACCAGGGCAATGTCTACGCCGCCACCATGCAGGCCTACAAGGCGCAGGACCAATACCGCGAGCTGGAATCCGGCCTGATGGGAGAACTGTTGCAGGCCGTGACCCGATTCGATCTGGCAGCGGGTTCCGCGCGCGAGTATCGGAGCGCCGTGCTGCCGGGGGCCACCCAGGCCTATGAGGCTGCGCGCAAAGGCTTCGAGGCGGGGAAGTTCGGCTTCCTGGAAGTGCTGGACGCGCAGCGCACCCTCTCCGACGGAAACATCGCCTACCTGACGGTGCTGGCATCCGTGTACCAGGCTTCCGCGGATATAGACCGCATTCTCGGACGTTGAAACGAGCATAAGAAAATGGCAAAGCACAAGAGCAAGCAACCCCCCAAGATGTGGACCGCGGCCGGCCTGTGTGCGGCGCTGCTGTTGGCGTCCGTGTGTCCGGCGCAGGCGGCAGGCGAGGCGGAACACGGACATGCCGAGACCGGGCAGGGCGAGCAGGCCGAGAAGGAACAGGAAAAAATCGCGCTCACGCCCGAGCAGATCGCGGTGGCCGGCATCAAGTCCGAGGTCGCTGCGCCCGCCGCGCTGGCGACATCGGCGCAGTTCCCCGGCGAGATCAAGTTCAATGCGGACCGGACCGCGCACGTGGTGCCGCGCATGGCCGGCGTGGTGCAAAGCGTGTCGGCCGACCTGGGCCAGCAGGTCAAGAAGGGCGAACTGCTGGCCGTCTTGTCCAGCTCGGCGCTGTCCGAGTTGCGCAGCGAATGGCTGGCGGCGGCCAAGCGGCGCGACCTGGCCGCCCAGACCCACAGGCGCGAACTGCGCCTGTGGCAGGAAAAGGTATCAGCGGAACAGGACTACCAGGCGGCCCGCACCGCGCTGCAGGAGGCGGAAATCGCCGTGCAGAACGCGGAGCAGAAATTGCGCACCGTGGGCGCCGAGCCGCGCTCCAAGGACCTGGGCAGCCTGGAGATCCGCGCGCCCTTTGACGGCGTGGTGGTGGAAAAGCACATCGCACTGGGCGAAGCCTTGCCCGACAACGCCAGCATCTTCACCTTGTCGGACCTGCGCACCGTCTGGGCTGAATTCGTGATCGCGCCCAAGGATTTGCAGGATGTACGCGTGGGCGAAGCGGCCAGCGTGAGCTCCGCCGCGTTCGCCGGCAAGGCCGAGGGCACGGTCTCGTACATCGGCTCGTTGCTGGGGCAGCAGACGCGCACGGCCACTGCGCGCGTCACGCTGGAGAATCCGGACATGGCCTGGCGTCCAGGGCTTTTCGTTTCCGTCGACGTGGTCACGCGGATGTCGGACGCCGCGGTGACGGTGGCGGCCGACGCGGTCCAGACCATCGACAACCAGCCTGCCGTGTTCGTGGAGGCGCCCGGCGGCTTTGTGGTGCAGCCGGTGAAGCTGGGCAAGGCTTCGAATGACCGGGTAGAGGTGCTGTCTGGGCTTGCCCCCGGTACGCGCTATGCCGTCGAGAACACCTTCGTCCTCAAGTCGGAGCTGGGCAAGGCCGGCGCCGAGCACGCACACTGAGCCGGGGCGGAACATGTTTGAACGCTTGATCCGTTTCGCTATTGAGCAGCGCTGGCTGGTGCTGTTCGTCACCCTGGGCATGGCCGCCATCGGCGTCTACAACTATTCCCGGCTCGCCATCGACGCGGTGCCGGACATCACCAACGTCCAGGTCCAGATCAATGCCGGGGCGCCTGGGTACTCGCCGCTGGAGACCGAGCAGCGCATCACCTATCCGATAGAGACGGTGATGGCCGGCCTGCCGGGGTTGCAGCAGACGCGCTCGCTATCGCGCTATGGCCTGTCGCAGGTGACCGTTATCTTCAAGGACGGCACCGACATCTATTTCGCCCGCCAGCTGGTGAACCAGCGCCTGCAGGAAGCGAAGGAAAACCTGCCCGAAGGCGTGACGCCCATGATGGGGCCGATATCCTCGGGCCTGGGCGAGATCTACTTGTGGACGGTGGAGGCGCAGGACGATGCCAGGAAACCCGACGGCACGCCCTACACCCCCATGGACCTGCGCGAGATCCAGGACTGGATCATCAAGCCGCAGCTGCGCAATATTCCCGGGGTCACCGAGATCAACGCCATCGGCGGCTATGCCAAGGAGTACCAGGTAGCGCCCAGCACCGAGAAGCTGGCCTCCTACGGCCTGGCGCTGACCGACATCATGGCCGCGCTGGACAGGAACAACGCCAACACCGGTGCGGGCTACATCGAACGCAAGGGGGAGCAGTACCTGATCCGGGCGCCCGGGCAGGTCCGGTCCATGGACGACATCCGCGACGTGGTGCTGGCAACCGTGGAGGGCCAGGCGATCCGGATACGCGACGTGGCCGAGGTGTCCATCGGGCGCGAGCTGCGCACGGGGGCGGCGACCAGCAACGGCGAGGAGGTGGTGCTGGGCACGGTGTTCATGCTGATAGGCGAGAACAGCCGCGCGGTGTCCCAAGCCGTGTCCGTCAAGCTGGAAGCCATCAATAAATCGCTGCCGGCGGGCGTGCAGGCGGTGACGGTCTACGACCGCACCACCCTGATCGACAAGGCCATCGCCACCGTCAAGAAGAACCTGCTGGAAGGCGCGGCGCTGGTCATCGTCATCCTGTTCGTGTTCCTGGGGAACATCCGCGCGGCGCTGATCACGGCGATGATCATCCCGCTGTCCATGCTGTTTACCTTCACCGGCATGGTGAGCTACAAGGTCAGCGCCAACCTGATGAGCCTGGGCGCGCTGGACTTCGGCATCATCGTCGACGGCGCGGTCGTCATCGTGGAGAACTGCGTGCGGCGCCTGAGCCACGCGCGGGCGCACCATGGCAGGCCGCTCACGCGCAGCGAACGCTTCCACGAGGTGTTCGCGGCCGCGCGCGAGGCCCGCAGGCCGCTGCTGTTCGGCCAGTTGATCATCATGGTCGTGTACCTGCCGATCTTCGCCCTGAGCGGGGTGGAAGGACGCATGTTCCATCCCATGGCGCTGACCGTGGTGCTGGCGCTGCTGGGGGCGATGATCCTGTCCGTGACCTTCGTGCCGGCCGCCGTGGCGCTGTTCATGGGGAACAACGTCTCCGAAAAGGAGAATCGCCTGATGGCCTGGGCCAAGCGCCGCTACGAGCCCCTGCTCGACGTCGCGCTGCGCCGCACGCCGCTGATCCTGGCGGGAGCAACCGTCTTGGTGGTGTTGAGCGGGGTGCTGGCGGCGCGCATGGGCAGCGAGTTCATCCCCAACCTGAACGAAGGCGACATGGCGATCCAGGCGCTGCGGATCCCGGGCACCAGCCTCACGCAGTCAGTCGAGATGCAGAAGCAACTGGAGACCAGGCTGAAGCAGAAGTTCCCGGAAATCGAGCGCGTGTTCGCCCGCACCGGCACGGCGGAGATCGCCTCCGATGCCATGCCGCCCAGCATTTCCGACGGCTACATCATGCTCAAGCCGATGGACCAGTGGCCCAGCCCCAGGAAGACCCGCGCCGAACTGCTGGCGGCGATCCAGGAGGAAGCCGGCCAGGTTCCCGGCAGCAACTATGAGTTCTCCCAGCCGATCCAGCTGCGCTTCAACGAGCTGATCTCGGGCGTGCGCAGCGACGTGGCGGTGAAGGTGTTCGGCGATGACAACGATGTGCTGAATCGTACGGCAGCAGAGATCGCCGAGGTCTTGCAGACGATACCGGGCGCTTCGGAAGTGAAAGTCGAGCAGACCACCGGGCTGCCGATGCTGACGGTCAACATCGACCGCGCCCGCGCCGCGCGTTACGGGCTGAGCATGGCGGACGTGCAGGACACGCTGGCCATCGCCGTGGGCGGCCGAGAGGCGGGGACCTTTTTTCAGGGAGACCGGCGCTTCGACATCGTGGTGCGTCTGCCCGAAACCGTGCGCGAGAACCTGTCCGCGTTGAAGAAGCTGCCCATTGCCCTGCCCAGGCAGGACGGGCAGGCGCAGGCCGCCTACATCCCGCTGAGCGAGGTCGCCACCTTCGATCTGGCGCCGGGCCCCAACCAGATCTCGCGCGAGGACGGCAAGCGCCGCATCGTGGTCAGCGCCAACGTGCGCGGCCGCGACCTGGGCACGTTCGTGTCCGAGGCCACCGCGGCCATCGGGCAAAAGGTGCAGGTGCCGGCGGGCTACTGGACCTCCTGGGGCGGCACCTTCGAGCAGTTGCAATCCGCGGCCAAGCGCCTGCAGATCGTGGTGCCGGCGGCGCTGGTGCTGGTGTTCGCGTTGTTGTTCGCGATGTTCGGCAACGTCAAGGACGGGCTGCTGGTGTTCACCGGCATCCCCTTCGCGCTGACCGGCGGCGTGATCGCCTTGTGGATGCGCGGCATACCGTTGTCCATAACCGCCGCGGTGGGCTTCATCGCGCTGTGCGGCGTGGCGGTGCTGAACGGCCTGGTGATGCTGTCGTTCATCAGCGGCCTGCGCGTGGAGGGCAAGTCCGTGGCCGAGGCCGTGCGTATCGGGGCGCTGACGCGCCTGCGTCCGGTGCTGATGACGGCGCTGGTGGCCTCGCTGGGCTTCGTGCCGATGGCGATCGCCACCGGCACGGGCGCCGAGGTCCAGCGTCCGCTGGCCACCGTGGTGATCGGCGGCATCATCTCTTCCACCATCCTCACGTTGCTGGTACTGCCGGCCCTTTACCGCCTGGCGCACAGGAACGACGACGCCGACGAACTTGAACTGTCGAAACCGGCCTTGGCCCGGGAGTAGGTCCGTTACGGAGGCGATCCGATGAATGCCAGACCCGATCTCGATATCGCTGTGCTGGGCTCAATTAGCCCGATACAGCTATCCGTCATCATTCCATTCCTCAACGAAATGGAGGTGCTGCCGGCCTGCCACGAACGCCTGCGGCGGGTCTTGAAGACGTTGGGGCTGTCCTACGAGATCGTGTTCGTCGACGACGGCAGCAGCGACGGCAGCGCCGAATACCTGCAGACCCTGCTGCGCGAGGAACGCGGCATCAAGCTGGTCAGGCTGAGCCGGAATTTCGGCAAGGAGGCCGCGATGACAGCAGGGATAGAACATGCGGCCGGAGCCGCGGTCATCATGCTGGATGCCGATCTGCAGGATCCGCCCGAGGCCATCCCCGCCATGGTGCGGGCCTGGAAAGAGGGCGCCGACGTCGTCAGCATGCGGCGGCGCAGCCGCGCGGGGGAAAGCGTCCTGAAGCGGTTTTCCGCCTATGCCTACTACAGGCTGCTGAGCCGCTTGAGCAAGGCCGCGATCCCGCCCGACACCGGCGATTTCCGGCTGATGAGCCGGCGCGCCGTGACGGCGCTGCTGCAGCTGCCCGAACGGTGTCGCTACATGAAGGGCCTGTACGCCTGGGTGGGCATGCCGACCCGGATCATCGATTACGACCGCGAGCCCCGCGCCGCTGGCGTCACCAAATGGAGCTACCTGGCGCTGTTCCGCCTGGCCATGGAAGGCATCACCTCGTTCTCCACCGCGCCCCTGCGCTGGGCGACGGGGCTGGGAGCGGCCGCGGCCCTGGGCGGCGCGGTCTTCGGCGCCGCCATCATCTTCAAGACCCTGATGTTCGGCGATGACGTCGCCGGCTACCCCTCGCTGATGGCGATGATGACCTTCATGGGCGGCGTGCAACTCATCACCATCGGTCTGTTGGGCGAGTACGTGGGCAAGACCTATATGGAAAGCAAGCAGCGGCCGGTCTATCTGGTGCGCGACGTGCAGCACAGCGGAGCGGCGGGCATGGCGGCATCGGGCCATGGGAGGGATGCGGCTTGCAGCTGAGCGCGCGGACCATGGCCGCCGGGCTGGCGGCGATACTGGGCGTGCGCCTCTTGGCGATGGTCCTGGTGCCATTCGCCGACACGTCCGAGCCGCGCTATGCGGAGATCGCCAGGCTGATGGCGGAAACGGGCGACTGGATCACGCCCTGGTTCGCACCGGGCGTGCCGTTCTGGGGCAAGCCCCCATTGGGGTTCTGGGCCGAGGCGCTGTCGATCCGGTTGCTGGGGTTGAGCGAATTCAGCATCAGGCTGCCGTCGCTGCTGGCCACGGCGGCGACGCTTGCCATTCTTCATGCGCTGGGGCGCCGCCTGTTTACGCTACAGGCCGCCAGATGGACCGTGCTGGTGTACGCATCCATGTTCCTGCCCCTGGTCGCGGCCGGGGCAGTGTTGACCGATCCGTTCCTTGCCCTGGGCGTCACGCTGAGCATGGCGTCATTCATCCTGGCGCGCGGGCCGGCGGCGGGGTTTTGGCGCTACGGATTTTTCCTGGGACTGGCGATCGGCCTGTTGTCCAAGGGACCGCTGGCCGTGGTGTTGGTGGCGGGCGCCATCGTGCCCTGGATGCTGTGGCATGGGAACGTCCTGGCCAGCCTGCGGCGCCTGCCATGGGCAGCGGGAAGCGTGATGACGGCGGTCCTGGTGCTGCCCTGGTACGTGGCCGCGGAGATCAAGACGCCGGGCTTCATCCAGTATTTCATCGTAGGCGAGCACGTCCTGCGCTTCGTGGATCCGGGCTGGACCGGCGATCTCTACGGCTCGGCGCACAGCCGGCCCTACGGCGCCATCTGGCTGGACGGGATCGTGGCGTCGTTGCCTTGGGGAGTGTTCGGCGTCTGGCTGCTTGCCCGACGCTGGCGCGGGCCGGTGCGGCGGGCCGGCAGATGGCTGCGCCGGCCACGCTGGACCTATCTGTTGGCCTGGGGCGCGGCCACGCCGCTCTTCTTCACCCTGTCGGGCAACATCCTGTGGACCTACGCGCTGCCGGCCTTGCCGCCGCTGGCCTTGGCGATAGGCGCATGCCTGAGCCGCGCCCGCGCCCTGGCGCCAGCCCGCGTGGCGACGGCCTGCATGGCGTTGGGGCCGATTGCGGTGATTGTTTTCTGCGGCTTGCTGCTGGCCAAGCCGGAGCGGCTCAAAACGGAAAAACACCTTGTCGCCCGGGCCGACGCGCTGATGGCGCCCGGCGAAAAGCTCTACTTCGTCGACAGCCTGCCGTTCTCGGCGCGCTACTACTCGCGGGGCGCGGCCGCACGGGTGCCGCTGGAAGGTTTGGAGGCCGTATTGCCCAAGGACGGCAGGGTATTCCTGGCAGTGGAAAAAGCGGATCTGCGGCGAGTGCGCGAGCAGACGGGCGTGGAGCTTGAGCCGGTCTACACCAGCCGGCGCTACGTCTTGGTGATCGCGGGTACGCCGGCAGATCGCCGCCGGAGGCCGGCGGCGATGGTTTTATCGTCAAGGGCCGGGCCTGGATCCGGGCCCGGCCAGACTCAGAAGCCCACGGCCTGACCGTCGCGGCGCGAGTCGGACGCCGCCACGTAGCCGCCTTGCGGCAGGCGGCAGATCAGCTGCGCCGAACCGAATTCCAGGCTGTCGGCGGGCGCCACGGCGACGTTGTGGCCGCGTGCGCGCAGCGCGTCGACCACGTCCGCCGGCAAGTGCGATTCCACATTGACCACCGGGCCTTTTTCCACGCGGAAGCGCGGCGCGTCGCTCATGGCCTGCGGGTTCTGGCCGAACGCCGCCAGGCGCGTGACCATTTGCAGATGACCCTGGGCCTGCATCGATCCGCCCATCACGCCGAACGACATCAGCGGCTGGCCGCCGCGCGTGACGAAGGCGGGGATGATGGTGTGCATCGGCTTCTTGCGCGGCGCGACCTGATTGGCGTGGCCGGGCGTCAACACGAAGTTCAGGCCGCGGTTGTGCAGGCTGATGCCGGTGTCGGGCACCACCACGCCGGAACCGAAGCCGTGGTAGTTGGACTGGATGAAGGACACCATGGTGCCGCTGGCGTCGGCCGCCGTCAGGTACACGGTGCCGCCGGTGGCGGGCGTGCCCGCGACCGGCACGCTGGCGCGGTCCATGGAAATCTGGCGCGCGCGCTCGGCCAGGTAGCTGCGGTCCAGCAGGGCGGCGGCGCTGGTGCGCATGTGGCGCGGATCGGCGACGTGGTGGTGCAGGTCCGCGAAGGCCAGCTTCATCGCTTCGATGCTGACGTGATAGTAGTCCGCGCTGTCGCGGCCCATGCTTTCCAGGTCGAACTGTTCCAGCATGCCCAGCGCCATCAGCGCCGAGATGCCCTGGCCGCTGGGCGGGATCTCGTGCAGTTCGTAGCCGCGGAACGATTGCGAGATTGGCGTGACCCATTCGGGACGGTGCTCCGCCAGGTCCTCGGCACTGAGCGCGCCGCCGGTCTGCCGCGCGAAGTCGGCGATCTTGCGGGCGAGCTCGCCGCGGTAGAAGCTCTCGCCGCCGCTTTCGGCGATGGCGCGCAGCGTCTTGCCCTGCGCGGGAAAGCGCCACCATTCGCCGGCCTGCGGCGCACGGCCCTCGGGCAGGAAGGCGGCGGCAAAGCCTGGCTCCTGCGCCAGCTTGGGCGCTTGCGTGGCCCACTGGCGGGCGATGGTGGGCGATACCGCGAACCCTTCCTCGGCATAGGCGATGGCGGGTTCGAACAACTGCGCGAAAGGCAGCTTGCCGAAGCGCTCCGACAGCGCCTTCCACCCCGCGACCTGACCCGGCACGGTCACCGTGCCCCAGCCGGTGCCGGGCATGGCGTCGCGGCCGGCGAAGTACTCCGGCGTCCACGCGGCGGGCGCGCAGCCGCTGGAGTTCAGACCGTGCAGCTGGCCGTCATGCCAGACCAGCGCGAACATGTCGCCGCCGATGCCGTTCATGACGGGTTCGACCACTGTCAGCGCGATGGCGGTGGCGATGGCGCTGTCCACGGCGTTGCCGCCGGCCAGCAGCATGCGCAGCCCGGCTTGGGCCGCCAGCGGCTGGCTGGTGGCGACCGCGTTGGCGGCCAGGACCGGCATCTTCCGGGATGCGTAGGGGAAAGACCAATCGAAGGGTAAGGACATGGAAACGGGGAACTCGTAGTGAAAATTACTGCGGCGTGATGCCGGCCTGATCGATCAGCTGCTTGGTGCGCGGGATTTCGGCCTTGATGAAGGCGGCGAATTCCTCGCGGCTGCCGCCGCGGGGCTCCGCGCCAGCTTCCGCGAGCTTACTGCGCAGCGCCGGATCGGCAAGCACTTTGTTGACGGCGCGGTTGAGCTTGTCGAGCACCGGAGCGGGCGTGCCTTCGGGCGCGACCAGACCGTACCACGGCGCGATGTCGTAGCCGGCGTAGCCCTGTTCCGCGATCGTGGGAATCTCGGGCGCCAGCGCCGAGCGCTTGGCGTTGGACATGCCCAGCGCCAGCAGCGCGCCGCTCTTGGCCTGGGGCAGGCCGGTCATGATGGTGTCGAAGTACATCGAGACCTGGCCGCTGAGCAGCGCGGGGATGGCTTCGCCGGCGCCCTTGTACGGCACGTGCAGGATGTCGATGCCGGCCACGGACTTGAGCATTTCGCCCGCCATGTGCGAAGTCGTGCCGGTGCCGAACGAGGCGTAGGTCAGTTTGCCCGGGTTGGCGCGGGCGTAGGCCACCATTTCCGGCAAGGTCTTGAACGGCTGCGACGGATTGGCCAGCAGGATGTTGGGGGTGTACGCCACCATGGACACCAGCGCGAAGGCGTCGGGGTCGTAGGACAGGCGCTTTTGCAGGAAGCGGTTGGTGACGATGGCGGCGGGGCCGCCCATCAACAGCGTGTAGCCGTCGGGCGTTGCGCGTGCCACCGAAGCGCTGCCGATAGCAGCCGCGGCGCCCGGACGGGCTTCGACGACGAAGGGCTGGCCCAGTTCCGTCGACAGCGCGGCGCCCAGCTGGCGCGAAATCAGGTCGGTGGCGGAACCGGCCTGGAAGGGCACGACGATGCGCACCGGATGCTGCGGCCAGTCGGTCGCCTGGGCGCCCGCTTGGGCGGCAAAGGCCACGGCGGCGGCGCCTGCCAGCGCCCGGATGAAACGAAACTTCATGAATTCCCCTTGATCGCGTTATGGAGTGCGTGCAGGGATTAGACGCAAGCGGGCGCTGCAAGACCATTAGGATTTGCATCCATGGATCACTGGATCCAATTTGTGTTATTTTTGTGGTTATCTATCATGGCGGCTTTCGTGGGCCTATCCGTCGGCCCTAGCCCCGGGACTCCAATGCTGCAATTCCAAAAGACAGCCATCAGCGCCGAAGACGAGGCCTACCTGCATCTGCAGCGCGAAATCCGCCTGGGCCGCTACGCGCCCGGCCAGCGCCTGGTGCCCGAGGTGGTCGCGGCCGAAATCGGTACCAGCCGCATGCCGGTACGCGGCGCGCTGCGCCGGCTGGCCTCGGAAGGATTGGTCGAGATCCGCGCCAACCGCGGCGCGGTGGTGCGCGGCCTGAATCAGCAGGAAATGCTGGAAGTGTTCGAAATGCGGTCCGTGCTGGAAGGCCTGGCCATGCGTAACGCGGTGCTGCACATGGGCGCCGAGCATATCCGCCGCCTGTCGCTGCTGCTGGAACAGCTGGAGCAGGGGCCGGGCGAACACCTGGACTGGATCACCGCGCATCGCGAATTCCACGAATACCTGTGCAGCTTCTGCCAGCAGCCGCGCCTGCTGCGCCAGATCTCGGAGCTGCATTCCGTCGTCGAGCCCTATATGCGCCTGTGGGTGGCCCAGCCCGGCCGCGTCCTGCGCGTGCGCGAATCGCACCAGGAATTGATCGCCGCGTTGCAGACGCGCGACCCGGCGCGTTGCGAAGCGGCCATGCGCCAGCATGTGCTGAACACGGTGCCCGCCCTGCAGGCGTTTCTGGAGCAGGCGGCCTAGGACGCGCGGCTTTGCTCTAGACTGGCGCCATCCTCTACGCGCCCGTCCCGTCATGACCGCATCCGCCGATCTCATCCGCCGCCTGGACCTGCTGCCGCACCCCGAAGGCGGCTACTACCGCGAAACCTATCGCGCCGCCGATGCCGTGACGCGCGGCGACGGCGCGCGCCGCTCGGCCAGCACCGCCATCTACTACCTGCTATGCGACGGCGCCTGGTCGACCTGGCACCGCATCCGGTCCGACGAACTCTGGCATTTCCATGCGGGCGGGGCGCTGCTAGTCCACGTGCTGGCGCCGGACGGCGCTTACCGCTGCCTGCGGCTGGGCGACGCGCTGAAGGACCCTGAGGCCGCGTTCCAGGCGGTCGTGCCGGCCGGCAGCTGGTTCGCGGCAGAATTGGCCGACCCCGCCGGCTATGCGCTGGCCGGCTGCACGGTGGCGCCTGGCTTCGAGTTCAGCGAGTTCGAGTTGGCCGACGCCGCCGACCTGCAACGGCTGTACCCCGCGCAGGCCGGGGTGATCGCGCGCCTGGCCCGCTAGTCGGCGCCCTGTGCTTGCGGTTTTTTCCTGCGGGTGAACTTGGCCTCGCTTGCCAGTACGCCCGCCACGATCAGGCCGGCGCCTACCAACGCCAGCGCCGGGAGCCGGTCGCCGGCCAGGCGTCCCACGATGCCGCCCCACACAGGCTCGCCGGCATAGATGACGGTGGCCCGGGTTGGAGACACCGACTTCTGCGCCCAGTTCATGGTCAGCTGGATGATGGCGCTGGCCAGTCCCAGGCCGATGGCCGCGCCCGCCCACAGCCATGAGAATTCGGGCACCGCCTCGCCCATCACGGGCATCAGCGCGAACGACACCAGGCCTGCCGTCAACAACTGCACGAAGGTGACGCGGCGGCTGTCGACCTTCTTGGCATAGTGGCCGATCAGGATGATCTCCGCGGCGATCGCCGCGGCCCCGGCAAGCGTCGCCGCTTCGCCCACGCTGAAATTCAGCGCGCCCGCCTGCGGACCCGCCAGCAGGATCAGGCCCGCGAAGGCCAGCGCCACGCCCACCCAGCTCATCAGGCCTGGCGGCTTCTTCAGCACGGCCCATTGCAGCAGCGGCACGATGGGCACGTACATCGCCGTGATGAAGGCGGACTGGCTGCTGGTGATGGTCTGCAAGCCGTAGGTCTGCAGGAAGTAGCCCAGGAACAGGGCGCAGCCGATGGCGATGCCGGCGCCGACCTCCTGGCGGGTGATCGCAGCCATGTGCTTGCGGAACATCAGCAGCGCCATCAGGCCGGCGATGGTGAAACGCACGCCCACGAAGAACAGCGGTCCGCTGTGCTGCATGGCGATGTGGATGATGAGGAAGGTGCTGCCCCACAGCATGGTGACCAGCACCAGCGCGATTTCCTGGCGGGACAGGGCGAACATCGAGGTCTTGGACTTCACGGTCTGCTTCGGGCGCGACGAAATGGCGAGCACTATACAGCGCTTCGGTGACCGCTCACCGAACAGATTCCCCGATTCCGGGCGGAGCAGGCATATAGCCAGGAGTAATATGACGCGTCCGGCGTCGTCAGGCCGCCGGAGACGACAAGCCGGTGCACGCCTCGTTCTTCCCGCTCCCGCCGCGCCTTTTTGGGCGGCGCTGGCGAACCTGGGCGCGCCAAGCGGCCACAAGAAGATATCGAGGAGAAGCGCAAGTGGAGAAGCAAGAGTCGGGCGGCTGGTATTTCGGCTGGAACATCGTAGGCGCCGCTACGGTACTCACCCTGTTGACGGTCGGCCTGCGCATGGGGGTCGGGCCGTTCTTCCTGCCCATCGCCGACGCCCTGGGCTTCACGCGCAGTACGCTGTCCGGCATCGTCGCGATCGGCATGCTCTGCTATGGGCTGGCCATGCCGGTAGCAGGTTATCTGGTCGGCACGCGCGGCACCCGCTTCGTGCTGCTGACCGGCACCGCCATCGTCGTGTTGTCGATCATCTGGACGGTCTACGCGCGCGGCCCCATCGAATTCCTGCTGTCCTTCGGCGTGGCGCTGTCCATCGGCCTGGGCTTCACCAGCCCGGTAGCGTTGACGCCGGTGATCAGCCGCTGGTTCACGCGCCAGCGCGGCATGGCGCTGTTCTTCCTGTCCACCGGTTCCATGGCCGGCATCGCGCTGATGACGCCGACCCTGACCTTCGCGATCTCGGCCGTGGGCTGGCAGGAAACGCTGCTGGGCTTCGCCGCGCTGTTCGCGCTGCTGACCGTGCCGATGGCGCTCTTCGTCATGCGCGATGAAGCGCCCGAGCACACCGACCTGCTGCCGCACCAGATCATCGACAAGGCGGGACCGGCCAAAGCTGCGGCGAAGCAGCCGGCGCCCAATGTGCGCGCGGCGCTGAACTCGCTGCCGTTCTGGCAGGTGGCGCTGGGCCTGTTCGCCTGTGGTTTCAGCATGAACCTGCTGGGCACGCACGGCGTGCCCATGCTGATGGACCATGGCTTTGACGCCACCACCAGTTCGCTGGGCATCGGCCTGATCGGCCTGGTCGCCATCTTCAGCACCCTGGTGCTGGGGCGCATGTCCGACCAGGTCGAACGGCGCGCCATCCTGGCCGCGATCTATCTGGTGCGCGGGCTGGGTTTCTTCGCGCTGGTCATGGTGGGGGCGCATTGGGAACTGTACGCAGCGGCCACCCTGGGCGGCATCGCGTGGGCTGGCAGCATCGCCCTGTCGTCGGCCATTCTTGCGGACGTCTACGGCGTGCGGCTGGTGGGCGTGCTTTACGGACTGGTCTACCTGGGCCACCAGGTCGGCGGCATGATCAGCTCATGGCTGGGCGGCTGGGCCTACGAGACCTTCGGTACGCATTGGGTGGCCTTCGGGGCAGCGGGCGCGCTGCTGTTGGCGGCGGCCCTGATTTCCTTGCGCCTGCCGGCGCGGGGCCTGCCGCGCGCGGTAGCGGTGGCCGGCCGTTGATCCCCGCGGACTGTGGGCGATGCCGTCCGCAGCGTTTGCCATCGCATCCGTGACGCCGGATGCGATGGTCTCCAGGACCGTCCTAGCGGTCCTTCAACAGCGATACCAGTTCCGGCACGTAGCGGTCGCCGCCGCCCTGAGTGACGGCCTGGTCGAACGTGTGCTGCACGGCCGCGCCGATTTCCCGTACCGCGCCCGTTTCCGCGGCCATGGTGTTGTAGTAGGACAAATCCTTCTGCGCATTCGACATGAAGAACCGCAGCGAGGACGGATCCTGTTCCAGCAGGTAAGGCTTGATGCGTTCCAGTGCCACGCCGCCGCCGCCGCCCTTGGCCAGCACGTCGGCGAACACCGCCGGATCGATCTCCGCGCGCAGCGCGCAAGCTGCGGCTTCCGACAGCAGCGCGACCACGCCCAGCGACACGTAGTTGTGCAGCAACTTCATGCGATGGCCGGCGCCGATCGGGCCGGCGTGCGTGATGTTCTCGGCGAAGCAGGCCAGCAGCGGCTTGCATTCCTCGAACAGCGCGGCGTCGCCGCCCACCAGCAGATTGAGCCGGCCCTCGGCGGCTTCCTTGGGGGTGCGCGTCATCGGCGCATCGAGGAAGCGGCCGCCGGATTCCGTCACGGCCTGCGCCACCTTGACGGTGGAAGAGGGGATCGCCGTCGAGCAATCGATGATCACCGTACCGGGACGCAAGCCCGCCAGCACGCCGCCCTCGGACAGCAGCACGGCCTCGACCTGCGGGCTGCCGGTAACGCAGAGGATGATCACGTCAGACTGGGCCGCCAGCGTGGCGCCATCGGTCACGCTGGTTGCGCCCGCGGCCTTCAGCGCGTCCAGGGGCTGATTGCCCGGGTGCTCAAGCACGGTCAGCGCGTGCCCGTGCTTGACCAGATTGCTTGCAATGCCATGGCCCATGAGGCCGATACCAACCATGCCGACTTTCGCCATCTTCCACTGCTCCTGCCATGTAGGGGTTTGTTATGGCGTAAATCTTACTCTGACTTGCGGATCGTCCGCGCCGCGATCACAGGTCTGCGGATAGCGGTGCCGGCAGCAGACTTCTTTGCGATACTCGAGGTATTCCGCGTGAAAAAACCAGGCTTGAGCATGACAGACTCCATTCCTTCCGGTTTCGCGCCTTGGCGCCCCAGCAGCCCCTTCATGGAACATCTGGCCGACCTCGGCGCGCTCTACAAGCGCGATGCCGATTGCGTCCTGGCCCTGCGCGTGGGGATGGCGCACACCAATATGCACGCCATCGCACACGGCGGCCTGCTCGCCACGCTGGCCGACAGCGCGCTGGGCCATACCATCGCCGAGCAGGCGCAGGCCTCGGTGGTCACGGTGCAGATGTCGGTGGAATACCTGAACCCGGTCAAGCCCGGGGACTGGCTCGAAGCCCATGTCCGCATCGACAAGCAGGGCCGCCGTCTGATCTACGCCACCTGCCTGCTGCAGGTCGAAGGCCGCGTCATGCTCAAGGCCAACGCGGTCTTCGCGGTGCGCGCCGCGCCCGCGCCGGCTTCCGACGGTTGAGCTTCTTGCGGGTCTACAAGTAAGGCGTAGCCAGCCAGATCACCTTGTTGCGCAGGCGCTTGGCGAACGGCGCGCGCAGCAGGTTCTCCAGCGTCTCGCGCTGGCCCTGCGCGATCAAGCCGTCGACCCGTGCGCCGATCCAGCGCGCCACGCCGGGGTCGTAGATTTCAGTATCCAGCTCGAAGTTCAGCCGCAGGCTGCGCGGATCCAGGTTGGACGAACCCACATAGGTCCACGCGTCGTCCACCGTCATCAGCTTGGAGTGGTCGAACGCGCCATGCGAACGCCAGACCCGGCAGCCCGTGCGCACCACCTGGTCCAGCTGGGCCGTCATCGCGTAGTCCACCAGCCGCAGGTTGTTCTTCCCGGGAATCACGATGTCCACCACCACGCCGCGCCGCGCGGCCGTGGCCAGCGCGCCGATCAGCGTCTGGTCCGGCAGGAAGTAGGGCGACTGGATGCGCACGTGGCGCTGCGCCACCGCCAGCGCGCCCAGCAGCATATTGTGCGTGCTGCCCAGCGCGCGGTCCGGGCCGGACGGCACGCAGCGCATCGGCACGTCGCCCGTCGGCGGCAAGGCCTCGGGATCGAACCAGGGCCTGGCCGGCAGCGATTCGTGCGTCGTGAAGTTCCAATCGTGCGCAAACACCGACATCAGCTGCGTCACGATCGGTCCTTCCACCCGGAAGTGCGTATCGCGGTTGGTGCCATCGCCCGCCAGCGCGCTGACGAAGGCCGCGCGCACGTTCATCCCTCCGGTAAAGCCCAGGCGTCCGTCCACCACCAGCACCTTGCGGTGGCTGCGCAGGTTGGCATAGGGCATGCGCAGTACGCCCAGCGGATTGGTCATGAAGCGCGCCACTGGCACCCCGCCGCGCGACAGCATGCGCACGATGGGCGGCCGCGAATACTTGGAACCGATGGCGTCGATCAGCACCCGCACCTCGACCCCGCGCTCGCGCGCCTCGATCAGCGCCTGCGCCATCTCCCGCCCGATCGCGTCGTTGTCGAAGATATAGCTCTGCATCGCCACCGCGTGGCGCGCTTCGCGGATCGCCTGCAGCATCGCCGGATAGGCCTCGTCACCGCCGGCCAGCGGCCGCACCGCGTTGCCGCCCAGCAGGCGGAAGCGGCTGACGCGGTCGCCCAGCACCTTCAGCGACGCGAACTGCTGGCCCGAGATCGGCGCCACGTCCACCGGCGCGGTCTCGACCTGCTCCGCATCCACCACCATCGCCTCATCGCGCTGCTGCGACAGCCGCGTCTTGCGGATCCGGTTGATGCCCGCCACGAAATAAAACAACGCGCCGAACAGCGGCGAAAACAGCGCCACCCCCACCCAGCCTATGGCCGCCCGCACGTCCTGTTTGGTCATCGCGGCATGCACCGCCGCGCCCGTTCCGGCCACGATGCTGATGGCAAACACCAGATGGGGCCAGTAATCGATCAAGATTGCGTGTATGCGGTCCATGGCGATGGCGTAAGCGCGGCCTCCGTAGATGATCAATGGCGAAGGATAGCAAGGTGGCCCGCGCTGGCAAGTGGGGCGGCAGGGCCGGTTTCACACGGATTAAAAAAACGTGCTAGAATTCGGCCTCTTCGTTGTTGAGCAGCTTTCAAAAGCAGCGCAGCAAGGAAGAAAAGCAGTATCAGAGGTGGCTGTAGCTCAGTTGGTAGAGTCCCGGATTGTGATTCCGGTTGTCGTGGGTTCGAGCCCCATCAGCCACCCCAAAGAATTCAATGAAGATAAGGCACTTTCGCGAAAGCGAAGTGCCTTTTTTCATTTGCTGGCGCTTTACGCTTTCGGCGCATCTTGTGCTTCGCTTGCTCCGCAAGCGCGGGCTGAATTCCAGTCAAGAAAAAGCCATCCGGAGATGGCTTCTACGACTACCCGCAAGGCGAGGCCCCGAGACTTTCCATCACTCAGCCCGCCACTGCCCCGCCTCATCATCCCGCAACCTTGCCCCCGCCCACACGACCCGCCCCAACACCCGCACCGATGCCCCGTTCTCCAGCGGTATGTCATCGTGCAAGGAATTGAACGACCGCGCCACCCATTGCCCGGTTAGCCGTTCCCTGGCCACCGTCTTCACGATCATCTTGCCGTCGTAGTTGATGGCATAGACGCCGCCGGCGGCGATGTCCTGCAGCGTCAGGCTTTCGTTGGGGACCACCAGCAACGCAGCTCCGTCCCGGATGACGGGCTCCATGCTGTCGCCCTTCGCATACACCACGCGGCCTCGGCCGTTGTCCGCGCCTACCGACCTGAGGAAGGACTTGCGGAACTGGATCATGCCGGTCTGTTCTTCGGCATGGTTTTCGATGGGGTCGCCCGCAGCCAGGCGCACGTCGGACAGTTCCGGGACCTTCTCGAATCTGTCGTTGGCCGCGGGCGGTTCACCCACGCCCACATTGGCGACCACGCCTTTCTGGGTGCTGATCCGGACCCTGCCTTCGCGTTCGGTCTGGCGCGTGGTCTTGCCGCCTTCCCAGGGCGCTGCAGGCAGGCCATCGATGCGCATTGGGAACTCGTCTCGGGACAAGTAGGTGTCCACCAGCGAGTCGCTGCGCAGGACCGTCGGCATTCGTGGCGCGGCGGTAGCAGGGGAGACGTCAATCCCCAGCTTCAATTGCGCGATTGCCAACGCAATTGCGCCCTGTAATTTGTTCAGCTGATCCGGGGGCAATGCCCGCACCTGTTCTTCCGGGATGCCGGGGAAGGGCCACGGAGGGGGCGCCGGCACCGCTGCGGCCAGGGATCCATCGCTCGCAGGCAGTTTCGGGGCGGTGCCGTCATATAGCCATTGCGCGTTCACGCGCAGCAGCGGGGCGACCTTGATGCAGGTCGCCATATCCATGCCGTTGGACCCATTGAACCAATGCGTCGCCGCGCCGGAAGAGGCGCCGGCTGCCTTCCATAGGTCTGTCTTGGTAAGGCGCGGTTCGGCCGCGTCCGCACGACGGGCCGCTTCCTCGTTGAACGCCTGTGTGATTCGCTTCTGAAAGGTCATCTTAGGATGCTAAACAAAAACAATCTTAGTTGGCTTGCATTTAGAATCTTAGCATTCTAAGATTTAAAAATGATAGCGAGGTAAGACTGGCGGGGATGCAAAAACACGCATGAACTACTACAGCCACAACATCGGTGATTACGCGCAGGCCACAGCGCATCTGAGCTTGCTTGAAGATGCCATCTACAGCCGCCTGCTGCGCCGGTACTACGCCGAAGAGCAGCCCATCGTGGACAACCTGCAGCAGGTATTCCGGTGGGTGGGGGCCCGTAGCGAAGAAGAAAGAGAGGCGGCCGCGCAGGTGCTGGCCGAGTTCTTCGTGTTGCGCGATGGCCATTGGCACAACAAACGGGCGGACGTGGAGATTGCCGCGTATCACGTCAAGGCCGAGACCGCCAAGGCCAACGGCCGGCGAGGCGGCAGGCCCAGGCTGGCAGAGCGCAATCCGGAACAACCCAGCGGGTTTCCCATGGGTTTCGACGAGAAAGCCGGCCATGGCCCGGCAGATGGCGGATCGGAAGCTAACCAAGAACCAGGAACCAAGAACCAGGAGCCAAAAGAACACACCTCCCGCAAGCGGGGGACCGGATTCGACGCGTCCGTGATCGAACTGCCGGATTGGCTGGACCGCGAGGACTGGGTCAGTTGGATTGCCGACCGCAAGGCGCGCAAAAAGCCGGTGACGCAGGAGGGCGCCAGGCGTCAGCTGCAACAGCTTGCCGCCTATCTGGCCGCAGGGCATCCGCCAGGGGCCGTGATCGCGAACAGCATCGCGGGCGGGTACCAGGGCCTCTTCCCTCCGCGCACGCCTGCTACAGCGGGCCATCCGGCAGGCAGGGCGCAACGCCTGGCCGACTGGACCGAGGAGCTGCGAGAAGTACTGGCCGACGACGGCCGGCCGCGCGAGCGGTTCATGGGGACGATAGATGCAACCCGCTGACATTCCTTCCGCCGCCATGGGCGCGCTGGTGGTCAATGAAATGCTGCTGATGTACGGCGCCAAGTTCGCGCAGCAATGGCAGGGCCTGACTGCCCGTGAACTGAAGGATTCATGGAACCAGAAATTGGCGGGCCTGGACGAGGTGCAGGTGCGTCGCGGCCTGGTCGCCTGCCTGACCCAGGAATGGCCGCCGACGCTGCCGCAGTTCATCAAATTATGTTGCCCGTGGATGGTTCCCGAAGTGGCCTATCACGAGGCCGTGCGTGGCTTGTCAGCGCGCAGGCGCGGCGAGCCCGGTGTCTGGTCGCATCCGGCGGTGTACTGGGCCGCGGTGGGCGTCAGCACGGTGGATCTGCTGGGCTGCACCTACGGCGCCATCAAGGCGCGCTGGGAGAAGACGCTGAACGAGGAGCTGGCGAAGGGCGTGTGGGCGGATATCCCGTTGCCTCGTCCGGCGCTGCCCGCGCCCGGCCAGACGCTGGCCACGCGCGCCGAGGCCGAGGCGGCACTCAAGAAGATGGGCGCGCAAAAGGTGCTGCGGGACCGTGGGTGCCCGCCCCGGAGCTGGATCGAAAAGTGGGAGGCGCGCATCGCGCGCGGCGACCACCCGAGCAAGGGCATCGCCGACATGCTCAAGCGCGCCAAGGGCGAAAGCCAGGATACGGAGGGCCGTCTGCAGAACGGTTCCAGCGGCAAGACAGGTAAACAATGCGAGGTGGCTGATGAGTAAATTGACGGGTGACGATCTGATCTGGAACTGGGCCCGCTGGACCTGGTCCGGCGCTACGGTGGGAAACATGGAGGTGTACCTTTCCGAAGAGGAGGACTACCGGCCCATCAACCATCACCACGCCATGGAGGTCGAGGCGATGCATGCCGCGCTGCCCTGGCACGAGCGCATGATCATCATTGCCGAATACCCGCAGAAGAATGTGATGTTCGGCCAGCTGGATGGCCGCGCGCGCCGCGCCAAGGCGCTGGACTGGATTGCCGATACGACCGGCGTGGCCCTGACCGAAACCGAATACAAACTGTACCTGGGTCTTTTCCGCAGCCTGGTGGAAAGGAGGCTGGCGTGAAGTACGCACACGAGGTGATGGATCTGATGGCCTGCTATCCCGGCCGCTCATTCCGTTTGATGGAGCTGGTCCGTCATGTGTCGCGCGGCCGGCCTTTGTCTGTTCCTGAAAAGACGCGCCTGCAAAGAGGCATCCAGCGGGCCATGGATGCGCTGCAGGATACCGGCAGCGTGCTGATTCAAGAGCCCGAGAAAGGCGGGCACGGGCGAACCTACGCGTGGCGTGTGACGGTTCCGTCACAAGACCGCGCCCCATAGGTCACGCAATCGGTCACAATGGGTCCGGGGCATTGCGCCCCAAGCAAATGCAGCCCTGGCCACGCGCCGGGGCTTTTTGTTTTGGGCGCGTGGCCCCGGCTTTTTCACTGCTGGGGCAGGGGGCGAACTTCTTTGCACTGCATGTGACGGAACCGTCACAAGACCCCGCCCCAACGGTCACGCAATCGGTCACAATTTGTCCGGGGCATTGCGCCCCTGACAAATGCAACCCCGAAATGCAGCCCCGGCCACGTGCCGGGGCTTTTGCATTTGGGCGCGATGTTTCGGCGCCAGTCTTCTTCAGCAGGAATCCAACTCCATGAGCGTTCAGATCAGCATCACTGAAAACCAGCTGGTAGAGGACCTCGCCGCATTCTTCAAGACCTTGGTCGACTGCGACGTTGTCCGCGGTCTACCCGGTTGGGTTCCCGCGCCACCGCGCGAGTGCGTCGTCATCACTCCGCTGGCGGCGCAGGGACTTTCCGTGCCGGTCATGGCCTATGCCGATCCGTCGCCCGCGGCGGGGAAGCGGATCATGACCCAGGCCACGCAATGGTCTGCCCGCGTGGATGGCTACGGGGCGCGGGCCCTGGACCTGGCGCTTACGCTCTCGATCGCCCTGCGCAGCCAGTACGGGTGCGAGTTCCTGGGGAATCTGGGACGAACCCAGCCGTTGTACGCGGGCGAGCTCAAGCAAGTGCCCTTCGAGAGCGGGGAAAGCCAGACCTTCGAGCGGTGGTGGTTCGACGCCGTCCTGCAGTTCAACCCTTCCATCAGCGTGCCGCAGCAGTTTGCGGATCACCTTCACGTGGGCCTCATCGAGGCCGACACCACCTACCCTACGGGAGCTTAATCCTATGTCCATTCCCGCCAGTGAAATCGTCCAGGTAGTGCCTGGCGTGATCTCCGCCGGCGGATCGGCGCTCGATTTGAACGGCCTGATCCTGACCCACGATACCGCCGTCCCCATCGGCACCGTCCAGAGTTTCGCGACCCCGCGCGACGTACAGCGCTTCTTCGGTCCGACCTCGACCGAGGCCGCCCTGGCCGACGTCTACTTCAACGGCTTCGACAACTCGACCCGCAAGCCGGGCAATCTGTTGTATGCCCAGTATCCGGCGGCAGCGGTTTCCGCCTATCTGCGCGGCGGCTCGATGGCCGCGGTGACGCTGACCCAGCTGCAGGCGCTGTCCGGCATCCTGACGGTGACCGTGGACGGCGTGGCGAAGACCTCCGCCAGCATCGACCTGTCGACGGCAACGAGCTTCTCGAACGCCGCCACGATCATCGAAGCCGGGTTCACCGCCATGGGCGCCACCTGCACCTACGATGCGCAGCGTGCCGCTTTCGTGATCGTCTCGGCCACCGATGGCGTCGCCAGCACGATCTCCTATGGCAGCGGCACCCTCGCGTCGGGCTTGAAGCTGACGCAGGCCGCTGGCGCCAAGGTGTCGCTGGGCGCCGCGGCCGGCATTCCAGCGGTGGACATGGGCCGGATTACCGACCTGACCCAGAACTGGGCGGCGTTCATGACGACCTTCGAGCCCGATACGGCCGGCAAAGTGGCGTTTTCGGCGTGGACGAATGCCCAGGGCGACCGCTACGCCTACGTCGGCTGGGACACCGATATCACCGCTACCCAGCAGGGCAACACGTCCAACTGGGCGGCTGTCGTAAGCGCCAATGAATACTCGGGCTCCGTGCCGGTCTACAAGGACGTGCTGCATGCAGCCTTCGTCCTGGGCGCCGTTGCATCGCTCGACTTCGAACGTACCAACGGCCGCGCCACCCTGGCGTTCAAGGGCCAGTCGGGCCTCGCGTTCTCCGTGACTGACGCGACCACCGCTCAGACGCTGATCGACAACGGCTACAACTTCTACGGCGACTACGCCACCAGCAACGACCGCTTCCGCTTCCTGTACCCGGGCCAGATCAGCGGCAACTGGAAATGGGTCGACACCTACGTCAACCAGATCTGGTTGAACGCGGCGTTTCAGCAGGCGCTGATGACGCTGCTGACCCAGGTGAACGCCATTCCCTACAACATCGACGGCTACACGCTGATCGACGCTGCCTGCCTGGACCCGATCAACGCCGCGGTCAACTTCGGCGCCATCCGCGCCGGCGTGACGCTGTCGAGCCAGCAGAAGGCGCAGATCAACAGCCAGGCCGGTGTGGATATCTCCGACACGCTCCAGACCCGCGGCTGGTATCTGCAGATCAAGGACGCGACGCCGCAGGTGAGAGAGGCCCGCGGCACCCCGCCCATGACGTTCTGGTACCTGGACGGCGGTTCCGTCCAGCAGATCACCCTGGCCTCGCTGGCCATTCTTTAAGGATTCAACATGGCGACTTTGACCAGTGCCAACTCGGTTCTGATGCTTGCGGTGGGCGGCGTTTTTCCGGTGCCGCAGAAGATCGAGGGCTACGCTTCCGACAGCGCCTTCACCTTCGACGCTGCCCAGCCCGCGCAGGTAACCATGGGCGTGGACGGCCGCATGTCGGCCGGCTACGTGCCGGTTCCCCGCGTGCAGACCATCACGATCCAGCCCGACTCCCCGTCCATGCGCGTCTTCGAGATCTGGATGGCAGCCAGTGAAACGGCCCGCGAAGTGTTTTATGCAAACGGCACCCTCAACATCCCGTCGATCGACCGCAAGTACACGCTGACCCGCGGCGTGCTGACGCAGATTCCGCCGGCGCCGGATGCCAAGGCGATGCTCCAACCCATGGCGTTCCAGATCACCTGGCAGAACGTCTCTCCGGCGCTGGTGTGACATGGCCAGAAAGCAAATAACCCTGACCATCGGCGCCGAAGGGCGCGACAAGGGCAAGGTGTTCATCCTGACGGAGCTTTCTGCCTACGACGCCGAGGAATGGGCCGGTCGGGCGCTGTTTTCGTTGATGAACGCCGGGGTGGAAATCCCGGACAACATCGCAGAGGCCGGGCTGGCCGGCGTGGCCGCCATGGGCATGAAGGCCATCGCCAAGCTGCCTTTCGAGAGCGCCAAGCCGTTGCTGGACAAGATGATGGATTGCGTGCAGATCCAGCCCAGCCCGAACGTGACGCGCGAGCTCATGTCAGGCGATGTCGAGGAGGTGGCGACGCTGTTCACGTTGCGCAAGAAAGTCCTGGGCTTGCACCTGGATTTTTTTACGGCCGCCGTCCCATCGACTTCGGGCTCCAAGTCCACGACGGCGGCGCGCGCCTGATTCGCTACGCCAATATCCCCCGGATCATTGGCGTGGTGATTTCGCGGCACCCGGGCCTGCTGCACGACCTGCAGACGGTCTACGGTGCCGAAGACCTGTACAACCTGCTTGAGGTGATTGCGGTGGACGCACACAACAGGCGCGTCCTAGCTGAACCGAGGTAATTGCATGGCCACCATCATCGACGCCTTGCTCGTCACCGCGGGTTTCGATCCGAAGCGTTTTGCGGCGGATAGCTACTCCGGTGCGGCCGGTCTGAGCCAAACGGCCCAGAATCTGGATATGAGCACCGAGCGGCTGTCCGCGTGGCAGAAGGCGGCCGAGCGGGCAGGCGGAACTGCGGAAGCCATTTCCGCCCAATTGAGGGAATCCTCGGTCGAGGTAGCCAGATTCAACCGCGGATCCGCCGCGGACTCGCTACCCGGGTTCTTCCGCAACGGCGGCAATGTCGGCGACCTCAAGGACGGGAACACCTACCTTCTGGCCAGGTCGAGGATCATTGCCGATCTTTACCAGAAGGACAGGGCCCAGGCCGCGCTGGCCGCCCAGGACATGGGTATCAACGAGGGCCTGTTCAATCTGTTCAAGCGCGGGCCCGATGAGCTCGAGCGGTTGCTTCAGGTCCAGGAGAAGCGCGCCGCCATCTCCGGTAGCGATGCGCAAGCTGCCTCGCAGCTGCGCAACCGTTACCTGGATCTGCGCGATACCTTTGAATCGGTGAGCGTCAAGGTGCTGCTGGCGCTCATGCCGGCGTTCGAGCGGCTTATCTCGCTCGCACAGGGCTGGGGCGATTATCTGCTTGAGAACCGAGACGAAATCGTCGAGTGGGTCGACGGCGCGGCGCAGGCCATCGTGAAGTTCATTGATGCAGTCGATTCGGCGGCGCAGGCGGTGGGAGGATGGCAAAACGTCCTGCTAGCGCTGGGGGCGCTCAAGATTCTTTCCTGGGCAAATTCGCTGCTGAGCCTGGCATCTGCCTTGGGGGCCGTGGCTACGGCTCTCGGAACCCTTGGTGGCGCTGGCGCGGCGCGTGGACTGGGTGCGTTGAGAGGCTTGGGACCTGCGGCGTTGAAGTTGGCTGGGCGTGCGGCGGCTGGCGCTGCGCTGTTCCTGTTTAGCGAAGATCTGAATGGGGGCGAGCAAGAAGACCTGGCTGCGATGAGAAATCCCGCGCTGAAGCGCAAGGAAATTCTCGACGCAGTCAGGTACTTCGAGGCCAAGGACTACACCCGGGAGGCGGCCGTGGGGGTGGTGGCCAACCTGCAGGCCCAAAGCAACCTGGACCCCAGGGCCGTGGGCGCTGATGGCGTTTCCGCCGGCATCGGACTATGGAATCCGCGACGCCAGGCCGACTTCAAGCGCATATATGGCATGGACCTGCGCGAGTCCACGGTTGAACAGCAACTGGATTTCGTCGCCAGTGAGTTGGAGAGCACCAGGCGCAGGGCGGGAGTACATCTGGCCGCTGCCACCACCCCGGCCCAGGCCAGCGTGGCCGTGTACCGCCACTTCGGATTGAACAAGTCCGAAGGGGCCAGCTCAAGCGAAGAGCGCAAGCTCGCAGCCGCTGCCGGGGCAATTTATGGGACGCTTTTCCTCGAAGATCAGGAACGAGGCGCCGCAGCTGCAGCTATGACGGTCGCGGCAGCCCAAGCCAGCGCTGCCGCCATCCCGAGCAGCACCGCAACCACCAGCAATACGTCCGAAACCCATATCCACGGCCCCATTACGGTTATGACGCAGGCGACGGACGGCGAGGGAGTCGCTCGCGATTTGGGGCGTGTGGGGCGCTCCCAGAATCTCGTCCAACAAGGCAATACGGGGATGTTCTGATGCCGCTTATTCCTTTTCCCGATGTTCCGAGCAGTCCGGGCGTCCCCGCAGTCTTCCGCGCCGCGTTCCTTCCTTCGGTCTCCGAACCGGCAAGCTTCGAGCTTGCGGCGCTGACCGACAGGATCTTCGGTCCTCCTCGCTGGGGGCTGTATGGCGTCGATGGGCAGCAGATGCTGGTCTTCGAGACGTTCCTTGGAATCACCTTCAATCAGAGCGGCCAGATATCCAGCTATCCGGTTGAGCAGGGCGGATTCTCGTCCTTCAACAAGGTCGATGCGCCGTTCGAAGCGACCATCAAGCTGGCGCATGGTGGCGATCCAGTGTCACGCAAAGTCATGTTGTCCGTGCTGGAGCGCATCGTCGGCAGCACGGAACTGTATTCAGTGGCGACGCCAGAGATCGTCTATCCGTCGGCCAACCTGGTGAAGTACTCATACACCCGCGCCGACAAGAACGGCTCCAGCCTCCTGATCGTTGAACTGACTCTGCAGGAAGTCCGGCAGACGGCCGTCCAGCTATCGCCGGCCACGCAGGACCCCAGCGGCGCGAATGAAGTGAGCAATGGCCAGGTACAGGCGTTCGAGATTGACGCCTATCCCCGGCGCGATCAGAACAAGGTGGCCGATCTGGAGCCCATCCAATGAAGAGAATTCCCTTGAGGCCCGTTCCTGCACAAATGCTCAGCGTCGTGCTGTCCGGGCAGAACTGCCAGATCGCCGTCTACCAGAAGTCGACGGGACTCTATCTGGATCTTGAACTCGACAATGCGCCCATCGTGACGACGGTGCTTTGCCATGATCGAGTACGGCTGGTGCGGTCTGCTTACCTGGGCTTCGTTGGGGATCTGGCCTTTGTGGACACCCAGGGCCACGCCGACCCGCAATATCAGGATCTCGGATCGCGCTTCGTCCTGGCCTACCTGGAGCCGCTGGAACTATGAGCTTCATCAAGCGCCGGTTGGACGTGACCATCAGCCTGGGTAAAGGAAAGTTTGGCGACGAGCAGGGGCCGGAAGTAACGCTCAGCGGCTACCGGATGTCGGTGACCATTCCTGCCTATACGACCTTCGAAAACAGTCCGATGACCCTGCTGATCCACGGACTGAATCAAGACCTGATGAACAAGCTGACGACGATAGGGCCCGTCATGACGGAACGCCGGGGAAAGAATCTTGTCCGGATCGACGCAGGGGGGGAATCCGGTGCTCCCTGCCTGGTCTACGAGGGGGACATCGTTGAGGCCTGGGCTGGCTACGGAATGGGTGCAGAGGGCAAGGCGGCCGCAGGGGGCGTATTCACGGTCAAGGCCGAGGTGGCCGGGGCCAAGCAGGTGAAGCCCGCATCCGCCAGGTCGTTTCCCGGTGCGAAAAAAGCGCAAGAAATCATGTGCGATATCGCTGAATCGATGGGATACAAGGGCGAAAAAAGCGGGGAGGACTATGTGTTGGCCGATCCCTATTTTTCCGGAACCGACATGGACCAATTGCGCAGCTGCGCGAAGGCCGCCCGGGTCAACTTCACGATAGACCGCGGCGTCCTGTCGGTCTGGCCGGAGGGCGGATACAGAAAGGGCGATCCGATTCTCGTGGCGCCGGAAACGGGGTTGAGCGGATATCCGGCTTTTACGAGCAAGGGGCTCCAACTGACGACGCTCTACAACCCGCATCTGGGATTGGGAAAAAGAGTGCAGGTCATCAGCACCGTCGAACCCGCGCATGGCGAGTGGATCATTGTGAGCTTGTCCCACAAGCTGGATGCGGAGGTCCCCGGCGGCGTCTGGCAGTCGGTGGCGGTGTGCAAAAGGAACCTCAATGCCTGAGCAATACGGATACGCAGGGCTGGCGCAAGCCGGCCAGGGTGACAGCGAGTTCGGCGCCTTGCAGTTCCTGATCAGCCAGGCGCTGATCCGAGTCAGCACGGCGACGCTGGTCAAGGTGGTGTCGGTGACGAATGCAGGCGGGCTATCGCCCGTGGGCTTCGTCGATGTGCAGCCGCTTGTCAACCAGCTCGATGGCGCCGGCAATGCCGTGCCGCATGGCGTCCTGCATCGTCTTCCCTACTTTCGCCTTCAGGGCGGAGCGGACGCTGTCATCCTGGACCCGAAGGTCGGGGATATCGGGATGGCGGCTTTCGCGAATCGGGACATCTCGCTGGTGAAGACCTCGAAGGCGCAGAACAACCCCGGTTCCTGGCGGTCCCACGACATGGCGGACGGGCTGTATTTCGGCGGTCTGTTGAATGGAACCCCGGTGCAGTATGTGCAGTTCACGGCGGACGGCATACACATCGTGTCGCCCTCGAAGGTGACGGTGGCCGCGCCCAATATCGAACTGAACGCCAGCGCGCAGTGCGCATTGAATTCTCCACGGATCGTGCTGAACGGGACGGTGCAACAAGGCGGTGGATCCTTCGGCGGCACGTCTACCTGGCAGGGCGACATGCACACGCTGGGTACGCTGCGCAACAACGGCAAGGACGTGGGCAGCACCCACACGCATTCCGGCGTGCAGAGCGGGCCGGCAAACACAGGAGCGCCCAATTGAACACGATGCTGCTAGACCGGACGGCCTGGGACCTGGTGCTCGATGCCGCGGGGAATATCGCACTGGCGTCCAAGCCCTACGCCGTGGCGCAAGACGTCGCCAGCGCCATCAAGCTCTTCAAGGGGGAGCTGTTCTACAACACCGCCTCGGGCGTTCCGTACTGGGAAGAATTCCTGGGCCATCAGCCGCCGCTGGCGCTGGTGCGGGAACACGTCCGGCGAGCCGCGTTGACGGTCCCGGACGTGGCCGACGCGGCCTGCACGCTGACCTCCTATACCGACCGCGCCCTGGCGGGCTATGTCGCAATCACCCTGCAAGACGGAACGACGCAAACCGTCAGCTTCTGAGGAAACCATGCCGAACATCTCGAAAGTGCCGCGCGTGCAGTTCACGCCGGAAGGGCTGGTGCTGCCCAACGAATCCGCCATCCTTGCCGGCGTCCTGTCCGACATGGACGCGGCCTTCGGTGGCGGGCTGAATCCCGCGCTGGAAACGCCCCAGGGCCAGCTGGCCTCCAGCACCACCGCCATCATCGGCGACAAGAACAACGAGTTCGCGTCCTACGTGAACCAGGTCGACCCGGCTTATGCGCAAGGGCGGATGCAGGACGCCATCGGGCGGATCTACTTCCTGGACCGCAAGCCCGGTACGCCCACCGCCGTCATCGCCACCTGCACGGGCCTGGCGGGCGTGACGATACCGGTGGGCGCGCGCGCGCAGGCGGTGGATGGCAATCTGTACCTGTGCACGCAGGCGGGAACGATACCGGCCAGCGGACGCGTCGACCTGCCATTCGCCTGCTCGGTCGACGGGCCGGTGGATTGCGCGCCTGGCGCACTGAACCAGATCTATCAGGCCATTCCCGGTTGGGACTCGGTGTCGAACGCGGATGCCGGGACGGTGGGCAGCCATGTGGAAAGCCGGGCCGAGTTCGAGGAGCGCCGGCGGCAGTCGGTGGCGCTGAACGCCCGTGGTTCGATCCCCGCAATCTACGCCAACGTGGCGAACGTGGAGGGCGTCATCGACGCCTACGTGACGGAGAACGATCTCTCCGTGCCGAAGACGGTAGGCGGCGTCGTCCTGCGTCCACACTCCATCTGGGTCGCGGTGACGGGCGGCGAGGCGGCGGACATCGCGGACGCCATCTGGCGCAAGAAGAGCAATGGCTCCGACTACAACGGCAACACCTCGTACACCGTGGAGGACAAGGAGGGATATGCCTATCCCTACCCGTCTTATGTCGTGACATGGGAAACCCCTGCCGCGTTGCCCGTGCGTTTCGCGGTGCAACTGGCGGACAACCCGGCCCTGCCGTCGGACATCGTTGCCTTGACCAAGCAGGCGATCATGGACGCCTTCAACGGCGGAGATGGCGGGCAGCGCGCACGCATCGGATCGACCATTTATGCCAGCCGCTACTACGCGCCCATTTCGGCGCTGAGCCCGGTGGTCTCCATCCTGTCCCTGCTTCTGGGCTCCGATACGCCATCGGCCGCCAGCCTGGCCGTTCCGATCAACCGCCGGCCCACGATCACGGCCAACGATATTGCGGTGACATTGATATGAGCGTCGTGCCTAAGCCGGGGCTGGCGGTCCGGACTCTCATCAGCCAGTATGCCAACAGCCCCACCCTCGTCCAGTTGATCAACAACATGGACGACTACATCAACCCCGACGCCGATTTCGACGCGTTCCACGACTTCGTCTGGAACGTCGAGACCGCGCAGGGCTTCGGGCTGGACATCTGGGGCAGGATCGTCGACGTCGGCCGGATGCTGACGATACCGGGAGACGTCACCTATCTGGGGTTTGACGAGGCGCTGAATTGGCAGCCCTTCAATCAAGCGCCGTTCTACACAGGCGAGCAGGCCACGCAGACGTATCGGCTTGCCGATGACGCGTATCGCACGCTGATCCTGGTCAAGGCGCTGGCCAATATCTCGGATTGCACATCGCCCAGTTTGAACCGGCTGCTGTCGAACCTCTTTGCGGGGCGGGGGCGTTGCTACGTGTCGGACACCGGGAGGATGGAATTCCGCTACGTGTTCGAGTTCGCGCTGGCGCCGCACGAAATCGCCATCCTGACTCAGTCAGGCGCGATACCCAAGCCGGCCGCGGTGCTGGCGAACATCCTGCAGGTCGATCTTTCTACTACGTTCGGATTCAACGAGGCGCTGATGCAGCCGTTCGGCTCGGGCGTACTTTTCACTTCTTCGGGGCTTATCAATGCAAGCTAGCAATGCACCTATCAAATCGGCCGTCCCGTTTGCAGAAAGCGGGACGAAGAACACTATTCCGGTTGAGTCGCAGATTGGCGTGACGCCGGGGGCGGCGTCTTTCACGGATGGCTTTCCGCCGCTGACGATGACACCGTTGGCTGCGGGTGGCGTCCCGCCATACGGTGCTGACTTCAATGGCATCCTGAACTTTCTTAGCGCTGCCGCACGATGGCAACAGGCAGGAGGGGCGTATCCCTATGACTCTGCATTCAGCACAGCCGTTGGCGGGTATCCGCAGGGCGCGATGTTGAGAAAGTCGGTCGGCGCAGGCTACTGGCTGAACCTGGTGGAGAACAACACCGCAAACCCGGATGCGGGTGGGGCGAATTGGATCGCGCTGCCTGCGGGGATAGCCTCCACCGCGGAAGCAGAGGTAGGCACGGATGACACAAGAGCGATGACGCCGTTCAAGGTGTTCCAGGCCATCGCAAGAAAGGTGGTGCAAGCCACCGAAAGCGTGATAGGCGTCGCCAAGGTTGCCACGCCGGCGCAGACGAATGCCGGTGCCGATGACGCGACCATTGTGACGCCGAGAAAATTACGGCTCGGCGTGGCGATGTCGCTGGGCATCAACGGATACCTGGCGCTGCCTTCCTGGCTTGGTGGTGTCATTATCCAGTGGGGACGCGGTAGCGTGAACATGGGTACTGCGACCGGCAGCTACTACTCCGGATCTGCTTCTGTCTCGTTTCCATTGGCATTTCCGACGGCCGCTTGGGTGGCAATACCGCAAATCCAAAACAGTCCGAATGTCATGGATAGCATCAGCGTCGCGTCTTTCACCAACTCCTCGCTGCAGGTAGTCGGGTGCACCAGCTATGAAACCGGACAGGCGCCGGAATTCTATTTCATCGCCATAGGAAACTAGCATGGCCGAGACCTTCCAACCAATCCAGACCGAATTCCTGGACTACGATCCCGCTCTCCCTTATGTCTTTGATGCCAACACCCGAGCGCTTTATGCATTCGTCCTTCGGTCCCGCTATCGGGAGTCGGGTTCCTGGCCCGTAGACGGCCTGCCGGTACCGGAAGAATCGGCCCATGCATATATGAATGACCCGGAAAGGGACGTGAAAACCATTACCAAGTCCGGCAGCTCATTCACTATCACGGATGCGTAGCTGCGTCGTTCAGGTTCAACCGGTATCAAATGCCAGTCCGCCGCAAGGCGCTTTTTTCCATGAGGGAGGCGAAATTGGACCTCCAAGATTTCGACGCCCTTGCGGCAAAACTCGCAGGCGTGCTGGGCGCGGTGGTATCCATGCGCTACCTGCAGGGGTCGTGGCCGGCGCGTCTAAGCATGGCGGGTAGCGGCTCATTGGTCGCCTATTACTCATCGCCGTATCTGGCACTGCTGCTCGGCATCCCAGAAGGGTTGGCCGGCTTTCTGACCGGCATGTTCGGCATGGCCATCGTCTCCCGCGGATGGGAGGTGGTACAGACGGTCCCCATCGGCGCGCTGTGGCAGGCTGTAATCGACCGGGTACGCGGAAAAGGGGTTTGAGGTGCATGGTTCCATTCGTCCGGAGACTACATCCGTGGGCATGTTTCAGCTGTCCCAACGTAGCTTGAGCCGTCTGGTTGGCGTACATCCTGACCTGGCCGCAATCGTCAAATTGGCGATTCAGCGCACGCCGATGGATTTCACCGTGGTGGAAGGCGTTCGAACCCTCGCGCGACAGCGCGAGAACGTAGCCAAGGGTGCCAGCCAGACGCTGGCCAGCTACCACTTGCCGCAGGCGGATGGTTTGAGCCATGCCGTCGACCTGGCGCCTTTGATCGCTGGAGCGATTCCCTGGAACAACTGGCAGGCCTTCGCCGATCTGGCTCAGGTGGTCAAAGCCTGCGCGGCCGAGCTCGGCGTGCCGGTGGAGTGGGGCGGCGACTGGAAAACGCTCAAAGACGGCCCGCATTTCCAGATTCCACGCAACTGGAAGGGTCGCGCATGAACGCATCGCTGCGCGCGTTGGCGCCGTATCTGATCGGCGCCGTCCTGGTGGCCGCCGTCTTCCTGTGTGTGCGCTGGTATGGCGCCGTTCAGTACCGCGCCGGAGTCGATCGGGCAAACGCCGACTATACGCTGGCCGAGCTCACCGAGTTCCAGCGCCAGACCGCGCGCCTGGGCGGAATCTCCGAATCCCTGGAAGTCGCGCTTGCCGCGCTGCGCGACGCCAGCCCCAAGATCATCGAAAGGTACACCCGTGTCGAAGTCCAGAGTCCCTTACCTGCTGGCTGCCGCATTGACGCTGAGCGGCTGCGCCACATCAACGAGGCCGGCCGCCTGGCCAATTCTGCCGGCCAACCTGGCGCAGCCGTGCCCGCCAGTGCCCGAGGTGACGAGCGATAGCTGGGACGATCTGGCGCGCAGCTATATCGCGCTGGTTGCGTTGTACGGAGAGTGTGCGGCACGGCAACGTGCGGCGGTGCAGAGCTGGGAGAAATCCCGGTTCGGCCCGTCGTGAGACTGCGATCCGATAGGTCATGCTGCAACAGATAGCCCGCACTCCGCGGGCTTTTTTTCGTCCATCCAGGAGAAAGCCATGTAGACCTGATACGCGAACAGAGAATGCCCCCTAGCCCAGCAGCGGCAAATTTCCCGGAGATATCACATGACGATCAGAACTCTTTCCCTACAGCAACTGAAGCGCTCGGCCGAGAATTCGGCAGCAATGAAGCATCATGTCGATGATGATGCAACCGTTCTTCCGGAACCTCGCACTTCCAGTTCTCCGGGCAACATGACTGGGTATTCTGTTCAAGTCCAGGACCATGGCCCGATCGCGGATGGCACGCTCCATACGCTCGCGGAGCGTTACGCCACGTTGTCGGCCGCCCAAGTCGATTACCCATTCGTCACCTCCCTGGCCGAATCCATCGACGGTGCGGCCATTCAAGCCGCATTGGACGTGGCTTTCAACAGCGGGCTCGGTCAGGTGCAGTGCGCCGGCGGAACCTACGTCATCAATTCGTCTATCCAGATGCGCGCCGGCGTGGAACTGGTTGGCGACGGCAAGACCGTTATCACGCAGCCGGACGGTCTGAATCTGCTTATTCTGATCGACTTCGGTTTCGCACATGGCGCCGGGCTGCGCGGATGCACGGTCAACGGCAACCGCGGCACCAATGCTGCAGACTACAACGCGGTTCTCGTGCATGTGCGTGGGGCCGATGACGCAACGGTCCGTGACAACGTGCTTGTTGGCAGCTGCGGATACGGCATAACATGCAGCGCAGCGCGCATGAGCGTCGTCGGCAATCACATCGAGGACACGTTCATGCATGCCATCGGCGTGTATGGATTCGTGGGGCAGGAGGCGAGGCATCTGATTCTTCAGAACAGGATCGTTCGCCCGGGCGCGGGAGCGATACTGCTCGGAGCCGCGGACTACACCATCATTTCAAACAATACGATCTATTCCCCCATCATCGGCGGACGCGATGCCAGGCTGCGCGTGAACCTGACCGGCGCCACCGTGACGTGGCTTTCGGGGCCGAAGTTCACGAATGTGCGAATAGGCGAAGTGCTGGTTATCGACGGAGGCAGGGAATTCCGGATCATGGCGAGAATCAGCGACACGCAATTGACGATAGATCCAGAAGGTAGCTCCCCGGCGCTGACAAACGAACTGGCGACTATTGGGTGTGGCGACCTGATCGGCGTGATGAGTCAATTTTGCAGGATCACGGACAACGTCCTGGTTGGCGGCGCCACGTTCGGGATTGGTTGCACGGTGGGCGGCAACGCTGTAAGCACGGTCGGCAACGAGATCGTGGGAAACACCCTCAGGGGACAGGGTAAGCATGCGCTGGTCGTGGGCTGGGACGTGGGTGCAGGCGGCGTGTATGACACCGTTCTGCGCGGCAACATGGTCTACAACGCGGGCGACGCCGGAGGAAACAGCACATACGACCGCATCCCGATTTTTCTGTCTGGCCAGACGCTGGGAAAAGTAGGCGGCGTCTTGGTGGAAGGAAATTACATCGTCGGCCCGGATGGCGACAGCCGCTGCCCACACTGGATGGGCACGGACCTGAAGCTGGAATACGGATCAGTGCTGGTTGGACGAAACCACTCGATTCGCATGCTGAATCCCGGAATCTTCAATGACGTGGTGGCTGTGTCACTGTCCGGTTGGGGCGACGCGGCAAGCGCTACCGAAATTGTTTCCTACGGCCACTCCGTCCGCATGACGATCAATTGTGCTGGCTCCGGATTCACCGCCGGTCCGTCCTTCACGATTCACAAGATCTGCGACAGCGCGGAGCAACCCGCAATGGTCAAGGCCGACATTACGACCACCACCGGAACGCTGGGACAGATGTGGGGCGAACAGAGCACCGCGTCGGGGCAGTGGCGAGCCACGTACTACGGTACGCCGGCCGCTGGGAATACTTTCGTCATCACCACGCGGGCTTGAGCATGGCCTGAGTGCCACGTTGTGGCGGGCAGTTGCCCGCCTCCCAAACAAAAGCCCGCAGGCGCAAGCCGCGGGCTTTTCTTCGCTACCCTTCAAAAGGACTCTTTTTCTTCCGCCGATTCACTGGCCTGAGGATTTCGCCTGACTTCAGCCGGTACACATCTTTCCCTTCCCAGATCACGGCGCCGCCGGTGGACAGGCGGCATTGCAGCACTATGTGTGGATCGGGACTTTCGTCCGTCGCGGGTTCTTGAATGATATGTCGCTCGATCCGGTACTGGTCTCCTGCTGCCGAGACCGCAATCACATCCTCCAGTCGTCTGCATGAGATTGACATGATGAGCCTCCTTCACTGGCGCCACGTTGAAACCTGTGGCGCTGAGGTCATCGTCTCGACTGGCAAAATTCCTGTCAATGCTGCTGCGGCCCATCATCCAAGCGCATGCGCGGCGCGTCCCAGGGAAGCGTCGTGCAAAAGCATGAGGCGATGCATGCGTATGGTCTAGGCTATTTTCGAGGCCGCGTGCGCGTTGAAATGCTGCGGCGGTTTGAGGTATTGATCGATGGCCGCAGCAAGACCTGGATCAAAGGCTATTCAAGCTTCACGTTGGCGGACTGGATGACGCCGCGCCACTTCTTGTAATCCGCGGCGATGGTCTGGGAGAACTGCGCGGGGGTGGTCGGCATGGCGGTTGCGCCTTGCGCGGCCAGCGCATCCTGGACGTCTTTCATTGCGAGGATCTTGTTGAGCTCCGTGTTCAGCGTCTGGATGATGGGCTTGGGCGTGTTGGCGGGTGCAAGCAGTCCGTACCATACGCGCACGTCGAAGTCCGGATAGCCGGATTCTGCGACGGTGGGCACATCCGGCATGGCGGGGCTGCGCTTGAGGGAGGTCACGGCCAACGGGACGGCGCTGCCGGCCTTGATCTGCGGCGCGGCCGAGGGGATGGACGTGAAAATGACGGGGACCTGCCCGCCCAGCAGGTCGGCCATGGCCGGACCCGATCCCTTGTAAGGCACATGCACGAGCTTGATGCCCGCCTGGAGCTGCAGCAGTTCAGCGGCCAGGTGCGTGATGGTGCCTGCGCCGGGCGAGCCGTAATTGATGGTCCCGGGCGCCTTCTTGGCGGCGGCGATCAGGTCCTTGAGGGATTTGTACGGCCCGTTCTTGCTTGCGACGACCACCAGGGGGGCTTCGCCGACGATGCCTATGGGTTCGAAGTCCTTGGCCGGGTCATAGGCCAGCTTGGTGTAGAGCGAAGGCGCCACGGCCAGGTTGTCGACCTGGCCCATGACGATTTCGTAGCCGTCGGGCTTGGCGCGCGCGGCGGTGGTGATGCCTATGGTGCCGCCCGCGCCGGGCCGGTTCTCGGCGACGACGTTCCATTTGACCGAGTCGGACAGCTTGGCGGCGACGGTGCGCGACAGGAAGTCGGTGCCGCCGCCAGGCGTGAACGGCACAATGACGCGGATGGGCTGGTTCGGGTACTGCTGCGCGGCGGCGGGGGCGCAGGCGGCGAGCGCGCAGGCCGAGAACATTAGGGCACGTAGCATGGTTGTAGTCTCCATTCCTTGGTGGGCGCGTCCGGTCGTGATCGCCAGACGTCGGTTGCTGCGGATGCTGCTGACGCGTACTGCGGATTCGGTTGCGGCGGGCGGTTTCAAGCTCCCTGTTTGGCTAGACGGTTCCTTGTTCGCGTAGTTCCCTGATTCGGTCGCGCGACAGGCCCAATTCCTCCAGCACCGCATCGGTGTCCGCGCCCAATGCGGGCGCGGCGCTGCGGACCTGGCAGGGCGCTTCGGCGAACTTGATCGGAAAGCCCAGCATGCGCACCTGCTGGCCATCGGGATGGGCGACGTCCATGGCCATCTGCTGGTCCGCTACCTGCGGGTCGTCGAATACTTCCTGCAGGTTCAGCACCTGCCCGCAGGGCACGCCGTACTGGTTAAGGCGTTCGATCCAGTAGTGGCTGTCCTTCTGGCGAGTGCGGGCCTCGATGGCAGCCTTGATGGATGCGCGGTTCAGCATGCGGTCGGCGTTGGCCTGGAATTCCGGATGCACGCGCAGTTCGGGCAGTTCCAGCGCGTCCAGCAGCTTCTCGTACATGGCATCGTTGGACGGAGCGATCGCGACCTGGCCGTCGGCCGTCTCGAACAGCCCGTAGGGCGCGACGATGCCGTGGTCGTTGCCGGTGCGCGGAGGCAGCTCGCCGCTGGCGAAGTAGTTCGATGCCTGGAAGCTGAGCAACCCTATCATGCTGGAGAGCAGGCTGACGCTGATGGAGTCGCCGCGGCCGGTGCGCTCGCGGCGCAAGAGCGCGGCCACCACGCCCAGCGCGCCGTTCAGGCCGGCGGCCAGGTCGCTGATGGGCGGCCCCGCGCGCATGGGCGGATCGTCTTCGCCGCCGTTCAGGCTCATGAAGCCGCTCATGGCCTGGGCGATGAAGTCGAAGGCGGGCCGGTCGCGATAGGGACCGGACGCGCCGAAGCCGTTGATGCTGCAATGGATGATGTCCGGCCGCAACGCCTTCAGCGCTTCATCGCCGAAGCCCATCTTGTCCATGATGCCGGGCCGGTAGTTCTCGATCACGACGTCGCAGTGGGGTATCAGCTGGCGCAGGATGTCCTTGCCTTCGGCGCTGTACAGGTCCAGTGTCACTGACCGCTTGTTGCGGTTGTAGTTGGCGAAGTACCAGCTCAGGCCGTCCTTGAGCACGCCCTGGCGGCGAATGGGATCGCCTTCGCCGGGCGCTTCGATCTTGATCACTTCGGCGCCCATGTCGGCCAGTATGGATGTGCAGTAAGGCCCGGAGATGATGCGGGTCAGGTCCAGGACGCGGATTCCGGTAAGTGGCATGGTTTGCATCTGCTTGGATTTTGGTCAGCCGCCCAGTCGCGGCAGCCACAAGGTCAGGGGAGGAAAGGCGCAGATCAGCGCGAGCACGATCAGCGACCAGATGAAGAAGGGCACGATTTCGCGCACGATGGGGCCTATCGGCGTGCGGCCCACGGCGGACGTGACGAACAGCAGGATGCCGACCGGCGGCGTCAGCATGCCCGTCATCAGGTTCAGGATCAGGATCATGGCGTACTGGATGGGGTCCATGCCGAGCTGGGCGCCGATAGGCAGCAGCGCCGGCAGCGTGATGATCATGGCCGGCAGCGGCTCCAGGATCTTGCCCACCAGGATCAGGAACACGTTCACCGTCAGCAGCACCACCCAGGGCTGGTCGGAGATGCCCAGGATGCCCTTGGCGATGGTGGCCGCGACGCGCGATTCGCTGATCAGCCAGCTGAAGGGACCGGCGGCGGCCAGCAGGAACAGCACCACGGCCATGGTGCGCCCGGCCGAGTAGAACGCCGATCCCAGCTCGCCCGGCTTCAGTTCCCGGTACACGGCCAGACCCACGAGCAGGGCGTACACGGCCACGAACGCCGCGGCCTCTGTATCCGTCAGCAGGCCGAAGCGTATGCCGGCGATGATCAGGACGGGCATCATCAAGGCCCAGATGGACGCGCGCGTCACCCTGGCGCGCTCAGGCCAACTGGCCCGCGGACGCGATTGGTAGCCGTGGCGCCGCGCCTGCCAGGCGCATATGGCCATGTAGCCCGCCAGCAGCATGAAGCCGGGAATGATGCCCGCCAGGAACAGGCGGATGATGGACAGGTTGGCCAGCACCGCATAGACGATCATCGGGATCGACGGGGGCAGGATGGGACCCAGCATCGCCCCGCAGGCGATGACCGCCTCGGGGTAGCCGCGCCGGTAGCCCTCGCGCTTCATCGAAGGGATCATGGCGGTGCCGATGGCGCTGGCGTCGGCCACGGCGGAGCCGCTGATGCCTGCCATGACCAGGTTGGTGGTCAGCGAGACTTGCGACAGGCTGCCGCGCATATGCCCGACCATGGCCATGGACCAGTTGATGAGCCGCAGCGTGACGCCGCCGCGGTTCATCAGTTCGCCGGCCAGGATGAAGAGGGGGATCGCGACCAGGGCGGTCTCGTCTATGCCGCCCAGCATCGACAGCGGCGCCTGGGCGATATCGACCCCGCCGCCGCCCTTGAACAGCATACCTATCAGGGCGGCGGTGATCATTGCGAAGCCTATGTCCAGACCGGCCAGGATGAGCACGACGAAAAGCACGACGGAGAAGAGGATCATGGATGCGTTCCCGGGGTGTCGGACTCGCCGCGCGCGAAGGCGTCCTGCGGCGCGGGGGCGTCGGGGATGAGCAGACGCAGGGCCAGGAACAGCATGAAGAACACCATGCCCACGGTCAGCGAGGCGTAGCTGACGGCGTAGGTGAAAGGCGTTCCGACGATGTCCTGGAAGTTGCCCACGGCGACCACGTCCAGGCCCTTGTAGAACAGGGTGGCGGCCAGCGCCAGCAGGCAGGTGTCGAACAGGCGGTCGCGCGCGCGCCGCACGCGTTCCGGCAGATGGCGGTCGATGATGTCTATGACCACGTTGCGGCGCTCGCGCAACGCCATGGCCGCGCCGACAAACGCGCACCACAGCATGCCGATGCGCGCGACCTGGTCCCAGGCGTCGAACTGCGTCTTCAGCAGATAGCGGTCCAGAACCTGGGCGAAGCAGAACACCAGCACCATGGCCAGGGTCAGGGCGACCGCCAGCCGGCCGATCCAGCACACGGCGCGGTCGGCGCTCAGCGCCAGGCCGCGCCAGCCGGAGGCCGCGTGGGACGAGGCGCGCACGGTCGGCGCGGGCATGGGCGCGGCCATGGCTTACTCCTGCATCTTCTGGATGCGTTCGACCATGCCGGCCGGCCAATCCTTGCCTTCGTACTGCTGGTAGACGGTAGCCAGCGCCGCCTTGAACGCGGCCTTGTCGGGCTGCGTGTAGGTAACGCCGGCTTCCTTCAGGAGCTTGACTGCGTTGTCGTCCAGCTCCTGGTCCAGGCGGGTGGCGACCTTGCCGCCCGCCTTGGCCGCCTCGGTCAGCGCCTGGCGCTGCCTGGCGTCCAGGCCTTGCCAGACGCGTTCGGAAATGAACCAGCCGGTCAGCTCATAGGCGTGGTCGGTCGCCGCCCAGTATTTGGCTTCCTCGTGGAAGCGCAACGGGATCGACAGGTCGAAGCCGTTGTCCTGGCCGTCTATCATGCCGCGGCCCAGCGCGGTGTAGATTTCGGTCATACCTAGCGGCACGACCTGCGCACCCAGCTTTTCGAAGGTGGACTTCAGGATGGGAATGGCGGGAATGCGCAGCTTCAGGCCCTTGACGTCTTCGGGCTTGTTGATGGGCCGCGATACGGTCTGCAGCGCACGCGGCGAGCGTATGCCGAAGGCCGCAAACACCCGCACGCCGGATTTCTTGGCCACGTCGTCGAAGATCTGCGCGAACTCGTCGCTGTTGATGATGCGCTCGGCCTGCTCGCCGCTCTTGAACAGATAGGGCGCATACAGGATGTTCAGCGGTTGGGCGCCGCGCAGGAACACCACGGACCCGAGGCCGAAGTAGCCCATGTCCAGCGTGCCCAGCTGCATGGATGAGAGGATCTTGCTGATGTCGCCCAATTGCCCGTCCGTGTAGACGTGCACCTGCAGTTCGTTCTGGGATTGCCTGGCGGCCTCTTCGGCAAAGGCGCGCATGGCATGGTCCCAGGGACTGTTGGAGGCGGCGATGGTCGCGATCTTCATTTCCCGCGCCTGCGCCTGGCCTGCGGGCGCGAACGCGCCGGCGGCGGTGATCGAAAGCGCCAGCAGGGCTGCCGAGGCGCGGACCAGTTGCTGCGATATTTTCTTGTGCATGATGTCTCCTCCGGGATGCGGATCCGGCCTACCAGTTCCAGTGCACGGGCTTGAGCCCGGCGACCGGCGAATCGAACACCGCCAGGCGGGACCCATTGATGCAGCCCATGTAGGCGGTCTTGCGCTCTGGGCCCCCGAACGCCAGGCTGGTGATGTTCTGCAGCCGCTTGCTATGGTTGTCGTAAACCATGGGGCGGCTCAGGCGATTGGCCAGGTATTCGGCTTCCAGCCTGTCGATGTGCGCGGCGTCGCCGTCCTCCAGCATGAGCTGCTGCTGCCCTTGCGGGCTGACGCGTATGACCCGGTTGGAGACCACGCTGACCACCCAGATGTGGCCCTCTTCATCGACCGCCATGCCGTCGGGATAGGTACCCTTGCCGAATTCGGTGATGACGGCGCGTTCGCTCAGGTCGCCGTTGGCGCCGATGCGAAAGCGCAGCAGGCGCCGGCCGAAGGTTTCGTTGACGTACAGGTGCGTGCCGTCCGGATCGGTGCGGCATTCGTTGGTCCAATGCACGTCCTGGGCCACGACGCGGGTGCCGCGCTCGTCGCGCACGGCGATGAAGCCGTCGGCGATGTCGCGGCGGAACTGATGGTCGCCGCGACGCACGGTGCTGACGCAGATCCACAGGCGTTCGCGCTCGTCCAGCCAGACGAAGTTGACGCCGGGCAGGGCCACGCCGTCGATCTCCATGATGTAGGGCTCCGCCGTGCCGTCGCGCTGTACGCGCCAGACGCCGCCGTCGTCGGCCAGGTTGGCGACGGCAAACGAGCCGTCGCGCAACAGGGCGAAGCCGTTGGGTATCAGTCCGGACTGGGCGCCGATCAGGCGCGCGTCGCCGTTGGGCAGGATGTGGCTTATGCCGCCGGCCTTGTCCGACACGTAGAGATCGCCCGCGGCCGTGCTCAGCACGCATTCGGGGCGGTTCAAGTTGACGCCGGTCTCGCGCACCGCCGACAGGTCCAGGACCGCGCCGCCATTCGATTTGCTGTCCATGGGGGCTCCTCAGCCGATCGCGCCGGCGGCTACGGCATAGTCATGCAGGCGCAGGCGCGGCCCTGCCTTCATCAGCTGGCCGGGCAGGCCACGGCCGACGATGCCTTCCAGCCGCTGGGCTACCTTGATCAGCGCGCCCAGGTCGATGCCGCTGTCCACGCCCATCTCGTCCAGCAGGTAGACCAGGTCTTCGGTGCAGATGTTGCCGGTGGCGCCCGGCGCGAACGGGCAGCCGCCCAACCCAGCCAGCGAGGATTCGTAGGAGGTGACGCCGGCGCGCAGGCCTTCCACCACGTTCACCAGGCCGATGCCGCGCGTGTTGTGGAAGTGCAGCGATATCTTGACGCCGGGATGGTCGGCCCGCAGCGTCTCGACCGTGTCGCGCACCAGCCGGGGCGTGGCCATGCCGGTGGTGTCTCCCAACGTCACGGCGTCAAAGCCCTGGCGTGCAAAGTGGTCGAAGATGGTCCGGATGCGGCCCAGGTCCACGTCGCCCTCGAAGGGGCAGCCGAAGGCGACGGCAATGGCGCCCTTGCGCTTGATGGGGTGGTCTTTCAGCAGCTGCGCGATGTCCTCGATGTCGCGCAGCGACTGTTCGACCGGGCGGTTCAGGTTCTTGGTGTTGTGGCTCTCGGTGGCCGACAGGAACACGACGATCTCGTCGGCCTGCGACTGCAGCGCGCGTTCGACGCCCTTGCGGTTGGGCGCCAGCGCGCCCAGCACCACGCCCGGACGTTTGCGCACGCCCTGCAGGACTTCCTGCGCGTCGCGCATCTGCGGCACGGCGCGGGGTGAAACGAAGGAGGTGGCTTCGAAGTGCCGCACGCCTGCGTCGATCAGCGCGTTCAGGATCTGGATCTTGGTGTCGGTGGGCACGAACTCGGATTCGATCTGCAGTCCGTCGCGCATGCCGACTTCCACGATTTCGACTCGGTCTGGAAGGCTCATGGCTTGTCGTCTCCTGGCGCCCGGATCCTGCGCCCGCGAGGGCTTTGCGCGGCGATGTCCGGGACATGGGTGGTCGGCCACCATCTTCTGCGATGGACCCTGGCAGGACAAATCGTCAATCTTCGGCGGGGGATCGCGAAACGCGATGGCTCGGGGGCCAGGCGTCGCGCATGGGCAGGCTCGCGCGTCCTATTGCTGCGTTGCGGCTTCGGCGATCAGATGATCCAGCAGCAACCGGGCGGCGCCCGATAGCGATTCATTGCTGCGCACGCACAACTTGAGCTGGCGGTGCGCCCAGGCGTCAGTCAGCGGAATGATGCAGAGCGCGTCGCACACATAGGCGGACAGGGCCTTGGTGGGCACGATGCCGACTCCCAGGTCCGCGCGCACCATGGACACCAGCGCGTCGTAGGAGGTGACCTGGAAGCGCAGCCGCAGAGAACGGTTCATGGACGCGGCTTCGCGCGTGAACAGGTAGTTCGCGGCGCTGCCTCGGTGCATACCGACGTGGTCATAGTCCAGCGTATCGGCGAACGATACCTGCCGGTGTCGCGACAAGGGGTGTCCCGAGGGCGTCACCAGCGCCATGACGTCGCGGTGGTAGGGATATATGTCCAGCCCGTTTTCGTCGTCGGATTGGGTGTAGACGCCGATGTCGGCGGCGTTGTCGATCACCGCGCGGGTGACGCCGGCGCTGACGGACTCTTCCAGGTCGATCTGCACGTTGGGGTGCTGGGTCAGGAAGCGGCGCAGTTCCATCGGCAGGAACTGCGCAATGGAAGACAGGTTGGCCGCGACGCGCACGCGGCCGCGCAGGCCGGCGGAGTAGTCGCGGATTTCGGCGGCCAGGTCCTGGGTTTGATGTAGCAGCGTGCGTGCGCGCCGCGCCAACGCGTGTGCGGCGCTGGTCGGTTCGACGCCGCGCGCATGGCGCTGAAACAGTGGGACGTCCAGGACGCGTTCGAGTTCGGACAGGCGCTTCGATAGCGCCGATGCCGCGATATGTTCGCGCGCGGCGGCCGCGGCGATGCTGCCTTCTTCCAGCACGGCCAGGAACACCTGCAGGGTATACAGATCCAGACGAGGGGTCATGGGAAGTCGCGGATAGATACGTCCGCGAGGATAGCGGCAGTCGCGGGCCGCGGGCCTAGGGGATTACGCTTAGCCGATTTCCACCCATTCCTGCGCCGCGCCGCGCGCCAGCAGTTCGTCGACCGCGATGATGGAGATCCGGCCATCTGCCGTTCCCAGAGCCAGTTTTTCCTCATGGGCGTCCAGCGCGAAGACCAATGCAGGCAGGCCTTCCAGCCGCATCCTGGCGCGCAACCGGATCTCGCCCGACGCGGCATCCAGCAACAGCAGCCCGCCGTCCAGGAACGCGGCGGCGATCAGCCCGGGGCAGGGCATGAAGACGACCGCGCTGGCGGAGGCAGTGGTGGAATGTCGCCAGAGTTCGCGGTCACGGTCCAGCGGTTTGCGGTAAATGAAGCCGGCGCAGGCGACGTTGACGGCGGGAGCGTAGTGCCGCCCGCTGATGACCAGGCCAGCGCCTTGCGCGTCGTCGACGTAGCAGCCGGCAAGCTCCATGGCGTGGCTGTCGGGCTTGCCGTTGGCCTTGAGCACCGGCCACAGCGGCTTGGTCCGGCCGTCGGGCATGACCATGCACAGGCGTTTGGCCTCGTGGGAGCTTGCAGGCGTGCCTTGCACGCAGAACGGCGACGGCGCGCCGCTGATGCGGATGTAGTGATTGAAGCAGTCGTAGTGGCCCAGGTCCACGCGCCGTTCGGCGCCCGAGCCCAGGTCGCGCAGCAGGTCGCACGCGTTGCGGGTTGCGGGGTTGCGGTTCCTGCGGCCCAGCAATACGCCTTGCGAGGAGGCCGAGAACGTGTATTCGCCGTCGTACTCGCCGACGAGGTCCAGCCGGTCATCCGTCAGCGTATACAGCCGGGAATCCTGGTGCCACTTCATGTCGGGCCGCTTCGAGGCTTCCACGACGTGCACATGGATGCCCGCCGCCCGGATGATCTCGGCGCCATGGCCGGCGCCGGCGTATGCGGCGACCAGGCCGTCTTCGACGTCTTGGATTTCCAGCAGGCAGCCGCCATGCGCTACCGCGATGCGCTTGGCGTCCAACCACGCAAGATCATGGATGGCCTTGCGGCTTCCCAGTTGCGGCAGCCCTAGCCATTGCGCGAGGCGGGACTCTGGCGCCGGCGCGGGGGGATCTGCTGCCGGCGCGATGTCGTCGCCTGACAGTTCCAGTTCGCCGGGACCGGCATCGGACCAGGTCGCGGCGTCGTAGGGCGTGCGCACGACGAACAAGGTATTGAATGCGGCGTCGGGCGGATCGTCGGGCAGCCCTTCCCATTCTTCGTCCCAGGGCCGCACCCACGCCTCGATCCCGTCGCCCGAGGGGGTGAAGGCGCAATGCGCAACTTCAGGGATGTTGCGGAAGAACCGGCGCGAGAGCCCGCTGCGCCAATCCCAGACCAGCAGGTCGCCTTCGAACAGATAGCCGCCGTCATAACTGCCTGCGCCGATCGCGACCACGGATTGGGCGGGATGGAAAGCGATGTGGTTGACGGGATGGCGCAGTTGGTCGAAAGCCGCGAACGGGATGGGACTGCCGCGGCGGTACAGCGCCACGCGATAGCGCAACGTCTGGCCGCCATACGCCGCGCGGGCGCGAGGGTTCGCGAGCAGGGGAAACTCGGAGGCCACGGCCGCGATTTCCCCTGCAGGGTCGAAGAACACTCCGGTAATCTTGCCGCTGCCTCGCAGCGGCGGATCGGCGATCATGGCCATGCTGGTTTCCGCGAGACGCGCGCCATTGATCGCGAATGCGGGCGCTGGGCCATGGGCAGGCGGGATAAGCTTATTCGAGGAGCAGGCCGGGGCGCCCGGCCGGGCTCATGTGCGAGCCCGGCTGGCGGCCGGCGTCTCCTTCTTCGCGCGTGGCTTGGGCGCGGGTTTCGGGTCTTGGGCAGGAGCGTCGAACTCCTGTTTGTTGCGTTCGCCCCGCGGGGTATTTTCCGGATGCGGCTTGGGAAAAGCCCAGGGCTTGGTTTTCTGATCCATTGCATGTACTCCTTGCACAGGCGGAACAGTAGCATTAGCCGTGGCACTGGGTAAGTGAGGGTTGACGTCAATATTCATCACATCGTGATTTTCGGTTGAAAAACGCGATGAATTCGACCCGCTTTGGCCCGTTCTGTTCCGCCTTGATGGATCAAGACCTGTCAACTCTGACAGGAAGTTCCCGTCGGTGCGAGCGCAGCCTCTAACCGGCTTCCGGCTGGTCTTCCTGCCAGATGCGGTCGAACTGTTCGCGCGCGTTGCGCGCCCAGTCATCGATGGCGCTGCGCACGTCGTCCGCGGTGGGCTTGCGGTCAGCGGGGAGGTTGCCGCCCGTGACCGTGCCCAGCGAAGTGATCAGCAGCTCGTTGGTATTGGCGTCGCGCAGGGCGGCCTCGAGCAGCAGGCGCGCGGACTGGTCGCGGTAGCCGGCCGCCTTGACGGTCTGGCCGATCACGAAGCCGATGGGGATGTATTCCATCATCCTGGGGTCGCGCTCGTTGCGGAAGGTGCCGGTGATGGCGGCGCTCAGGCGCATTGCGTGTGGCGCGGGCCGTGTCAGCAGTTGGTAGCCGGCTTGTTCGAACTCGCGCCGGATCGCTTCGTTCAGGTAGGCCAGCGCGCGCTCGCGCATGGCGCTATCGGCTTTCATGTCCAGCTCGTCCGGTCGGTCGCCCTGGATGTATTGCACCGGTTCCAGAATGAGTTTTTTCTGGTACTGGCTGCCGATGGGCGGACCGGGGCGCACCCAGACCATGCCAGCGCTCCAGTCGGGATCCTGCTTGAGCCGGCTCTGGTTTTCACCCAGGGACGTGGAATAGTTCTGCGGCTTGGGCAGGTTGGTGCAGCCGGCAAGGCCGATCACTGCACAGCAGGCGGCCAGAGCGAGACGGATCTTCATATTCTTCTCTTCCTGAAAATGGCGCCCGGCGCGGCAGATGGAAAGGCCGTGCGCGTGTCGCGGGCGGCCCAATTATTGCCCCGTTTCGCGCCGCATTTTCCGCTTTGGCAGGGGTGGAAGCCCCGTTTCGCTGCAAAGCAGAATTCCATTTTGGGAAAACTGAAACGAAAGATCGGCGGGGCGTGGAAGACTCCATTGCGGGTAAGCCGTAATAGCTGCCGCGGAAAGCCGCCGCGGGACTACGATGGACGAGTGAACATAGGGAGACAACTATGGACACCGCCAAGCAATGGTATGCCGCCGTCAAGGACTGGCAGCGGGCCCGCGACGAGCTCACCGCCGCGATCGCCGCGATCAAGTGGCCGAATCCCACCCAGGATTGCCTGGACAACTATGACCGCGCCTACGCCAACGAAACCGGGGCGCGGGATCGCATGAACCAGGCATACGAACGCGTGCGACGATAAGCGCGCGCATCTCCTTGGGAGCGGCATTGCTACACTGCCGCGCATGACGGACCAACAACAGAAATTCATGATCAGGCCGAGCCGGCCTGAGGACGCAGTCTTGCTTGAAGACCTGCTGATGCGCACCTACGAAAGCACGTGGATGCCGGAAATGACGGCGGAAAGGGACGCCCAGTTTCGCGCAAGCGGCAAGACGGGCCAGTATGTGAGCGCCAGGGGCAGCCTTTTCATGGTGTGCGAAATCGACGGCGTGCTGGCGGGCATGGCGGATTGGGAAAACGACTTCATCTGGGCCTTGCATGTGCATCCCGCAAGGCAAGGGCAGGGTGTCGGCGGCGCATTGCTGGCCTGGATGGAAACGGCCATCCGCGCTGCGGGATTTGCTCAGGCGCGGCTGGAGACGGATTCCTTCAATATGCGCAGCCGCCAGTTCTACGGCAAGCACGGCTATGCCGAGATCGATACCTATCCTGACGAGGAATGGGACAGCGGCTTCACCACCATCCTGCTGGAAAAGCGCTTGCCAGCCTGACCGCTGGCTCCATGAAAAGAACCTGAGCTGGTCCTGGAAATGGAGCCACGATGGCGGTATGTTGTGGTTTTCAGCCGCTACCGCCGAACCCGCCATGTACCTGCCGTCCGCCTTTCGCGAAGACTCGCTCGAAGTCCAGCACGATTTCATCCGCGCCCATCCGCTGGGCGTGCTCACGACCAGCGGGGAGGGCGGGCTGATGGCGAACCACATTCCCTGTCTGCTGTATCCGGAAGGACCGCAGGGCTTATTGCGCCTGCATGTGGCCCGCGCCAACCCGCAGCTTGCCGACCTTGCTTCGGGCCGCGAATGCTTGGTCGTATTCCACGGGCCGCAGGCTTACGTCACGCCGTCGTGGTACCCGACCAAGGCCGAGACGCACAAGGTCGTGCCTACCTGGAACTTCGTTGCCGTGCACGTCTGGGGCGCGCCGGTGATTCAGGATGATCCGGCCTGGCTGCGCGCCCAGTTGGATGCGCTGACCGCCAGCCAGGAGAAAGCGCGCGCGCAGCCTTGGCGCGTGGCCGACGCGCCGGCGGATTTCATCGCGGCCCAGATGCGCGCCATCGTCGGCGTGGAGATTCCCATTGCGCGCATCGAAGGCAAATGGAAGGTCAGCCAGAACCGAACGGTTGCCGATAGGCGCGGCGTGGCCGAAGGCCTGGCCGGCGAAAACGGCGATGCCGTCATGGCTGGGCTGGTTGCCCGCCGCGGCGGGCTGGAGTAACGCGCCCCAGCGCGAAACAGGCGATGGCGGCGGCCTGCAGGCTGGCCGCCGCCGCCAGGAACCAGAGCAGTGGCTGCCCGGCCTGTTCGGACCATGCCCGCAGCATGCCGAACGACGCGGGCGCGAAGGCGTAGGCGCCTTGCGACATGGCGACAATCAGCGGGACCACGCGTTGCGTGTCTTCGCGGGCGAACTCAGTCTGCGCGATCAATGGCGGCAGCGAGGTCGCGTTCCCTATGCCTGATCCGAACAGCAGTACGCCCAGCCAGATGGCCCAGGCGTGCTCTGCGGCCAGCATCAGAACCAATGAACCGGCGATCTGGATGGCGTAGGCCAGGCAGGCCACTTTGCGCCGGTCGGTGCCGGCAGGCATCAGCCAACCGACGAGCGTGCGCCCGCCGATGGCCGCGGCCGTAGCCAGGCCCATTGCCAGGCCTGCGGTCTGTGCGCCCAGCAGCGGCGCCAGCAGGGACAGCAGATGCGCGATCAGGCCGATCTGGGCGAACAGGCCCAGCGCCATGCCGGCGGCCAGGGTGAGAAAGGCGCGGTTGCGCCACAGGCCCGCCAGCGGCGCGGGCGAGGCGATGCCTGCCGTGGCCGCCGGCGCTTGCGCTGCAGCGCAAGCGCCATCAGGCTCCTGGCCCAGCTGTTGCGGCGTCAGGGCAAACACCTTGCGCGACAGCACGGCGATCACGGCCACCATCGCCGTGCCTACCCACAAGGCCGCCTGGGCAAATCCTGCCTGGCCGATCAGGTAAACCCATAAGGGCGAAAAGACGATGCCGCCGACGCTGGCGCCGTTGTAGGCCATGCCCAGCGCGGCGGGGCGGCGGCGGACGAACCAGGGTGAGATCAGCGCATTGACGGCGGCGGCACCCAGCGTCACCCAGCCCATGCCCGAGAGCAGCGCCGCCGCATAGAGCTGCCAGGGCTGTGCGGCCGCGGCCCAGCCGCTCACGCCGAACGCGAGCAGCACGGCGCCGCCCAGCGTGACCGCCGGCACCCCGCAACGCCGGTACAGCCGCGGCAGGTTGGCGACCACCAGGGTGCCGCAAAGAAAGTGCAGCGTGACGGCGCCGGATACCAGGGCCACGCCCCACCCGGTACGCTGCGTCACGGCATGCAGGAACACGGGCGGGCCGTAGAAGCCGACGCCCCAGCCGAAGATCGCCAGCACGAAGGTGGCGTAAAGCACTGTCCAGCCAAAGAATTTCCGGGATGCGCGCATGGGTGTCCGGGCAGGCCGGCCGCTGTCTTGTTGCGTTGAGTCGCAGTATGCTTGACTCTGCACACAACACTTTGGTCTGTGACGAATCATGGAATCCGAGTTCGCCGACATCAATCTTTCCGCCGTGGCTGGCGCCATCGCCGATCCGGCCCGGGCGCGCATGCTGTGCGTGCTGCTGGACGGCCGCGCCCGCACCGCGACCGAACTGGCGGCCGCCGCCGACATCGGCGCCTCCACCGCCAGCAGCCATTTCCTGCGACTGCGGGAACAAGGGCTGGTGGAAATGGCCGTGCAGGGCAAGCACCGCTACTACCGCCTGGCCAATGGCGAGGTTGGACATGCGCTGGAGGCCTTGCTGGTGGTGGCCGGCGCGGAGCGCGTGCCGTTCAAACCCAGCACGCCCTCGGCGCTGCGCGAGGCGCGTACCTGTTATGACCACATGGCGGGCACCCTGGCCGTACGCATCCATGACGCGATGCTGTCGCGCCAATGGCTGACGGCGGACGGGCGCGATTACCTGCTGACGCCTTTGGGCGAGGCGGCCCTGGCGCAGATAGGCGTGGACGTGATGCAGGCGCGCCAACGCCGGCGGCGTTTCGCCTGCTCCTGCCTGGACTGGAGCGAGCGTCGCTCGCATCTGGGCGGCGCCTTGGGCGCGGCGCTGCTGGAGGCGCTGACGCGCCGCGACTGGATCAGCAAGGACTTGGATTCGCGCGCGTTGAGCGTGACGAAGAAGGGCGAAAAGCAGTTTCCCGCCTTCTTCGGGCCAGCGGATGAGCAGCCCGCCGCGAGCGCTGCGCGCCGGGACCGGAATGTCGCCGCATGAGCCTGCAATAAGGTGTGCATATGCAACAGATCTAGGGAAATCCCCGTGAACCCGGGTGGGGACGGGTTGCGGCAGCGCCCCGCGTTGCGCCGCAAGCCGCGTCAACCCTGGACATGCGGCGCGCGGATGGGCCGCGCGTAGCGTTCCTGGGAAACGGGGACGTACCTATCGCGATGCAACAGTGTTTCTATTTTCTGCCATCGTTACAAAACATATCCGAACTGTCATAGTCAAGCGGGGTATGCTGGATCGCACAAAGAGGGCATCCGAAGTGCATCAGAACAACTTGATCTACAAGGGATACCGGCTGACGGCCAAAGTGTCCCGGGGCGCAGACGCCGAGGTTCAGGCGCAATCCAGCGGCCCCGTATTCATAGCGTCGGTGATGGTGGTCCAGGCAGGCGCCGTGCTCGAAGGCGGCGACGAATATCCGGTTCCGCGTTTTGCCGAGGGTGGTTTTGTCTACAGTCCGCGTGAAGCGGTGCATGCAGCGATCCTGCACGGCCGCGAAATCGTCGACGGCCTGACCAACCTGCCAGCCTGACGCCGTCCTAGCCGGAAAAGACTTCCCGCCAATCGCGCGTCTTGGCCAGCGTCTGCACGGTCGCGGACTGTTCCAGGATGGTCACGGCCTTCTTGAATTCCTCGGCCGAGGCGCCGTCCTCCAGGATGACCATGCGCGAGTTGCGCGCGTCCGCCATTTTCACGTCCGACATCTTGCCGTGGGTCTGGTAGACCTGCGTCCAGTCCATTTTCTTGCCGGCCTTCAGGGCGATCGGTTCGATGTACGTCAACGCGGTGCTGCTGGCGGCGCGTACCGCGAAGGCGAAATCGGCCGTGTGGCCGCTGCTGCCCTTGGCGCGCGCGCCCTTGACCATGCGGTTCACGCCCACGCCCGCCGCCAGCGCCCGCCCGACCTGGGCGCGAAAGCGCAACTGGCTGAACTTCGGCATCCATTTGGCGCACTGGAACGACAGCGCCATCGCCAGCTTGACCGCGTCCCACAGCGCTTCCTGCAGCTGCTCGTTGGGACCGCTGGCGACGATGGCGCCGTCGCGGTCGAAGTGCGCCAGGCTGACGCCCGGGGTTTCATTCAGGATGTCGATGCGCTTGGCCGCCAGGTCGATGCCGTAGCTGGACGCGTGCATCGCGGTCTCACAGGCGTCGGTCAGGTAGAACGTGGACTCGTCGGGATGCGCGATGAAGAAGGCCGCGTGCTGCCCGTCCAGGCCCAGTGTCATGGGCGATATGGCGCGGATGGCGTGCTCGCCCGCCGGCAGGACGGTCCAGCCGGAGGCTTCCAGGAAAGTGCTCATAGGATCAGTTCGATTTGGCGGCCTTTGAGGGGATGCGCGAATCCGCCGGTGAGCGTCAGGTTCGCCCGCGGCAGGAAGTACTGCATCAGCGCGCCGATATTCTGCAGGGCGGGCACGATGGGCTCGGCATAACCTTCGCCATCATCCACCCAGATGTGTTCATGGCTGCGGTCCGCAAGCGGCTTGCGGTACTGAGGCCGGCCTTCGCCCACCAGGCTGGTGTGGAAGGAGTCGTCGGTGTCCACGCCGAACACGCGGTGCGGGCCTACGAAGAGGCTGGCGCAGAACGCTTCGGCCAGGAAAATCGTGGCCTGGCCGTGCACGGCCGTGCGCGCGCCGCGATAGGTGGCGCGGAAGATCACGTCTTCGCGCACTTCGCCCTTGACCCGGCAGGCACAGGCGAATTCCATCCATTGGAGATTGCTGGCGGCGGGCTTGGGCACCCAGGCGATCGGTTTTACGGTTTCCTTGGGTTCGGCAAGAATCTCTTGCACCTCATCAACGGTGATTAGCGGTTCGAACTTGTTGGCCATGGAACTGATCTAGGGTCTTGGAAATGCGCGCGCCGGGCAGCGCGCCTGGCAAGCGCCGCGCGGCGGCGGGCGCACGCGCAACACTGCGAGGGGGCGTAATCTTACAAGATGAAGACTGCGCCGCCCTTTTTGCTGTATGGATGTACAGCCCAAGGGCGGCGCGTCGCGGCTATAGCGAGCTGGCGCCGAACGTGTCGCACTGCTTGATGCTGCCGCTCTCCAGACCGCGCTTGAACCAGCGCACGCGCTGGGCCGAGGAGCCATGGGTGAAGGAATCGGGCACCACATAGCCCTGGCTCTGCTTCTGCAGGCGGTCGTCGCCGATCGCGGTGGCGGCGGTCAGGGCCTCTTCCACGTCGCCGCTTTCCAGGATGTTGCGGGCCGCGTTGGCGCGCTGCGCCCACAAGCCGGCGAAGCAGTCGGCCTGCAGTTCCATGCGCACCGACAATGCATTGGCCTGCGCAGGATTGCGGCGGCGCAGGTTGTCCACCTGGTCGGAGATGCCCAGCAGATGCTGGACGTGGTGGCCGACTTCATGCGCGATGACATAGGCTTGGGCGAAATCGCCCGGCGCCTTGAAGCGGTTCTGCAATTCGTCGAAGAACGCCAGGTCGATGTACACCTTGCTGTCGCCCGGGCAGTAGAACGGCCCCATGGCCGACTGTCCGGTGCCGCAGGCCGTGGGCGTGGCGCCGCGGAACAGCACCAGCTTGGGCGCCACGTATTGGCGGTTCAGGTCCTTCTGGAAAATGGCGCTCCAGGTGTCTTCGGTTTCGCCCAGGACCTTGGAGACGAACACTGCCTGTTTGTCGTTGGCGGGCGGACGCGTGGCGGGCCCCTGCTGTTGCTGCACGGGCGGGCCTTCGGCCATCTGCAGGACCACGCTGGGGTCCACGCCGAAATACATGGCGACCAGGGCCAGCACGATCGTGCCTATGCCGATGGTGCCGCGGCCGCCGATGCGTGGGCCGCTGGAACGGCGGTCTTCCACATTGTCGCTTTCGCGCGAGTCATCAAGGCGCATACTGTTTCTCCGGGCGGGTCGGCGTTCCCGCCATTTTGCATCGCCGCTCTGTACTGAGCGGCCTTCAAGAGTGTTAGGATAAACCCATGGCCTTGTATTTCGATATTCATCCCGCGAATCCGCAACCGCGCCTGCTGAAGCAGGCGGCCCAATGGCTGGCCGATGGCGGGCTGGTCGCAGTGCCTACCGATTCGAGCTATGCCGTGGTCGCGCGGCTGGACGACAAGAACGCCGCTGACGGACTGCGCCGCCTGCGTGGCCTGGATGAACGCCATCATCTCACGCTGCTGTGCCGCGACCTGGCTGAAATCGGCCACTTCGCGCGCGTCGACAACCGCCAGTACCGGTTGCTGAAGGCCGCGACGCCGGGACCCTGGACCTTCATCCTCGAAGCGACCAAGGAAGTGCCGCGGCGCGTGTCGCATCCGTCGCGCAAGACCATCGGCATCCGTGTGCCGGACCATCCCGTCATGCTGGGCCTGCTGGAGCAGGTGGGGGCGCCCTTGCTGTCCACCACGCTCATCCCCAAGGACGAGACCGAAGCGTTGAACGACGCGGAAGAAATCCGCGAACGCTACGAACACTCCCTGGCGGCCATCATCGACGCGGGCGCTTGCCCGCAATCGCCCACCACCGTGATAGACCTCACCGGCGACGAGCCTGTGGTCGTGCGTGTCGGACGCGGCGATCCTGCCACCCTCGGTCTTGCCTAGCGCGCCCGCCGCGCCGACCTGCACGCCGGCATGCGCCGGCGCGCGGCTCATCTACAATCCGGTTCGCCATGAATGACATCATCCAAACCATTGCGGTCTACGCGATACCGGTCATCTTCGCCATCACCTTGCACGAAGCCGCGCACGGCTACGTCGCGCGGATGTTCGGCGATCCCACGGCCTATCAGGCCGGACGCATCAGCCTGAACCCTGCGCGGCATATCGATCCCGTCGGCACGCTGCTGGTGCCGGTGGCGATCCTGCTGGCCTCCAAGCTTTTGGGTAGTCCGGGCATGCTGTTCGGCTGGGCCAAGCCTGTGCCGGTGGATTTCGGCCGCTTGCGCCGGCCCAAGCAGGACATGCTGTGGGTGGCGCTGGCGGGGCCTGCCGCCAACCTGTTCATGGCGGTCCTGTGGGCGTTTTCGCTGCGCATCTTCCTGGAGTCCGGCCTGCAGGAATCGTTCTGGTTCGAGATGGCCGTGGCCGGCGTGAACGTCAACCTCGTGCTCATGGCCCTGAATCTGCTGCCCATCCTGCCGCTGGACGGGGGACGCATCCTTTTCAGCCTGCTGCCCAATCGCCTGGCCTGGCAATACTCGAAAATCGAGCCTTATGGCCTGGTGATCGTCGTCATCCTGCTGGTGACGGATGTGCTCTGGCTATTGATGCGGCCGGTACTCTCTCTGGGGACGACCATCGTCCAGTGGTTTCTGTAGGATTTCAGCCAATATCCGTTAAACTCATCGGTTTCATTGATTCTGGCCCCGGGGCATCCCGCCGCGGGGTTTTGGAGCCCTACATTTATGGCATCCCCTGCAACCGCCGCAGGCGTTAATTTCCAAGGCAGCATGGTGGCTCTGGTCACTCCCATGCAGCCCGACGGCAGTCTGGACTACGCGGCCTACCGGTCGCTGATCGACTGGCATATCCAGGAAGGAACCGACGCACTGGTGGTGGTCGGCACCACCGGGGAGTCGCCCACGGTCTCCATGGAAGAACATGCGGAGCTGATCCGCGTCGCGGTCGAACACGCTGCGGGCCGCATTCCGGTCATCGCCGGCGTGGGCGCCAACTCCACCGACGAAGCCATCCACCTGACGCGCCACGCCAAGGCCGTGGGTGCGCAGGCCGGCCTGTCGGTCGTTCCCTATTACAACAAGCCCTCGCAAGAGGGTTTGTACCGTCACTTCCGCACCATCGCGGAAGCCGTCGATCTGCCCACCATCCTGTATAACGTGCCGGGCCGTACCGTTGCCGACATGAGCAACGAAACGGTCCTGCGCCTGGCGCAGGTGCCGGGCATCATCGGCATCAAGGACGCCACGGGCGACATCGCCCGCGGCGGCCTGCTGCTGCGCGAAGCGCCGGCCAGCTTCCAGGTCTTCAGCGGCGATGACCCCACCGCCGCCGCCCTGATCCTGCTGGGTGCGCGCGGCAATATTTCCGTTACGGCCAACGTGGCGCCCAAGCTCATGCGCGAGCTCTGTGCCGCCGCCCTGGCCGGCAATGTGCCCAAGGTGCGTGAACTTAACGCGCACCTGGCGCGTCTGAACAAGGCTTTGTTCGTTGAAGCCAACCCCATCCCCGTGAAGTGGGCGTTGGCCGAAATGGGCCGCAGCGCACTGGGTTACCGGCTGCCGCTGGTTGAACTGGGATCGCAGCACCACGCAACCGTGCGTGCCGCGCTCCAGGAAACGGGCCTGCTCTAAATATCGTGAGGATACGTATGAACAAACGTCATGCCGGTTTGTCGGCATTGATGTCTCTGGTGTTGTTGGCCGGCTGCAGCGAGGTCAATCAATTCCTGGGCAATGAAGAGTCCGTCAATTACAAGAGCGCAGTCACCCAGCGTGGAGAGCCCCTCAGCATCCCGCCCGACCTGACCCAGGCCAACAGCGATCCGCGCTATCGCGCGCCGGCTTCGGGCTCGACCACCTATTCGCAGTTCCAGCAGCAGGGCCAGGCGCAAGCCACCCAGCCCAAGACGAGCAACGTGTTGCCCGGCCGCCAGGACATGCGCGTCGAGCGCGACGGCGACCTGCGTTGGCTGGTGGTGGACCGTCCGCCGGAAGACGTGTTCCCGCGACTGGTGGACTTCTGGACCGAAAACGGCTTTACCGTCGCCAGCAACAATCCTGGCGCTGGCTTGATCGAAACCGACTGGGCTGAAAACCGGGCCAAGATTCCCGAAAGCTGGCTGCGTCAGGCGCTGGGCATGATTCTCGAATCGGCCTGGGACAGCGGCGAACGCGAGAAATTCCGTACCCGTGTCGAACGCGTCAATGGCCATACCGAGGTCTATGTCAGCCACCGCCAGATGCTTGAAAAGCGCGTGGGCAGCGACGGCATGCAGGTGCAGTGGCAGAACGGCAAGGAAGATCCGGGCCTGAACGCCGCCATGCTGGCCCGCATGATGGTCTACCTGGGTTCCGACGTCGACAACGCCCGCAAGCTGGTGCAGCAGGCCGAGGCCGCGCCGCAGAAGCCTGCCGTGCAGCAGGACGTCCGCGCACAGGGCGCCTCGCTGCTCGTCAGCGAATCGTTCGACCGCGCATGGCGCCGTGTTGGCGTGGCGCTGGACGGCGGCGGCTTCGCCGTGGACGACCGCGATCGCTCCGCTGGCGACTACTTCGTCCGCTATGTCGATACCGACACGGGCGAGAAGATCGACCAGCCGGGCTTCTTCAGCCGCATGTTCTCGGGCGACAAGAAGGCCGAGGCGCCGCAGTACCGTATCCACCTGGCTGCCAACGGCGACCAGACCGTGGTGACCGTGCTGGATGCCAATGGCGCGCGCGACAACAGCGCCACCGCCCAGCGTCTGCTGAGCGTGCTGAAGGACAAGATGTAAGACCAGACGGTTCTGCGCTCACGCGCAGCACCGCGCAAGAGAGGCCCCTGCGGGGGCCTCTTTTTTTGTTGGGCGCTTTGAAGATCTTGCGAGCCGGCAGGAAGGGCGAGCTTCCCGCCGCGAAGGCTTGCGGTTGCTGCGCCTTGCGCATATGCCCTCTGGACGCAAAAAAGCCCCGGCTGCAGCAGCCAGGGCTTTTTCTTGCGTCCTCAGAGCGGGGGTTCGTCGCTGAGTTTTTATTAGGACGCGGGGGTGGTCGAGCCGCCCGGGGTGGTCGAACCGCCACCCGGCGTGGTGTTGGGCGTAGGCGCCGGAGCCGGCGAAGTGGCCGGGGGCGTCGTGGTGGGGGCAGGCGTGCTTGCGCCCGGAGCGGGGTTGGTCGCGGGCGCCGGGGCATCTTCCTTCTTGTTGCAGGCGCTCAGCGCGACGGCCAGCACCGAGGCAATAATCAAGGTTTTGCTCATCATTTTTAGACTCCTGTAGATGACGACTCTTGAAACCCCATTAGGGGAAACCAGAGGTCAGGCTACAGGAACACGCGGGCGCAACGCGTATGAAAGTTAAAAAGGTCGCATCCTAACGGCAACAAACCTTTCAGCTTCGTGTTATCTCTTTCTTGATGTGTCCCGCGTATCAGACCTGATTTCCTTCTGTACAGGACTGATACGGGGCCGTGTCGGGATGCTACGCCGCGACGTAGCGGATCCAGCCGGAATCCAGCCAATCCGCCAGGCAGGAGCGGGCTTCGTCGCTCAACCGAGCGCAGGATGGGTCTGAGCAATCCAGGCTGCGCGCATCCGCCAGCGTGCGCAGGGCGGCGTCGGCGGGCACCATGGCGGTTTCGCCATTGATGAAGAGCTGCTTGCCGCGATAGAGCATGCGGCTGCGGCGGTCCAGCACCAGCCGGCCTGCGGTGGGCCAGTCTTCTTCCAGATCCACGTCCATGCCTTCGGGCGCGTCGAACACGCTGAGATTGCTGGGCTCGGTCAGCCAGCAGCCCAGGAAGCGCGAGGCCAGCGCATCGTCGAAGCGCAGCTTTTCCACGGTTTCCAGCGTGGCGGCCACCAGCGCGTCCGGCAGCGCGGCGGGGGTGTCGACCGCGGGCTGGCCGGGATCGCGATAGACGGCCGACAGCTTCGGGCCGGGCAGGGCGGGCTCGCCATAGGGGCCGCCCAAGAGGCCGACGCGCGCCATGACCTGATCCGCGGCCGCTTCGAGCAGCCCGCGCGCCAGCGTCGCCTGCGTGGGTGCGCGAAAACCGATGGAAATCGTCATGCAGCCGTCGCCCACGGCGACGCCGTCGTGGGCCGCCTGCGGCGGCAGGTAGAGCATGTCGCCAGGCGTCAGCACGGCCGTCTCTTCGGGCTCGAAACGGCTCAGGATCTTCAGCGGCAGGCCCGGTTCCAGCGACAGGTCCTTCTGGCGGCCATAGCGCCATTCACGCTCGCCCGCCGCTTGCAGCAGGAACACGTCGTAGCTGTCGAAATGCGGACCCACGCCGCCGCCATGGCTGGCGATGCTGATCATCACGTCGTCCAGGCGCGCATCGGGGATGAAGCGGAACAACTGCATCAGTTCGGACGCGGCATCGCTGTGCAGGTCCACGCTTTGCACCAGCAAGGTCCAGTCGCCTTCATTGTCCTTGGGCAGGCGCGCGAAGGGGCCGTTCTCCATCTGCCATTCGCCGTTCTCGCGCCAGATCAGGCGCGATTCCACATCGTCGCGGCGCGCCAGCTTCTTGATGGCGGCGATCGTGACCGGCGGCTTGAAGCCGGGAATGGCCTGGCGGATCAAGAGAGGCTTGCGCTGCCAGTAGCGGCGCATGAAGTCGTTGGGGCTCTGGTTGCCCAGCAGGGCCAAGGGATGGTCGAGGTTCATTGCAGGTGCTTCTTCAGGCGGTAGAGGGCGTCCAGCGCTTCGCGCGGGGTCAGGCTGTCGGGGTCGATGGCGGCGAGTTCCTCGCGCAGGGCGTCCAGGGCCTCGAGGTCGTCGGAACGGTCGGCTTCCGCATAGGCCTGGGCGTCGGCGTCAGCCGCGGCCGCGAACAGGCCGAGCTGCGGCGTGGGGGCGCCTTGCGCCTCCAGGCGTTCCAGTTCGCGCGAGGCTTGGCGGATCACGGCGGCGGGCACGCCCGCGCGCTGCGCCACCTGGATCCCGTAGCTGCGGCTGGCGGGGCCTTCGCGCACTTCGTGCAGGAACACGATGCCGCCGGCCGATTCCGCCGCGGCCAGGTGCACGTTGGCCGAGGCCGGCTGTTCCGCGGGGAGGCGGGTCAGCTCGAAATAGTGGGTGGCGAACAGCGTCAGCGCGCGGTTGTGGGCAAGCAGGCGGCAGGCGATGGCCCAGGCCAGCGCCAGGCCGTCATAGGTGGACGTACCGCGGCCGATTTCGTCCATCAGCACCAGGCTGTTGGGCGTGCTGGCCGACAGGATGGCGGCCGCCTCGGTCATTTCCATCATGAAGGTCGAGCGGCCGCCCGCCAGATCGTCGGCCGCTCCGATACGGGTGAAGATGCGGTCGATCTTGCCGATGCGGGCGCGCGAAGCGGGCACGAAACTGCCGATGCGCGCCAGCAGCACGATCAGCGCCACCTGCCGCATATAGGTCGATTTACCGCCCATGTTCGGACCGGTGATCAGCAGCATCCGACGCGCCGGCTCCAACCGGCAGCCGTTGGGCGTGAAGCGCTCGATGGCGTGTTCCACCACCGGGTGGCGGCCGGCATCGATGTCGATGTCGGCCTGCTCAGACAGTTCGGGCGCGATCCAGTCGTGGCGGCGCGCGTGATCGGCCAGCGCGGCCAGCGCGTCCAGTTCGGCCAACGCGGCGGCGCAGTCCGACAGCGGCCGCACGTGTTCGGCCAGCACATCGAGCAATTGCTCGAACAACCATTTTTCCCGAGCCAGCGAACGGTCCTGGGCGGACAGCACCTTGTCTTCCCAGGTCTTGAGTTCAGGCGTGATGTAGCGTTCGGCGTTCTTCAGCGTCTGGCGGCGGCGGTAATCCTCCGGCACCTTGGCGGTCTGGCCCTTGGTGACTTCGATGTAGAAGCCATGCACGCGGTTGAACTCCACGCGCAGGTTGCTGATGCCGGTGCGTTCGCGTTCGCGGGCTTCCAGCTGCACCAGGAAGTCGCCGCCGTCGGCCGCGAGGCCGCGCAGTTCGTCCAGTTCAGCGTCGAAGCCCGCCGCCAGCACGCCGCCGTCGCGGATGGCGACAGCGGGTTCGGCGGCAATGGCGCGCACCAGCAGGGCGGCCAGGGCCGGGTCCACCGACAGGTGCGAGACCAGTTCGCCCAGCCGCGGCGAATCCGCCATCGGCTCGACCTGGTCGCGCAGCGCCGGCAGGGCCTGCAGCGCGTCCCGCAGGCTGGCCAGTTCGCGCGGGCGCACCGAACGCAATGCCAGGCGGGCGGCGATGCGTTCGATGTCCGGGAAGGCGTTCAATGCGCTGCGCAAGGACTCCAGCAGCCCGGCCGAACCGAAGCCGGCCGCGCCGAAGGTCTGTTCCATGTCCATGCGGCCCGCCAGCAGCGCCGAGATGGCTTGCTGGCGCGCCAGCGCCTGTTCGTTCTCGCGTAGCGGATGGTGCAGCCAGCGGCGCAGCAGCCGGCTGCCCATGGGCGTGCGGCAGCCGTCCAGCAGCGAGAACAGCGTCGGCGAATCTTCGCCCGACAGCGTCTGCGTCAGCTCCAGGTTGCGGCGCGTGACCGGATCCAGCAGCACGTACTGCCCGGGGCGTTCCGCCGACAGGCTCTGCACGTGGGCCAGGGCCTGCGACTGGGTGCGTGCCGCGTAGCGCAGCAGCGCGCCCGCGGCGCAAATGCCGGCCGGCATGTCTTCGATGTCGAAGCCCGCCAGCGTATCGGTCTTGAAGTGCGCCAGCAGATGGGCGCGGGCGCTGTCGGCTTCGAAGTGCCAGTCGGGCACGCGGGCCCGCGCGCCTTCGAAGGGGAAGTCGAACTCTGCGCTGTCGGCGCAGACGATCTCGGCCGGCGCAATGCGGTGCAGCTCGGATTCCAGCTGCGCCGGCGCGCATTCGGTCACGCGGAATTCGCCGCTGGCCAGGTTCAGCCAGGCCAGCCCGGCGCGCGGCGCGCGCGCGGTGCCGCCCACGAACACGGCGGCCAGCGCGCGGTCCGCCTTGGCCGGCAGCAGCGCGTCGTCGGTCAGCGTGCCGGGCGTGACGATGCGCACGATGCGGCGCTCGACCGGACCCTTGGAGGTCGCCGGATCGCCGATCTGCTCGCAGATGGCGATGGACTCGCCCATGGCGACCAGCCGCGCCAGGTACTGCTCCATGGCATGCACTGGCAGCCCGGCCATCGGGATCGGCGTGCCGTTGGAAGAGCCGCGCTTGGTCAGCGTCAGGTTCAGCAGACGCGCGCCGCGCTCCGCGTCTTCGTAGAACATTTCATAGAAGTCCCCCATGCGGTAGAAGAGCAGCAAGGGACCGGCCTCCGCTTTCAGGCGGAGGTACTGCTGCATCATGGGGGTATGGCCCGGGTGGGCGTCGGCGGCGGTGTTTTGCGTTGCGGAATTCATGCCCGTGATTGTATCGGGCGCGTGAGGCGGATGAGAAACCAGAGTGTCGGATTTCTTCTCGGTTTCCTCGTGACACTGCGCACCCACGCAGAACCGACGGGACAGGCGGCGGCTGCCTGCGCCCGGAACGCTATTCCTCTTTTCTTGGTATCCGACGTAGCAATGCTTCCATTTCGGCCTTCATGTCCTGTCTATGTTGCTTAAGGCTGTGCTGGCCTTCTGGCGTCAGGACCCAAGCATTCCCTGCAAGGTAAGGGTCGTCCGGACTGACTGCAGCCAATCCGCCGGTGGCCATGAAACCCAGGAATTCAAATAGGTTTTCTTCAGCCAGCCCTGTAGGCGACCAATTGCCCCGGTGGTAATAGGTCTGTTCCTCGTCGACATAACCACACTCCACATAGCACTGGACAACGAACTCGGAGCAGAAATAGCCTTTACGGATGGTGCTCGCCCACGTCGGCTTCCGAGGCCTGCGCTTATCTTGTTTCCAATAGAAGAAATAATGCTTGCGTAGATTTAGATATTCGCGCAAGGGGACCAGGATGGCTCCCAAGAGGTTGTATCTAAGCCGGTATTCAACGCAGCGGCGGGCGAACTGGACGATCTTTTTCGACCGCTCCTCGTGCGCGCCGTGGCTGCGTGTGACGGCTATATAGCTGTAATCGGCGACAAACTGCTCCAGTGAGGTTTCGCGCATCCCGTTGCTTCGGGCATCCACTACGCTGCCGTTGCCTATATAGACTCCGCAGTGAACGTAAACACCGTCAGTGGTCTTCTGGATCAGTTCGGTACGCTTGTCCTGTTTGGATTGGCCGCAGAATAGTACGTCTCCCGCAAGAAGCCTCTCTCGAGTTAGCAATTCAGGCGCGTCACCCATCCAAAGCCCTTGGAACCGGCGATCGGTCGCTCTCTTCAACCTGTCCTGTTTCTTGCGTGTCCATCGATACATATGCGTTTTCATCTTTGTCTTTTAGCTGTGATGGATGGGGGGCGCGTTGCAGTCTTGGCGATGAGGAGAGCCGGGTTGGTAGTCGGTGAAGAATAATATTGCTCAGGGAAGCAAAGAGGTTTCCTGTGCCACCTCAAAAATCTAATGGAGAACCAAGCCGTGTCTACCCAGAAAGCCTCCGCGCTCAAGATTCCAGACGCCGTTCCCACCGGCGAAAGCCTTAGTTCAAAGAGTATCGACTGGCGCGAAGAGTTTCGTGCCGCGGCCGGTTTTCTCCGCGATCACTGGGCGTTGCTTGGTCTCACAGGCTTGGTGCTATCAGTCGTCGCCATGCACAGCTATTTGGTGCAAGAGGCAATTCCGCTGGGCATCGCATCACAGGAGATCATTACCAGCCTGCCGATGTTGTTCATTTTGGTCGTGATTGCGGTCGTGTCCCTGGGCGGCTCTATTATGCTGCCTACCGCTGTCATGGTCGGCCGCCACAAGGAGTTTTCGCAAAGTTTGCTGGATGAGGTTCTCCGGCAGGCGGGCGATGCCAAGGAGCGTCAGCGCGCGGCAAGGATGCGATTGCTGGCATGGTGGACATTTGGGCTCGTCACTCCCTCGGTTCTCGTCGTGCTTATCTTGCAATGGGACGGTTGGCAGTCCAACCCGATGGGCTATTTTGTCTTGCTCCCTTTGGCGACGCTGCTCTTCATGGGGAGCGTAGTGGTGGTGGTCAGTAGGACCGTGCCGGATACATGGCGTCAACACGTGCAGAAGCGATGGGGCGTCATTCTTTCCTGCGGATTTGCCCAGATGGTTGTCGTGGTGAGTCTGAGCGCCATCTTGGAAACTCGCTTTTTCAGTAGCGCTACCCCGAAGTTTTTCTTTTTGTTGCTGCTTGTGATGGTGCTGCTGGCCTTGGTGCAGGCGGCATTTGCGTGGATCGTGCGCGATCTTATCCAAGGACCTGGTGTGCTGATGCGCGCAATGGGAACTGCCGGCTTTGTTATGTTCACCGTGTGCATGTTGCCGCCGTTGAACCATTTTCTAGTTGGTTACGTCATGCAGAGTTCCGCGACGGGCGGAAGAGGCTGTACGGTCTTCACCTGGAAGGAAAAGGCTGATGTGTTGAAGGGCCTCAAACAGTATGGGCAAGGCCCGCAGAGCGTGCCATTGCGTGTTCCCATGGCGATTCCGGGCATTTACTTTGTGCGCCCCTGGGATGGCAGTTGGAGTACGGATATTGCGCTTGTCTCGGTGACCGACGTGGCCAAAGCCTCCAAATGCTCCCGATGACTGGGACGGCGTCCACCGTCCCAGTGCCGCGTGCCTCACTTGTTCATGATATTCCCCAACTTCTTGATTACCTCGCGCTCCGTCTCCGCGCTGGCGTGGGCGGCCTTGGTGTAGGCAGCCGTATCCATGTACTGCGGCGACACACCAGACTGGCGCAACAGGGCCAGGAAGGCTTCATCCTTGAGCGTGTCGCGGAAGGCGCCGTCGAGCTTGGCGATCACGGCCGGGTCCATGTCCTTGGGGCCGGCGATGCCGAAGGGCGAGGTGTGCACCACGGGATAGCCGGCTTCCTTCAGGGTGGGGACGTCCGGCAGGTCGGGGGAGCGCTTGTCGCCCAGCGACGCGAGGATGCGGACCTTGCCCGAGGCTACGTAGGGCAGGATGGTGCTGGCGCCGACCAGCACCTGGATGTGGCCGCCCAGCATGGCGGTCAGCGCGTCGGCGTCGCCCTTGTACGGCACGTGGGTCCATTTGGCCTGGGCGGCTTCGCCCAGTTGCACCATGGCGATGTGCTGGCTGCTGTAGGCGCCCGGCGTGCCGTAGGAGATCGTGTCGGGCTTGGACTTGGCGTAGGCGACCAGGTCGTCCAGCGTCTTCCAGGGCGAGTCCGCGGCGACCGCTACGTAATAGTTGTAGCCGGCGATCATCGAGATGTAGGTCAGGTCCTTGACCGGGTCGTAGCGCGTGCCGGTGATGTGCGGCATGCGGAAGATGCCGATGGGCACCATGGTGACGGTATAGCCGTCGGGTGCGGTGTTGAGCATCTGGGTCGCGCCCAGCGTGCCGTTGGCGCCGGTCTTGTTCTCGACCACCACGGTCTGGCCCAGGCGCTTGCCGGACTGCTCGGCCAGGGCGCGGCCGACCACGTCGGTGACGCCGCCGGCGGAGTACGGGATGATCAGGCGGATCGGATGGTTGGGAAAGTCCTGCGCCAGCGCGGGGGCGCTGCCTGCGCTTGCCAGGACCATCATGCCTGCTGCCAGGATCTTCTTCATGTCATTCCTCCTTTGTGTGCCGCCGGCTTGCCGGCCGTCTCCAGGTCTAGCGGGATGCCTGGTATTGAACGTCAATCGGTGATGCGCGCGCGGCTTGCGCCGAAGCCGATGCGCTGGAAACCCTCGCGGCTGCAATGGGCCGTCAGGGTGATTTCGTCTCCGGCCTCCAGGAACAGCCGGGTTTCGCCCGAGGGCAGGGTAATGGGTTGCGTGCCGCCGTGCGTCAGTTCGAGCAGGCTGCCGTGGCCGCTCTCGTCGGGCGTGGAGATGGTGCCCGAGCCCAGCAGGTCGCCCGGGCGCAGGTTGCAGCCGCCCAGCGTGTGCTGCGCGACCATCTGCGCGGGCGTCCAGTACAGGTGGCGCGCGTCGGATGCGGACAACTGCCGCGGCGCCTGCGCGCGTTCGCGCATGAGCGGCGTGGACAGCCATGCTTGCAGTGCGATCTCCAGCCCGCCCGTGGCAGCGTCCTCGGCGTTGCGCAGGTAGGGCAGCAGTTCGGGATCGGCGTCGCCGCGCGCCATTGCGGCGCGGCGGAACGGGGCCAGCGCCTCGCTGGTCACGATCCAGGGCGAAACCGTCGACGCGAAATTCTTGCCCTGGAAGGGGCCCAGCGGCTGGTATTCCCAGGCCTGGATATCGCGCGCGGACCAGTCATTCAGCAAGCCGTAGCCGGCCACGTGGCCAGCGGCGAGTTCCAGCGGCACCGGTTCTCCGAGCGCGTTGCCGGGACCGATCCAGATCGCCAACTCCAGTTCGAAGTCCAGTTGCGCCGAGGGCCGGAAGGCCGGGGTATCGACGCCGGCGGCGGTCCTGACCTGGCCGTGCGGCCGCCGCACGGGCGTGTCGGACGGGCAGATGGAGGATGCGCGGCCATGATAGGCGATGGGCACATGCCTGTAGTTCGGCATCAGCGGGTTGTTGGGGCGGAACAGTTTGCCCACATGGCTCGCGTGATGGATGCCGGCATAGAAATCGGTGTAGTCGCCCACGTCCGCGGGCAGCAGCAGTTCGCACTGCGCCTGGGGATGCAGCAGGCGCGCGCCCTGGACCTCGTGCCGCGCGCGGCCGGGGTTTGCGGCGTCCAGCAGGGCGAACAGCGCGTGCCGCACGGCCTTGCGGGTGGCGGCGGGCAAAGCCATCCAATCGTTGAGCCTGCGCGCCGACAGCGCCTGGCGCGTGGCCGGGTCCAGCCCTTCCAGCAGGCCCAGTTCCACGGCGGCCCGGACATCCAGCACCTGCTCGCCGATGGCGACGCCGATTCGTGGCGCGCCGCCATCGCGGCGGAACACGCCCATCGGCAGGTTCTGCACCGGAAAATCCGGATGGCCGTCTGCGCTGTCGACCCAGCTCTGGGCGGTGGGCGCGTGGGTGTGGTCCAGCATCTTGTACTCCTCGCGGGCGTTATCGGTATCGCTGCGCGCTGTGGCCCGGCCTGCGCGCATATTCAACTAAGGCCGTCGTTGCGGCTTCAGGCCGCGGTGGTGCCGCCGTCCATGGCCCAGGCCACGCCCCGGACTTCGTCGGCGTCGGGCGAGCAGAAGAATTCGCACAGCCCGGCGATCTGCTCCAGGGTGACGAACTTGCCCGAAGGCTGGCGCAGGCCCAGCAGCTTGTTGGTGGCTGCGGCATTGTCCAGGCCTTCGCGCTCGGCCAGCGCGTCGATCTGCTTCTGCACCAGCGGCGTATGCACCCAGCCGGGGCAGATGGCATTGCAGGTGATGGCGGTCTGCGCGGTTTCCAGCGCTACCGATTTGGTCAGGCCGATCAGGCCATGCTTGGTGGCGTTGTAGCCGGTCTTGCCGGCGCGGCCGCGCAAGCCGCTGATGGACGCCATGTTGACGATGCGGCCCCAGTTGCGTGCGCGCATGGCAGGCAACGCGGTGCGTATGGTGTGGAAGCTGGCGGACAGGTTGACCGCGATCATGTCGTCCCACTTGTCGACCGGAAAGGCTTCGATCTGGCTGACGTGCTGGATGCCGGCGTTGTTGACCAGGATGTCCAGCGCGCCGTAGGCCTGGTTCAGCTCGGCCATCATGGCCTCGATCTGGGCTGGCTTGCGCAGGTCGCAGGGCTGGAAACGGACCGGAACGCCATAGGTATCGCGGAATTCGGCGCAGAGGGCGTCGGCCGCCGAGGCGTCGGCCAGGCCGTTGAGCACCAAGGTCGCGCCGGAGCGCGCCAGGCGCCGCGCTACCGCCAGGCCGATGCCGCTGGTCGAACCGGTTACCAGGGCCACGCGCCCCGAAAGATCAGCCATGCTTGTCTCCACGCTGTGTCGTTATGGAATGCGTGGCAGGTTAGGACGTGGAGATTGAGTCGTCCAATTTATTATCGATGCATGATTTATATTTAGTGGATATAAATAGCCAGCAGCCTTGGAACCACTCATGGAATTGCGCCACCTGCAGAGCTTCGTGGTCCTTGCCACGGAACTGAATTTCACTCGGGCCGCCTTGCGCCTGCACATCGCCCAACCGCCCTTGAGCCAGCGCATCCGCGAACTTGAAGACGAGCTGGGCGTGAAGCTGTTCGACCGCAGTACGCGCAAGGTGACGCTGACGGTGGCGGGCCGCGTGTTCCTGGATAGCATTCAGCCCATGTTCCGGCAGCTCGATGGCGCGGTGGAGGCCTGCCGCAAGGCTGGCCGGGGCGAGACCGGCAGCCTGCGGCTGGGCTATACCGGACGCGCCAGCCATGTGCGCCTGCCGGGGCTGGTGCGCGATTGCCGGCGCCATTACAGCGATATCGCGCTGGATATCCAGGGGCCGCTGCCCACGGGTGAACTGCGCCTGAAGCTGCTGGACGGCACGCTGGACGCGGCCTTGTGTTTTCTGCCGCTGGAGGGCAAGCACATCGTGTCGCACGAGTTCATGCTCAGCGAGTTTTCCATTGCGCTGGCCGACGCGCATCCATTGGCCGCCAAGGCCAAATTGCGTGTCGCGGATCTGGCGCAGGAGCCGTTCATTGCCTATCCCTCGGGCAAGGGCTTCCACTTGCGCGGCGCCATGGATGCGATCTGCCTGGAGGCGGGCTTCCTGCCGCGCGTGGTGCGGGAAACGGAGGCTTCCCAGACTTTGCTGTGCCTGGTCGCGGCCGGCACCGGCGTGGCCATCATTCCGCGCGACATCGAATCCTTCAACATGGAGGGCGTGGTGTTCCGGCCGTTGCCCGCGGACGCCCCTAAGCTGCAGCACGGCATTGCGTGGCTGCAGACCAACCAGAATCCGGCGTTGGGGCGGCTGCTGGCATTGTGCGGCGTTGCCGCTGCGGCAGGATGAGCAGGCCGGCCTGCTTGCCCGCGCCCGTCCGCAAACGGCACAATCGCAGCGCGCGGCCCTGTTTCCGCCGCCGGAGTTTCTTATCCATGCAGGTTCTATCCGTCCCGGCCACGCTGGACGCCAGCGAGCGCATCACCATCTCCAGCGGTCCGCACCAGGCCGAATTCGCGCCGGGCGGCGGCGGCCGCCTGACGCGGTTGTCCACCGGCGGCCATGACTGGATCGTGCCCCTGACCGACACGCAGTGGCCCGCGGGACGCTGGCCGCGGGCAGGCTCCTATCCGCTGGCGCCTTACTCCAACCGCATCCGCGATGGCGTGTTCACCTTCAACGGCGCCAGGCACGCGCTGCAGTCGGTAGCCGGCCGGCCCCATGCGATCCATGGCGCGGGCCTGTACCAGCCATGGAGCGTGCGCAGTCACGGCCCGGACAACGTCGACCTGGTGCTGGAGCAGCCCGCCGGCGTGCTGGGCTGGCCTTGGCCTTTCGAATGCGTGCAGCGCTATCAGCTGGACGCGCGCGGCCTGAGCGTGGCGCTTGCCATCGTCAATCTCGGCGACACGCCCATGCCTTGTGGCCTGGGCCTGCACCCCTACTTCACGGCCGAGCGCGTCACGCTGCATGCGCGCCGCGAGTGGACGGCGGACGCCGACGGCCTGCCCAATGGCAGCAAGTCCGTCCATGTGCGCGAGCTGCGGCGTTCGGCCAGCGGCTGCGATACCTATCTGTCGCAGTGGGAGGGGCGAGCCACCCTGTATTGGCCCGATGGACATCAGCTATCGCTGCACGCCGACCCGGCGTTTGCGCACCTGGTGGTCTATACGGCGGGCGGGTCGGAGTTCCTGTGCGTCGAGCCGGTCACCAACGTGGCGGACGCGTTCAACCTGGCGGCGGGCGGCGAGACCCGCACCGGCATGCGGACGCTCGAGCCCGGCGCGCGCTTTACCGCGACCGCGTTGTTTGGCCTGGAGCCGCCCCGGGCCGCGCGTTCCTGACGCCCGCAAGCGGCGCTTTGAAAGCGCCGCCGCCTGCGGCGATAATCCGGGCAAACCAAGTCCAGGAGTCCTTCGATGAAAAAGCTCAGCACCGAACAATTGCAGGCCGCGGCCGAAACGCTGCGCCGTGTGCAGGCAAGGCTGGCGCGCGCCGGCAATCTGCCGCTTGAGCCCACCCTCTATGCCTGCGCGCAAGGATTCCGCCGCAACGTGCCCGACTATCTGTGGTCGTGGCTGTCAGGCCTGCTGGCGCCGCACAAAAGCCTGGGGGCGTGGATGGACGCACACCAGCCAGGCTGGCGCACGGGCAAGACGCCCGCCGCGGTGGTCTACGCGCGCAGCGAAAATGGCTGGTTGGAATGGCTGATCGCCGAACTGGAAGCCGAGATCAATGATCCCCACGCCCGCGCCAAGCGGGAAGGGCGCGCCTAGACCGGTGCATTGCCTGCGCATCCAGCGTCCAGTCCGGACCGGATGCCGGCCGGGCGCTTCAGGCCCGCTCGGCTCGCGAGCGGCGCAACAGAAGGAATAGCGTCTCCAACACGGCGGCCGCCAGCAGGGCGGCCAGCACCGAACCCAGCACTTGCGAGTCCCATAGGCGCGGCGGCCCTACGCGGAACTGCACCGTGTCGAAGACCAGTCCGGCCGTGATGCCGGCGACGATGGCGGCCTTCCATCCTTGCAAGGGAGCCAGCCGCAGCATCAGCAGGGTGAAGGCCACCATCCCCCAGAGCACGGGTTCAAGCGCCTGATTGAGAATGTGGTCGAGCAGAAGAGACTCCCGATTGGGTCGCGCATGCGTTTGCGCGCAGTCGAGTTTGTACTGCTTTCTGCTTGCAATTGCGAGATGCCCCGCCGCCGCGAGCGGCGAGGCATGGCCCACGGGTCCTAGAACCCTTCCAGCACGATCTTGCCCTGCGCCTTGCCGCTTTCGATGAAGGCGTGCGCCCGGCGCAGGTTTTCGGCATTGATCTTGCCGTAGTGCGCGCCCAGGGTGGTGCGCAGCGTGCCTTCGTCGATCAGGCGGGCGGCCTGGTTCAGCAGTTCATGCTGCGCGATCATGTCGGGCGTGCCGTGCAGCGGACGCGCGAACATGAACTCCCAATGCAGCGAGGCCGACTTGGACTTGAGCAGGCGCACGTCGATGGCTGCGGGGTCGTCGATCAGGGCGATCTTGCCTTGCGGCGCAATCGCTTCGGCCATCTGCGCGAAATGCTGGTCGGTCTGGGTCAGGCCGGCGATATGACTGACGTGTTCGAAGCCGATGCGCTTGAGTTCGGCGGCCAGCGGCTGGCTGTGATCGATCACGTGATGCGCGCCCAGCTCGCGCACCCAAGCCTGGGTTTCCGGACGCGAGGCGGTGCCGATCACCGTGAGTCCGGTCAGCTGGCGAGCCAGCTGCACCAGGATGGATCCCACGCCGCCCGCGGCGCCGATGACCAGCAGGCTGCCCTGGCTGGGCGCGGCGTTGTCCAGCACGCGCAGCCGGTCGAACAGCAGCTCCCACGCGGTGATCGTGGTCAGCGGCAGCGCGGCGGCCTGGGCGTAGTCCAGGCTGTCGGGCATGCGGCCGACGATGCGTTCGTCTACCACGTGCAGCTCGCTGTTGGCGCCGGGGCGGTTCAGCGCGCCGGCATACCAGACGCGGTCGCCCGGCTTGAACAGGCTGGTCTTTGCGCCCACGGCGCGCACCACGCCGGCGGCGTCCCAGCCTATGACTTCGGCCTGGCCATCCTTGGGCTTGCGGTTGGCGCGGATCTTCACGTCCACCGGATTCACCGAAATGGCGCGGACTTCGACCAGCAGGTCATGGTCGCCGGGCACCGGGTCGGCGACGGTGATGTCTTGCAGCGCCTCCGGGTGATCGGCGGGCAGGTTCTTGAAATAGGCGATGGCTTTCATGGCGGCTTGTCCGGATCAGATGATGGAACGCACTACGCCGCCGTCCACGCGCAGCGCCGCGCCGTTGGTGGCGGCGGCTTGCGTGGAGCAGGTGTAGACGACCATGTTGGCCACTTCTTCCACGGTGGCCAGGCGGCGCAGCAGCGAAGTGGGGCGGTGCTGGGCGATGAAGTCGCGCTCCATCTGGTCCTGCGTGACGCCTTGTTCCTTGGCCATTTCGGCAAAGAAGTCCGACACGCCTTCCGAGCGGGTGGGGCCGGGCAGCACCGCGTTGACCGTGACGCCGGTGCCGGCGGTCAGTTCGGCCAGGCCGCGCGACACGCCCAGCAAGGCAGTCTTGCTGACGCCGTAGTGGATCATTTCCGCGGGGATCTGCACCGCGGACTCGCTGGAGATGAACACGATGCGGCCCCAGCCGGCGGCCAGCATGCGCGGCAGGTAGTAGCGCGACAGGCGCACGCCGCTCATGACGTTGGTGTCCAGCATGTACTGCCAGTCGTCATCCGTGATTTCAGTGAAGGACTTGGGCGCGAAGTAGCCGGCGTTGTTGATCAGGATGTCGACGTCGGGATGGGCGGCCGAGATCGAGGCCGCGCCGTCGGCAGTGGCGAGATCAGCCTGCACGGTGCTCACGCGCGCAGCGGGAAACTGCTTGGCAAGTGATGCGGCGGCCTGGGCCAGCTTGTCGGCGTTGCGGCCGTGCAGCACGACTTCGGCGCCGGCCTCGGCCAGGCCCGCGGCGATGGCCAGGCCAATGCCGCCGGACGATCCAGTAACCAGGGCTTTCTTGCCGTTCAATTCGATTTTCATGAAGGGGACTCCTTGCGTGTCGGGGAATGGAGCCATGATTACCCAGCCCAAACCAGCGAAAAAGCGGCTAGCATCGCAGTCAGTTTCAATAATTTTTTGAAAATGAGGCCGGCATGGTGCGGTTCGAAGATCTGAAGATATTCATGGCGGCGGCGGACCAAGGCAGTTTTTCCGCCGCCGCGCGCGAACTGGATCTGACGCCCGCAGTCGCAAGCGCCGCGCTCAAGCGGCTGGAGCAGGCCCTGGATGCGCGCCTGTTCGTGCGTACGACGCGCAGCCTCAGGCTGACCAGTGACGGCGCACGCTATCTGGAGCATGCCCGCGCGGCGCTGTCGGCGCTGGACGCGGGCAGGAACGCCGTAGCGCGCAACAAGACGGAGATCTCCGGCACGCTGTCCTTGTCGATCCCGTCCGACCTGGGCCGCCACGTGCTGCTGCCGTGGCTGGACGAATTCCAGGAACAGCATCCGCGCGTCAATTTCCAGGTGCGCATCAGCGACCGCCTGGCCGACCTGTACCGCCAGCCGGTGGATCTGGCGGTGCGCTATGGCACGCCGAACGACTCGGGACTGGTGGCCCTGCCGCTGTCCGAGCACAACCGCCGCGTGGTGTGCGCCTCGCCCGCATACCTTGCGCGCCATGGCGTGCCGCAGGTGCCCGATGACCTGCGCCGCCACAATTGCCTGTCCTTCGTGCTGGGCGAAACCCTGCACGACCGCTGGGCCTTCCGGCACGAGGGCGCCGCGCTCACCATACCGGTCAAGGGCGACCGCGTCGGCGACGACGGCGAACTGGTGCGCCGTTGGGCCCTGGCTGGCCATGGCCTGGCCTACAAGTCGCGCTTTGACGTGCTGGCCGACCTGCGGGCGGGCAGGCTCATCGAAGTCCTGGCCGACTACACCAGCGAGCCCTCGCCGTTATACCTGCTGTGCGTGCACCGCATGCTGCTCTCGCCGGCGGTAAAGCGGCTGCGCGAATTCCTGCACGAACGCTTCAAGGCCTTCGAGGCGGGCTAGCCGGCCTTCTGGGGCTTCAATGCGCGTGGCTGGCCCGTTGGTTTGCCGCGCGCGTGCGGGCGGCTTTCTTCGCGGCAGCGGACCGGCCTGCAGCGCCCTTGGTGGCGGCAGCCTTCTTGGCGGCGGCCGAGCGGGCGGCGGCGCTGCGCTTGGAGGCCGATGCGCTGGCCTGCCGCGACAATGCGGTGCGCGAAGCGGGCTTGGCGCTTTCCTTCTTCAGGGCGGTGGTGGTGGCCTTGGCACGTTTGGTGGACTTGGCATGCCCATCATGAGACGCGTCGCTGTCCTGCTTCGCCTTGCGCTTGGTCGCCGCGCTGGCCTTCTTCGGCGTAGGCAGGGCCACGCCGGCGCGGCGCGCCTTGGACAGTCCGATCGCGATGGCCTGCTTGGTGGACCGCACGCCATGTTTGCCTTCGCGCACGTGGTCGATTTCCTCGCGCACGAATTCTCCGGCCTGCGTCGAAGCGGATTTTCCTTGCCGTTTGTCGCGCGCCGCTCGTTCCAGGGTTTTTCGTTCAGGCATGACGACACCTCCTTGCTTGCGTTGCGGGAACGGGCTCCGCCGCGCCGAGGCCGGTGCGACGGAACTCGTAACACCACTCTAACGCCGTGGGCGTATGCTGTGTGTTCGAATGGATTGCCGGTCGTAAGCGCCGGAACACCGCCGCCAGACCGACGATGCACGACTCACCCCCTAAGCGGAGACGAGCTATGTCGAATCATGTCTACAAGCAAATCGAACTGGTGGGCTCTTCCACCAAGTCCACCGACGACGCCATCACGCAGGCCATCGCGCGCGCTTCCGAGACGCTGCGCAACCTGGATTGGTTCGAAGTCACCGAAGTGCGCGGCCATATCAAGGATGGCAAGGTGGCGTACTGGCAGGTCGGCTTGAAGATAGGCATGCGGCTGGAAGGGAACGAGTGAGTCCGCTTGCTGCTTCTTTCTTGAGCACGCCTTCCAAGTGATTGTCGGATAAGGAGTTTTTCAGCTTGTTATCCGACTGTTCAGAGGCTTGTCCACATTCGGTGGGGACAAGCCTGTCTCGCTTGTGGCTGCGGCGCTCAAGGTCCGACGTGGCATCGTGAACCCGCCGGCTGTGGGCGTTTCTTGAGCGGCCCCTCCAAGTGCTTGGCCCACAAGGCTTTTTGCGTCCTGCCCTCATACTGTCCTCAGGCTTATCCACATTTGGCGGGGACAACCTCGGCGCCTCGATACAGCATTTGGGCCATTTTTGACCACCCCTTGCAGGCGCTTGATATGCAAGGGAATTTCCGACCTGCCCTCATACTGTCCTCATGCTTCTCCACAGAACGCGGGGACAAATCCACATTCAGGCGAGACCGCCGCGGAAGTCTGCCCGGGCATCCTGATTTCAGTGGATAAGTGCGTCAAAAATCATCCAAAAGGATGATTGCGCAATTTTTGACCGGCCCTTGCAAGTGCTTGGCGGGGCACGGATTTTTCATTCTGCCCCAAGGCTGTCCTCAACCTTCTCCACAGTTGGCGGGGATAAGTGTGAGCCCCCACGCCGCACTCGCTGCGCTCGCTTGCTGCCCCCCGAGGGGGCTGGCCCGCCTTGGGGCGGCCCGGCGGCGGGCCGGTGCCCTGGCGGCATTGGATGCGCCAGCGGCGACCGTCGTCGCTGAAAAAAAAGCCCCCCGACGTATCGGGGGGCTGGATCGCCCGGAGGTAGACGGGCGATCTCTGCCGGCCGGGAGGAGCCCGCGCCGGCAGCGGCGGCGATCAGGGGTTGAACTTCTTGATCCAGTCCACGTAGCGGTCCACCCAGCCTTGCAGGAATTTGCGGGTGCCTTCGTTGGTGATGTTGTACTGGTCATCGACCAGGCCTTCCGTGTATTGCAGGAAGACCTCGGGCGTGGTCAGGGCGTTGGCGCCCTCGGCGGCCAGGATGTTGCGCAGGTGTTGCTGCATCAACGCGGTGCCGGCAGCGCTGGGCGAAGTGCCGACGATGCCGACGGCCTTGCCGGTCCAGGAGTTCTGGCCCCAGGGACGCGAACCCCAGTCGATGGCGTTCTTGATGGCGGCGGGCACGGAGCGGTTGTGCTCGGGCGACACGAACAGGATGCCCTGGGCGTCGGCGATCTGCTGCTTGAGCTTGGCGGCGGGGCCGGGCAGGTTGTTTTCGTTGTCCTGGTTGTAGAGCGGCACGTCGCCCAGGCTCACGTATTCGAACTTGAAGTCCGCGGGCACCAGCTTTTCCAGCGCGCGGGCCAGCCGCAGGTTGAACGAGGCAGCGCGCAGGCTTCCGACGAAAACGGCAATCTTGTAGGTGCTCATGGGGCGCAGGCTCCAAGGGGTGGACGGGAATGTCAGTGTAGACCTGTAAGCAAGCCCGCTCAATCTCGATCGCGGATATGTTTATTCATGATCATGACGCGCTGATGTCGGCTGCGCGCGGGCTGGCGCATCAGCTCATCAGGCTGACATGGGCAGCGACCACGCGCCATCCTTCAGGCGTGCGCATCCAGGTCTGGCTTTGCCGGCCGATACGGTCGCTGCCGTCGCGCTGGAACTCCAGATTGGCCGTCGCGAAATCCTGCCCGTAGGTGGTGACGACCGTGCGCAACACGCGGCGGGCCAGGCCTTGCGGCGAACGCGCCGCGCGAAAGGCGCGGATGGCATCGTAGCCGTAGAGGTTTTCGCCGGCGCCATAGCGCAGCGTGTGAGGGCTGTTCCAGAAGAGCGCATCCAGCACTTCCACCTGGTTGTTCACCAGGGCGGTTTCGTAGCGGTCCAGGGCGGCTGTGACCTCCGCCACGACGTCGGGCAGATTGATATCCATGCGTGCGGCTCCAGTTGGCACCGTTCTGGTGCGAAATATAGGGGTAATCACCAATGTGGTGTGTCTTGCGGTGCGGCGCACCCATCTCCGCGGCCGCGGTCTTTCGGCCTCGTCGGGGGAGCGAGGCGCGACGATCCTGGCATGCCGCTTGCTAGGGTTAATACTGCATAACAAGCTACGCGCCGATCCAGGAGTTCCGCCATGTCCCGTTCCACCGTTCCCGCCCCGGTCACCATGCTGGTCACCCGGCACATCGCACCCGAACGCTATGGCGATTTCCTGTCCTGGATGCGCCAGGGGGAGATCCTCGCGGCAGGTTTCCCGGGCTTTCTCGGGTCCGGTGTGCTGCAGCCCGCCGAAGGCGGCGACCAGTACCAGATAGTCCTGCGTTTTGCCGACGCGGCCAGCCTCGCCCGCTGGGAAAACTCCTTGCCGCGCCGCATGTGGCTGGAACGCGGCGCGTCGCTGGTGCGCGCCAGCCACGAGCGCCGCGTCAGCGGCACGGATGACTGGTTCGCGCCCAGGACCAGCGCGCCGCCGCGCTGGAAGCAGGCCGTCAGCATCTGGCTGGCTTACTTTCCGGTGTTGCTGGCGTTTTCCGTGCTGGCCAGCGAACCGTTGAGCCTCTTGCCGGTGTTCTGGCGGGTGCTGATCACCAGCGTAGCGTTGACGCCCGTCATGGTGTTCATCTGCATGCCCCTGGTGGCGCGCATGCTGCAGCGCTGGCTGCGGGCGAGCTGAAGCAGGCATGCGCGGCCGGTTCAGGCCGCGCGCGCGCTGCGGGAGGAATACAACCGGTGCAGCGTGATCTTGCGCACCGCCGCCTGGCTGCCCTGGATATGCGCGTTCAGCAGCGCAACCGAGCGTGCGGCGTCGCCGGCCAGCGCCGCGTCGAGTATGGCCGCGTGCTCTTCGTAGGTCTTGCCGATGCGTTCGGGTAGCGTGAAGTCCAGGCGCCGCACGATGCGGATGCGCTCGGTGGCTGCGCGGTGCACGCGCGCGATCTCGGGGTTGCCTGCGGCGGCCACCAGATCGATGTGAAAGCGCTCGTCCAGGTCCGCCAGCCGCTCGCTGTCGGCGGATCGTTCGCTTGGGTCCACCAGCCAGATGTCGGCCAGCGGGCGCAGCGTGCGCTGGCGTTCGGCGGCGTTGGCCGTTGCGCACAGCGACTGCACCGCGGCCGCCTCCAGCACGCTGCGCAGCTCGTAGAAATGGTCCAGCGTGTTGAAGTCCAATGGCTTTACCAGCCAGCCATTGCGCTGGCGCACCTCCAGATAGCCTTCCCGCTCCAGCCGGAACAGGGCCTCGCGTACCGGCGTGCGGCTGACCTGCAGGCGGTCGGCGATCTCGGTTTCAGTGAAGCGGTCGCCCGGCGCCAGCCGGAAGTCCAGGATGTCCCGCTTCAGCGTGCCGTAGGCGGTGTCGGCCAGCGTGCGCGGTATGTCGATGACGGCGAAGGCGGTTCCCATGTAGTGGCCTCGGAGCGGTGGTTAAAGAGAGCGGAGGCGGGCAATGCCGGCCTGCTGCAGCGCATGAGCAGCGCGCAGGCAATCGGCTTCGCGCCATGGCGCGCCGATCAGTTGCACGCCCAACGGCAGGTGATCGTCCTGTCCGGCTTCGGGCCAGACCGGCGCGGCGCAAACCGGCAGCCCGATGCACGACACCGGCTGCGTCAGGATGCCCATGCTGGCGCGCGCCGGCAGCCGCTGGCCGGCCAGTGTCAGCCAGTCTGCGCCGATGGGCGTGGCCGGGACCGGCGTGGCGGGGGCGATCAGTACGTCGTAGTGTTCGAACAGCGTCAGCGCTTCGCGATAGACGCGATGGCGGATGCGCTGCGCCTGCTGCGCCCAGGTTGCGGGCACAAGGCTGCCTGCGACCAGCCGGTCGCGCGACAGCGGTTCGTAGTAGTCGTAGTGCGTAACGAGTTTGCGGCGGTGCAAGGCGCCGCCTTCCGCCGCGCTGATGACGAAGGCCGCGGCGCGGGCTTGGGCCGCGCCCTGGAGTTCGACGACGGCCGTGGCGTCCAGCGCGTGCGCCGCGATCTCGACGGCACGGCGGGCCTGCGGTCCGGCCCATTCGGCGAAGTAGCCGCCCAGCACCGCCACCCGCAGTCCGCGCATGCCGCCGGCCAGCGCCGCCAGCGTGGGTTCGGCCGGGCGTTGGGCGCAGGCCACGTCGTCGGCGTCCATGCCCTGCAGCGCGTCGTAGGCGGCGGCAAGGTCGCTGGCGCTGGCCGCGAACGGCCCCAGGTGGTCGAGGCTGCCGACGAACGGAAACGAGCCTGCGCGCGACAAGCGGCCGAAGGTGGGCTTCAGGCCGAACACGCCGCACAGCGAGGCGGGCACGCGGATCGAGCCGTTGGTGTCCGAGCCCAGCGTCAGCGGCACCAGGCCGCCCGCGACCGCGGCGGCGCTGCCGCCGGACGAGCCGCCGGCGATGCGGGTGGTGTCGTGAGGGTTGCGGCAGGGGCCGTAGTGGCTGTTTTCCGTGGTGAAGCCATAAGCGTGCTCGTCCATGTTCAGCGCGCCGACCAGCACCGCACCGGCCTCGCGCATGCGTTCGACCAGTCTGGCGTCGCGCCGCGCGGGCGGGTTGGAGGCGTTGACCCGCGCGCCGGCCAGGGTGACCTGGTCGGCGATGTCGAACAGGTTCTTGACCGCATAGGGCACGCCGGCCAGCGGCGGCAGCGGCTCGCCGCGGGCGCGGCGTGCGTCGATGGCCGCCGCTTCCTGCCGCGCCCGGCTTTCGGTGATGGCGGTGAAGCAGTTGTAGCGCGGATCGCGCTCGCGCACGCGCGCCAGCGTGGCGTCCAGCACCGCCATTGCGCTGCGTTCGCCGGCGCGGACCTGGCGCGCGATATCCTGCGCGGGGCCGCTCACGGGCGGAACACCGCGGCAGATTCCAGCTCCACGGCCAGCGGCTCATCGACGAAGCCGGCCGCGATGTCCTGGATGCGCGCGAACTGCTGCGCCACGTCGGCCACGGCCTGCTCGCGCAAGGCATAGCCGGCCAGCGCCAGGGCGCTGCGCACGTATTGGTCGATGGTTTCCTGGGTCATGGCGGACTCTCCGGTACGGGTGATTTACTTGCGCACTTCGCGCTGGAAGATTTCCAGGCTGAGCTTCTTCATTTCGATGAAGCTGGGTTCTGACAGCGTCGCCACCGTGCGGGGGCGCGCGTCGCGGTAATCCAGGATCTCCGCGACCCGGGTGGGCCGCTTGGTCAGCAGCAGCACCTGGTCGGCCAGGTACACGGCTTCCTCCAGGTCGTGCGACACCAGCAGCATGGTGGTGCCGGTCTGCATAAAGACCTCCTGCAGCTTTTCGCGGATGAACAGCGTCATCTCGAAGTCCAGCGCGGAGAAGGGCTCGTCCAGGAACAGCACCTCCGGTCCGGGCGCCAGCGCGCGCATGATCGAGGCGGTCTGCTGCTGTCCGCCGGACAGTTCATAGGGGTAGCGGTTCAGGTCGAACTTGACGTCGAACGAGGCCACCAGCTCGGCGACCCGCGCATCCACCTCGGCCTTGCTGCGGCCTTCCAGGCGCAGCGGATAGGCGATGTTGTCGATGGTGCGCAGCCACGGGAACATGGCCTCGCGGTAGTTCTGGAAGACGTAGCCGATCTTGGTCTGAGCCAGAGACTTGCCGTCGAACAGGATCTCGCCCGAGTCGATCGGAATCAGGCCGGCGATCATGTTGATCAACGTCGACTTGCCGCAGCCGTTGGGGCCGAACACCGAGATGATCTTGCCCTTGGGGATGTCGAGGTTGAAGTCCTCGTACAGCGGCCAGCCGGCGAAGTACTTGGTCAGCCCGCGTATGGTGATGTGGGTGCCCAGCGGGCCGGGCTCGAACGGCGCGGCGGCAGGGCCGGGGGCGATGACGGGATTGAGGACGGTGGACATCAGCGGCCGCTCCAGTGGACCACGCGCTTTTCCAGCACGAGAAAAAGAATGTTCAGCACATAGCCGAGCGCGCCGGCGGCGAGGATGGCCGCATACATGTCGCGCACGTTCAGCACCTGCTGCGCATTGATGATGCGATTGCCCAGGCCGCTGTCGGAGCCGATGAACATTTCGGCCACGATCACGATGACCAGCGCCATCGACACGCCGCTGCGCAGGCCCACGAAGGTGGGCTGCAGGCTTTCCCAAATCAGCACGTCCTTGAAGATGCGCCAGCGCGACGCGCCCATCACGCGCGCCGCCATGACACGCTGCTTGCGGGCGTTGATGACGCCGTAAGCGCTGTTGAACAGGATCACCAGCACCGCCGCGAAGGCCGCGATGGCAATCTTGTTCATGTCGGTGACGCCGAAGATCATCAGGAACAGCGGAATCAGCGCGGAAGAGGGCGTGGAGCGGAAGAAATCAATCAGAAACTCCACGCTGCGATAAGCCTTTTCGTTGCTGCCCAGCAGCACGCCCAGCGGCACGCCGATCACGCCCGCGATGAGGAAGGCCTGCAGTGTGCGGTTCAGCGACGCCAGGAAGTCCGCCAGCAGCGGGCCGCCCGCCATGCCCTTGACCAGCGCCGCAAGCGCCGCGCTGGGCGTGGGCAGCAGCACAGGGCTGACCAGTTGCAGGCGCACCACCAGGTCCCACACCACGAAGAGCGCCAGCGGGCCGATCAGCGGCAGCAGGCGGCTCGTGTCGAATTTGCGCAGGGGCCGCGCTGTCGCGGCCGGGCCGGCCGCGGTTGTTGCAGTGGTTGCGGTCATGGCTTAGCCCTTGTAGAGCATGGTCGAGACGTCGACCTTCTGGGCGAAGACGCCCTTGTCGGCGAACAGGTCGAAGAATTTCTGGAAGTGCTGGATGTCGCCGGGCGTGAACTCGTTGTAGAGGGTGTAGGCGGCCAGCGGCACTTCCTCGGTCATCGGACCTTCGATGGCGGTGTAGCCCTTGAGGTAGGGGCGGGCCTCTTCGGGCTTGCTGCGGATCAGTTCGATGCCGCGTGCATAGGCGGCGATGAATTTCCTGCTTTCCTCGGGATGCTTCTTCAGGAAGGCGGTGGTCAGCGATGCCGACCCGCCGAACCACGGCGCCATCGGATCGCCCAGCACGTACTTGGCGATGACGCCCGATTCCAGCACGCGGGTGGTGCCGTTCAGCCTGCCCACCGTGCCCGTGGGCTCCAGCGTGTAGCAGGCGTCCAACTGGCCGGCGGCGACCGCGGCGACGTGCTGGCTTATCGCCAGCTCGACCACGGTCGCCCCGGTTGCGCCGGCGCGCTCCAGCACTGCTTTGGCCAGCGTGGCGTTCTGGATGCCGGGTCCAGATCCGACCTTTTTCCCCTTGAGGTCTGCGATGGATTTGATGGGACTGTCTTTCGCGACGATGAACTCGTCCAGCACGTGCTTGGCGTTGCTGGGATTGGACGCAAAGATCTTGAACAGGCCGGGCGAGGCGATCTCGCCGATGGCCAGGTTGGCCGAGCCGGTGCCGTTGGCGCTGCCGTCCGCGCGGCCGGCCAGCATGGCTTCCATGACCTGCTGCGCGCCCGCGAATTTCAGCGGCTCGACGTTCAACCCGGCCTCCTTGAAATAGCCCTTTTCCAGCGCCGCGTAGAACGGCAGGCCGGCCGCCACGGGCCAGAAGCCGATGCGGATGACGGGTCCCGACTGCGCGCGCGTCAGCGCCGGCGCGGCCAACGTCGCGGCGCCCAGCGCGGCGCCCTGGATCAGCCGGCGGCGGGTGGCGTTGAAGGCATGGGGCGCGTTGCGGTAGATCATGAGGGAGCTCCTGGTGTGCAAGGAAAGTGGCGCTTGTAGACAAGCTGGCATACCAGGCATCAAGCAAGAGCCGTGCCAACTTCGTCCGGGGCGGCAGGCGCCCAGGGAGCGTGGCGGGCCGGCCTCGCGCTGGTGCCTCGCCTGAACCACATTGGTGCACGGCGCACCATTGAAGGGGACATAACCGGCCCTGTGTCGCGCTGCGCGCGATGGCGTAGCATGTGGGCGGATCGGAGCGTGCTGCTCCGGGTTCGTGAACCCTTGCGCGACGCCCTGGCTGCGTCATACCGAGATGAATACGCGTTTTGTCGAAGCCTTTCTGTGGTCGGCGCGCCTGGGCAGTTTCCGGGCGGCGAGCGACCGTCTGCACATTACCCAGGCCGCCGTGGCCAATCGCATCGCGTCGCTCGAAGAGGACATAGGCGCGCGCCTGTTCGAGCGCGACGCCAAGGAGCTCAGGCTGACGGCCACCGGCACCCGGCTGCTGGACTATGGCGAACGACTGCTGGAGATCCGCCAGCAGATCCTGTCGCTGGGCAAGGGCGGCGACGAGGTCTTTGGCCTGGTGCGTATCGGCGCCATCGAGACCGTGGTGCACACCTGGCTGATCGGCTTCCTGACCAATCTGCGCTCCACCTACCCGGGCATCGAGGTCCAGCTCACCTCCGAAACCACGCGCGCGCTGCACCGGGGCTTGCGCGAGGGCACGCTCGATATCGCGCTGCAGACGGACCTGCTGAACGACAGCGGCATCATCAGCACCGCCTGCCTGCCAATGGAGATGGGCTGGGTCGGACCGGCCGGCGACGAGGACGCTCTGAGCGCGCAACAGCTGCTGAGCGAGCCGGTGCTGACCATGAGCCCGGGATCGCAGCCGCACGAAGCGCTCAAGGCCCTGTACCGCGAAGTCGGCATGCCGCAGGGCAAAGTGCACTGCGTCAGCTCGATCTCCGCGCTGGCGCGGCTGGTGCGCAGCGGCTTCGGCCGGGCGCTGGTGCCGCTGCCGCCCATCTATGAATATGTGGCGCGAGGCGAGGTGCAGATCATCCGCTGCGACATCCCCGTGCCGCCCCAGCTGCTGGTGGTGAGTTATCTGGAAAGCGCCGGGTCGGACGCGATCCGCTTGGTGGCCGAACTCGCCAGCCGCGCTTCCGACCAGTTCACGTCCTCGGTCACTGCGCCGCGATTGGGTTCGGCGCAATAGTGTTATCCCTAGGGCGTCTTTCAGTAATTTTATTGCCGCGCAGAAGAATTACTCGTTTGTCCCGGGGCAGCCGGCCGGCTGAAGATGGAGCCTTCCGTAATCGAAGGAATTTCCTGTCTTCCGCCCATGAGCACGCGCACCGAATCCACTCTCCCGCCGCACGGCCTGCTGTTCGTCGCCACTGACGCCGACCCCGCCCACGAAGCCGATTTCAACCGCTGGTACGACCGCGAACACGTGGAAGAACGTGTGCGCATCCCCGGCTTTCTGTCGGGCGCGCGCTACCTGTCGCGCGCAGGCGGCCGCAAGTATCTGGGCCTGTATCGCACCGAATCGCTGGCCGCCTTCACCACGGCGGACTATCGCAAGGCGTTCGAGCGCCAGACCGAGTGGTCGGTGACCAACCTGGACCGCATGCGCGACCCCATGCGCCGCGTGTGCGCCGTGCGGGCCGTGACGGGCTTTGGCTCCGGCAGCGAGATCGCGGTCCTGCCTCTGCCGGCGACGAATGACAGCGAAGCGCTGGTGGCGCGGGCGCAGGCGCTGGGCGCCGAACTGGCGCAGGCGGACGGCTTCGTGCAGTCCTACCTGCTGGTGCCGGACGCGGCGCTCAGCACGCCGCTGCCGCGCGAGTCCGCCGAAAACCGCGTGCTGGCGCCGCTGTTCGTGGCGGAAGCGAGTTCCGCGGCCGCCGCTCGCGTCCTGCGCGACCGGGCTTGCAGCGCGTTCGATACCGATCCGGCGGGCGCCTGGCTGCTGGAACTGGGCTGGAAGCTGACGGCCGCCGACCTGCGCTGAGCCCATTGCGGCCAGTCACCAAACATCCGATTCAAGGGGAATCCCATGGCTGAACAAACGCTATACGGCGCCGCGGCGGTCAAGACCGCGGCAGCGCCCAACAAGATGCGCAGGCTGGCCCTGGCCAGCTCGGTCGGCACCACGCTGGAGTGGTACGACTTCACCATCTACAACCTGATGGCTGCGCTGGTATTCAACGCCATCTTCTTTCCGTCCTTCGACCCGCTGACGGGCACGATCCTGGCGTTTTCCACCTATGCCGTGGGCTACGTGTCGCGGCCCCTGGGCGGCTTCGTCTTTGGCCACCTGGGTGATCGGCTGGGACGCAAGTTCGTCCTGGTCGCCACCCTGGTCATCATGGGCGTGTCCACCGGCCTGATGGGGTTGTTGCCGACCTACGCGTCCTGGGGCGTGTGGGCGCCGGTGGCCCTGGTGGCCTTGCGCTTTGTACAGGGCGTGGCGCTGGGCGGCGAATGGGCTGGCGCGGTGCTGCTGTCGATGGAGCATGGCAAGCCGGACCAGCGCGGGCGCAACGCTTCCTTCACGCAGATCGGTCCGTCCTGCGGCACGCTGATAGGCACGGGCTTCATCGCCGCGGTCTCGGCCTTCCTGAGTCCCGAGGACTTCCAGGCCTGGGGTTGGCGCGTGCCCTTCGTCTCCAGCGTGGCGCTGGTGCTGTTCGGCCTGTGGCTGCGCCGCGGCGTGGAGGAAACGCCCGTGTTCCTGGAAATGGAGCAGAAGCGCGAAACCGCCGCCACGCCCATCAAGGAAGTGCTGGGCCAGTACTGGCGGCAGTTGCTGATCGCGGGTGGCTCGCGCATCGGCTCCGACGTGCTTTATGCGCTGGTGGTGGTGTTCACGCTGACCTACGTCACCACGGTGCTGCACCTGTCGCGGCCCATGGCGCTCACCGCGACCATGCTGGGCGCCGCGCTCAACGCGATAGCGGTGCCGCTGTGCGGGCATCTGTCAGACAAGATCGGCCGCCGTCCGGTGTATCTGGCGGGCGCGGTACTGGGCATGATCTGGGCCTTCGTCTTCTTCGTGCTGATGGACACCGCGCATCCCATCGCCATCTGCGCTGCCGTCGTGGTGGGCCTGCTGATCCACGCGCTGATGTACGGCCCGCAGGCCGCCTTCATCACCGAGCAGTTTCCGGGCCGTGTGCGCTATGCGGGTTCGTCCCTGGCCTACACCCTGGCCGGCATCGTCGGCGGCGGGTTCGCGCCGCTGATCATCGCCAGTCTGTTCAAGTCCTGGAACTCGACCTTTGCCATATCGCTGTACGTGGCGGCGGCGCTGATCGTGACGGCGGTGGCGGTGCTGGCTGCCAGGGAAACGGCGAAATCTCCGTTGCAACGCTGAGGCGCATCTAGGCCGGCCAGGCGCCGCCCGGACTGGAGTCCGGACGGCGCCTTACGGTTCAAAGAAATGTCAGGTATCTGACTTTATTCTGAACACCAAACGAAAATTGTTTACACTCTCATCCTCAAAATTCGAGGTTGAGCGGGCCGCCGTGGGGGCGGGATCCGTTCCTGTTACGGGAGAGAGTCGATGCGCAAGTTGTTGTTGGGAGCGGTGTTGGCCGCTGCGGTGTTCGGGGGGACGGCCCAGGCTGCGGCCGAGCCCAAGGCCGTGGTCGCCACGTATTCGGATCTGGCGCTGGCCGGCTACGAAGACTCGCTGACTTCCGCCAAAGCCCTGCGCACCGCCATCGACGCCCTGATCGCCAAGCCCAGCGCCGAAACGCTGAAGGCCGCGCGCGAGGCCTGGCTTGCGGCGCGCGTGCCGTACCAGCAGACCGAGGCGTACCGCTTCGGCAACCCCATCGTCGACGATTGGGAGGGCCGTGTGAACGCATGGCCGCTGGACGAAGGCCTGATCGACTACGTCGACGCCTCCTACGGCACGGAAAACGACGAGAACGCCTACTACGCCGTCAACGTCATCGCCAATTCCAAGATCTCGGTGGGCGGCAAGACCGTCGACGTCAGCAAGATCACGCCCCAGCTGCTGTCCGAAGTGCTGCATGAAGCCGACGGCAACGAAGCCAACGTGGCCACGGGCTACCACGCCATCGAATTCCTGCTGTGGGGCCAGGACCTGAACGGCACCGGCCCCGCGCCGGCAGACCGCAAGGGCACGCCGCAGGAACGCCATGCCGGCAACCGTCCGTACACCGATTTCGATCCGAAGCAGTGCACGGGCGGCCACTGCGAACGCCGCGTGCAGTTCCTGAAGGCCGTGACCGATCTGTTGGTGACGGACCTGGAAGAGATGGTCGGCAACTGGAAGAAGGACGGCGCCGCGCGCAAGGCCGTCGAAGAAGATCCGAAGGCCGGCCTGATCGCCATGCTGACCGGGCTGGGCAGCCTGTCTTACGGCGAGCTGGCCGGCGAACGCATGAAGCTGGGCCTGATGCTGCATGACCCCGAAGAAGAGCATGACTGCTTCTCGGACAATACGCACAACTCGCACTACTACGACCAGATCGGCATCCGCAACGTCTACCTGGGCAGCTACACCCGCATCGACGGCAAGACCGTCTCGGGCGCCAGCCTGTCGGAACTGGTGAAGGCCCGCGATCCCAAGCTGGACGCCGAGGTTCGCGCCAAGCTGGACGCCACCGTGGCCGCCATGCAGGCGATGAAGACGCGCGCCGAAACGGTCGAAACCTACGACCAGATGATTTCGGACGGCAACAAGGAAGGCAATGCCGTGGTCCAGGCCGCCATCGACCGTCTGGTCGACCAGACCCGCAGCCTGGAGCGCGTGATCGCCCTGCTGGACCTGGGCAAGGTGGCCATCGAAGGTTCCGACAGCCTGGACAAACCTGACGCCGTATTCAAGTGAAACTCGTTTTAGCCGCCGTACTGGCGGCGTCGGCCCATGCCGGCGCCGCCGCCGCTCCAACCGGGCGTGACGACCTCACGCCCGAAGATCTGAAACGCGTGACCGCCATCACGGCGCCCACGCGCGATTTCTCCAAGGTCGAGACCTTCGAGACCATGCAGGCTGGGGCCGCCACCACCAACAAACTCATCAACGCCGACATCTTTTCGCAGCCGTCGGCCAACATGAGCTTCGAAGGGCGCCAGGAATTCCAGGTCGGCAACGGCCTGTTCCGCAAGGACTGGGTCTCGGCGCCGGCTTCCACGCAGGCGTCCGATGGCCTGGGCCCGCTCTTCAATGCGCGTTCCTGCCAGGCCTGTCACACCAAGGACGGACGCGGCACGGTGCCGGGCTTCGATCCTTTGGAACGTACCGATGCGGTAGCGCTGTTGCTGCGCCTGGCGGTGCCGCAGGGCGCCGACCGCGGCCACCCCAAGCTCGCGCCGGGCGAGATCGCGGCCTTGCCCGAACCCGTTTACGGCGTGCAACTGCAGAACTTCGCGGTCGCGGGCCTGCCCGCCGAAGGCCGCATGGAGATCGAATACCAGCCGGTCCCGGTCGCGCTCAACGGCGGTGAAACCGTCACGCTGATGAAGCCGGCCTACCGCATCGAGAACCTGGGCTATGGCCCGATGCGCGCGGACACGCAGATCTCGCCGCGCCTGGCGCCGCCCATGATAGGCCTGGGCCTGCTGGAATCCATCCACGAAGCCGACATCCTGGCCAACGTGGGCGCGGACAAGCGCGACGGCATTGTCGGCAAGGCCAACTGGGTCACCGACGCGCGCACTGGCGCGCGCGTGCTGGGCCGCTTCAACCTGAAGGCCGGCCAACCCACGGTCGAGCAGCAGAGCGCAGCCGCTTTCTCCAACGACATGGGGCTGTCCACGCCTCTGTTCCCTCAGCATTCCGGCGACTGCACGCCTTCGCAGAAGCAGTGCCTGGACATGCCGCACGGCGCGCAGCCACGCTTCGGCCCCGAGGAAGTGCCGGCCAAGCTGATGGACTTCGTCACCATCTATTCCACCAACCTTGCCGTGCCGCAGCGCCGTGACGCCGACGATGCGCGGGTGCTGGCCGGCAAGAAGCTGTTTTACGAAGCCAATTGCGTCGCCTGCCACGTGCCCAAGTACGTCACCAGCCGCAACGCCAAGCAGCCCGAGCATCGCTTCCAGCTGATCTGGCCTTACACCGACATGCTGGTGCACGACATGGGCGACGATCTGGCCGACGGCGTATCGGACGGGCTGGCCAATGGCCGCGAATGGCGCACGCCGCCGCTGTGGGGCATCGGCCTGACCAAGACCGTGAACCCCAATGCCACCTGGCTGCATGACGGACGCGCGCGCACCTTGCTGGAAGCCGTGCTGTGGCATGGCGGCCAGGCCAAGCCGGCGCGCGATCGCGTGGTGGCGATGACGCCGGAAGAACGCGCCGATCTCATTCGTTTCCTGGAGTCGCTGTGATGGCCGGATTTGCAAAGCTGATGTTCAAGCGCGCCGCGGCCGCGACGCTGGTCCTGGCCGCACCCTCGGCCGCGCTGGCCGCGCCGCCCTCCGACCTGGGCGAGCGCCTGGCGCGCGATTACGCCCGTCCCGCCGTGGCCAGGATGGTTGACGCGGCGTCGGCGCTGGACGGCGCGCTGGGCGGCTGGTGCGCGCAGCCCGGCGCAGCCGACGCGAAGCGCGTCAAAGAGGCTTTCGAAAATCTGGCCCTGGCGTGGTCCGGCATCGAGTTCCTGCGCTTCGGCCCGCTGGTGCAGGCCAACCGCTACGAGCGCCTGGCGTTCTGGCCCGATACGCGCGGCGTCATGCCCAAGCAGGTGCAGGCGCTGATCACCGCCCAGGACGGCGCCTTGCTCGTGCCCGGTGCACTAGCGGGACGCAGCGTGGCCGTGCAGGGCCTGCCCGCGTTGGAATACGTGTTGTACGGCGAGCCGGCCTTGCTGCGGCAGGATGGCGGGCAGGTCGGCACCTACGCCTGCGATTACGCCCGGGCGGTGGTCGCCAACGTCAGGCAGATCTCGCGCGATGTAGCCCAGGCCTGGAGCGCCGAAGGCGATTTCGGCCGGCACTTTGCGCAACCCAAGGCCGGCAACGACCTGTACCGCGACCAGCAGGAAATCGCGGCCGAGGCCATGAAGTCGCTTTCCACGGGATTGCAGTTCGCACGCGACGTGAAGATCCTGCCGGTGCTGGGCGACACGCCGGAAGCGGCGCGGCCCAAGCGCGCCGCATTCTGGCGCAGCCAGCTGTCCACGCGCCTGCTGGCGGCCAACCTGGAAGGGCTGCAGGCCTTCTACCAGGCGGGCGCCTATGCGCTGCCCAAGGGCGATGCCTGGATGGCCGAGTCCGTGCGCGGTGAACTGGCCAGCGCGGCGCGCACGCTGCTGGATGTGCCAACGCCGTTGGAGCAGGCCCTGGCTCAGGAGGACGGGCGCAGGCAACTGACGCTGGCGGCGCTGACCCTGAAGAACGCCAAGGCCATCGTCGACGAGAATCTGGCGCCGGCCCTGGGCGTCACGATCGGATTCAATGCGCTCGATGGCGATTGACCGGCGCCGCTTCCTGTCGCTTGCGGCCGCGCTGGGCCTGGCTCCGGCGGCGGCGTTGGCGGCTGCGCCCAAAGACGGCGAAGTCCTGTACCTGAGCGCGCGCAAACGCGGCGGGCGCGACGAAACCGCGCTGCTGGACGCGGCCGGGCATGACCGGCTGGTGGTGCCGATGCCCGCGCGCGGACACAGCTTCGCCATCGATGCCGCGGGGGAACGCGCGGTCGTCTTCGGCCGCCAGCCGGGCTTCTTCGCGCTGGCCTTCTCGCTGCGCGGCGGCGAGCCCCAGGCCTTGCCCATGCACGAGGAACGCCACTTCTTCGGCCATGGCGCCTACGTGGACGGCGGCCGGCTGCTGGCCGCCACCGAAAACGATTTTGAAGCGGGCCGGGGCGTGCTGGGGCTGTACGACGCCTCGCCCGGGGGCGCATACCGCCGTATCGGCGAATTCGACAGCGGCGGCATCGGTCCGCATGAAGTCGTGCTGATGCCCGACGGCAAGACGCTGTGCGTCGCCAACGGCGGCATCCTGACGCATCCAGACTATGGCAAGCTGGAACTCAACCTGGACACGATGCGGCCCTCGCTGGCCTACATCGACGCGGCCAGCGGCGAGCTGCTGGAAAAAGTGGAGCTGGAGCCCGCCTTGCACCGCCTGTCCATCCGCCACCTGGCGCTGGCCGCCGACGGCTGCGTCTGGTTTGGCTGCCAGTACATGGGTCCGGCCTCCGACCGGCCGGCGCTGGTGGGACGGCACAGGCGCGGCGCGCAGCTGGAACTGTTCGAAGGACCCACGCAGGCGCTGCGCCAGATGCGCAATTATGTCGGTTCGGTGGCGGTGGATGCCGCGGGCGCCGTGGTCGCGACATCCAGCCCCGTGGGCGGGCAGGTGATCTACTGGGACGCGGCCAGCGGCCGTTGCCTGGGCACGACCGAACTGGCCGATGGCTGCGGCGTGGCGCCGGCCGCCGGAGACGGCTTCCTGCTGAGCAGCGGCCTGGGAGCGATGCTGCGCACCGACGCGTCCGGCAAGGAGCAGCCCGTGCTGGCGCCGTCGCGCGAGGTCTCCTGGGACAACCATTTCCGCAAAGTTCCGGCGCGGGCCTGAACCCGCGTGCTTACAAAGCTTGACACAACGGGGCCGCGATGCGGCCCTTATCGCAAGCGCCATCTGATAAAGTTTTCGGCTGCTTTTTTCAGGCCGCCAGGCGTCCGTTGCCGGGACGCTGCGCGGCCTCAACTTTTCCGCAGGAGTATCCATGGAAGAAGCCTTGAAAGAATTTAACGCCTGGGCTCCCAAGCTGGTCGACCTGGGCCTCAATCTGGCGGTTGCGCTGCTGATCCTCATCATCGGCTGGTGGGTGTCGTCGCTGCTGGGCAGCTGGGTCCGCCGCGCCGCGACGCGCTCCAAGAAGATCGATCCGACCATCGTGCCCATGTTCTACAGCACGGTGGTCTGGACGGTGCGCATCTTCACCGTGATTGCGGTGCTGGCGCGTTTCGGGGTGCAGACGGCCAGCCTGATCGCCGTGCTGGGCGCAGCCGGCCTGGCCGTGGGCCTGGCCTTGCAGGGCACGCTGCAGAACATCGCCGCCGGCATCATGCTGTTGATCCTGCGCCCGATACGCGCGGGCGAATACGTGGCGCTCAGCACCGGCGTGGACGGCACGGTGGAAGAGGTCGGCCTCTTCCTGACGCGCCTGATCCAGGTCGACGGCATCCATCTGACCTTGCCCAACAGCACGGTGTGGAACGCCACGATCACCAACTACAGCCGCAACAAGACGCGCCGCCTGGATATCCCGGTGCCGGTGCGCTATGGCGACAACCTGGAAGTGGTGGTGGCCAAGCTGCGCGCCATCGTCGACGCACGCCCGGAAACGCTGAAGGATCCTGAGCCGCTGGTGAAGGTGGTCGACTACAAGGAGAACGGCGTGGTCGTGAACGTGCGGGTATGGACCGAGTCGGCCAAGTACTGGGACCTGCGCTGGGGCTTGTACCAGGACATCCGCAAGTCGCTGGAAGACGCGGGCTTCCTGCCGCCGATCCCCATGCGCGAGATCCAGAACGCCAAGCCGGGAGCCGCGGCCTGAAGCAGGTGGCCTTCCCTGGAATGACAATGGGCGCCCCGCTGGGCGCCCCTTTTTTTTGCCGGCGGCAAGCAGGTCTCAGGCCTGCATCGACAGGCGCGCCAGTTCGTTCTTGATCCAACCGGCGATTTCGCGCTGGCGCTGGGCCGGCATGCGGTCGATGATGGCCGTGACGCTGACCGCCAGGATAGGCGCGCCCTGCGCGTCCAGCAGCGCGCAGCCCACGCCGAGCGCGCCGCGCACCGCGTGGTTGCCCACCACGGAATAGCCGCGGGCGCGGGTGTTTTCGATCAGGCGGAACATTTCCTGCGGCGTCATGCCGCCGTATTCGTCCAGCCGGCCCGAGTTGCGCTCGACGATGCCGCGCGCAACGTCGTCGGGCAGGGCGGCCAGCAAGGCCATGCCGCCCGATCCCACCCCCAGCGGCTGGCGCTTGCCGGCGTAGGTGGCCAGGATCTGCACCGGATAGCTGCCGATCTCGCGATGCAGGCTGATGGAGTCGTCCTCTTCGCGCACTACCAGGAATACCGCGTCGCCGGTGCGATCGGCCAGGCGCCGCAGCACGGGCAGCAGCTGGCGCACGCGCGGGTCGCGCGAGCGCGTGTCCGGGTCCACCGCCAACTGGGCGCGGTACTTCTTGGTGCCGGTCACGGCCAGCACCAGCCCGGCATCCAGCAGGGCGGCCAGCAGGCGGTAGATGGTGGGACGCTGTATGCCCGTGAGGCGGGCGATATCGGTCACGCTCAGGCCGTCAGGGCCCTGGTCCCGCAGGGCGGCCAGGACGGCCAATCCGCGCCGCAATGTGCGTGGGCCCGCGGCCGCGGCGTCGCTATCTTGCATGAAAATCTCTGAAAACTCGGGTTATTACGGAATATTCAAGGGAAAACCACTGTCCGTGCTGTGGACTCTACCTTGATGCAGTGCATGTGTATAGCTCAGAATGCTGCATCGAACAATTCAAATCGTCCATTCAATGGACAGTACCTGCACGGAGACTCTATGACTACAGGTCAAAAGCCTGGACTGCGGCGCATTGCCGCCACCCTTCTGGCTACCGCCGCAAGCGCATTCGCAATGGGTTCGGCCCATGCCGCCTATCCCGACAAGCCCGTCCGCATCGTGGTCGGTTTTTCCGCCGGCGGCACCACTGACGTGATCGCCCGCATCATGGCCAAGGAGCTGACCGAAAGCCTCGGCCAGTCCTTCGTGGTCGAGAACAAGCCGGGCGCCGGCAGCAATATCGCCACCGACCAGGTAAAGCGCGCAGACCCCGACGGCTACACGCTGCTGTTCGTGGCCGTGACCAGCGCCATCAACCAGACGCTGTACAAGAACGTCAATTTCGACCTGACCAAGGATTTCACGCCGGTGGCGCTGGGCGCCAAGGTGCCGAACATCCTGGTGGTGAACCCGACAGTGCCCGTGAAATCGGTGCAGGAACTGGTGGACTACGCCAAGAAGAATCCCGGCAAGCTGGCGTTCGCCTCGTCCGGCAGCGGCACGTCCATCCACATGGCGGGCGAGCTCTTCAAGATGCAGACCGGCATCGACGTGCTGCACGTGCCCTACAAGGGCAGCGCGCCGGCCGTGACCGACCTGATCGGCGGCCAGGTGCAGTTCATGTTCGACAACATGCCGTCGGCCTGGCCCCACGTGCAGTCGGGCAAGCTGCGCGCCCTGGCCGTGACCACGACCGAACGCTCCAAGAGCGCGCCTGACGTGCCGACCATGAAGGAATCCGGTTTCGCCAACTTCGACGTGTCTTCGTGGTTCGGCCTGATCGCGCCCGCCGGCACGCCGCCGGAAGTCGTGAACAAGCTCAACGCCGCCATGGTCAAGGCCCTGGACAAGCCCGAAGTGCAGCTCAGCTTCGAGAAGCTGGGCGCCGTGGGCGTGAAGACGACGCCGGCCGAATTCGGCCAGTTCATCAAGTCGGAAGTGGAAGGCTGGGCCCCCGTGGTCAAGGCCTCGGGCGCCAAGGTGGACTGATGTTCGATTTCCGGGCGGCAAGCCGCCCGGCAAACCTTGCTGGGGGACAGGCGTAAGCCTGCGCCCCTATTTTTTTGCCCCGCCGTTGCGGCGCGCCGTGGCCAGCATGGCGGTGCAGACACCGCGCATCATGTCCACCTCGTCGCGGCTCAGCGCAAGGCGGGAGTACAGGTGCCGCATGCGCGGCATCAGCTTCTTGGGGTGGGCAGGATCCAGGAACTGCACGCCGACCAGCGCTTCTTCCCAGTGCGCCAGGAAGGCCTGCACTGCCTCGCCCGAAGCCGGCGCCGCGCCGCGCGGCGCCTCTTGCGCGGTGGAGGCCGGCAGCAGCGCCGCGCCCTGGTCCACCAGCAGCGCGTAGCGCAGCTCCCAGGCGGCCAGCTGCAGGGCCTGGGCCACGTTCAACGAGCTGTACTCGGGGTTGGCAGGGATATGGCAGATGCGGTGGCACAGCGCGATCTGGGCGTTGGTGAGCCCGGCGCGTTCGGTGCCCAGCACCACGGCGGCCACGCCTTCGGCCGTTTCGCCCAGGTGGGCGCGGGCCAGTTCGGCCGCCTGGCGGATGTCGCAGGGCGGGGGGCCCAGGTCGCGTACCCGCGCGGTCAGCGCGAATGCCATGGTGACCGGCGCTAGCGCTTCTTCCAGGGACCCGTAGATGCGGGCGTTTTCCAGCACGTCCAGCGCGCCGCTGGCGAGCGCCACGGCCTCCGGCTGGCTTGTTACATCTGGAAATTTAGGCTCGACCAGGACCAGTTCGGAGAAGCCCATCGTCTTGATGGCGCGGGCCGCCGAACCCACGTTTCCGGGGTGGCTGGGGTTCACCATAACGAAGCGAACACGTGAAAATGCTTGAGTCATTTAAAATGGCACGTTTGGCTTAGTGCCTTCCTGGTTTTTTGGGTCGATTTCCCCCTGTCGGGGAACGGCGGACCGGGGGGCGGCAAGCGGCCTATCATCAAGCCAACTCATCGCATTCGTACGGAATTTTATGCACCCGATGCTCAACATCGCCATCAAGGCGGCCCGGCGTGCCGGCACCATTATCAACCGTGCCAGCATGGATTTGGAACGACTCAGCGTGGCTCGCAAGGGGCCGCGGGATTATGTCACGGAAGTCGATCGCGCCGCCGAGGAGTCGATCGTCGAGACGCTGCGCGCGGCTTACCCGGACCACGCCGTGCTGGGCGAGGAATTCGGCCTGCAAGGCCCCGACCAGGCGGAATTCCAGTGGATCATCGATCCCCTGGATGGCACCACCAACTTTATCCACGGCCTGCCCAACTACGCCGTGTCGATCGCGCTGACGCAGCGCGGCCAGGTCACGCAGGCGGTCATCTATGACCCGACCCGCAATGAACTATTCACGGCCAGCCGTGGCAGCGGCACCTTCCTGAACGACCGCCGCGTGCGCGTCTCGGGCCGTACCCGCTACCACGAGGCCCTGCTGGGTGCGCACTGGCCCAACTCCGGCGATCCGGAACAAGGCTCCGCGCGTTTCCGCCAGATGGCCGAAGGCAGCACCGGCGTGCGCCGCCTGGGCTCCACCGTGCTGGACCTGGCCTACGTGGCCTGCGGCCGCCTGGACGGCTTCTGCGGCGTGGGCCTGAAGGCCTGGGACCTGGCGGCAGGCAGCCTGATGGTGCTGGAAGCCGGCGGCCTGGTGGCCGACTTCGACGGCGAGCAAGGCTGGATGGACAGCGGCAACGTGCTGGCCGCCAGCCCCAAGATCTTCACGCAGATGCTGTCCTCGCTGAATCCGCCTTCGGCGGCTTGAGGCGGAACGCTTCCGCCAGAATGAAATAAACCGGCCATGGCCGGTTTTTTCATGCGCGGGCGCAGGCTCAGCCGGCCTGACCCTGCAATACCAACTGCCCATCCTCCGCCACAAACCACGCGCGCAGCCCCAGCTCCCGCACCACCGCCTGCGTCGTTTCCAGCGGCATGTTCGAGAAAGCCGTCGATAGGGCATCGGCCATGGTCGCGGACGGCGCCATGACGGACACGCTCAGGTATCGCGGTCGCGCGCGGCCGGTGCGGGGATCGAACAGATGCGTGTACCGGCCCGCGGGGTCGATGGCGGTGCCATAGCCGCCGGAAGTCGCCAGGGCCTGGTTCGTCATGCTGGCGCTTGCGAGCAGGCGCGCCGGGTCGCGCGGGTCGGCGATGCCGACCTTCCAGGGCTGCGGCGTAGCGTTGCCGTCCAGCCCCTGTATTTCGCCCATGTCTACCAGCGCCCGTTCCAGCCCGCCGCGCCTGAGCAGATCGGTGATGCGGTCGGTGATGTAGCCCTGGGCGATGCCGTTGAGCGTGATGCCCATGCCGGGCCGCAGCAGTTCGATGCGGCTGTCGTCCAGCATCACGTCGGCATGCGACACGCGCGATAGCGCCTGCGCGATGGCCTGGGCCGGCGGACCGTCGGCGGCGGCGCCGGGCTGCGAGAAGTGTTCGGCATACAGCTGCCACAGCGGCTGCACGGTGGGATCGAACATGCCTGAGGTCAATTCGCTGTAGCGCCGGCTTTCGCTCAAGAGCCGCAGCAAGTCGGCCGGCGGATTGTCCAGGAAGCCCTGGCGGTTCAAACGCGAAAGCGCGCTGTCGTCGCGATAGAGGCTGAAGATGGCTTCCAGCCGCCGCAGTTCCTGCAAGGACTGCGCGATCAGGCGCTGGGCCGCTGCGGCGTCGGGATGGTAGAGACGCAGCTCGGCATCGGCCCCCAGCGCCGTGCCTTGCCAGGTGACGGGTGCAATCGAGGCGGCGGCGCGGCGCGCGGCGACGGGGGCCAGTGCCAGCGCGCTGGCTGCGGCGGCGATGCCGATGAAACGGCGGCGGGTAGGGTTCATGGCGATAGGCCTGTAGAGGCGCGGGCTATTGGGCGAAGACATAGCTTTCCGGCACGTCGGCAAAGGTGACGACGCGGCCGCCGTGGGTATCGGCGAAAGCCTGCGCATGGTCGCGGCGGGAGAAGGGGATGGCATCTTCGGCGCCCATGCCGCCGATGTAGCGGCCTTCGATGACGTAGTACGCCTGCCGCGCGTCGATCCAGGCCGCCGGGTCCGGCGCGCCGCCCGCGCCCGCGGTGGACATGTCGTTGACGTAGATGGCGCTGATGCCCTTGGGTTCTTCGGGCAGCAGGGTGTAGGCGAAGACCTGCTTGATCGAGGAGAACCACACGGGCGCGGCCTGCCCCTTGACGAATATCTGTCCCTTGGGACCGTTGTGTTCGCTCAGCGCCATGCCGCAGTAATGGCCGACGGACTCCGTCGTCACGGCCTGCGGCGGAGGCGCGGTTTCGGGCGCGGCGCCGCTGCCGCAGCCCGCGGCCAGCAGCACGATGGAGGCGGCCAGCATGAGTCGCAGGGATTTCATAGCGGTTTGTTCCTGAAAGCCGCGGTCGCCAGCAGGAACGGCACGGCGATCCACAGCAGCAGCGCCGCGACCAGCGCGGCGAGCGGCAGGCTGGCCTGGTCGCTCACGCCCGCCATGCCGGCGTACAGCGAAATGTTCTCGAAGCCCGTCAGGTTGAGCAGGCGGTATACGTCGGACGGGTTGAGCAGCAGCAGCGCGTTGAGCAGGCCGGGGCTGACGTGGCGGCCCTGGTCGGCCGCCAGCACGCCCAGCAGCGCCATGTCGTAGATCACCACGAAGAACAGCCAGACGCCGACGGCGATGCCGGCGGCCGTGGCGCGCTCGCGCACCAGCGAACTGATCAGGTAGCCCATGGCGAGAAAGCTCGCGCCCAGCAGCACGCTGGCGCCGATCAATAGGGCGAACGGCTGCCAGGCGCTGGCGTCCAGGCCGCCGTAGGCCCATTGCAGCGCCAGTCCGGCGGAACCGTAGCCCGCGCCCGTGGCCAGCGCCAGGATGGCCAGGTGGCCGATGAATTTGCCGATCAATACCTGGCCGCGCGAAACCGGGTAGCTGAGCAGCAGCGCCATCGTGCCCCGGTCGACCTCGCCGACCACGGCGTCATAGGCCAGCAGCATGGCAATGAGCGGCACCAGGAAGATCGACAGGCTGGACAGGCTGACCACCGTGACGGTCAGCGGCTCGGCCTTGACGGTGCCCGTGGGCGAGCTGCCCAAAAGGCCCAGCGCCAGCGCCAGCGCGGCCAGCAGCAGGGCGGTCGCCAGCACCCAGCGATTGCGCAGGCTGTCGCGGATTTCCTTGCCGATGATGGTGCATACCGCGTTCATACGTCTTCCCGTTCAAGCAGATGTGCATAGATGTCGTCCAGGCCCGGGACCTGGATGTCGAGGTCGGCGATGGCCGACGACAGTGCGCCGATGCCGCGGATCGCTTCGACCTTGCCGCTCTCGGGGCAGGCCAGTTCAAAGCGCCCGGCATCGATGCGGCGCCAATCGCCGCCGGGCGGCGGCGCGCTGGCATCGGCAAAGGTCAGACGGATGCGGATGGGCAGCCCGGTGGAGCGCCGCAGCGCCGACATCGCGCCGTCGGCGATCTTTTTTCCCGCCTTCATCACGACGATGCGGTCCGCATGGCCGGCCAGTTCGGACAGGGCGTGCGTGCTCAGCAGTATCGTGGCGCCGGCCGCGCGCAGTTCGTGGACGATGTCGTAGAACATCAGGCGCGACGCGGGGTCCAGGCCGGTGGTGGGCTCGTCGAACAGCAGCACGCGGGGCTGGCCCAGCAGCGCCTGCGCCAGCGCCAGGCGCTGCCGCATGCCCTTGGAGTAGCCGCCCACTCGGCGGCGCGCGGCGCCGGCGATGCCGACCTTCTCCAGCAGCGCGGCGTTGCCCGACAGCGGCTGGCGCTTGAGCCTGGCGTAGAACGCCAGGGTTTCCTCGCCGGTCATCGAGGGATGCAGCGCCACGGTCTCGGGCAGGTAGCCGATCCGGCCGCGCAGGCGCGCCGCGGCGGGGCTGTGCGCGTCCTGGCCGAAGATCGCGACGCGGCCGCGGGTGGGACGTATCAGGCCCAGGATGAGCTTGATCATCGTGCTCTTGCCGGCGCCATTGTGTCCGGCGAGCGCAACGCATTCGCCTTCGCGCAGCTGCAGGTCCAGGCCGTCGATGGCATGATGCGCGCCATAGTGCTTGCTGACGCCGGTAAGCGCCACCAGGTCGGTGCTCATGGGGATTCCTTGGTGCTTGCGGTGGGCGGAGGCTGCATCAGCGGGGCGCTGTCGATCACGCCGCCTGGCAGGATGGCGGGAAACTGCGACTGGGCCCAGCGCACGATGGAAATCGACGGGCTGTTCAGCAGGATGCGGGCCGCCGGCGCGCGCCACAGCAACTGGTCGACCACGTCGTTCGGCCGGTAGGCGGTGTCGGCGATGCCGTCGCCGTCCAGGTCGAACGCGGTGTTGTCGCTCCAGTAATTGCCGCGCCCGTCCACCGACCAGTCCAGTGTGCGCGTGCCCACGTACTTCACCTGGTTGCGGTTGTTGATGAAGGCGTTGCCCGAGATCCGGTTGCCTTCGGACCCGGCCGTGAAATGCACGCCGATGTCGCAGTTGGAGAAATGGTTGTCCAGGAAGGTGTTGCGGTTGGCGTTGTAGATGAACACGCATTTCCCGGCGCGGTCCACCGTGTTGTTGGCGATCGTGGAATGGTTGGCGTAGTTCAACATCAGGCCCTGCTCCTGGCTGTCCAGCGCGACGTTGTCGCGCACCACCAGCCGGTGCGAATACATGATGGCGTAGGCGATGTCGGTGCCAGTGGATACGTTGCCGCTGATCTCGCTATCGTTGGTGTACATGTAGTGCACCGCGTAGCGCAGGTCGTGGAAGCGGTTGCCGCTGAACGTGTTGAGCTTGCTGGTGTTGACGAAGATGCCATCGCGGCCGGCGGATATGTCGTTGTCCAGCACGCGCGTGCCTGGCGTGTTCCACAGCGTCACGCCGTTGCCTCTCTCGGCCACGCGCAGCTCCTTGTTGCCCACGATGCGGTTGCCGCGGACGGTAGCGTCGGCTGGCCCCCAGACGTGCACGCCGACCAGGTTGTCCAGGACGTCGTTGCGCTCCACCAGCGCGCGGTGCGCCTCGCGGTCCAGGAAGATGCCGGCGTCCATGTCGGACAGGCTCAGGCCGGAACGCGTGACGGTCAGGTTGCGCAGCGACACGTCGGCGGCCGTGACCCAGACGGTGCGCCCCTGGCGCGTGCCGGCGATGACGGCCGAACGGTCCTGGGGGCCTTCCAGCGTCAGGGGCTTGTCGATGACGATGCCGCCGGCGTAGGAGCCGGGCGCCAGCCGCAGCACGTCGCCGGCCGCGGCAGAGGCGATCGCCGCCGTCAGGTCGGCGCCCGCGGCGATCTCCACGGTCGCCGCGGCCGCCGCGCCCGACAGCGCCAGCCCGGCGGCCGCCAGCAGCGCGGCGCCGGCGGTCCTGCTTGCGCTCATCCCAAGGATTGCGGCGAGCTTCATATGCGCTACGCGGTCTTCTTGGGATGGACGACCATCTGGCCGGACATCTCCATGTGCAGGGCGTGGCAAAACCACTGGCAGTAGTACCAATACACGCCCGGCCGGTCCGCCGTGAAGGTGACCGAGGATGTGGCCTGCGGCCCGATCTCCATGGCGATGCCATGGCCTTCGAGCGTGAAGCCGTGCGTCAGGTCCTCGATCACTTCCATGTTCGTGACCACCACGGTGACCTCGTCGCCCTGGTTGACCTCGAACTTCTTGATGCTGAACATGGGCGCGACCGCCATCATGTACACGCGCACCTTGTTGCCGTCGCGCACGACCTTGGCCGCATCGTCCAGCGAAACGCCGTCCTTCTTGGCCATCTGGCGGGCGTCTTCCCACATCGGGTCGTCGCGCTTCCAGACGCTTACCGGATGGACCTTGGAGCGGTGCACCAGGCACATGTCGTGCGGCTCGGCGAAGCTGGGGCCGTCATGCACCAGTTTCATCTCGTCGCCGGAAATGTCGATGAGCTGGTCGTTCTCGGGCTTGAGCGGGCCGACGTTAAGGAAACGGTCCTTCGAGAACTTGTTCAGCGACACCAGCCATTTGCCGTCGGCCTCGCGGGTCTCGCCCATGGTCGAATGGTTGTGACCGGGCTGATAGTGCACGTCCAGCTTCTGGATGATCGGGTCGACCTTTTCGCCCTTGTAGGCGCGCTTTGCCTTGTCGATGTTCCACTTGACCATCTGGCTGTCGATGAACAGCGTGGTGTAGGCGTTGCCGCGGCCGTCGAACGCCGTGTGCAGCGGCCCCAGGCCCAACTGCGGCTCCGCCACCACGCAGTCGCGCGGCTTGATCTTGTCGTCGAACAGATCGTCCAGCGTGCGCACGTCCAGCACCGTGACGGTGGGCGAGAGCTTGCCGTTGAGCACCAGGTGGATGCCGTCGGGCGCAGCGTTGCAGCCGTGCGGCGAGTTCGGCACGGGGATGTAGCGGGTGTACTTGGAACCGTGGCGTCCGTCGACGACCGGCACGCCGCCCATCATCTTGAAGTCGCCATTCTTGACGGCTTCCTCGATGCGCTTGATGTTGAACACCACGACCCAGTCCTGCTCGTTGGCCGAGGCTTCTTCCACCGTGACGCCCTTCTCCGAGTTGTAGCAGGTGGAGAACGAGTACTTGCCCTGGTAGTCGGCGTCGCCGTTGTCCAGGTTGCCGTCGACCAGCACCTGCCAGGCGACCTTCATGGTGTCGCCGTCCAGGGCGGTGTAGATGGCGAAGAAGTTCTTCTTGGGATCGTCCGTCACCTTGCCGTCGTTGGGCAGCGGGATGATGTGCTCGCCGTTGGCGAAAACGTAGCCCGTGCGCGGGTAGCGCTGCGGCCGCAGGCCATGCACGCCGGAGACGTTGGGTAGCTCGGTGATCTTGTCCGTCTTCATTACATCCAGGCGGATGCGCGCGACGCGGTTGTTGGCCTTGTCGTTGATGAACAGATAGCGGCCGTCGTAGGTGCGGTCGGTGAAGGACAGGTGCGGGTGGTGCGCGTCGCCGTTGATGAAGACGCCGCCCTTGTCCTTCAGGTACTCGCGGGTTTCGGGCGTGAGGCCTTCGGTCAGGATCTTGCGGCTTTCATTGGTGCGGCCCCAGCCGGTGGCGCTGCAATGGTTGAAGACCGGGATGCGCACCAGTTCGCGCATGGAGGGCAGCCCCAGCACGCGCACCTCGCCCGACTGGCCGCTGGAATTGAAGGCATAGTATTCGTCCAGCTCGCCGGGCGCGACGTGGCCCAGCACGCCGTTCGCGCCGCCCTTTGCATCCTTGCCGTGGGCGGTGGAGATCTGCGCCCCGGCCACCAGGCCGGCGGCGCCCGTGATGGCTGCGGTGCCGAGGAAGCTGCGGCGGGTGAGGCCGGCCTTGTCGGGATTCTTGTCTGACATGGATAACTCCTTGGTAGGGACGGCGCCCCGGGCGCCGCGGTGCGGAAAGCGGGATCAGGCGCCAGGTTCGCTATTCGGATTCGGCGCGCGGTGCATGACGATGACCTGCTCGGCGGGTTCGGCGGCGGGCGCGCGGCGGCGCTCCCGCTTGGCCTTCTTCTGGATCAGGTGTGGGCACTTCTGTTCGTGGTGGTAGAGCATCTGGCAGTGCAGGCATTGGATGCACTCGTTCGGATTGATCTCGCCGGTGGGGTCGATCGCCTGTACCGGACATTCGAGATTGCAGCGTTGACAGGGATTGCCGCAGTCGCGGTAGCGGCGCAGCCAGTTGAAGATGCGCAGCCGCGCAGGGATTGCCAGCGCGGCCCCCAGCGGACAGAGATAGCGGCAGAAGAAGCGCTCCACGAACAGGCCGGCGGCCAGCAGCGCCACGGCGAATGCGACGAACGGCCAGTAGCGCATGAAGCGCAGGATGATCGCGGTCTTGAAGGGTTCGACCTCGGACAACTGTTCGGCCAGCGCCAGGTCGTACAAGGAGAAGCCGAACAGCAGCAGGAAGATCACGTACTTCAGGGTCGACAGGCGCTGGTTCACGCCGTGGCTGATCTTGAGCTGGCGCACACCCAGGCGGCGGGCGACGCGGTTGCTGAGTTCTTGCAGCGCGCCGAAGGGGCATAACCAGCCGCAGAAGGCGCCGCGGTTCCAGAAGACCATGGAGATGGCCGTGGCGCACCACAGGATGAACACCAGCGGGTCCATCAGGAAGTATTCCCAGCGGAAGTCGCTGCGCATGGCCGAAAAGAAAGTCAGCACGTTGACCACCGAGAGCTGGGCCTGGCCGTACCAGCCGATCCAGAACAGTGCGAACGCCAAGAACGCCAGCCGCAGGCGGTCGTGCAGCAGCGGACGGCTGGCGAGCTGGTCCTGGAAGAAGAAGACGCCCACCAGCACCAGCAGCGCCACCGTCAGCACGGCGACCTGGCCGGCCTTGCCGCGCCAGATCTGTTTCCATAGCGCGGGCGCGGCGTCTTCTTCCTGCGCAGTCTGGGCCGGGGCGGCTTGATCGGCAGTCGGCGGGGGCGCGGCGGATGCCTGCGCGCCCGCCACCGGCCGGGTATAGGCCGCAGGCAATTCATAGCTCAGGTCGAAGGTCACGAAGGCCTTGTCGCTGACGCTGAGCACGCGTTGCACCATCAGCTGCAGGCGCCAGGGCGCGACCGGATCCAGCGCGGCGTCCTCGGGCACGACGAACAGGGCTACCTCGCGGAACGCGGGCGCGCCCTGCGCGGCCACGTCGGCCAGGCGCTGGTGATTGCGATCGCGGAAGCGGAAGCTGCTTTCATCCTGGATGATCTCGATGCGGTCGAAGATGCCGCCGCGCACGTAGCCCGAGCCCTTGAACGAGTAGGCGCCGTTGCCGGCCACCAGCACGGCCTGCTGGCCGGGCTTGAGCCTTTCCTTCAGGCGCTGCCATTCCGTGTCGCCCAGCAGGCTGCGGCCGATCGCGGGTACGCTGACCAGCGCGGCGTACAGGTCGATGAAGCCGTCCGCGTCCGTGCTGCCTTCTGTATTGGCTGCGGCGTCGTTCCTGCCCGATGCGCGGAAGGCCTGGTTCACGTCCTCGGGGTTCAGCCGCAGATTGCGCACCGCTCCGGCATCCAGCAGGTCCTGCCAGGACTGGACGGCATCGCGCGCATCGTCCACGACGCGGGCGGCAACGGGCGCGGCCGACGGCGCCACCGTGGCGGTCTTGTCGATGCCATGGGCGCGCGCCACGGCGATGGCCGAGCGCGTGATGCTGTCGCCGATCACCATCAGCGTGACGGTCGCGCCGCTGATGATGTCCACGGGCGGCGGGGCGCCATGGCGGGGAGGGGAGTCCACGAAGTTCAGCCCGACGTAGCCGCTGATGAAATGGTCGACCTTGGACTGCGGAATGCCGATGAGCACGATGGGCTCGTGGTGCTCCACGAGGCGCGCGCCGACGATGCGTCCGTCATTGGCCAGGCCGACCAGCACGTCGATGGGCTTGCTGGAGTAGCCGCGGGTGTTGACGACGTCGGACGTCAGATAGACCACGCCCAATTGGCGCGCGCCCGCATACACCTTGGCAACCATGGGCTTGCCGGCGGGCGGGTCGGCGCGGTCCGCGCCGGGGAAGATCTGTCCGATGGGGATGCTACCCAGGAAATCCGGCAGGCGTTGGGCCTGAGCGGCGCTGAAGACCCCCGAGCACAGCAGCAGCAAGAAAAGAAAGACTGCATGCACGAACCACTTGTACCGACTGAACCCGCGCCCCGCCGCTGTGCTGCCTTGCATTTTCGTACTCTGCTGATTGTGTTTGTTTGCAGGCATCCTAAGAATGCTTGGCATCGGTCGTATTGCGGTTTGTCAATCGGCGTACGCGCGCGGACCGTGCGGAGGCAATGCCCCTGCGTTTTGTAGGGGATATCCCCGTTTTGGAGAGGTTGAACGAGGCGCTATTGATGCCGGTCAATAGCGCGCTTTGCGCTGCGCCATAGACTTGTGCGTGGCGGCAGCGACGCTAGGCATGTGCCTCGCGCGTGTCGGAAGAGCCGCCAACGTTTACGGAGAATCTCCATGCTGGCAAAAGCCACCCTCGCCATCGCCCTGTCCGCAGCCAGCCTGCCCGCGTTGGCCGCTCAGTGCGAAGCAACCATAGAAAGCAACGACGCCATGCAGTACAACCTGAAGGAAATGGTTGTCGACAAAAGCTGCAAGCAATTCACCGTGCATCTCAAGCACGTCGGCAAAATGGCCAAGGTCGCCATGGGCCACAACTGGGTGCTGACCAAGGAAGCCGACAAGACGGCCGTGGCCACCGACGGCATGAACGCCGGCCTGCCGCAGGATTACGTCAAGGCGGGAGACACCCGCGTCATCGCCCACACCAAGGTCATCGGCGGCGGCGAGTCGGATTCGGTTACGTTCGACGTTTCCAAGCTCACCCCGGGCGAGGCCTATGCCTACTTCTGCTCGTTCCCGGGCCACTGGGCCATGATGAAGGGCACGCTCAAGCTCAGCGACTGATTGGCTGTCCTGGACCTGAAAGCCGGCTGCAAGCCGGTTTTTTTTTGTCCGCTCCGGCAATGGCGCCAGACCCCGGATGTCCTGGTTCTACAGGCCTAAACCGCGTGCGCCTCAGGCATAAGGACGGGGTTCGTCACCGGCGTGTCACGGATTTTCCATGTACGATTACCGGTCGTGTAACTTCTGGAGCTCCTGATGGAGTGGCTGCTGGACCCTACTGCGTGGGTCGGCTTGCTTACCCTGGTCGTCCTTGAGATCGTCCTGGGGATCGATAACCTGATTTTCATCGCCATCCTGGCGGACAAGCTGCCCCCTGCGCAACGCGACCGCGCGCGCATCATGGGCCTGAGCCTGGCGCTCATCATGCGTCTAGGCCTCTTGTCGGTCATGTCATGGCTGGTCACGCTGACCACCCCCCTGTTTTCCATCGGCCCGCTGTCGTTCTCGGGCCGCGACCTGATCCTGATGATCGGCGGCCTGTTCCTGCTGTTCAAGGGCACGATGGAACTGCATGAGCGCCTGGAGGGCTCCCAGCACGGCGGCTCATCGGGGCCGCGCGTGTACGCGAGCTTCTGGGTGATCGTCACGCAGATCGTGGTGCTGGACGCGGTGTTCTCGCTGGACTCGGTCATCACCGCGGTCGGCATGGTGGACCACCTGGCCATCATGATGATTGCCGTGATCATCGCCATCGGCATCATGCTGCTGGCGTCCAAGCCGCTGACGCGCTTCGTCAACGCCCACCCCACGGTGGTGGTGCTGTGCCTGGGCTTCCTGCTCATGATCGGCTTTTCGCTGCTGGCTGAAGCCTTCGGCTTCAAGGTGCCCAAGGGCTACCTGTACGCGGCTATCGGCTTCTCGGTCGCCATCGAGGCGCTCAACCAGGTGGCGCGCCGCAACCTGCTCAAGCTGGATGCGCGCCGGCCGATGCGCGAACGTACCGCTTCCGCCGTGCTGCGCATGCTGGGCAAGCGTCCGCCTGCCGACGAACCCGACCTGCCCAGCGCGAACGGCCCGGCCATCCCGGCTTTCGGGGTCGAGGAGCGCAATATGGTCAGCGGCGTGTTGACCCTGGCCGAGCGGTCGATCCGTTCGATCATGACGCCGCGCACGGACGTGTCGTGGATCAACATCGACGACGACCCGGAAACCATCCGCCGCCAGCTGACCGAGGCGCCGCACAGCTTTTTCCCCGTTTGCCGGGGTTCCCTGGACGAGGTGCTGGGCATCGGCCGCGCCAAGGATCTGGTGGCCGACCTGATCACCGAGGGCAGGGTGCGCCGCAACCGTCTGCGCGACCCCATCATCGTGCACGAGTCCATCGGCATCCTGCGCCTGATGGACACGCTCAAGCGTTCGCGCGGCCAGCTGGTGCTGGTGGCCGACGAGTTCGGCGCCATCGAGGGCCTGGTGACGCCGATCGACGTGTTCGAGGCGATCGCCGGCGAATTCCCCGACGAAGATGAGCTTCCCGACATCGTCGCCGACGGCGAGAACACCTGGAAAATCGACGGCGCGGCTGATCTGCACCATGTCGAGCAGGTGCTGGAAACCGAGGGCCTGGTCGATGACGCCCAGGATTTTTCAACCCTGGCGGGGTACCTGCTGTCGCGCTTCGGGCACCTGCCCAAGCCGGGCGACGTCTGCGAGTACGAGATCCACCATGAGCATTTCCGCTTTGAAGTCCTGGAAATGGACGGCCGCCGCATCGCGCTGGTGCGCGTCGAGAAGCGGCCGCAGGAAATGCTTGCGGACGACGAATCCCTAGCCAACGACTAACTGGACCGACCTGTCATCGTGACCGAAAACACCCTATATCTGATCAAAGCTTTCGTCCTGGGCATCATCGAGGGCCTGACGGAATTCATTCCCGTGTCCAGCACCGGCCACCTTATCCTGGTGGGCGACTGGATCAATTTCGAATCCAGCCAGGGCAAGGTATTCGAGGTGGTGATCCAGCTGGGCTCCATCCTGGCGGTGATGTGGGTGTTCCGCGCGCGCCTGCTGACGCTGATCCGCGGCACGCTGACCGGGGTGCCCACCGAGGTCGCTTTCACCCGCAACCTGATCATCGCCTTCCTGCCGGCCGCCGTCGTCGGCGCCATCTTCATCAAGTCCATCAAGAGCATCTTCTATCACCCGGCCGTGGTGGTCGTGACCCTGGTGCTGGGCGGCCTGATCATGCTGTACGTGGAGCGCAAGACGCACCATACGCCGGGTGACATGCCGGGCGCGGCCGACGATACCGCCTCGGATGAGCGCGCCACGGCCCGCACGCTGGAGCAGATCTCCTGGAAGCAGGCCCTCGGCGTGGGCGTGGCGCAATGCCTGGCCATGATCCCGGGCACCTCGCGCTCGGGCGCCACCATCATCGGCGGCATGATCGCCGGCATCCAGCGCAAGACGGCCACCGAGTTCTCGTTCTTCCTGGCCATGCCCACGATGCTGGGGGCGGCCGTGTACGACATGTACAAGAACTTCGGCGTGCTCACCCAGCACGACCTGTCGGGCATCGCGGTGGGCTTCATCGCCGCGTTCCTGAGCGCGATGGTGGTGGTGCGCGCGGTGCTGCGCTTTGTCGCCAACCATACCTACCGCGTATTCGCCTGGTACCGGATCATCTTCGGCGGCGTCGTCGCGGCCTGGATCTTCACGCGCTGATGGCGTGGCCGGCGGTTCGCCGGCAGCAGCAATGACAAGGGCCGCTTGCGCGGCCCTTGCTGTTTTCCGTCACGGTGCGCCCGAGGGCTACGCTTCCGTTTCCAGGTCGTAGAACTGCAGGCCGTCCTGGTCGATGACCAGCCAGCCGCCGCGGGCGGGCGACACGTGGTCGCAGTCCCAGTCGGGCAGGACCCAGCGCTCGCGCTTCTTGCCGTCCACTTCCAACACGTGGCGGGCGGGGCGATGGGTGTGGCCATGCACCAGCACGCGCACGCCCGTCTCGCGGAAGACGGATTCAATGGCGGCGGCGTTGACGTCCATGATCTCCATGGACTTCATCTGGTTGGCGGCCTGGCTTTCGCCGCGGGCCTGCTGCGCCATCGCCAGGCGTTCGGGGATCGTCTTGGCCAGGAATTCGGCCTGCCAGCGCGGATCGCGGACCATCTTGCGGAACTGCTGGTAGGCGGCATCGTCCGTACAGAACTCGTCGCCATGGGTCAGCAGGATTTGCCCGTAATCCGTTTCCAGCAGCGCCGGTTCGGGCAGCAGCTTGGCGCCCAGGGCCTGGGCCAGTTCTTCCCCGATGAGGAAGTCGCGGTTGCCGCGGCCCAGCCAGACCGGAATCCGGCTGGCGGTGTCGCGCAGCGCCGTCAGCGCCGTGGCGAGCCACGGCGGCGCGGCGCGGATCACGTCGTCGCCGATCCAGGCGTCGAAGATGTCGCCCGGCAGCAGCAGGGCGCCGGCTTCCTCCCGCGCGGCCTCCAGGAAGGCCAGAAAGGCCTCCGAGGTGGCCGGCGTGGCCGGTCCCAGATGCAGGTCGGATGCCAGCCAGATGGGGCCGGACAGCGCGATCTTATTCAAGAACTTCGGCCTTCTCGATGATCACGTCTTCGTTCGGGACGTTCTGGTGGAAGCCCTTGTTGCCGGTCTTCACGCCCTTGATCTTGTCGACCACGTCCGTGCCTTCGGTCACGGTGCCGAACACGGCATAGCCCCAGCCGTTGGGCGTGGGCGCGGTGAAGTTCAGGAAGTCGTTGTTGGACACGTTGATGAAGAACTGCGCCGTGGCCGAGTGCGGATCGCTGGTGCGGGCCATGGCCAGGGTGTACTTGTCGTTCTTCAGGCCGTTGTTGGCCTCGTTTTCGATGGGGGCATGGGTCTGCTTCTGCTTCATGCCGGGCTCAAAGCCGCCGCCCTGGATCATGAAGCCATCGATCACGCGATGGAACACCGTGCCGTTGTAGAAACCTTCCTTGACGTAGGTCAGGAAGTTTTCGACGGTCTTGGGCGCCTTGGCGGCATCCAGGGTGATGACCATGTCGCCTTGGTTCGTTTGGAGCTTGACGCGGGGGTTGGTGCTCATGGCTTTTGTGCCTTCAGAGGTGGAGGTGGAGGAATTGGCCGCGGGGGCGGCGCTGACGAGCGCTGGGGCGAATGCAGCCAGCGCGAACGAGCACGCCGTCAGGCGCAGCAGGTGTAGGGGGGAGTAGCGGGACATCATTTGCCGTGTTTATCCTTCAGCATGGTTTCGACTTCGCGGACCTTTTCCTGCATGCCGGGCACGCCATCGCGGGCGGCCTTCTTGTAGGTGTTCAAGGCCTGCAGAAGCTGCAGATCGCCCATATTGGCGCGGGCGGCGGCATAGTTGGGATCGGCGCGCAGGGCCATCGACAGGGCGTCCTGTGCGCGGTCGAGTTCGCCGCGCCCTGCATATAGAGCCCCCAGGTTGTTCCAAGGTTCCGGCAGCTCCGGAAAGCGGTTGGTCATCTCGGTGTAGACGTCGATGGCTTCGTTGGTGCGGTTCAGGGCCGCCAGCGCGCGGGCGTGCTGGAACATCAGTTGCACGTCGGTGCCGCGCTGGTCCTTGATCTGTTCCTGGCGCTTTTCGATCATGGCAAGCGCTTCTTCGTTGTCGCCGTGGTTCAGCAGGCGCTCGATGTAAGTCGTGATCTGCGAGGCCGAGGGCGTCAGGCGGGTGTCGACGCTGGGCTTGGCGGCTTCCAGCAGCTTGGCCAGACTGTCCCAGCCACCCTCGGGCGGGATGGGGTCCAGGGTGGTGCGGCTGGCGTTGGGGTTGGTTCCCCCGCCGCCGGCCATCGACTGGGCCAGAGAGGCTCCAACCGGCGCGCCCGCAAGGGCCAGGGCGAGCAGGGCGACGCGAAAGCGCGGCTTGATAGTCACTTGGGCATCCGTTAAAAGTCTTGGCAGGCCGACGCTTACGCGCGCGACCGGGCCGCTTGCTATACTTGACGACCGCCATTTTAGCCCCGGTTGAGTTTTGGCTCGACATCGGGGACGAAGCCCCGGGATATCGTTGATGGAATGCGGGCTCGGAATGCGGGTTCGGGGCGGTCGGCGCCAGTGGGATTATGGCCCGAGGCAGAGATCGGGATCGAAACCGCGGGACCGAAATCGCAGGACCGAAATCGGCGGGATTGGAATCCGACCCGGCGGCACGCGCCGAAGGTATTTTCCTTCGGCAGCAACTTTCCGCAACCGCCACGGAAAACTTAGATAAAGCCTATAAGCGCCATGCTGCAAATCTACAACACGTTGTCGCGTACCAAAGAACCGTTCAAGCCGGCCCAGGCTGGTCAGGTGCGCATGTACGTGTGTGGCATGACCGTCTATGACTTCTGCCATCTGGGCCACGCCCGCATGCTGGTGTCGTTCGACGTCGTGCAGCGCTGGCTGCGCGCCAGCGGACTGGCGGTCGACTATGTGCGCAATATCACGGACATCGACGACAAGATCATCCGCCGCGCCGTCGAGACCGGCCGCCGCATCGGCGAAGTCACCGACTTCTACATCGACGCCATGCACGCCGACGAGCGTGCGCTGGGCGTCCAGACGCCGGACCGCGAACCGCGCGCGACCGAGTACGTCGGCGAGATGCTGGACATCATCGGCAAGCTCGAGCAGAACGGCCTGGCCTACCAGGCCGACGACGGCGACGTGAACTACGCCGTGCGCGGCTTTCCCGGCTACGGCAAGCTGTCCGGCAAGACGCTGGATGACCTGCGCGCCGGCGAGCGCGTGGCCGTGGGTTCGGCCAAGCGCGATCCGCTGGATTTCGTGCTGTGGAAGTCCGCCAAGGCCGACGAGCCTGCCGACACCAAGTGGGAATCGCCGTATGGCCTGGGCCGTCCGGGCTGGCACATCGAGTGCTCGGCCATGAGCAAGTCGCTGCTGGGCCTGCCGCTGGACATTCACGGCGGCGGTCCGGACCTGAAATTTCCGCACCATGAAAACGAGATCGCCCAGACCGAGGGCGCTTTCGGTGGCGCGCTGGCCAACATCTGGATGCACTGCGGCCCGCTCATGGTCGACTCGGACAAGATGTCCAAGTCCCTGGGCAATTTCCGCACCATCCGCCAGACCATCGCCCAGGAAGAACCGGCGGCCGATCAGGCCGTCTACCGCGTCAACCCGCGCGAAGCGGAGATGGTGCGTTTCTTCATCGTGCGCAACCATTACCGCAGCTCGCAGAACTACACGCCGGACAACCTGATCGACGCGCAGAACGCGCTCGACCGCCTGTACCAGGCGCTTCAGAATGTGCCCGCCGACACGCAGGGCATCGACTGGAACGAGCCGCAGGCCCAGGCCTTCAAGGCGGCCATGGACGACGACTTCAACAGCTCGGGCGCGGTCGCGGCCTTGTTCGAACTGGCCTCCGACGCCAACCGCAACAAGAGCGCGCGCAGCGCCGGCCAGTTGAAGGCGCTGGCGTCCCTGCTGGGCCTGCTGCAGCAGGATCCCGCGGCCTATTTCCAGTCGCCCACGCGCTATTCGGCGGCCGCCATGGAGCAGGGCGAGCGCCGTGCGCTGGACGCCGAGGCCATCCAGTCCCTGATCGACGCGCGCGCGGCCGCCAAGGCCGCCCGCAACTTCGCCGAAGCCGACCGCATCCGTGCGGAACTGCGCGAAGCCGGTATTGAACTCGACGACAAGCCGGGCGGCGTGACGCAATGGCGTCGCGCTTGAACCCGCAGGACCCGCCCGCCATGTCCACCGTCGACCTCGAGATTCCCAAGCCCGAGTACTGGGAAGCCGCCGTAGCCCACCTGATGCGGCGCGACCGCATCCTGAAAAAGATCATTCCCCAGCATCCCGAAGTCTGGCTGACTTCGCGCGGCACGCCTTTCGTGACGCTGGCGCGGGCGATCATCGGGCAGCAGGTGTCCAGCAAGGCGGCCGACACCGTCTGGACCCAGTTCATCGAGGCCGTGGGCAAGCGCCCGACGCCCGTCGCCGTGCTGCGCGTCGGCCTGGAGGGCCTGCGCGCGGCGGGGCTGTCGCAGCGCAAGGCCGAGTACGTGCTGGACCTGGCCGTGCATTTCGGCGAACGCCGGGTCCATCCCGAGAAATGGGCGGCAATGGACGACGAAGCCGTCATTTCCGAATTGACCGCCATCCGCGGCATAGGCCGCTGGACGGCGGAGATGTTTTTGATTTTCAATCTGCAGCGGCCTGATGTCCTGCCGCTGGATGATCCTGGGTTGCTCAAGGCAATCTCGCTACACTATTTCAGCGGCGAGCCTGTCTCTCGCTTCGAGGCTCGCGAAGTCTCGTTGGCGTGGCAACCCTGGCGTACCGTGGCGACCTGGTATCTGTGGCGCAGTCTGGATCCGACTCCGGTCCAATACTGACGCAAGCCAGGCAGCCCATCTACGGAACCACACTACATGCGCAATACATTTCTGGAATTCGAACAACCGCTCGCCGAGCTTGAAAACAAGATCGAGCAGCTGCGCTACGTGCAGGCCGATTCGGCCGTAGACATCTCCGACGAGATCGGACGTCTGCAGCAGAAGAGCCAGACCTTGGCCAAGGAAATCTACGCCAAGCTCACGCCCTGGCAGACGGCCCTGGTCGCCCGCCATCCCCAGCGTCCCTACACGCTGGACTACGTGCGCGAAATGTTCACCGACTTCCATGAGCTGCACGGCGACCGCATGTACGCCGACGACCAGTCCATCGTGGGCGGCCTGGCGCGCTTCAACGGCACGCCCTGCATGGTCATCGGCCACCAGAAGGGACGCGACACCAAGGAACGCGCCGCGCGCAATTTCGGCATGCCGCGTCCGGAAGGCTATCGCAAGGCCCTGCGGCTGATGCGCCTGGCCGAGAAATTCGGCATCCCCGTGTTCACGTTCGTGGACACCCCGGGCGCCTATCCCGGCATCGGCGCCGAAGAGCGCGGCCAGTCCGAAGCCATCGGCCACAACCTCTATGCCATGGCCGAGCTCAAGGTCCCCGTGATCTGCACCATCATCGGCGAAGGCGGCTCGGGCGGCGCCCTGGCCATCGCCGTGGGCAATGCCGTGCTGATGCTGCAGTACGCGACCTACGCCGTGATTTCTCCGGAAGGCTGCGCCTCGATCCTGTGGCGCAGCGCCGACAAGGCGCCCGAAGCCGCCGAGGCCCTGGCCATCATCGCGCCGCGCCTGAAGGACCTGGGCCTGGTGGACCGCGTGGTCAACGAACCGGTGGGCGGCGCCCATCGCGACCCGCGCGTCATGGCCCGCCTGTTGCGCCGCGCGCTGGGCGATGCCCTGCGCCAGCTCCAGGGCATGACGCCCGAGCAGCTCGTGGAGCAGCGCGTCCAGCGCCTGCTGTCCTACGGCGCCTACCAGGAAGTGCGCGCCTGAAGCAGGCAGCGCGCCGGCATCCCCGCCGGCGCCGCGGCCTAGCGCCACGCGCCATCCCGCCATGAACGCCCGCCCAGCGTCCGATCCTCCGCATCGGGCCTCGGCGGGCGTAGTTCATTCCCTTCCCGTGTCGGCCGAGCTTGCCGCGGCCTTGCGCCGCGCCTTGCTGGCCTTGCCCGAGCGTCCGGCGCGCATCGCCGTGGCGTTGAGCGGCGGCGCCGATTCGGCCATGCTGGCCGTGCACGCGGCTCCCGTGGCGCGAGAACTCGGCATGGATCTGGCGTTGTTCCATGTGCACCACGGCTTGCAGGACGCCGCCGACGCATGGACGCAGCATGCGCGCACGCTGGCGGACATGCTCGCGCTGCCGCTGTCGGTGGCGCGCGTGGAGGTGGCGCAGGCCGCGGGCAAGGGCATCGAGGCGGCCGCGCGCGACGCCCGCTACGCCGCACTGGCGCAATTGGCGCGAGAGCAGGGCGTGACGCATATCCTGTTGGCCCATCATCGCAACGACCAGGCCGAAACCGTCCTGCTGCGTCTGCTGCGCGGCACCGGGCTGGTCGGCATGGCAGCCATGGCGCCGCTGTCCCGGCGCGATGGGCTGGTCTACCTGCGACCCTGGCTGGAAATCGGCCGCGAGGCGATCCTGCATGCGGCGGACGAGGTGGCGCAAGCCAGCGGCTGGAGTCCGGTGCAGGACCCCACCAATACCGATCCGCACTACACCCGGGCTGCCCTGCGCGAGCTGCTGGCGCCGGCGCTCGATGCCCGCTGGCCCGGATGGCGCGCCATCGTCGCGCGCCACGCGCGCCACATGGGCGAGGCGGCGGAGATCTTGGACGAGGTGGCGCGGGAGGATTTCGCCGCGCTCGATCCTTCTGATGACGGCGCCAGCTTTTCGCTGCAGGCGTGGCGCGGGCTGTCCGAGGCGCGGCAGGCGCACGTGTTGCGCCATTGGCTGGAACGCAATGGCGCCCGCATGCCGACCGACGGCAGGATGCGCGATCTGCTGCGTCAGCTGCGCGGGTTGCACAGCCTGGGCCATGACCGCCAGTTGCGGGTGGAACAGGCTGGCCACGTCATCCGCTGCCACCGGGGCAGGGTCTGGGTCGAACCCCGGGAATAAGCGGATCAGCGCCGCCAATGTCCCCAAATAATCGCGCTGTGGACAGAATTTTGCACAAGCTGCGCAAATTTTTACCGCCGCGCTAGAATATACGGCTTTGCCCGTCAACCTTTTGCGGCGGGTTCCCAGCCAGAGTACGAGATGTCCCTGATCGTTCACAAATATGGCGGTACTTCGATGGGCTCGGTCGAGCGCATCAAGAACGTGGCGCGTCGCGTCGCGAAGTGGCACGCTGCCGGCCACCAGGTTGTCGTTGTTCCGTCGGCGATGGCGGGCGAGACCAATCGCCTGCTCGGCTTGGCGCGCGAGATTACGCCGCAGCCCGACAGCCGCGAGCTCGACATGATCGCCGCCACCGGCGAACAGGCCAGCAGCGGCCTGCTGGCCATCGCGCTGCAGGCCGAAGGCGTGCCGGCGCGCAGCTATGCCGGTTGGCAAGTGCCTGTGCGCACCGATTCGTCGTTCACCAAGGCGCGCATCTCGTCGATCGACGACGAGCGCATCCGCGCCGATCTGGACGCCGGCCGCGTGGTCATCGTTACGGGCTTCCAGGGCGTTGACCCGGAAGGCCACATCACCACGCTGGGCCGCGGCGGTTCCGACACCTCGGCCGTGGCCGTGGCGGCCGCCATCAAGGCCGACGAATGCCTGATCTACACCGACGTGGACGGCGTCTACACGACCGATCCGCGCGTGGTGCCCGAAGCGCGCCGCATGGCCGTCGTTTCCTTCGAGGAAATGCTGGAAATGGCATCGCTGGGCTCCAAGGTCCTGCAAATCCGTTCGGTTGAATTCGCCGGCAAATACCGTGTGCCGGTCCGGGTCCTGTCCTCGCTGACCGACCCGCTTATCCCGCTCGCAGAAGAAATGGTCTCGGGCACGCTGATTACTTTTGAGGAAGACGAAAAAATGGAAGCCGCCGTTGTCTCCGGCATCGCCTTCAGCCGCGACGAAGCCAAAATCACCTTGCTGGCCGTTCCGGACAAGCCCGGCATCGCCTTCTCGATCCTGGGCCCGGTCGCCGCCGCCAACATCGACGTCGACATGATCGTGCAGAACCAGTCCGTGGCTGGCACGACCGACTTCTCGTTCACGGTCAACCGCAACGAATTCGCCCGCGCCGTTGATCTGCTCAAGCGCGAAGTCATCCCCGCCGTGGGCGCGCGTGAACTGTCCACCGACGAGAAGGTCGCCAAGGTTTCCATCGTCGGCATCGGCATGCGCTCGCACGTGGGCGTGGCCAGCCTGATGTTCCAGACGCTTTCGCAAGAAGGCATCAACATCCAGATGATCAGCACCAGCGAGATCAAGACCTCGGTGATCATCGACGACAAGTACATGGAATTGGGCGTGCGCGCGCTGCACAAGGCCTTCGGCCTGGACCAGGCGCCTGCCGAAAAGGCCTGATTCAAGACTCCGGCACGATTTTTTTTGCAATGAGTGCCCGATAGCGGGCAAGAGTGAAAAAAGTCGTGCTAGAATCTCGTTCTCTTCGGAGATGTGCCCGAGAGGCTGAAGGGGCTCCCCTGCTAAGGGAGTATGTGGCTAAAAACTGCATCGTGGGTTCGAATCCCACCATCTCCGCCAGATTCTCTCCGATCTGGCTTCGGTCAGCACCGGAGATAAAAAACCCGCAATCGCGCAAGTGATTGCGGGTTTTTTCATGGGCTCGCGGCGGGTCTGCGCCGCATGAGAAAATCGCTGATTCCCTTCCAGGCGCAGATTCCTTGAAACACCTGCTTGCCACGCTAGACCGGCTGAACGATTTCGATGAAGTCATCGATGTGCGCACGCCGCTCGAATTCGCCGATGACCATATTCCCGGCGCGATCAACGCGCCAGTGCTGAGCAATGAAGAGCGCGTGGTGGTGGGCACGCTGTACAAGCAGGTCTCGCCCTTCGAAGCCTCGCGCGTCGGTGCGGCGCTGGTGGCGCGCAATATTGCCGCGCATCTGGATACGAACTTTGCCGACCGGCGCCAGGGTTGGCGCCCGTTGATCTATTGCTGGCGCGGGGGCACGCGTTCCGGCTCCATGACGACGATGTTCAACATGATAGGGTGGCGCGCGCGGCAGCTGGACGGCGGCTACAAGACCTATCGGCAGGCCACGCTGGACGCGCTGGAAAGCCTGCCCGCGGGCTTGCGCTACATCGTGCTGGCCGGGCCCACTGGCAGCGGCAAGACGCGCTTGTTGAATGCATTGGGAGAGGCCGGCGCGCAGACGCTGGACCTGGAGCGCCTGGCCGCGCATCGCGGGTCGCTGCTGGGCGCCTGGGCCGGTGTTGCGCAGCCCTCGCAAAAGGGTTTCGACACGCGGCTTGCTCAGAGCTTGCGGGCGTTCGATGCGTCGCGGCCGGTGTTCGTCGAAGCGGAGAGCCGCAAGATCGGCGCGGTCGCGCTGCCCGCCGCGCTATTGAAGGCGGTGCATGCGAGCCCCTGCATCGAGGTCCGTTCCAGCCGCGAGGATCGCGCGGCCTTTCTGCAGCAGGACTACGCCCATCTGTTCGACGACCCTGCAACGTTCAAGGCGCAGCTTCAGCGCATGATCGGCCTGCACAGCCGCGAGCGCGTGAACGGCTGGCTGGCCTTGGTCGACAGCGGCGCGCGCGCCGAGCTGGCGCAGGAACTCATAGACCGGCACTACGATCCGGCCTATGCGCGCAGTTGCCATGCGCACTTCACGCAATTGCCGCAGGCGCTGCGCTTGGAATTCAGGCCCAATGACGGCGACGTGGTGGAGCAGGCTAGGGCGTTGCTGGCAAGAATGGATGCAAGGGCGGACGCCGCCTGACTGCGGTTCGTCGTGGGCGCCGTGGTCGGATAAATCGGTGCCCAACTTGCGCGCTTCACGAAATAACGCTATTATTCAAGGCTTGCTTTTAAACGCGAATGCGCCCGTAGCTCAGCTGGATAGAGTACCTGGCTACGAACCAGGGGGTCGTAGGTTCGAATCCTGCCGGGCGCGCCAAGTTTGAAGTAAGTGCAGTAGAAAACGCAGTAAAAACAAACGCAGTAAAAACGGCAAGATTTTCTGATATAATTTTGCCTCTTTGCCGGAGCGCCCGTAGCTCAGCTGGATAGAGTACCTGGCTACGAACCAGGGGGTCGTAGGTTCGAATCCTGCCGGGCGCGCCAAGTTCACTTGGCCAATACAGCAAAGAAAAATGGAAAGGCCTTTGATCTTGCATCAAAGGCCTTTTTGTTTTGCGCCGCCATCTAGAAGCGGATCGTCAGGCCCGCCATCGGCCCTTGCAGCACGGCGTCGAACTTGAAGCCGCCGCTGCTGTAGTCCACGCCCACTGCGCGATAGCCTATCGCCGCCGAGACATTCTTGCTGAAGTTGTAGCCGAGGCCGAGGCCGACATCCCAATCCGCTTCTGCGCCGCCCGCGCCGATCAGGCCCCAGCCGGTGATGTAGTACTTCGAGCTCAGCATGTAGTTTCCGCGCACGCCCACCAGGCCGTCGACCCAGGTGGCGCCGTCGCTGCGCGTTCTGCCGTTCAGGTGCGAGCCCTTGAGCGTGATGTCGGTGTCGACCGACCAGACGCGCAGGCCTGCGACGACGTCCAGCTGATGCGGTGAATTTTCCAGCAAGGAATAGCCGACGCCGAGCAGTCCCGCGAACGTGGATGCCTTTACGTCCGCACTGGAGGCCAGGATGCCGCGCGGCGTATCTCCCTGTGTGCCGATCTTGGTGTAGATCAGGTCGCCGAATACGCTGTAGCGTCCTTTGCGCGCCTCGCCGATGAGCATCGCGCCGAAGTCGAGGTTGTCGAACAGCTCGTCGAAGTCCGAGTGGATGTCGATGACGGGCGAGCGCGAATGGGATACCTTGCCGGAGAGGCCGGCAGCCCAGAAGTAGGGCGTGACCGAGAATTGCCATTCGTTCGAAGGCACGGTACCCGCTGCGGAAGCGGGCTCCGCTTCGGCGCCCAGCGCAGTCCCGGCTTGCAGCAGCCCGCAGATCAGGCAGCCCATGATTTTCTTTTTCATTGCAAACCCTCCCCAAACGGCAGGCGTGATGAATCGCATCCATCACGCCTGCGGTGAGCGCAAAACCGGCCAGGGGCCGGTGCGGCGTAACCCAGGTATCAGGTGACCCGTCTTACGGGAGGGATGGTCCAGGAGCCGTCGATGATCGACGGGTTGCTTTCATTGGGCCAGTAAAGACGCATCATCAGGATGAATGGGCCCTTGGGCGCAGGCAGCCAGTTCGACTCCATGTCCGGTCCGGGCGATTCATGCTGTATGAACAGGTCGATCGAGCCGTCGGGCTTGGCCTTCAGGGGCTGGCGCGCGCTGATCGAGTAGCGGTTCAGCGGGTTGTCGACGAAAAAGTAGCGCGCGTCATACATCGTCAGCGACCAGAAGCCCGACACTGGCGGCGTAAGCCCCTTCTTGAAGGTCAGCACGTACTTCTCCGAGCCGTTGTAGGTGCGCTTGATGGCGCCGGTGTCTGACTTCAGGGACGTGGGATAAACGGCGTCCTGGGGGCGGTTGGCGCCCAGGCCGATCGCGGTGACCAGCGCCCGTTGGAGGTAGTTGGTGCCGTATATGCCCGTCTTGGTCGTGAAGCCCCAGCCATCCACGTCCTGGATGTCGCCGCCGCTGGACTTGAAGTGCGTCATGATGCGTCCGAAGCCCACCTGCGGAACGCGCTTTGCAATGTCCGGGTCGAGCTTGCTCTTGTCGAAGTCCTGTCCTGGCACGATGCCTATCGAAGCCATCTTCGCGACGATGGGCGCGTCGGCGGCGCTGGGCGGATTGCGCTTGAGCAGCTGCGCAAACAAGCTGAAGTACTCGACCGCGTCCATGTTGTTGACCTGTTCGCGCACCGAGGTCTTCATGTCTATCGCAGGGTCGACCTTGCCCGCGGGCGGAGTCCAGTCCTTGCCCCATGCGCTCAAGGGACAGAGCTTCACTTCGTCCTGCAGCTTGTGCACTTGCGCATAGTCTTCCGGCGTGCCGGTGCAGTAGATGCGGCCCAGCAGCCACACGATGCTGGTGGGAGATTTGTACTGGACCATGCCTTGCGGAATCGAGCCCTCCCATCCGGGGCCGCTGACCACGAAGGTTTGCGCACCCGTGCCCGTGGTGCGCTTGCCAGGCACATCGAACACCGTGGTCCAACCGTCCAGCATCGGAAACAGGGCATAGCGTCCATTCATGTCGGGCAGGCTGACGACCCAGGGTTCGTCGCCGACGTCAAAGAAGGAAGTGGTGTACAGCGTGTCGGCGTTCGGCGCGGTCACGTCGCGGAACTTGGCGTCGGGATACTGGCGCAGCTTGATGAGATTCCCCATCGGCGCTCGCGTGCCCTTGGGCTCCGCAACGTTGGTGATGACTCTTCTGGTCATCTCCATGGTCACCAGGGGATAGGCGTAGATGTAGACATCGGTCGCCAGTCCGAACTGCTCGTCGCCTTCGGGCAGATCCGCGATCAGGCCATCGGCGGCCCGGGCGGCGGCGCCCAGGGCGCTGGTTGCGAGCAGAGCAAGACCACCTGCATTCAATGTGCGGCGCGTTAGCTTCATAGGATCACTCCAACGGACTCATGGGTTGAAAATCACGAAGTGCCGCGGCACAGGCCAAGCTGTGCCGCGAGATGCCTTGCTCTAGCGTTGTCGTACGTACTTGCCGATTTCCCGGGCTGCGCCCGAGGTCCATTCATCGATCAGCGGCTGCAGTTTGGACAGGCGGACGCCGCCCGCGCCCTGGGTGGCGTTGGCGACCTTTTCGCCCGTGCCACCCCGCACGGACGCATACAGCAATTCATCCGACATGCTGTCCGTGACCCGCGACTCGATGGCGACGCTGGCGTTGCGCGCCATGCCTCCTTCCATGGCGGCGCGGGCCTCGGTCATTACCAACGCGACGGGAATGTATTGATAGGCTCGCAGCGCCTGCTCCGAGGTTCCCACCGCGGTGATGGCGATGCGGATACGGGCGACGCCGGGCCCGGCGCGATCGACCAGCCTCACCTGTTCGCCGACCTTGCGCCGCAGCGTCTCGTTGACCGCCACGCGTATCTCCGTGAGGGTTTCCATGGAAACGTCCGCGGATGGCTGAGGCTCCGGGTAGTACTCGATCGGATCAAGCCACACCGCGGTATAGCGAGACGCGTTGAAATCAGGATTCAGGTAGACCAGGCGGGTTCCGCCGTCGGGGGCGGGCATCTGGTGCAGAAGCGAGTAATCCGACAGGAAGCCGGACTCCGTTGTTTTTGGTGCGGTGGAACAGCCTGTGGCCAGGATCGCGGCAGCGAGGCCCAGAACGAACGCGCCCGAGGAATTCTTGGTGTCCATGCAAGTTCCTTCTGACAGATGGGGGGCAGGAGAGCCCCGACTGCAGGCGTCGGCGAGAGGTCCTGTGCAAAAGCTGCTTCTCCGCTCGTGGGCGCATTTTTTGTCCTATATGCACAGGAAACCAATTATTTTTCCAAGCGTGAAATTTCGCAACGCGGACGAGTGAACCGGGCTTTCTGAACTATTCCCTTTGTGCGCGTTTTGTGGAAGGAATCGCGCGGCCGAGGCGGGCCACGAATCGCGGGCGCGTGATTCGGACGCGGCGCGGACACAGGCTTCGGCCTGTCCGATTTGCGCACCCTTAATTTTTCATGGTATAAACACGCCTCTTTCGGAGCGCCCGTAGCTCAGCTGGATAGAGTACCTGGCTACGAACCAGGGGGTCGTAGGTTCGAATCCTGCCGGGCGCGCCAAGCTTCTTGCTTGGATGAAATGGAAAGAAAACGGAAAGGCCTTTGATCTTCGATCGAAGGCCTTTTTGTTTTGCGGCGCGGATTGCGCTTCAGTGCGTGGAGGCTGGTGCCGCGGCCCGGACCTGGTCTCGGGCCTTGTCATCTTCGTCGTCGAATCCCCAGTCTCCAACCGTGTACCAATCGTCTCCCAGGGTCTCTGCGGGATGCATGGTGCGGCCGGACCCGTTGCCGCAGGCCATCGAGTCGGTGGCGCAATAGCGGTCGCAGCCCCAGCATATGCGTTCGGGGTGCTTCGGGTGCAAGGGAAACTTCTTGGCCATGCGAAATGCCTGTTGACGGAGGGCGCCGCGATGGCGGCGCCGATCTTTCCGGATATATGTCCAGCGTACTGCCGGGCGCGCCCGAAATTCCTTGATCTGGCTCAAGCGCAGAGCCTGCGGCCCGATGCGCGCAGTATTGCGCGTCGGGCCGCGGTTCTGGGGAATTGGGGTGGAGAAAGCGCCGCCCGGTGAGGCGCGGCGCCGGTCTCATGCGCCTAATGGCGTCGTCGGTCCACCGCCGTCAAGGATGTGCCGCTCTTGAGCAGCTGGTAGGTCTGTCCGCCCAGCCACGCGACTTTTTCGCCCGTGCTGGTGCGGCATACGCAATGCGTCTTCGGATCGAAGCGCGAGGTGCCCAGCGCGGAATACGCGTCGGGGTCTGAGACGAATCGTTCAATGCGGTAGAGCGTGCCGTCCGGCGCGGTGGCGAGGACGTCGGTCAATCGTCTTGCGGTGCCGAGCATATGCGATACCTCCATGCGCGGGCCATTGGATATACGGCGCCAAAGTCGTTCAGGCACTTCAGTATGCCAGGGCGGGAAGCTTGATGTTCCCGCATCAGGCGCTAATGAAGGTGCCCTCCAAACAATGAATCGTCGAGCTGGTCGGGAGTGACGCCCAGGGCTTCGGATACGCGGTCCAGGATAACCTGCCTGGGCCGCGGGCGCGGCCGTTCCAGTTCGATATAGATGGAGTGGTCCACCCCCAGTCGTGCAGCCATATCAGCGGTGCTGATTTTGAGATGCTCACGCCAGGCGCGTATCAGGCTCCAGTCGTTGCCGGTTTTTAGATTGACGACAGCTAATGGTAAATGACTCTGCCCCTGCGCGGGTGTTTTGCGCGGGGCGGATTTTCTGCGGGCGTCGCGCAGGCTGCTCTTGGCGGCAGCGCTCTTGCGGGAATCGCCGCGAGGCGTGGTGGTAGCGATTTCGGCGGTGAAAATGGCGCCGCCGTTCAATTGGCGATACTGGTTGTCGCCGATCCAATGCAGGGCTTCACCGTTGTCGAGCATGCACTCGCAGTCCAGGTGATAGTTGCTGGGCATGCTCTCGAGTTGGGCGATGGTTTCCGCGGTCGTGGCGTGGCGCACCACGCGGTGCAAGACACCGTCTGGCGAGCGCACGAATACGTCGGGAAGTCTCCAGGAAAACGGAATGATAATCTCCACGGCCAAACCTATCCCGCCACTGTATCCCGGGGTGCGGGTGGTGGGATTTGGGGTTTCCCCTCGCCTGACTTGAGCGGATGATTGTGCGCCACATCAGCCCTCAACATCTTCACAAATCTTCACGCCGCGCGAGGCTATCATCGCCGCGTTGCCCGGGGTTTTGGGCGTACTGTCCGAGTGTTGCCGATGTCTCTGGCCGCGGCTGGAATCGTGGATGCGCGACCGCGCGCGAGCAGGGCGGCGTGGTGGGCCGTGCTGGCGTCGTGCGCGCTGCATGCGATGGTGGCGGGGCTGTGGTGGCGCGACCGGATAGAGCCCGCAGCGCGCGCGCCGGAATTGCCGTTCTACGTGGATCTGTTGCCCGCCCGGTCGCCGCCCCTGCCACAGGAACAGCCGGCGAAGGACGAGCCTGCGTCCGGATCGGCGCCTGCTCAGCCTGCCCGCGTCGACACGCCGTCGCCGGCCGTGGCTGCAGGGCAACGATCCGGCGCGCGCAGGACACCCGCGCCATCCGCGCCGAGGCTGGACAGGACACCCGTGCCACCGTCGGGCGCTGCGGATCTTTCGCGCGATTTCGGTTGGCGCCCCGAAGATGCGCAAGCGGCGGGCATGCCGCGCGCACGTGGCGAGCCCGTCGTGCGACTCGGACCCAAAGCGCCGGTCGAACAATCCGAGATCGCGCGCGGCATCGCCAAGAGCGCGCGGCCGCCATGCAAGAACGCCCATGCGGACATGGGCTTGCTGGCCTTGCCGCTTCTGTTGGCGGATACCGTTACGGATCGGGGCTGCAAGTGGTGACGCCGAAGCCCTCGCTGCCTGCACGCGCGCCGCGGCGGCGCTGGAGGAATATCGAGATGCGTGCTTTTCATTTTCAATCTTGCCGCCAGTCCGATACGCTGCTCGCGCGGCCCGGGGCCTGTCAAGAATAGCCAAGCGCGATTACCTGGGTAGCGGCAGGGGCAAGCATGCGCGTCTGTCCTGAATCGTGGATACTATTTTTTCAATCTGGGATTTCCAGAATTCATGGAGAGACGCAATGCCCGAATCTCAAGGCGGCCTGGACAGGCTGCGCCGCTTCATCGCCGCGGCGACCCGGCTGGCCACGCCCACAGGCCTGGCGCAGACGCCGGAGTTGCAGGCTGCATTCGCCGACCTGGTGCGCCATGACGATTGGCTGCCCGAGGCCTGTACCGCGCCCCATCCGCAGTACTACCAGCAGTATCTGCTGCACTGCGATCCCCTGGAGCGCTTTTCGCTGGTGAGTTTCGTGTGGGGGCCGGGCCAGTTCACGCCGGTGCATGATCACGAGGTCTGGGGCTATGTGGGCATGCTGCGCGGGGCCGAGGTCAATCAACGCTATGTCCGCGGCAAGGACGGCAGCGTCGCGCCCGCGGGCGCCGCGACCACTTTGCAGCCGGGCGACATAGAATGCCTGTCGCCCGCCGAAGGCGACATCCACCGGGTCTCCAATGCCCACGCGGACCGCGTATCGATCAGCGTGCATCTCTACGGCGGCAACATCGGCGCCGTTTCGCGCCATGTGTATGACCCCGCGACCGGGCAGGCCAAGCCTTTCGTGTCGGGGTATTCGTCGGCCAGCTTGCCGAACCTGTGGGACCGCTCGGAAGCCGTGCGGGCCGCCATTGCCGGGGGCGCACGCTAGGGTCTGTTCGCGCGCGGCGTCCCATGCTATTTTCTTGTCCTAAATATTAGGAAAACAAAAAATGGACAAGACGCTGCTCAAAGGTCTGATGGTGCTGGAGGCGGTGACCGACGTGGACAATCCACCGCGCACCATCGATGCGCTGGCCGCCCGGGTCGGACTGACTCGCAGCAACACGCACCGCACCTTGCAGACGCTGATACATGCGGGCTATGTGACCAAGGACGATGACGGCGGCGGCTATCGCGGCGCGGTCCGGCTGTTCGAGCTGGCGGCGCGTCAGCTTGCCCAACTGGACGTGCGCAAGCTGGCCGCGCCCTACATGCGCACGCTGGCCGACCAGACCGGCGAAACCGTGCACCTTTCCGTGCTCGACGGTTTCGACGTGGTCTACGTCGACAAGATCGACAGCCCCCAGCCGATACGCGCCTATTCGATGGTGGGCGGACGCGCGCCCGCCTATGCCGTCGCCACGGGCAAGGCGTTGCTGGCCTACCAGCCGGAAGGCTATGTCGAGCGCTACGCCGACAAGCTCGTGCGTCATACGCCGTCGACCATCGTGTCCATGCCGCTCTTGAAGGACGAACTGCGCAAGATCGCCCGCACCGGCTATGCGGTCAATCGCGGCGAATGGCGCGAAGGCGTGGGCGGGCTGGCCGTGACCTTGTTCAACAGCCTGGACCAGCCCGTGGCCGCCATCGGCATCTCCGGTCCGCTGGACCGCCTGAGCGCCGCTAGGATGAAGCAGCTGGCGCCGGACGTGGCTGCCTGTGCCCAGTCCATCTCGCAGGGGATGGGCTATCGCCGGGGCTATCTGGACCAGTAGCGGGCCGCGCCAGCACCGCGCTGATGCGCTGCGCCTGATCGCGGGCCAGCCGCGCATTGACATCCATGGACGTAGTCCAGAAGTACGTGCCGCCCGCGAGGCTACCCAGCACCGAGATATCCGGCTCGATCCCGCCTGCGGCGTTCTTGAGGCATCCCGTGGCAAAGTCCAGCGCCAGGCCGCCATGGGGATCGGGCTGCGCATGGCCCTCGCGCAATAGCGCGGACACCAGCGGGTCCTGCGTGCGCGGCGTGTCCACCGAGAAGCTGGTGGCATTGATCAGATAGCGGCTGGCATGAGTGCAGACGGCGCCCGTCGCGTCGCGCAAGCGCGTGTGGAACAGGCCGCTGACGCTATCGTGGCGGCTGTCCAGATAACCGCCACAGACCTGCAGCTGGCCGTTCTGGAACAGGGCTTGCAGCTTCAATGCGTTGCGCATCGGAAAGGTGGCGCGCCGCGCCATCCACAGCGAACGCCATTGCGACTGGAAGCGGCTGCGCTCGGCTTGCGGCAGGAGATGCCAGATCAGGTCGACGGCGGCATTGGTGGCGGCCGCCACCGCCTGCCACGGGCGCGGGGCCTGGCCGGACCGACGTATCTCCTCGTCCAGTGCGACGTGGGCCTCGCCCTCCATGCCGAACACGTCCGCGGTTTCCAGGCTGCCGCCCAGCGCCAGGACTTCTTCCTGGAGCGCGGTGACGATGATGTCCAGCGACAGTGCGCCTCCATGCCTGGCGGCCAGGCGCGGAACGCCCTTCGGGCTCAGTTGTTGCAGCGTGTCTGGCGCGCGGTTGTTGGGGCTGCGCACGGAAGGCAGGCGGCCATTGCGCGATACGCACAGGATGGGGCCGCGATGGGCCGTCTGTTGCAAGGCGGCGATGGCGTCCACGGCGCTCAGGCTGGTGCCGATGATGCAGACCGGCGCGTCGGCGGCGATGCCGCGGGTCAGCGCCTGGACCGGGTAGGGGCTGTTGAAGTAGCCGGGCGCATCGCGTAATTCCGGAAACGCCTGCGAAGGCAGGTTGCCGTTGCACAGCACGGCGTAACGCGCCAGGAAGGGCGAACCCGGTTCCGCTTCGACCCCCACGCCTCCGCCAGGCAGCGGCGCCACGCGGCGGACCCGGCCGCGCACGTGCGTGAGCGTGATGCCCAGCGCGCGGGCTAGCCCGCAAGCCCGTCCGTAGACTGCGCGCATGTAGGCGCCGAACAGCGGGCGCGGCAGGAAGTCCGCTGGCGCTATCGAGTCCGCGCCCTGCGCGCGCAGCCAGGCGGGATCCTGGGCGCGCAGCCAGTCCACGAAATCCATCCTGTGATCGGCCCGCGCCGACATGTTGCCGGCGGGAATGTTGAGCAGGTTGCTGGGCAGATCCTCCTGGTAGGCCTCGCCCGCGCCCGGTTCGGCCTGCGGCTCGAACAGCGCGATCGTCAGCGCTCGTCCAGCGGCAGGTTCCAGCGAGAGCAGGAATTGATAGAGGAAGCTGACGGCCACCGAGCCGCCGCCGACGATGGCCAGGTCCGCCGCTTGCGGTGTCGTGTCGGGCGCCGTCATTTGGCCGCCGACAAGCGCACCACGTCGGCCCAGCGGGCGACTTCCTGCTTGAGCACGCGGCTGGTATCGGCGGGCGTGGTGGCCACGGCGTCGGCGCCCAGCTTCTGTGCGGCCTGCTGCACGGAAGCCATGGCCGCCGCCTTCTGCATGCCGGCCGAGAGCTTCTCCACCACGGCGGGCGGCGTGCCCGCGGGAGCCAGCAGCGCGTAGGTGGTCGCGACCGAGTAGTCCTTTACGCCCTGCTCGGCGAGCGTGGGCAGGTCCGGCAGCGCCGTGGCGCGCGTGGCGGTGGTGACGCCCAGCAGGCGGATCTTGCCGGTCGCGACCTGGGGCAGCAGCGCCGGCAGCGTTTCGATCACCATGTCGATCTGCCCGCCCAGCAGGTCGGTGATGGCGGGGCCGCTGCCGCGATACGGCACGTGCATGAGCCGGGTGCCGGTGACGACCTGGAAGAGTTCGCCTGCCATGTGCTGGGACGTGCCGGGGCCGGCCGAACCAAAGGTGATGGTGCCGGGCTTGCTCTTGGCCAGGGCGATCAGCTCCTGCACGTTCTTCGCGGAAATCTTGCTGCTGTTCACCGCCACGGCCATGGGCATGCTGGTGGCCATCGACACGCCGACGAAGGCGGTGCCGAAGTCGTAGCCGGGCTTGTCGGGCATGGCGGCATGGATTGCGTGGCTGCCCACGGCGCCCATCAGCAGGGTGTAGCCGTCGGCGGGCGATTTGGCCACGTACTCGGCGCCGATCTCTCCGCCCGCGCCCGCCTTGTTTTCCACCACCACGCTCTGTCCCAGGTAGTCGCCCAGGTGCTGCGCATAGATGCGCGCGGCCGCGTCCGTCGCGCCGCCGGGCGGGAAAGGGACCACCATGCGCACGGGTTTCGTCGGCCAGTTGTCGGCCGCGGCCGCGCCGCCTGCCAAAGCCAGCACCATGCCCGTCAGGGCAATGCGCCACATTTTTTTCATGGAAGTCTCCTTGGTGTCGGTGCGGGCCGTCCTATGCAGCGTCTCGGCCCTTTTTTTAAAATCCTAAAATATAGGATTCAAGTATCAATAAATGATTTACTTAGAATTCCACACGGTGCTATGCTGGTCAACAATTAAGCACATCACCTAGGGAATGCACTAGGATTGACGCCAAAATACGCGAGCATGCGCCAGAGATGGGCTGGATGATGCCAGTCTTGAAGGTCAGCTCTTATAATGTTTTCTTTGTCCCAAATATTGAATTTTCATAACGAGAGGTCAGACATGACACCCAGTTCGGCGCTGGCCGGCATCACGGTGCTGGAGATTTGCAATGTCGCGGCGGGGCCTTTTTGCGGCATGTTGTTGGCGGACATGGGCGCCGACGTGATCAAGATCGAAAACCCCGAAGGCGGCGACACGCTGCGCAGCTGGCCGCCCATTTCCGACGGCTACAGCGAAAACTTCGCGTCCCTCAATCGCAACAAGCGTTCGGTGACCTTGAACCTGAAGGATCCCGGCGACCTGGCCTTGGCGCGCGATCTGGCGCTGGCCGCCGACGTGCTGATCGAGAACAACCGGCCGGGCGTGATGGACCGCCTGGGCCTGGGCTATGCGCAGCTGCGCGAGGCCAATCCCAAACTGGTCTATTGCTCGATCTCGGCCTACGGCCAGTCGGGGCCCCGTTCGCAGGAAGGCGGCTTCGACCTGACCATCCAGGCCATGAGCGGCATCATGAGCGTGACCGGCGAAGCGGGCGGCGAACCCGTGAAGTGCGGCGTGCCCGTGGCGGACTTTTCGGCCGGCCTGTACGGCGCCTTCGCCATCGCGTCTGCCTTGCGCGCGGCCCAGGCCAGCGGGCAGGGCACGCATATCGACGTGCCCATGCTGGGCGCCACCTTGGGCATCGCGGCCTTGCAGACCTCGGAGTTCTTCGGCAGCGGCAAGGATCCGGTCAAGCTGGGGTCGGCCCATCCGCGCAACGCGCCGTATCAGGCATTCCGCTGCAAGGGCGGCTACTTCGGCATGGCGGCGGGCAACCAGGCCTTGTGGAAGGGCGTCTGCGCAACGGTAGGCCGCGAGGACCTGCTGGCCGATCCGCGCTTTACGGACACCAGCGCCCGTGCGCGCAACCAGACGGCGTTGCGCGAGATCCTCGAGGCGATCTTCGAAGCCGAGGACGCGCAGACCTGGCTGGCGCGTTTCCGTGCGGCGGGCGTGCCTTGTGCGCCCATCAACACCTATTCCGAGGTGCTGGCGGATCCGCAGGTCGAGCACATGGGTTGGGTGCAGCCCGTGGACCTGCCCAACAACGTGCGCACGCGCACCTTCGGCCTGCCGGTGCGCTTTGACGGCCAGACCACGGCCTTGCGCCGCCGGCCGCCGGCCTTGGGCGAACACAACGATGAAGTGCTGGGCGCGCTGCGCGCCGCCAGAAAGGAGACGGCGGCATGAGCGAGGTCCTGCGCATCGACAAACAGGGCGCGGCGCATGTGTTGACGCTGGCGCGGCCCGACAAGATGAATGCGCTCTCGGCGCCGCTGGTGGAGGCGCTGATCGCCGCATTGGACGAGGCCGAGGCAGGCGGCGCCCAGCTCATCGTCTTGAAGGGCGAGGGCAGGAATTTCAGCGCGGGCTTCGACTTCGGAGGTTGGCAGGAACAGAGCGAAGGCGACCTGCTGCTGCGCTTCGTGCGCATCGAGATGCTGCTGCAGCGGCTGGCGGCTTCGCCGTGCCTGACGCTGGCGTTGGCGCATGGCCGCAACTTCGGCGCGGGCGTGGACTTGTTCGGCGCTTGCAAGTGGCGCGTCAGCGCGCCCGACGCCACGTTCCGCATGCCTGGGCTGAAGTTCGGCCTGGTGCTGGGCACGCGCCGTTACGCGGCCCTGGTCGGCGCCGAGCGGGCGCGCGCGGTGCTGGAGCAGGCGGCCACGTTCAGCGCGGAAGAAGCCTTGCGCGACGGCTTCGCCAGCCGACTTTCCGACGCTCAGGATTGGCATGCCGTCGAACGCGAGGCGCTGGACGCGGCGTCAGCGCTGAGCTGCGCCAGCCGTGTCCAGCTGTATGCGGCGCTGTCCTCTGAAACGCCGGATACCGATCTCGCCCGCCTAGTGCGCTCAGCCGCCCTGCCGGGATTGAAGGAGCGGGTGGCGGCTTATCTGCAGGCGCGTTGACCTAAGAAGAACACGCAGGGAAGGAGACATCATGGCATCGGGTTTCAATCAGAAGAACAAGCAGTGCACGCTGGCGGAGCTGGCGGCGTTGGTGCCCAACGGCGCGTCGATCGCCTTGGGCGGCAGCTTCCTGCACCGCGGACCGTTCGCCTTCGTGCGCGAACTGATCCGGCAGGGCCGGCGCGACCTGGAACTGGTCAAGCAGTCGCCAGGCTACGACGTGGACATCCTGTGCCGCGCGGGCGCGCTGCGCCGCGTGCGCGCCGGCATCGTCGCCATGGAAGGGAACTTCGGCCTGGCGCCCTGGTACCGCAAGGCGGTGGAGCGGCGCGAAATCGAACTTGAGGAACACGCGTGCGCCAGCCTAACGGCCGGCCTGCGTGCGGCGGCCTTCGGCGTGCCGTTCCAGCCTTGCGGCGGCCTGCATGGCAGCGGCCTGCCCGAACTCAATGGCTGGAAATGCCTGGACGATCCCTACGGCAGCGGTCAGAAGACCTGGGTGGTGCCGGCGATCCGGCCGGACTTCGCCGTGATCCATGCGTCCGAGGTGGACGCGCTGGGCAATGTGCGGGTGCATGGTACGGCGCATTGGGATCGCATCATGTCGCGCGCCGCGGGCAGCGTGCTGGTGGTGGCCGAGAAGGTCGTCGACAGCGCGGTGTTCGAGGCCAATCCGGAATCCACGCTGGTGCCGTTCTTCATGGTGCAAGCCTATGCCGTGGCGCCGCAGGGCGCATGGCCGGGATCCTGCTGGCCTGACTACGCCATCGACTATCCGGCAGTGGAGGCATACATGGACAAACACAGCGATCTGCAGGCGCACATGGCTGCGGCGCCCGAAGCGCGGGAGGTGCAGCATGGCTGAGCAATGGTCGGGTTTTTCCTACATCGTCACCAATCTGGCGCGTTTCATCCGGCCGGACGAGATCACCTTCAGCGGCGTGAATTCCACCATGCCCATGCTGGCCTGCCTGCTGGCCAAGCGCGCCTACGATTGGGACTTCGTCTACATCAACGTGGCCGGCGGCGTGAACCCGCGGCCCTCGCATGTGCCGATCTCCAGTTCCGACCCGGTGCTGGCCGAGCACACCGCGTCGATCTTCTCCAACGAAGACTTCTACGACCTGTGCACGCGCGGCCGTATGGATCTGACCTTTCTGGGCGCGGCGCAGATCGACGGCGCGGGCTGCGCCAACAACTCCTGCATCGGCGACTGGCATGAGCCCAAGGTGCGCCTGCCGGGCGGCGGTGGCGGCGCGGTGATGCTGCCCACGGCCAGGCGCGCCTGCACCTGGCGCACCGAGCACTCGCGGCGCACCTTCGTGCCGAAGCTGGACTTCATGACTTCCTGGGGCGGCTTCCACGGCGTGGTCACGCCGATCGCCGTGTTCGTCAAGCGCGACGGCCGGCTGGCCTTGCAGTCCTGGCACCCGGAATCCAGCCTGTCTGAAGTGCGCGAGCGCACGGGGTTCGAATTCGATGCGACGGGCGCCGAGCCGTCCGCGCTGCCCAGCGCAGCCGAGGCGCGCGCCTTGCGCGAGCTGGATCCCGACGGGCAGTTTGAACGCGACGCGGCCGTCGCGCTGCGCTAGGAGACTGCCATGACGATCGCCGATGCCACGCTGGTGGCCGCGTTCGCGCGCCTGTGGAGCCAGCCGCAATGGGCCGGGCGGCCAGCCATCGTGACCGCGGACGGCGTCTTGACGTATGCGGGCCTGCAGCGCGAGGTCGGGCGCATCGCGGGCGGCTTGCGCGCCGCCGGCGTGGCGCGCGGCAGCCAGGTGGCGATCGCGATGGAGCGGTCGCAGGCGCAGGTGCTGGCGATCCTGGGCGTGATGGCGGCGGGCGCCTGCCCGTGTCCCCTGGAGCCGCGCCTGTCGGACGCCGAGACCGCCAGGCGCGTGGCGGCGGTGGGTCTGGGCTGGATGCTGCACGACGCGGCCAACGCGGCCACGGCCCGGGCCAGCGGCCTGGCGCCGCAACACCTGCTGGACGCCGCCGCCGTGGCGCAAGGCCCGCTGGATTGGACGGGCAGCGGCGAGGCCGAGCCCGGCGACGCGGGCCTGCTGCTTTTCACTTCCGGCAGCACCGGCAATCCCAAGGGCGTGCTGTTGAGCCACCGCGGGCTGGCGAACAACGCGCGCGGGGTGCTGGCGCACACGGGCTTGACGCCGGCAGACCGGCTCCTGCACGTGATGCCGCTGCATCACACCAACGCGCTCAACAACCAGATCTTCGCGCCGTTGCTGGCGGGCGCCAGCGTGGCGCTGGCGGGGCGCTTCCGGGCCGAAGACATGCCGGGCTTGCTGCGCGCGTTCCGGCCCACCCTCATCACCGGCGTGCCCACCATGTATGCGCGCATGCTGGAACTGGAGTTCGACCCCGCAAGCCTGGCCGCGTTGCGCTTCGCGCGCTGCGGTTCGGCGCCCATCACCGAAGCGCTGCACCGGCGCATCGAAGCCTTCCTGGGCTGCCCGCTGGTGGTGTCCTACGGCCTCTCGGAGGCCACCTGCACCTCGACCATGAACCCGCCCGCCGCGCGCCGCGTGGGGTCGGTGGGCACGGTGCTGGCCGGCCAGAGCGTGACCTTGCGCCTGCCGGATGGCAGCGAGGCCGCGCCGGGCGGCGAAGGCGAGATCTGCATCGCGGGCGACAGCCTGATGCTGGGCTATGTGGGCGTGGACAGCGCCGACGCGGGCGCGCCGCAGCTGTTGCGCACTGGAGACTTGGGGCGTTTCGACGAGCAGGGCTACCTGAGCATCACCGGCCGCATCAAGGACGTGATCATCCGCGGCGGCGAGAACATATCGCCGGCGCTGATCGAGGGGGTAGTGACGGGCCTGCCGGGCGTGGCCGCCTGCTGCGTGGTGGGCGCGCCCGACGAGGACCTGGGCGAAGTGCCCGTGATCTTCGTGCAGCGCGCGGGCGAGGCCGCGCCGGATGCGCCCGGCATACAGGCGGAGGTGCTGGCGCGCCTGGGCCGCATCTACGTGCCGCGCGAGGTGTTGTGGATCGAGCGCCTGCCCGAGAACGCGGTGGGCAAGGTCGACCGCAAGGCGCTGGCGCGGCAGCTCGCGCCCGCCAGCCTGCGTCCATGAAGCGTAGGGACGCCTCGGGCGTCCCGTTACGCTATTCGACCTTGCCGATCCGGTTGACCGCTGTCTCCAGCGAGGCCGTGTCCTGCTTCCAGTATGCGTCGAACGCGGGCGCGTCCAGGTACTGCACGGGGCTCCCAGTGCCGGCGATGCGCGCCTGGACTTCGGGATTGCTGGCGACGTCCTTGACGGCTTGGCGCAGCTTGTCGACGACGGCCGGCGGCGTGCCGGCCAGGGCGAATACGCCTGACCACTGCACGAAGCTGATGTCGTAGCCCTGCGATTTGAAGGACGGTACGTCCGGCAGGCTGTCGAGCTTGCCGTCGCCCCAATGCGCCAGCGCCTTGACGCGCCCCGCCTGGATCAGCTGCATGACGCTGGACGGCCCGGTGGCCAGGGCATCGACCTGGCCGCCTACCAGCGCCTGCACTGCGGGGCCGGCGCCGGTGAAGGGCACATGCATCATCTTGATGCCGGCCGCGTTCTGCAGCATTTCCATCGGCACGTGCATGGTGCCGTAGATGCCGGAAGAGCCGTAGCTGAACTTGCCGGACTGCTTCTTCGCCGCGTCGACGAATTCCTGCAGCGTCTTGTACGGCGCGTCCGCGCGCACCACCAGCACGGTGGGATCGGCGGTGATGCGCGCAATCGGCACGAACTGGTCCAGCTGATAGGCCGGCTTGCGTTCCAGCAGGCGGTCGGCTGCGGGCAGGATGGAAATCGACGACAGGCTCATCAGCAGCGTATAGCCGTCGGGCTTGGCGCGCCCGGCCTGGCCGATGCCGATGGCGCCGCCCGCGCCGCCCTTGTTTTCGATGACCACGGCCTGGCCCAGCTTGTCGCCCATGGCCTGGGCCAGCGGCCGCGCGATCGTGTCGGCGACGCCGCCGGGCGGGAAGGGCACCACCATGGTCACGGGGCGTTCAGGGTAGCCGGCAGCCAGCGCATTCGCGGCTCCCAGCCATAGCAAGGCGGCCGCGGCCGCCCGGTAGCAACGCAGATTCATGTCTCACTCCTTGTGCTTCCTGCTGCCGAGCCGCCCCGTGTTCATTCCGGGGCTTGTACTCAGACGAAGCGGTTTTCGATATGTCCGATGCCGTCGATTTCCACGCGCACCACGTCGCCGTGCTTGAGGAACCGAGGCGGGTTCAGGCCCTGGCCCACGCCGGCCGGCGTGCCGGTGGCGATGACGTCGCCCGGATACAGCGTGATGCCGCGCGAGCAGGTTTCGATCAGCGTGGGGATGTCGAAGATCAGGTCCTCGGTATTGCCGTCCTGGCGCAGTTCGCCGTTGACCCAGCAGCGCACGCGGGTCTTCTGGCCGTCCAGCTCATCGGCCGTCACCAGCCAGGGGCCCATGGGGCAGAAGGTGTCGAAGGACTTGCCCAGATCCCATTGCTGGTGGCGCATCTGCACGTCGCGCGCGGTGACGTCGTTGACCACCGTGTAGCCGATCACGTGGCTCATGGCCTCGGCGCGGGAAATGTTGCGACCGCCCTTGCCGATGACCACCGCCAGTTCGGCTTCGTAGTCGATCTTGTCGGACACGCCCACGGGCAGTTGCACGTCGGCCCAGGGGCCGACCACGGTCTGCGGCACCTTGGTGAACACGATGGGCCAGGATTCGGGATTGGCGTCGTTGTCCTTGAAGACCGAGTCGCGCAGTTCCTTGGCGTGGGCGTGGTAGTTGCGGCCTACGCAGAACAGGTTGCGCCGCTGCGCCGGCAGCGGCGCTTCATGTTCCACCTGGTCCCAACCGTAGGACGAGCCGATCTTGCCCGGCAGGGCGCGGCCTTCGGCCAGCCACTCCACGGCGGTCAGCGCGCCGGCCGCTGCGAGTTCGCGCGGGAAGTCCAGGGCGGTCACGCTGCCGCCGTCGTCGGAAACCACGCCGATGCGGCGTTCACCGTTGATCCGGAATACTGCAATCTTCATGCTTGCTCCCTGGGCGGTCCGGCCGCCCGTGCTTAATACCAAAAAGTACCAATTGAGTGAATAATCAGGCCCAATTGCGGAGAAGGATATACCAAATAAACCAATTTTCCTAACAGGATTAATAGTTTTTTAGGCGAGTATTGGTCTGTTTTGGTATCATCTGGCCGCTAGCCATTCTGGGACGGTCCATGGACAAAGCTTCCGCCTTGCGCGCGGTCATCATTGAAAATCTGCAATCCGGCGCCTGGCCCGCCGGCCATCGCCTGCCCACGGAACGCGCCCTGAGCGAACAATTCGGCATCAGCCGTTCAACGGTGCGCCGCACCCTGGCCGACTTGAAGGTCGAAGGCTTGATTTCGCAGCGCGTGGGTAGCGGCACCTACGCCAATCCGCCCTCGGTCCTGGCGCAGGCCGAAGGGCTGCTGCGCACCGAAGTGCTGTCCACCAGCCCGGCCGAACTGATGGCGGCGCGCTTGGTGCTGGAACCGGCGATTGCGGCCTTGGTAGTGCAGCATGGCAGCCCGGCCGATTTCGCCGCCATGCAGGACGCCTGCGCGCGGGCCGAGGCCGCCGACAGCTTCGAAGCGTTCGAGATCTGGGACGCCAAATTGCACGAATTGATGGCCACGGCCACGCACAATCTCTTCATCGAAAAAGTGTTCGCCCTGATGACGGCGGCGCGCTCGCAGGCGACCTGGGGCGCCTTGAAGCGCAGGAGCCTGACGCCCGAGCGGCGCCAGGCCTATCAGGTCGAGCATCGCGAGATCGTCGATGCGCTGCATGACCGGGACGCAGAACGGGCCATGGAGGCCGTGCGGCGGCATCTGCTGCACGTGAGGGACAACCTGCTGGGCTAGGGGTCGCAGCGTCCGCAGGTCGCAGGGGACTGCGGCGCGGCCGGGTCTTGGCCGCAGCAAGAGCGGCCGGCGCGGGCTGCGCGCCTCAGGGCTGCGCGCGCAGCCTGGCCAGTTCGGCGGAAAGCTCGGCCACCAGGGCCTGGGCGCGCGCCAGCGGATCGTGGCCCTCGGGCGCGGGCTCCGCGGGCGTGTCGGGCGTCTGCAGCCGGGGCTGCACGCTTTCATGACCCATGCTGACGTCCACGTCGAACACCAGTTGTTCGGCGCGGTGCCAGGTGGTGAACCATTCCAGGGGGCGGCCATGCTGGTCCATGCCCTGGCCTTGCAGCATCAGCAACGGCGTGCCGGCTTGCGTGCCCAGCAGTGCGGCCAGCGTCTGGTCGGCGGCAACCGCCCGGATCTGATTGCGCCCGGCGCCTGGACGCAGGCCGAAGCGGCGCGTCAGCACGCCATGCAGGGACGCGTCGGCGAGATCTTCGGCGCGCAGGCCCGGTACCGCGTCGGCGGGCAGCCAGGTGCGCACGTAGGCCAGCGGCGCGTCGGCCACATGGCGCAGACGCTCCAGCATCAGCAATTGCGTGGTGCCGAAGAAGGCGGCTACGTCCGCGGGCGGCTCGGCGCGCGCGAACGCGAGCACGCGGGTCTGCAGGGCCACGCCGGACTGCGCGAACTGCTCGTACAGGCCGGTGGAGCGCTGTACCAGCCGGCGGTGTTCCTGGGGCGCGGCCACGCTGGCGGGACGCCCGGTTTCGCGCTGGATCAGGCCTTCGGTGGCCAGGGCCGCCAGCGCCTGGCGCACCACGCTGCGCGCCACGCCGAAGCGTTCGCACAGCGCCGCCTCGCTGGGCAGCACGGCGCCGGCCGCGAGCTTGTTCGTGCGGATGTATCCGCGCAGCAGGGTCGCCACCTGGGCGTGCAGCGGGATATCGCCGGAGCGATCAAGTACGGGCAATGCGTCGTGCGTGGCGGGCGCCATGGGAATCAACCTCCGGTTTGTGCCCGCGCAGTTTCCCACACATGCGTCCAGCCCGGGGCCAGATGCGCGGCGCGCTCGGCGGCCAGGATCAGGCTGTCCTCGCGGGCGATGCCACGGCCGGCAATGTCGAAGGCGGTGCCGTGGTCGACGGACACGCGCACGACGGGCAGGCCCACCGTGATGTTGACGCCGTCGTCGCCGTAGACCGCCTTGAAGGGCGCGTGGCCCTGGTCGTGGTAACAGGCGATCACGAACTTCCACTTGCCGCGCACGGCTTGCGGGAACAGCGCGTCGGCCGGAATCGGGCCTGCGGCCAGGATGCCGGCGGCATTGGCTTCGGCCACCGCGGGCGCCAGGATGTCGGCGTCTTCGGTGCCGAAGATGCCGTTTTCGCCGGCATGCGGATTCAGGCCTGAGACTGCCACCGGCTGGTCGCCGCGGCCCAGCGCCTTGGCGAACGAGCCGGCCAGGCGCAGCACTGCGCGCATGCGCGCAGGGGTCAGGTCTTCGATGGCCTGGCGCAGCGACACGTGAGTGGTGGCGTGGAAAATGTAGAGGTCGCCGGCCGACAGCACCAGCGAGAAGGTCTTGACGCCGAACTCGTGCGCCAGCAGTTCGGTGTGGCCGGGCCACTTGTGGCCGGCGGCGTGCATGGCCGCCTTGTTCAGCGGGGCGGTGACGATGCCGTCGACCTCGCCGGCGCGCGCCAGGGCGCAGGCCGTGGTGACAAAGCGCACCGAGCCGTCGCCCGCGTCCGCGCTGATCTCGCCCAGCTTTACATGGGCCAGCGACGGGCCGGCCTGCAGCACTTCGATCGTGCCGGGCGTGTTGGCGCAGTCGGCCGCGCGGTCCAGCTTGCGCACGATGGCGGGGTCGCCGCCCAGGCCGCGCACGGCGTTGGCCATCACGTCGACGTCGCCGACCACAAGCAGGCGGGCCTTCTGGCGCAGTTCGTCATGGCCCATCAGCATCTTGGCCGTGATTTCCGGCCCGATGCCCGCCACGTCGCCCAGGGTTACGGCCAGCAGGGGCAGTTTGCCCGGTTGGGGTTGTGTCATCGCTTGAATCTCCTGTCGCGGATCGCGCGCACCGCGCGAACCAGTACATCTTCGGTGCCAAAGCCGCCGGCCTTGGTCACCACGGGCAGGCCGGCGGCCGTGCCTCCGGTCAGCGTGCCCAAAGGCACGCCGCCCATCACTTCATCCACCAGCGCGATGCCGCGGGCGCCCAGCGCCACCAGCACGCTGCGCGCGCCGTCGCCGCCGGTGGCGACCACGCCGGCCGCGTTCGCGCTGGCGATCAATTGCGCGGCCAGGCCGCCCAGGCGTTCGGCGACGGTCTCGGAATCCAGGCCGTCCAACTGGCCTTCGGGCGCCAGCAGCAGCACCGTGCCGGCTTGCGCGGGCGACTGGGCATGCGCCTGCAGCCGCGGCTGGCTCCAGGCCTGCCATGCTGCGTCGTCGGCCAATTGGGCCAGCGAGGGCGTCCAGGTGTCGGCGCCCGAGGCTTGCAGAGCCGCGGCTTGCGCGCGTGCCGCGCTGTGCTGCGAGGTCACCACCACCACGACCGGCGCGGTCTGGTTTGCGCCGGCCCAAACGCGGGCCAGCGGTACGGCAAGGCCGCCCGCGCCCACGGGCAGGGCGTGCACGCCCAGCAAGCCGATGGCGCGCGCCAGGCGTTCCAGGTCGGCTTCGGTGGCGGCGTCAACCACCACGGTGTTGCCGGCCGCGCGGATGCGCGCCGCCAGCGTTTGCGGCGTGTCGCCTGCCTGCGCCGCTACATGGGCGCAGCCCAGCAGGGTGGGGATATGGCTTTCGGTCACGGGGGTGACCGGATCGGTGGCCGCCGAGGTCTCGGTGACCGGCTTGCCATTGACGTAGAGCACGCCTTGTTCGACGGTGCGGCCGGTGGCCGGGAAAGCCGGGCAGATCACCGCAATGGTGTCCGGGCCCCAGGCCTCGCGCGCCGCATCGATCTCGGCCTTGAAGGCGCCACGCAAGGTGGAATCCACCTTCTTGTACAGGCGTGTGACGCCAGCCGCGCGCAGGCGGCGCACGTTTTGCCAGACGACTTCGGCCGCGTCGGCGGTCGACAGGGGGCGGCTGTTGGTCGTGACCGCCAGCACTTCCACGCCGGCGGCGCCTGGACCGGACAGCGCCTCGTCGGCGCCGCCGATGGACAGATGGGTGTTCCAGCCGGCGCGCACGAACTGCACCGCCGTGTCGCCGGACCCGGTCAGGTCATCGGCGACGATGGCGATGGCGGGATTCAAAGCGCCTCTCCGCGCGCTTCACGCAGGGCGGGCGCGACCGTGGGGTCGGCGTCCTCGGATTTGAGTTCGCCGGCGCGCTTGAGGAAGTACGAGGCCAGCATCGGCGCCAGGATCGAACTGATCAGCACGCAGGCGGCGACCTGCGCGGTGGCGGTCGACACGTACTGCTGGAAGTTGGGGTCTGCGGCCGCCACCACGGCCGGGGTCGCGATGGCGTTGCCGGCGGTGGTGCCGGCTGCGAAGCCCAGGCCGCTCTTGCCGCCGCGGCGCAGGATGTAGCGATAGCCCAGGTAGACCAGGCCGCCGGTGATGGGGCTGATGATCAGGCCCAGGATCAGGCCGCTGACGCCGCCGGAAACCACGGCGCCCAGGTTGATGCCGGTGCCCAGCGCGAAGGCGAAGAACGGGATGACGATGTTGGGCACGGGCTTGAGCACGTCGCGCCACTTGGGGTCCAGGTTGCCGACCACCACGCCCAGCAGGAACGGCACCAGCGCCGCCACCAGGGCGATCATGGGGATGTCGGCCAGGCCCGAGGCGCCCAGGAACAGCAGGCTGAAGAAGGGGCCGTCGTTGACCGCGCTGGCCACATAGGCGCCGCGGTCGCGGGCATCTCCGTACTGGCCGGTATAGGCCAGCCACAAGCCGCCGTTGCTGTTGTCGAAGGCGGCCAGCAGCGCCAGGATGGAGACGCCCAGCACGCCGTCCAGGCCGACGTAGCTGCCCAGGATGATGATGAGGGTGGCGGGCACCAGCGTCTTCATCAGCAGGATGGTGCCGGCGGTGGCCAGGATGGGGCCGCCGGTGCGCGCATTGACCTGGGTGCCGGTGGCGAAGATCAGCAGCGCGATCAGGGGCAGGGCGCTGTTCTTGAACAGTGCCGTGGTGAACCCGCCGATCGCCAGTGCGTCGGGAGCGAAGGTGCCGATCAGGGAACCCAGGATCAGCGGCACCAGCATCAATCCACCGGGGATTTTCTGCATCGTGCCAAAAAAGGGCGAGCGGGAAGTTTCGGTCGACACTATCGGAGTCTCCAGGACGGTTTTTCTGGGTTGCAGACGTTCGAGCGCGCGTCTGTCAGACGGTTGAACAGGGATGAAAAACCGTAGTGTACACCTGTACGTACAGCATGTACGTACAGGTTCCCAGGCCCGGAGGCAGTTCCGATTTTAGAAGCGGTAGGCGCCGCTCAGCATGACGGTGCGGCGCGCGCCGTAGAAGCAGTCGCCGCGATCCAGGCAGACCACCTCATAAGTGCGGTCCGCGATGTTGTTCACGTTCAGCGCATAGCGCCAGGGGCCATTGTCGTAGCTGAGCATGGCGTCGAACAGCGTGACCGCCGGGGTTTCCGGGGCGCCACCGTCGCGGAACGCCGACAGGTAGCGCACGCCCGCGCCCACCGCGAACCCGGGCTGGCCGGCCAGCGCGAAGCGGTACTTGCCCCACATGGAGGCGATGTGCTTGGGCTGGGCCTCAAGCTGCGGGTCCAGGTCGGTGTAGATATAGTTGGCGATCACGTCCAGTTCCTTGGTGACGCGGCCGCGCAGTTCCAGCTCCACGCCGCGGGTACGGGTCTTGCCGGCCTGGATCTGGTTGTTGGGATTGTCCGGGTCGTTGGTCTGGCGATTCTTCTCGCGCAGGTCATAGGCGGCCGCGGTGAATTCGATGTCGGCGTCCTTCGGCATGTACTTGATGCCAGCCTCCACCTGTTTGCCGCGCATGGGCTTCCAGCGCTGGTTGTAGAAGTCGGCGCCGGCGATGGGCGTGAACGATTCGCTGTAGCTGAGGTAGGGCGACCAGCCGTTGTCAGCGGCATACATGAGGCCGAAACGCTTGGTGGTGGCCATGTCGGTTTCCCGGTCCTGGCCTTCGGTGGTGCTGTCGGCGCGGTCGCGGCGGATGCCGGCCAGGAAAATCCAGTTCTTGTCGAATTTGATCTGGTCCTGCGCGTAGAAGCCGATCTGCTGCTGATTGATCTTGGGGTTGTCCGACAGTTCGTACTCGGGCACGTTGCCGTACACGGGGTGGTACAGATTCAGCGGCGAGCCCGCGCCGCTGGCCGTCTGGCTGGTCTCGCGGTAGCGCGAATAATCCATGCCGAAGATCACCGTGTGTTCCGTGCGGCCCCAGTTCAGCTTGCCTTCCACGTTCTGGTCCGCCAGCAACGTGCGCATGCGCGGCTTGTTGACATAGAAAATGCGGTCGACGGTGGTCTGTTCCGGATCGATGTAGGAATCGCCGCGGCGCGCGCCGTAGACGTTGGGATAGAGCGTCTTGTAGTCGACGCTGCTGACCGTATTGCGGAAGTTCTGCCGCACCTTCCAGGTGTCGTTGAACTGATGCTCGAACAGCCAGCCGACGCTGAACTGCTCCGTGTCGTAGGCGTCGAAGCCCGGTTCGCTGGCGAAGCGACGGGTCGGGATGCGGCCGTTGGGATTTTCCTGCACCGAGCCGCTCCACGGCAGGAAGGATTGCGTGGTGCCGGCGCGATCCTTCTGCCAGGTGGCCTGCAATGTCAGCGAGGTGGCTGCGCTGGGGCGCCAGGTCAGGGACGGCGCCAGCATCAGGCGGTCGTCCGGCGCGTATTGGACCTGGGTATCGCTGTCGCGTCCCACGGCGATCACGCGGTATAGCCACTGGCCGTCCTCGCTGGCCGAGCCCGTGAGGTCGGCCTGGATTTCGCGGCGGTTGTGATTGCCCAGCACCACGCCGATTTCGCGCTGCGTTTCCTCCTGCGGGCGTTTGCTGACCAAGTTGACGATGCCGCCCGTGCTGCCCTGTCCGTACAGCATGGAGGCGGGGCCGCGCAGCACTTCCACGCGCTCCATCGCATAGACCTCGGTGCGCGGGTTGTTGAAACTGAAGTACTGGCGCAGGCCGTCCAGGTACTGCACCGGCTCCACGCCCCGGACGCGCACGTAGTCGGCGCGGTTGTCCACGCCATACGCGTTGGGGCGCACGCCGGCCGCGTAGTTCATGGTGTCCTGGATGTTCTGCGCGCCCTGGTCCACGATCTGTTCACGCGGGATCACGGTGATGGCCTGCGGCGTTTCGGACAAGGGCGTGTCGGTCTTGGTCGCGGTGGCGCTGCGCGTGGCGACGTAGCCTTCTACCGGACTGGTCGCGGTTTCGCCGGTGCCGGTGACCTGCACGGCGGGCAGGATGGTGGCGGGTTCGCCGGATGCGGCGGGCTGGGCCTGCGCTGCGGCGCCCATGCAGGCGGCAAGCGCGGCGGCAGCAGGCAACAGGACCAGCGGCCGCGCGCGCCGGGCGGCGGGATCAGGGTGGCGTTTCAATGGATTTCCCCTTCGGCCTGAGTTCGGCCGATTTTGGATGCAAATGACAACGATAACTATTATTAATTTAATAGATCAAGGATGTCAGAAAATCCGCGGTCCGCAGATGTAAAAAAGCCGTGCAAAGCTTGCCGGGCGGTAAGGTGGACGACGAAAAACGCCGTCCTATCAGTAGCTTGGCGAGGTCTAGGAAAGGCGCGAGGGAGCCGCTCGCCTGTTGGCGAGGCGCGACAGAACGGCTCAGGCGTGGCGCGGCCGGCGGGTGCCGCCGTCGCGCCGGCTGGCTTTTTCCGAGACGATATTGCCCTCGGCCATGCGACGGCCGCGCTGTTCGATGCGGCCCAGAAGGTCGCGCAGCAAGGCGACCTCGTCGGCGCTCAGGTCCTGCACCAGCAGGTCGTTCAGGTGCGAGACTTCGGGCAGCAAGGCGTCGTACAGGGTGCTGCCTTCGGCCGTGGCTTCCACACGCACCACGCGGCGGTCGGCGCTGTCGTGCAGGCGGCGCAGCCAGCCTTTTTCGCATAGCGCGCCCAGGGTGCGCGAGGTGCGCGCCAGATCCAGTTTTGCAGCGGCCGCCAGTTCAGCCGAACTCATGATGCCGCCCTCGACGGCACAGGCCAGCACCCGCCATTCGCGCCGCGTGATGCCGAAGCGTCCTTCGCACAGGCGCAGGAATACGGGATTCGATTGCGACCATGCCTGGTATAGCCGGTACATCAGCATGTCCGAAAGCTGGCGCTGGCCGGACGCGGAATCGGTCGGCATGGCATCTCCTCCTGGTGGTGTTGCAGTTCGCGCTGCATATCGTTATGGGAAGTCCTGGATTAGATCAACAAATACGGGCGTTGCTAAAGTCAATTTTCCTATTTGAGTATCGGCCAGGCAGTGACAACCATAATCGACAGCGGGCCGCTGTCTCCAGGAGTTGACCATGCGTAAATGGATATCGGGCGCTGCCGCGGCGGCAATACTTGCGGGGGCCGCACCGTTGGCCGGCGCGCAGCAGGCCCCGCTGGACGGGACGCTGACGGTGGTGGTGGGTTATCCGCCAGGCGGCAGTTCGGACCGCATTGCGCGGCTGGTCGCGGACCGGCTCAAGGATCGGGTAGGCGTGCCCGTGGTGGTCGAGAACAAGACGGGGGCGGGCGGCCGCATCGCGGCGCAGGCGCTGCACACGGCGCCGGCCGGCCAGAACGTGCTGATGCTCGCGAACCCGGCCGTGATGGTGGTGGCGCCGCTGGTCTATGCCCAACCGGGCTACGACGCGCAGCGCGACTTCAAGCCCGTGTCGCTGGTCAGCAGCTATAAATTTGCGATGGCGGTGGCGGCGAATTCGCCGATCCAGGACCTGGCTGGCCTGCGGCAGTGGCTGAAGGCGAACCCCAAGCAGTTCGCCGTCGGCGTGCCGGCCACCGGCAGCCTGCCGCACTTCTTTGCGCTGATGCTGGGACGTGAACTGGGCCAGGAGCCGGAAGTGGTCGGATACCGCGGATCGGCGCCGCTGATTTCCGAATTGATAGGCGGCATCCTGCCGCAGGGCATAGACACGCTGGACACCTTGCTGCCGCAGCACCGCGCCGGCAAGATCCGCATCCTCGCCGTGTCCGGCGAGGCGCGCGATGCCGAACTCAAGGACGTGCCCACCTTCAAGGAAAGCGGGGTGAACCTTGCGGCAAACGGCTGGAACGCCTTCTTCGCACCGGCAGCGATGCCGCAGGCCAAGGCCGACAGGCTGGGCGCGGACATCGCGGCGGTGTTGCGCGAGCCCGCCATGCAGGAGGCCGTGCGCGCAGCCTACCTGGAGCCGGTATCGCTGGATGCGCGCGGCACAGCCGACGCCTTGACTGCGTACCGCGAGCAGTGGGAGCCCGTGGTGCGTGCATCCGGCTTCACGGCCACGCAATAGGAGGACGACGATGAGCGATGTGCAGAACGTGCTGTTCATCATGGCCGACCAGCTGCGGGCCGACCACCTGAGCTGTTATGGCCATCCTTATCTGCAGACGCCCAGCCTGGATGCGCTGGCCGCGCGCGGGGTGCGCTTTGACCGCGCCTTCGTGAACTCGGGCGTGTGCGGGCCTTCGCGCATGAGCTACTACACCGGCCGCTATCCCTCGCGCCACGGCGCCACCTGGAACCGCGTGCCGTTGTCGGTCAACGAGATCACGCTGGGCGAATACCTGGCGGGGCAGGGCCGCGAACTGGCTCTGGCCGGCAAGACTCACATCATCCCCGACAAGGCCGGCATGGAGCGGCTGTCGATCGATGGTTCCTCGGAGCTGGGCGCGCTGCTTGGCCGCGGCGGCTTCACCGAACTGGACCGCTACGACGGCCACCACACGCCGGGCGACGAAAGCGGCTATCCCGCCTTTCTGCGGCGCCACGGCTACGACAGCGCGGACCCCTGGACCGACTACGTGATCGCCGCGGTCGACGCCGCGGGACAGGTGGTCAGCGGGTGGAACATGCGCAATGCGCACCTGCCGGCGCGCGTGGCCGAGCCGCATTCCGAGACCGCCTACATGACGGACCAGGCGCTGGACTTCATGAAACGGCGCGGAAGCCAGCCCTGGGTGCTGCACCTGAGCTACGTGAAACCGCATTGGCCCTACATGGCGCCGGATCCCTACCACAAGCGCTACACCCCGGACCAATGCCTGCCAGTGCGGCGCAACCATGAAGAACTGGAGAACGCGCATCCGGTGGTCGCGGCCTACCGGCAGCAGGAAGAGAGCGTCAGCTTTTCGACCGACGAATGCGTGCGCGTGGTGCGTCCCGCCTACCAGGGCCTGATCCGGCAGCTGGACGACCATCTGGGCCGGCTGTTCGACTACATGGAAGGCGCGGGCCTGATGAAGAACACGCTCATCGTGTTCACCGCGGACCATGGCGATTTTCTCGGCGACCATTGGCTGGGCGAAAAGGAGTTGTTCTACGACACCGTGCAGCGCGTGCCCTTCATTGTCATGGACCCCTCGGCTGCGGCCGACGCCACGCGCGGCCGCGCGTTGGACGACATGGTGGAAAGCGTGGACCTGGTGCCCACGGTGCTGCGCGCGCTGGGCAAGCCCGGACCCGGCCATCGGCTGGAAGGCCGCGAATTGCAGACCTTGCTGCACGGCCGCGATGGCGCGACTCCTTGGCGCGATTGCGTGTATTCGGAGCTGGACTACAGCTTCCGCCAGGCCCGCCTGTTGTGCGGCAAGACGCCGCAGAACGCCCGCGCCTGGTCGGTGCGCACGGACCGCTGGCGCTACGTGTACTGGCTGGACGAGCGTGAACAACTTTTCGACCTGCATGCCGATCCGGACGAGTTCCAGGACCTGGGAGCGAGCAGCGCGCATGCGCAAACGCGCCTGGAGCTGCGCCAGCGGCTGCTGGAATGGATGCTGCGCGGCAAGCGCCGTACCACCATCAGCGACGAGGCCGTGGAAAAGGCGACCAACGCCCACAAGCGGGCCGGAGTGTTTTTCGGGCAGTGGTAGGCCGGGCTGGCCCCCGCCGCCGGCCCGCGTTCGGCGCGAGCCGGTGGCTGTCCAGGCCTAACCCGGCTGCCGGACTTGCGCCTGTACGGCTTCCTGCGCCGCCGGTTTCAGTTCGCGGCGCAGGATCTTGCCGACGTTGGTGCGGGGCAGGTCATCGCGGAACTCGATGTAGCGGGGCACCTTGTAGCCCGTCAGCTGCTTGCGGCAATGCGCGATCAGGGTCTCGGCGTCCAACGCCGGATCCTTGCGGATCACATACAGCTTCACGGCCTCGCCTGAGCGCTCGTCGGGCACGCCCACCGCCGCCACTTCGCGCACGCCGGGATGCAGCGCGGCCACGTCCTCGACCTCGTTGGGATAGACGTTGAAGCCGGACACCAGGATCATGTCCTTCTTGCGGTCCACCAGGAACACATAGCCCTTTTCGTCCACGTAACCCACGTCGCCGGTACGCAGGAACCCGTCGGCATACAGGACCAGCGCGGTTTCGTCGGGCCGTTGCCAGTAGCCCTGTGTGACCTGGGGACCGCGCACGCAGATTTCGCCGGTCTCGCCCACGCCCAGTTCTTGGCCCGCATCGTCGCGGATGGAAATGTCGGTGGATGGCACGGGCAGGCCGATGGAACCGGTGAACTCCTGCACGTCCAGCGGATTGATCGTGACCGCGGGCGAGGTCTCGGTCAGGCCATAGGCCTGCGCCAACGAGCGGCCGGTGACGGCGCGCCAGCGGTCGGCCACCGAGCGCTGCACCGCCATGCCGCCGCCCATCGTCAGGCGCAGCCGCGAGAAATCCAGGCGTGCGAAATCCGGGTTGTTGAGCAGGGCGTTGAACAGCGTGTTCACGCCCGTGAAGGCCGAGAACGGCACCTTGCGCATTTCCTTGACCAGCCCGGGAATGTCGCGCGGGTTGATGATGAGCAAGTTGCTGGCGCCCATCTTCATGAAGGTCAGGCAGTTCGCGGTCAGCGCGAAGATGTGATACAGCGGCAAGGCGGTCACGATGCACTCCTCGCCTTCGGTCACCAGCGGCCGGACCCAGGCATAGGCCTGGCTCAGATTGGCCACCAGATTGCCGTGGGTGAGCATGGCCGCCTTGGCCACGCCGGTGGTGCCGCCGGTGTATTGCAGGCAGGCCAGGTCGCGCTGGTCCAGTTCCACTTCCGTGAAGGGCGCGGCGGCGCCGGCGCGCAGCGCATCGCCCAGCCGGATGGCGCCGGGCAGCGACCACGCGGGCACCATGCGCTTGACGCGGCGGACCACGAAGTCCACCAGGCGTCCCTTGAGCGGTCCCAGCAGCTCGCCGATGGACGTCACCACCACGCGTTCTATCGCGGTGCCGTCCAGGGCCTTCTGCACGGTAGCGGCAAAGTTGTCTGCGACCACGATGACGCGGGCGCCCGAATCGGCCAATTGGTGCTGCAGCTCATGCGGGGTATAGAGCGGGTTGCAGTTGACCACCACGCAGCCGGCGCGCAATGCGCCGAACAGGCATACGGGGTATTGCAGCAGGTTGGGCATCATGAGCGCGACACGGTCGCCGCGGCCCAGGCCGTTGGCGTGCAGCCAGGCCGCGAAGTCGCGCGTCAGCCGGTCGAGCTCGGCGTAGCTGAGGGACTTGCCCATGCTGATGTACGAGGTCTTGTCGGCGTAGCGCCGGCAACTTTCGCGCACGACCGACACCAGCGTCGTCACGCCGTCCATTTCGATGTCCGCAGGCACGCCCGCGGGGTAGCTTTTCTGCCAGATTCGTTCCATATGCCGGATTTCCGTGTGTGGCCTGTACAGCAAGAGAGCCTTTGGGCCCTAGCCGCCCAGCAGGGCTTTTTTCAGGGAGGCTTGCGCGGGCTTGTCGCCCAGCCAGACCCTCAGCAGGGCGCGCGCGAACGCGGGGCTGTCGATGCGGCCTTGCGGCTTGCCGTTATCGGTGACCGCGACGCCGCGGGCGTCGAAATCCAGGTCGACCACGTCGCCTTCGCGCACTGCGCCGATTTCCGCCATCAGGGCGGACAGGCGGGCGGCCGGCGCCTTCAGCTCGGCCAGCTCTTGCGCTGATGTATTGTCGCGCAATCCGTCCTGCAGGGCTTCGTCCAGGCTTTTGCTGTCGACGTCGCGCAGCAGCAAGAGGCGCATGCGGCGCGGCTCGTCGCTGTTGACCAGCGCAGCCGCATCACCGCTTTTCGCGGTGGCGTACAGCGCCGCCACGTAGACCTTGACGACGAACTTGGTGCGTACGCCGGCGCCGTTCAGCACCAGCGCGCGGCCGCCTTCCGACAGGCTGTCCGGAACGCGCAGGCCGGCGACTTCGACGTCGGCGGCCTGTGCGGGGGCGCCGGCCAGGCAGGCGGCAAGCATGAGGCTCAGGGCGGCGATTCGCCCTCCGGGGATGCGACGCATGATTCTCCTCCAGTGTTCTTCTGCTTGTAGAACTTCTTGTCTGCGATATAGATCGTGCGTTCCACGACGGCGTAGACCACGCCGTCTCGGTCCTTGAGTTCCACCGTATAGGTCCGGGTGGTTTCATGGTCGCGCGCGAGGATTGCGCGGATTTCCGCGATTTCGTCGGGCGGGAGCCGGAAGTCCACATACAGCGTGGCGTACGCCGGCTTGCGGAAGCGTATGGTGGCCGCCTTGTCCCACACGATGTGGTCTGCGCCCAGCGCGGACATCAGCATCGTGGGGTGGGCGCCGTCGGTCACCGCGAACAGCGAGCCGCCGTACATCGAGCCGACGATATTGCGGGTGCGCCGCAGCAGCGGCAGCTTGATGCGGATGTGATGGAAATCCGCGGATACATGCACCACTTTGCCGCCGGTGGCGCGGAACGCGGGATGCAGGTTGAAGCCCACCCGCATCAGGCGCGCCCGCCAGGTCGGCGACAGGTTCTTGAACCAATAGGGCTTCATGTTCCGCGCCGCTCCGCCTACATCGCCTCGAACAGGCCGGCCGCGCCCATGCCGGTGCCGATGCACATGGTCACCAGGCCGTACTTGCCGCCGGTGCGACGCAGGCCGTGGGTCAGGGTGGCCGTTCGGATCGCGCCCGTGGCGCCCAACGGGTGGCCTAGCGCGATTGCCCCGCCCAGCGGATTCACCTTGGCCGGATCCAGCTTCAGCTCGCGGATCACCGCCAGCGATTGGGCGGCGAAGGCCTCGTTCAGTTCGATCCAGTCCAGCGCGTCCTGGCCGATGCCGGCGCGTTGCAGCACCTTGGGGATCGCGGCGACCGGGCCGATGCCCATGACTTCGGGCGGTACGCCGGCCACGGCGAAGCCGGCAAAGCGCGCCAGCGGGCTCAGATTGAATTCGCGCAGGATGCGGTCGGACACCAGGATCACGGCGGCGGCGCCGTCGGACATCTGCGAGCTGTTGCCGGCGGTGACGCTGCCGCGCGCGGCGAACACCGGCTTCAAGCGGGCCAGCGCCTCGGCGCTGCTGTCCGGGCGGGGACCTTCGTCCGTCTCGACCAGGCGGCGCGCGACGCGCACCGTGCCGCTGGCGTCGCCGGGCTGGCGCGACACCGTTTCATAAGGCGTGATCTCGGCGCGGAAGTGGCCGGCGGTGATGGCCGCGCAGGCCTTCTGGTGCGAGGCCAGGGCGAAGGCGTCCTGGTCCTCGCGCGAGACCTTCCAGCGTTCGGCGACCTTCTCGCCGGTCAGGCCCATGCCGAAGGCCATGCCGATGTTTTCCTGGTGTTCGAAGATGGCGGGGTTCATCGACACCTTGTTGCCCATGATCTGCGGCATGGCGCTCATGGATTCGGTGCCTGCGCCGATCATGATGTCGGCCTCGCCGGTGCGGATGCGCGCCGCGGCATCGGCCACCGCCTGCAGGCCTGATGCGCAGAAGCGGTTCACGGTGACGCCGGCCACGCTTTGCGGCAGGCCGGCGAGCAACAGGCCGATGCGGGCCACGTTCATGCCTTGTTCGGCTTCCGGCATGGCGCAGCCGGCAATGACGTCATCGATGCGCGCGGCATCCAGGCCCGGGACCTGCGCCAGCGCGCCATTGAGCGCGGCGGCCAGCATGTCGTCGGGACGGGTGGTGATGTAGGCGCCGTTGCGCTTGCCCACCGGCAGGCGCGTGGCGGCGACGATGTAGGCGTCTTGAATCTGCTTGCTCATGTCAGTTCCTCAGGGGCTTGCCGGTGTCGAGAGTGTGGCGGATGCGGGCCTGGGTTTCAGGCGTGCGCAGCAGCGCCACGAATTCCTTGCGCTCCACGGCCAGCAGCCATTCCTCGTCCACCTTGGCGCCGGTGTCGACCTCGCCGCCGCACAGGGCCACGGCGGCGCTGCGCGCCACGCGGTAGTCGTGCGCGCTGGTCATGCCGCCTTCGCGCATGTTGACCAGCACCATTTCAAAGTTGGCGATGCCATTGCGGCCCGCGACCGGAATGTCGCGCAAGCGGGGCGGCGGCGTGTAGCCGGCCTCGGCCGCGGCGCGGGCCTGGCCGATGGCGACGTACAGCAGCTCGTCCGGATGGAACACGACGATGTCATGCTCGCGGGCGAAGCCCGTGGCGATGGCTTCCAGCGCGCTCTTGGCGACCTGCGCCGTGGCGATGGTCTGGAATACCGGTTGCAGATAGGGGAAGACCTCGCCCGGCGTGGCTGTCTTGGCGGCCAGCGCCGCGGCGCGGCCGGCGAATTCCTTGCTGCCGCCGCCGGCCGGAATCAGCCCGACGCCGGCCTCGACCAGCCCGATATAGCTTTCCAGCGCCAGCACCCGGTGCGAGGCGTGCATCAGGAATTCGCAGCCGCCGCCCAACGCCATGCCCTGCACGGCCGCCACGGTGGGAATCTGCGCGTACTTGAACGACTGCGAGGCGCGCTGGAACTTTTCAACCGTGGCCTCCAGCATGTCCCATAGCCCGGCGGCGCAGGCCTCGGAGACCTGCTGCAGGTTGGCGCCCACGGCGAAGGGCGCGTCATGCCAGATGACCAGCCCGTCGTATTCGCGTTCGGCGCGCGCCACCGCCTGCAGGATGCCGTCGAGCACTTCCGCGCCCAGGGTGTGGTTCTTGGAGGTGACCGAGAGGATGGCCACGCCGGCGTCGACCTGCGGCAGGTTCCACAGGCGCACGCCTTCGTTTTCCCAGATCGTGACGCCGCGCTCGCTGGCGCCTTCGCCGTACACACGCTCGGGGAACAACTGGCGGCGGTACACCGGCAGCGTCGAACGCGGGCTCAGCTGGCCGGTACGCGCGGAGTAGGAGCCTTCGGGCGCATGCACGCCATTGCGGCCGGGTTCCAGCGCCCAGGCCGGCAGCGGCGCGTCGCTCATGGCCTGGCCGGCGGCGATGTCCTCGGCCACCGCGGCGGCGATGGCCTGCCAGCCGGCGGCCTGCCAGGTTTCGAACGGACCTTGGGCCCAGCCGAAGCCCCAGCGCATGGCCAGGTCCAGGTCGCGCGCATTGTCGGCCACGTGTTCGAGTTGCACGGCGCTGTAGTGGAAGATGTCGCGGAACAGGCTCCAGAGGAACTGGGCCTGGGGATGGCTGCTCGCGCGCAGCGCGGCGAAGCGCTTGCCCGGGTCGCGTTCCTTGAGCAGGGCGGCGACTTCGTCGGCCAGCTTGCCGGCGCTGGGCACATAGTCCTGCGCCTTCAGGTCCAGCACCTGGATTTCGCGGCCCTGCTTGCGGTAGACGCCGGCGCCGGTCTTTTGCCCCAATGCGCCCTTGGCGATCAGCGCGGAGAGCCACTCGGGCAGCTTGAAATAGCGGTGCCAGGGGTCGTCCGGCAGATTCTTTTCCATGGTGCCGACCACGTGGGCCAGCGTGTCCAGGCCGACCACGTCGGCCGTGCGGTAGGTGGCGCTCTTGGGGCGGCCGATCTTCGGGCCGGTCAGGGCGTCGACCTCATCGAACGCCAGGCCCAGGCGGGCCGTGTGGTGCATGGCTGCCAGGATCGAGAACACGCCGATGCGGTTGGCAACGAAGTTGGGTGTGTCCAGCGCGCGGATCACGCCCTTGCCCAGGGTCGAGGTCAGCCAGGTTTCGAGCTGATCCAGCACGGCGGGCTGGGTGTGCGAAGTGGCGATGATTTCCACCAGCCGCATGTAGCGGGGCGGATTGAAGAAGTGGATGCCGCAGAAGCGGTCGCGCAGGCCCGCGGGCAGGGCGTTGGCCAGCGCGTCGATCGACAGGCCCGATGTATTGGAGGCGATGATGGCGCCCGGGGCCACGTGCGGCGCGATGCGCTCGTACAGCGCGGTCTTCCAGTCCATGCGCTCGGCGATGGCCTCGATGACCAGGTCGCAGCCGCGCAGGCGTTCGAGGTCGTCGTCGTAGTTGGCGGGCGTGATGTACGCCAGGCGCGCCGCGCCGGCCAGGGGCGCGGGCTCCAGCTTCTTCAAGCCGGCGATCGCTTTCTTGACCGTGCCGTTGCGGTCGCCTTCGGGGGCGGCCAGGTCGAACAGCGTGACGGGCACGCCGGCATTGGCCAGATGGGCGGCGATCTGCGCACCCATGACGCCGGCCCCCAGGACGGCGACGTGTTTGACGACGAACTTGCTCAAGGCAGTCTCCTGAAAAAAACGAATGGCGGGCCGGACCGGGCCGGACCGCCATCCGGGGCGGGTTAGAAGCGGGACGACAGCTGTATGCCCAGGATGTGGGCATTGCTGTCATAGGTGCCCGCCACGCGGCCCTTGGTCAGCTGGTTGCCGGACGTGGTGTCGATGTCCGTCTTGCGCAGGTAGAGATAGGTATAGCCCACGTCCAGCGTGGTGTCCTTGGTGGCCTGCCACTGAATACCGGTCGAAAGCCAGTAGCGGTCGTTGTCCGGCAGCGAGGTCGGACGGTCGGCTTCCTTGTACACGGGCGATTGGTCGAAGGCGACGCCGACCTTCCACTTCCAGTTGGGCGCGAACTTGTAGTTGGCGCCCAGCGCGACGCGCCAGCTGTCGCGGAAGTTCAGCGGCAGGTCGTCGTCGCGCGCACCCGGCCCCGAGTTGCGGATCTTCAGATTCGGAATGCTGCTCCAGCCGGTCCACGAGACGTCGCCCAGCAGTTCCCAGCGTTCGTTCAGCTGGTGCGCCGCGCTCAGGATCAGGGTGTCGGGCAGGGACACGGTGGCCTTGGCGTCGAACGACACCGAGTTGCCGCGCGGATAGATGCTGGTGATGTCGGTGTCGCCCTTCGCGGTGTGCTTGATCTTCGAGCGGTAGGACAGGCCGATGCGGGTGTCTTCGGTGGGTTGCAGCATGAAGCCCACGTTCCAGCCCCAGGCATCGCCCTTGAGATTCAGGTCGGCATCGCCGGTCGTGCCCAGCGGCATGCCGGGAACCGGCAGTACGGTCTTCTTTTTGTAGTTGGCGTCGATGTGCTGCCAGTTCACGCCGAAGCCCATGGAGAACTTTTCGTTGACCTTGTAGGCGATCGAGGGGTTGACGTTGATCGTCTTGATCTCGAACTTGTTGGAGTGGTACTGGCCCACCCAGCCGTCGTCGTACTCGGTCATGAGCCCGAACGGGGCGCCCACGCCCAGGCCGATGAACCATTGCTCGTTCAACTGCCAGGAGGCGTACATATTGGGCACCACGCCGAGGTTGCCCGCGTCGCCGCCGTTGCCGCCGGTCGGGCGCGATCCGCCCAGTCCGGTGCCCGGCAGGCCGGGAATGCTGGGGTTGCGGCTGTCGCCGTTGTCTGAAAACTTGAATGACGGCTTGATCAGGTTGACGCCGCCGGACACATTGAAGCCGGGCAGGTAGGTCATGCCGGCCGGGTTGTAATAGATGATGCTGGCGTTCTCCGGATTCGCCGCAGAGCCTGCATAGGCGTTGCCCAGGCCGCTGGCGTTCTGCTCCAGGAGCTGAAAGCCGGCCGAGTGCGTTGCCGTGGATGCGCCCAGGCCGACCACGAGGGCCGACAAGGTGCTCAGGGACAATGAACGTCTGCTCATGGTACTGCCTCCTCGTGATGGATGATGTCTCTATGGCACTGCCGGTCTTGTCGTTCCGGTTTAGGTTGTACAGGTCCTAATCGGCCTCAGCCGGTCTTATACTCCGCACCGCGTTGCTGCTTTGGTAATGCAAGGGACCGCCCGTGAATGGCGCGAACCCCGTTCCGAAAATCACGCCCGCGTCGGCCAGGTCGGCGTCGGCGACGATGCCCGCATCCACGCGCTGGCGGGTGGCGTCGATCAGCGGTTGTATCAGGCGCTGCGCCAATCCGGCGGGCGCGCCGGACTGGCTGGCGCCCTTGACCGGTTTGCCGTCGCGCCAGGCGTAGAAGCCGCGGCCGCTTTTCTTGCCCAGGTCGCCGCGCGCCAGGCGCTCGGCCAGGCAGCGCGGCGGCTCGGCGCCGCCAGCAAGTTCCGCGCCCGCCGCACGGGCAATATCCAACCCCACGGTATCGGCCAGCTCCAGCGGCCCCATCGGCATGCCGAATGCGACCATGGCCGCGTCCACGGCTTCGGGCGCCAGGCCCTCGTCCACGCTGCGCATGGCCTGCAGCATGTAGGGCGCCAGCACGGCGTTGACCAGGAAGCCCGGCGCGCTCTTGACCGGCAGCGCCAGCTTGTCGATCTGGCCGACGAAGGCGCAGGCGCGGGCTTGCGCCTCGTCCGAGTCGCCGTCGGCGTGCACGACCTCCACCAGCGGCATCTTGGCCACGGGATTGAAGAAGTGGATGCCAACCAGCCGTTGGGGCTGCGCCAGATCCGCGCGCAAGGTCTCCAGCGACAGGCTGGAGGTGTTGGTGGCGAGCAGCGCATCGGCCTTCATGCGCGGCTCCAGCGCGCGGTAGAGCGCGCGCTTGGCTTCGGGCTGTTCGCTGATGGCTTCGATGACGATGTCGGCCAGCGGCACGCCGCCGCCTGCGGGATCCGGCACCAGGCGGTCGAACGCCGCGCGCGCGAGTCGCGGATCCTTCAGGCGGCGCGAGAACAGCTGGGCGGCGCGCTTGATGGCGGGCGCGATGCGCGCCATGTCCTGGTCCTGCAAGGTGACCGTCATGCCCTTGAGCGCGCACCAGGCCGCGATGTCGCCGCCCATCACGCCGGCACCGACCACGTGCACGTGGCGCGCGGGCGCAATGCCGGCCTGCTTGCCGTTGGCCTTCAGCCGTTCCTGCAGGCGGAACACCCGCAGCAGGTTGCGGGCGGTGTCGGAGGAAATGATGCGCTCGATCAGCGCAGGCGCCTGCAAGGCGTTGCCGCCGTGCTTTTCCCAGATCTCGACGATGGCGGGCGCGGCCGGATAGTGGCCCAGGGGATCCTTGGCCGCGATCTGCTTGCGGGCGCGGTTGGCGACGATGGCCTTGAGCGGCCAGCGGTTGGCCCAGGCGCCGAAGCCACGCGCGCGGCGTGGCGCCTTGCGCGACAGCACGGTCTGGCGCGCGGCGGCCAGCAGCAGGCGGGGCGGCACGCGCGCGTCCGCCAGGCCCAGCGCCGCAGCGCGGCGCGCGTCGGCGCCTCGGCCGGTCAGCATCATGTCCAGCGCGGCCGGTGCGCCGATCAGCCGCGGCAGGCGCAGCATGCCGCCCCAGCCGGGAAAGATGCCGAGCATGACTTCGGGCAAGGCGAGCGACGTGCCCGGCTGGTCCGCCACCAGGCGGTAGCGGCAGGCCAGCGCGAGTTCGAGGCCGCCGCCCAGGCAGTGGCCCTGGATCAGGGCCAGCGTGGGATAGCGGACCGCGGCCAGTCGGTTGAACAGGTCCCATCCGCGCGCCACCAGCGCGCGTGCCTGCTCGGGCGTGTCCAGGCTGGCGAATTCATTGACGTCAGCGCCCACGACAAAGCCCGTGGATTTGCCAGACCGGATCACCAGGCCCGCGGGCGGGGCCGCGTCCAGCGCGTCCAGCACCACCGCAAGTTCGTTCATGGTGTCGGCGGACAAGGCATTGACCGCGCTGCCGGCGCGGTCGAAGGTCAGCCACGCCAGGCCGTCGGCATCGCGCTCCAGGCGCCAGTGCGCAAGCGTGTCGATAGTCGTCATGAGCGGTCCTCGTCCAGGGTTTCGACCAGCATCGCGCCGCCTTGGCCGCCGCCGATGCAGATGGCCGCCATGCCGCGCCTGGCGCCGCGGCGCTTGAGGGCCGCCAGCAGGTGCAGCACGATGCGGGCGCCGGAAGCGCCCACGGGATGCCCGATGGCGATCGCGCCGCCATCGACGTTGAGCCGGGCCGGGTCGAGGTCGCCCCAGGCCGGCGTGCCGAAGTGTTCCTGGCAATAGGCATCGTCGCGCCAGGCCGCCAGGCAGCCTAACACCTGGGCGGCGAAGGCCTCGTTGATTTCCCACAAGTCCAGGTCATTGAGGCCCAGCCCGTGGCGCTGCAGGATGGGCGTGGCCGCATGCACCGGCCCCAGGCCCATCTGCGCGGGATCGAGGCCGGCCCATTGGCTGTCGAGGATGCGGCCCAGCGGCCGCAGGTTCCATTTGCGCACCGCTTCCTCTGAAGCGAGGACCAGCATGGCGGCGCCGTCGGTGACTTGCGAGCTGTTGCCCGCGGTGATGTTGCCCCAGGGCTTGTCGAAGACGGGTTTGAGCTTGGCGAGCTTCTCGGGAGTGGAGTCGTCGCGCACGCCGTCGTCATCGGGATACAGCTTGCCCTGCGTGTCGATCAGCGGCGAGATCTCGCCAAGGGCGCCGGCCGCGCGGGCCGCCCGCGCGCGAGCATGGCTCTGCGCCGCGTAGGCGTCCATCGCGGCGCGGTCGATGCCGAAGCGGGTCGCGACGTTCTCGGCAGTCTGCCCCATGGACAGGCCGACCACCGGGTCGGTCAGACCCTTGAGCAGACCGATGACGGGCGCAAGATTGCGCAGACGGAAACGGCCCAGCGCCGCGAGCTTGGCGCCCGCGCCGCGCGCGGCATACCAGCTGGCCAGCCAACGTACCATCTCGTCCGAATACAGCACCGGCGCGCGCGACAGCGCATCCGTGCCGCCGGCCAGCACCAGCTCCGAACGGCCGGACTGGATGTTGGCCACCGCCGAATCCAGCGCTTGCATGCCCGAGGCGCAATTACGCATGACGGTCCAGCCTGGCACCTTGTTGCCGCAGCCCAGGCGCAGCGCGATCACGCGGCCGATGTTCACTTCGTCGGGCGAAGGCGCGGCGCAACCCACGATGACCTCGTCCAGGTCGGTGGGCGCATAGGGCTGGCGCAGCAGCAGGGCGCGTCCCGCCTGCACGGCGAGATCGCCGGCGGAGAAGGGGCCCGGGCCGGTGCGCGCCTTCAGGAAAGGCGTGCGGGCGCCGTCGACGACGTAAACCGGTTTGAATGCCATCCGATTCCTCCTGTTCAGGCGGCCCTGCGTTCGGCGGCGGGGCTGCCCTGGTCCGCGGCGCGCAAATCAAAGGGGAAATCATCCACTTTCACCACCGTGTCGCGCAAGCGGTTGCGGCGTTTCACCACTGCATATTCTTCGGCGGTGATGCCGCCGATGGCGAAGGCGGCATCGGCGATATCGCGCACGTTGGCCTGTGGATTGCCGTCAAGCGCGCCGCGCTTTTCGAGTTCGCGGATCTTGGCTTCGATGGGCTCGGCATCCAGTGTGGCGGCCAGCGCCAGCTCGATCGCGCCCACCGGCTCGGCCTCGGTCGCGGGCAGGTGGCAGCCGGCGGTCAGGCGGTCGCGCGTCGCGCTGGGATTGATCAGCAATCGCGCCACGTCCTGGCCCAACTGGTCCGAGGGCAGGGCTTGCGTGCGGCCCCAGGGGAAGACCAGGCGGCGCAGGCTCCAGGCCACGAAACGGTTGGGGTAGTTGTCCAGCACGCCTTCGACGGCTTCCTGCAGCTTGTACAGCGCGTCCTGGATGGACCAGTGCGCCAGCGGCGCGTCGGCCGCCTGGCGGCCTTCGTCTTCGAAGCGCTTGAGCGTAGCGCTGATCAGGTACATCTGCGACAGCACATCGCCCAGGCGCGCCGACAGGCGCTCGCGGCGCTTGAGGCTGCCGCCCAGCACCAGCATCGAGGTGTCCGCCAGCAGCGCGAAGGCGGCACTGTAGCGGCTGAGCAGCTGGTAGTAGCGCTTCATCTCGGGAGCGACATCGGCGTTGACGCCGACCCAGCGCGCGCCCGTGAGCGCCGTGCCCAGCGCGCGCAGCTTGTTCTTCGCGACGAAGCCCACGTGGCCCCAGAAGGCGCGGTCGAAATCGTCCAGGCCCTGCTTGCGGTCGGACGATTGCGCGGCCTGCATTTCAGCCAGCACGTAGGGATGGCAGCGGATCGCGCCCTGGCCGAAGATGATCAGGCTGCGCGTGAGGATGTTGGCCCCTTCCACCGTGATGCCGATCGGAATCTGCTGGTAGGCGCGGCCCAGGAAGTTGGACGGGCCCAGGCAGATGCCCTTGCCGCCGATGACGTCCATGCCGTCGTTGACGACCTGGCGCGCGCGTTCGGTCACGTGGTACTTGACGATGGCGGACACCACCGATGGCTTTTCGCCCAGGTCCACCGCGCCTGCCGTCATGCTGCGCGCGGCGTCCATCATGTAGGTGTTGCCGCCGATGCGCGCCAGCGCTTCCTCCACGCCTTCGAACTTGCCGACGGGCGTGCGGAACTGGCTGCGCACGCGCGCATAGCCGCCCACCGCCCGGGTCGTCAGCTTGGACATGCCGGTGTTGGAGGAGGGCAGCGAGATCGAGCGTCCCGCCGCCAGGCATTCCATCAGCATGCGCCAGCCCTGGCCGGCCATGGCGGGACCGCCGATGATGAAATCCAGCGGCATGAAGACGTCCGCGCCGCGCGTGGGGCCGTTCATGAACATGGCGTTCAGCGGGAAATGGCGGCGGCCGGTGTCCACGCCCGGATGGTCGTGCGGCACCAGCGCGCAAGTGATGCCGAGGTCTTTCGCGCCGCCCAGCAGGCCGTCGGGATCGTACAGGCGGAACGCCAGGCCCAACAGGGTGCACACAGGCGCCAGCGTGATGTAGCGCTTGTCCCAGGTGACCCTCATGCCTATCACTTCGCGGCCCTGCCATTCGCCCTTGCAGACGATGCCGCTGTCGGGGATGGCGGCGGCGTCGGAGCCGGCCCAGGGGCTGGTCAACGCGAAGGCGGGCACTTCCTCGCCGCGCGCCAGGCGCGGCAGGTAGTGGTTCTTCTGGTCGTCGGTGCCGTAGTGCAGCAACAGTTCGGCGGGGCCGAGCGAGTTGGGCACCATGACCGAAACCGCCAGCGCCGACGAGCGCGTGGACAGCTTGGTCACGATTTCGGAATGGGCATAGGCCGAGAACCCCAGGCCGCCGTATTCCTTGGGAATGATCATGCCCAGGAAGCCCTGGGTCTTCAGGTAGCTCCAGACCTCGGCCGGCAGGTCGTGGCTTTCCTGCGTGACATGCCAGTCGTTGACCATGCGGCAGGCCTCCTCGGCCTGGACGTCGAGGAAACGCTGCTCGTCATCGTTCAGGCGCGGGCGGGGATAGGCCAGCAGGCGGCTCCAGTCGGGCCGGCCGCGGAACAGTTCGCCTTCCCACCACACCGTACCGGCCTCCAGCGCATCGCGCTCGGTGTCCGACATCTGCGGCAGCACCTTGCGGTACAGGTTGAAGATCGGCGCCGACAGCAGGGCGCGGCGGATCGGACGTACGCCCAGCAAGACCGCCGCCAGGAGCGCGACGATGACCAGAGCGTAGATGACTGCGTTCATTTTCTTGTCTCCGTGGAGGTTCTGTTCCGTCTGCGGGCGCTTGGCGTTCAGGGCACGTGCGGCAGGGGCGAGCGCAGGCCGCCGAGCAGAAAGCTCATCAGGCGCGGCAGCAGCAGGTTGGGGTTATCCGGTTGTTCGGCGTCGTCGATGGTCCAGCCCGTGACCGAGCGCAACAGGTCGGTGCCGATGATGGCGTACGAGGTGGCGCCCAGCATGAACTGGAAGCGCCACATGATTTCCGCGCGGGGCACGTCGGGCAGGGCTGCGAACAGCGCGTTGCGGTAGCGCTCCAGCACATCCGCGTACTCCTCCGCGAACAGCGCGCGGATGAAGTCGGAGGGATCCGTCATGGTGCGTTCGAGCAGCGGTAGGAAGGTGCTGCCGGCCTGCGCGGGATCGGCCGCCAGGCGCAGCAGCGTGCCGAAAAAGGCGTCCACGATCTGCGACGGCTTCAGGGGCCTGCCTTCGGCTTGCGCCTCCAGCTCATCCAAAAGTCGCAAGCGTTCGCGGTTCAGCACTTCAAGGCGACGTTTGAGCACCGCCTGCACGAGTGACTCCTTGGAGCCGAAGTGATAGTTCACCGACGCCAGATTGACGCCGGCGGCCGCGGTGATCTGGCGCATCGAGGTGCCATCGTGTCCTTGTTGGGCAAACAAGGCCTCGGCGGTGTCCAGGATGGATTCACGGGTGAGGGACGGTCTGATTTCTTGCATAAGGTTGAATTCAAACGTTCGTTTAAAAACAATTATGCGTGAGAGATGGCTGAGACGCGAGCCTCGGCTATCCCCAATAGGGTTTACCACTAGCGGGCCGCAAGTCCCGCGTTCAGGACCGGCCGGATTCTCGCCAATCTCCACCAGAGGGATGACGAAACTCATGCGGAGGGAGTAACGATTTCCTAGTGTTTGCGCATGACCTTGAGCCTTTCGTCCTCGGACTGCCGACCTAGGATGAATGTGGTCTGGAAGGGAGGCGCAAAACCCCGCAGTATCAGCGCGAGGAGTTGAATCTGTCGCGCCCCTGAATACGCAATGACAGGCCCTAGTCCGTTCGCCGTAACGGACGGAAGGCCGACAAGCCCTGGCACAGGAGCAGGAGAAATGAAAACCTACAGAGTGGGACTGCTGGTCGACGGGTACGAGCAACCCGGCTGGATGCATGAGATGGTGGATTGGCTCACGCATAGCCAGGATTTTGAAGTCGCTGCTTTGCTGGTGATGAGTGAGGAGGGCGGCGAGAAAGCGCCCCGGTTGGGGGCGCGCGCGTTGTTTGGCGCCTTGTCGCGCCTGGAAGCGCGGCTGCTGCCGGCAAAGCAGCGGCAGGCGCTTGCGTGCCGCGACATGCGGGAAAGCGTGTCATCGGAGACGGCTGCCGTCCTGTCGTTGACGCCTGGCATGCCCGCGGCCGAGGTGCAAAGCCAGGTTGCGGCGCTGGGCCTGGACCTGGTCATCACGCTGGGCGCATCGCCGGCCACCCGCGAACAAATGGCGGGCTGGGCGCGGCTGGGCGTATGGCAGCTGAGTTATTCGGATATTGCGGTGGCGACCAGCCGCTATGCCGGCTTCTGGGAGGTCTATCAGCGTGAAGATCACACCACGGTGAAGCTCTGGCGCGTGGGGCCGCGGGAGGACCAGGACGAATTGCTGGACCAGCGCAGTTTCAACACCGAAGTGTTCTGGTTGAAGAATCAGGCGCGCGCGTTCAGCCTGGGCAATTTCATGGTGTACGACGCGCTGCAGGCGCTGGCCCGCGTCAAGCAAGGCGTTGCGCCGCCGGGCATGCAGATCATGAGCGGCTTGCGGCGCGAGGATCCGGTGGAGTGGGATAGCGCCGCATATATTGCGCGTCAGGCCTGGTTAATGTCGGATTTGATTGTGCGGCGCGTCATGAAACGCAATGTGCGCTGGCGGATAGGCATGTTTCCTTCTGCCCGGCAGCAGGCGGTGGTATCCGAGGCCATGGTATTGCAGCCGCCCAAGGGCAGATTCTTCGCGGATCCGTTTGTATATACCCAGGATAAAAAGCCGTATATATTTTTCGAGGATTACGATTTTACCTCCCGCAAGGGCACGATCTCGGTTGCGACCTACTCCGACGGGGCTTTCCGCCTGCTGGGCACGGCCCTGAACCTGCCCTACCATCTGTCATTCCCATATATATTCGAGCACGAAGGCGTCACCTACATGGTGCCGGAGACCTGCGGCAATCGCAGTATAGAGCTCTGGAAATGCACCGATTTTCCGCTCAAATGGGAGCTTGATGTAAATTTGATGACTAATATATCCGCCGTCGACACCATTATTTTCAAACACGGCGAATATTGGTGGTTATTAACCAATATCGATCGGACCGACGGCCAAAGCCATTGCGACGAATTATTCGCTTTCTTTTCGGATTCGCCGCGCTCGACCGAGTGGACGCCGCATGCCTGCAACCCCATCGTGCGCAACCCGATGCGGGCCCGCAACGCCGGAATCGTTGTGTCGCCTGGCGGAGAGGTGATCCGCTGCGCCCAGTACCAGGGCTTCTGCCACTACGGCAAGGGCGTGTCGTTGAACCGGATAGAGGAACTAACGCCGTCCACCTATGTGGAAACGGACGGCGAAATCCACTACGCGAGCTTCCTGAGAAAACGTCATGCTTCGATGCACCATTGGCATCATCAGGGCGGGCATACGGTATTTGACTTCGCCTATATGGAGTAAATCGTGCCGGAAACGCAAAAATAAAAATGTTACCTATATTTCGATTACGAGAAAGACGCACGGGCTTGATGTGTCCGCGGAAACATATAGACAGTTATTGTCCTGATTCCGGAACTTCCAGGCCGCGCCCGGCGGATGCCGCGGCGCGGCTTTTTTACGCCTGTAACAGCGGCCTGCCTTAGCCTGCGACCCGCGCCGGACCTGCATCTTCCATAGGGAAAGCGCAAGCTCCTCATGGGGAATTCCTGGTGAAAACCCTAGCGCCGGAATGGATGAGATGCGCGTCTCGTCCAGATTTACGATGATGATTAAGGCTAACGAATGATTTCTGTTTTTGTCGGATTATATCGAGCCGAAACGTCTTGATTTTGACAATTTCGAACCATAAGATGGGTCCATGCCATCCGTTATGTTGGCTACCAAAGTCTCCCAGCCCAAATGCTCCGGTTCAGCTTCATTAGATATTCCGGAATATTGCGGACTCGCATCGCAGGGTTGGAAAAAAAATAGTCTTCAGCACAGCGAAGATCCCTTCTAGGCCCGTCGAAAAACCGGGAGGACACCATGGCCAAGATGGTCCTGATTGAAGCCCATCCGCTCCTGCGGTTGGGGTTGTGGCAGATTCTGAGCAAGTTGGATGATGTGTGGGAAATCGAGGGGATGGGTTTGGCTGACATCTCCAAGGCGGACGGCGTGCACGCGGGCGCCGACCTGTTGATCTATGGATTGCCGGTGGATACCGACGAAGCGTGGAGCGCGCTGCATGAAATCCAGCGCGTGCTCACGCCCAAGCGGATCCTGCTGCTGACGGACGTCATGCCCCTGCCCATGCCGGTACAAGGGTTGCCCGGGGCAAGCGTCTACGGTTGCCTCATGAAGACGGCATCGGTGGAAATCCTTGAAGCGGCCATCCGCCTGGTCATGGCGGGAGGGCAGTGCTTCCCCAGCGAACAGGCATTGCAGGCTCCCGCGCAAACGGTCTGCGCCTTGCCGGCCAGGGATGCCGACGATGCCGCTGCCAGCAAGGGTTCCATGCCCGTCAGCGCCGGCGCGCAGCTGCTGCAGATCACGCCGCGGCAATACGAAGTCCTGGTGTTGCTGGCGCGCGGCTATCCGATCAAGACGGTCAGCAGGATGTTGAACATTTCGGTGGCCACGGCCAAAACGCATGCGTGCACGCTTTACCAGCGCTTGCATGTGAAGAACAAGGGCGAAGCCGTATACGCGGCGCTGCAGCGTGGCGCGACCTTGGAATGGCATGAACCGAACGGCAGGGATGTGGATGCCGGGCAGCTTTATGGGCGCAAGCTCGGGTAGCCGGGATTGGTTTGCGCGGCCTGCCCGGCAGCCTGGAACGAAGGCGTTCCGTTGCTGCCGGGAGCGCGCATAGCCATCATGGCTAATTCATACACAGCAGTATCCGCGGTCGCAGTGCTGCTGCATTCCTCCACCAATCATCCTCCTGAACGAGATTCAGCGAACGTAGCCGCTGATAGCATGGGTTGTGTCCGCAAGACTGGATCGAGAAGGCGAACAACTCCGCCTCGCCATCGCGATTCCGTGCCGCGGACGAGATTCCCGTGAGGTCGGTGACGCCAGCAGCCTGCCGTTGCAGCAATGATGCGCCAGCGTCATGGGAACCGTGTATGGGCCATGCGTCACAAGGTTCCCCCCGGGATGACAACCGTACTGATCGAAGACTACGCTCTGCTCCGTGTCGCGATCCAGCATGTGCTGGAGCGTGCGCGGAACACCGACGACATTCTGGCCATCTCGCCAGCCCAATTGCTCACCATGTCCAGTTCGATCAACCGCCCGGTGGAGTTGCTGGTGATGGGTTGCAGCGGCCTGGCCGAGCAGGACGTCGGACTCCTGTCCCAATCGATGGCGTTCTTCATGCCGCGGCTGGTGCTGGTGCTTTATTCGGTGCTGGACCCGGGCGTCATGGCGGCGTGTGCGCGGGCAGGCGTCGCGGGCTACATGCCCAAGGCCTCCAGCCCCGATGCGCTGGCGGCGGCGGTCAGCCTCGTCATGGCGGGCGGCGAATGCTATCCGCAGCCCGCGGCCCGACCTCAGGGCGCCTCGCATCCGCCAACCCAGGAGCTGAGGGAGCTGACCCAACGGCAGGAAGAGATCCTGCAATTGCTGGTGCAGGGCAAGACCATGCGGGAGATCGGCCAGCAGGTCGGCATCTCGGTGGCCACCGTGAAGAGCCACGCGCGCACGCTGTACTGGAAGCTGAACGCGCGTAACCAGGCCGAGGCAGCCTACATCGCGGTGCAGATGGGACTGGTCAGAAGCGGCAACGGCGCAGCGCCCGCCAAGCACGACCCAGACGCGTAGGATGGGTCAAGCGCGAGAGACTTGATGCAAGCGCATCGGTCTCGAGTGCGCGTAACCCGTCGCCAACCGCCAAGAGAAAATTGAACTCATCGCAACGTTGACGGCCTGCGCGCAGCAGATGCGGCAGGCTTGTGCGGCGCCGTGCGGACGTTCAAACGCCCGCGCCGCGGGCCGCATGCTTGCCCTTGGCCGCTATCAGCGCTTCGAATTCCTGTTCCGCGGCAGCCAGCACGCTGTCCACGTGCAGATGCGTCTGCGCATACTGGCGCGCCGCGGCGCCCAGGGTTTCGCGGATCTGCGCGTTGTAGCTGAGCTTGCGCACCGCCTCGGCCATGGCCGCTCCGTCTTCCGGCGGCGTCAGCAGGCCGCAGCGCGCGACCACGCCGGCCAGCTCGGTGCCGGGCGAGGCACCGCACACCACGGGCCGGCCGCTGGCCAGCATGCCAGTCAGCTTGGACGGCATCACCAGGTCGGCGGCGCCGGCGCGTTGGGGCAGCAGATGGATGTCGGCGGTATTGAGCAATTCGCCCAGGCGTTCGGCAGGCTGCAGGTCCAGGAAGACGACGCGGGCCAGGCCCTCGCATTGCTGCTGCAGCGGCGCGCGTTCAGGACCCTGGCCGCAGAAGACGAACCACAGGCGCGTCTCGCGGCTGAGCCTGCGGGCCACGTCGGCCAGGGTCTGCAGGCCCTGCTTGCCGCCCATGTTGCCTGAATAAAGCGCAACGATCGCGTCGTGCGGAATGCCCAGTTCGGCGCGGTAGTTGCCGCCGCCGGCGCGCGGCGCAATCGCATCGACATCGATCCAGTTGGGCAGCAGCACCGCGCGGCCCGGGTCCACGCCCTTGGCCCGCGCCAGGTCCAGCATGCGGCTGGATATGGTCGACACGCGGTCGAAGCGGCGCATCAGCCAGCGTTCGGCCCTGAGCACCATGGCGCGCAGGCCGGCGCCCTTGAGCAGCCCCAGCTCGAACGCGGCGTCCACTTCATAGTCCTGGATGTGCAGCCAGGCGCGGGCGCCGCAAAGCCGCGCCGCCAGCCAGGCGGCGGGCGCGCAGAAGAGCGCGGGCTCCACCACCAGGATGATGTCCGGCCGCCCGGCGGCCGCGCGCAACAGCGAGGGCAGGCTGGACAGGGCGAAGCTGGCCAGGTGGATCAGGCGCTTGAGGCCGCCCGGCCGTCCGGGAACCCAGAGCGGCGCGCGGCGTACGGTGACGCCGCGCAGGGTTTCCTTGCGGTAACGGCTGGCGCGATAGCCTTCGTGCACCTGCCACTGCGGATAGTAGGGCGGGGCCGTCACCACGCTGACTTCGTGGCCGCGCGCGGCCAGCCATTCGGCCAGTTCGGCGCTGTATTTGCCGATGCCGGTGAGTTCGGGCGCGTAGTTGATGCCGTAGATGAGGATCTTCATGCCGGGCCAGCCTGGCGCGGGCGGATCGGACGGCATGGGTTGCCGTGGCACACCATGGCGGGCGGCATGTTGCGGAACACCGAGCTGCGTGCGCCGATCACGGCTTCACGCCCGACGGTCACGCCGGGGCCGATGAACACGTCGGTCGCCACCCACGCGCCGTCCTCGATGCGCACGGCGCGTTCGCGCAAGGGAAAGTCGGGTTGCGCCGCATCGTGGTCTGCAGCGCAGAGGTAGCTGCGCTGCGACACCACGGCGTGGGCGCCGATGTGGATGGGACCCAGGCTGTAGATGACCGCGTCGTCCCCAATCCAGGCGTAGTCGCCGATTTCGACCTTCCATGGATAGGTCACGGTGGCGGTGGGCCGGATCAGCACCTTGCGGCCGACCCGTGCGCCAAAGCACCGCAGCAGCCAGCGGCGAAAGCCATAGGCAACTTGCGGCGACCAGCGGAACAGCGTCGCCTGCACCGTCCACCAGAGCTGCACCGTCAGGGCGGAGCGGCCGCGCTGGCCGGGCGCCAGCGCAAAACGGTCGAGCTGTTGCAGGGCGCTCATTTGGCGGCTCCCGCCACGGCGTCGTCACGCGCCGCGGCGGCGCTGGCCTGCCGCGCCTTCTGGATCTCTTCGGTCTTGATGCGGATCTGCCAGTAGTACATGGCGCGCGCCACCGCGTAGTCGTAGCCCGCCTTGCCGTCCAGGAAGCCCAGGCGGAACACGTAGGAATGCAGGAACGAGATGGGCGCCTTGAACGGCATGGCCTGGAAGATGCGCTTGAGCAGGGCGCGCGCGCCCACGTTGGCCTCGCGCGGATCGTTCATCAGGCCCTTGGTGCGCAGGTTCGCTTCCCAATCGGAATAGCGGTTGTGCTTGTCGAAGTAGTGGAACAGCGAATCATGGTCGTTGTGCACCATGCGCTGGCGCAGGGCGAAGGTTTCGCCTTCGACCTGCGGCTGGTAATGGCCTTCGACCTCCCACATATGCGCCACGTCGAGATCGTCGTAGTCCAGGAAGCGCGAGCGGTCGCGCGCCAACAGGGCCAGCTTGTACACGCGGTGGCCGTGTTCCAGCTTCTTGCCGCAGAAGACGTAATCGAACGGCACGAAGGCGCCGCCCGCGCCCGCCGCGAAGCGCGGCAGGGCTTCGCGTATTTCCGCGGCCAGGCCGGGCGTCATCTCTTCGTCCGCGTCCACGTACAGCACCACGGGGTGCGAAAACGGCAGCTGTTCCAGGCACCACTGCTTCTTCTTGGGATACTTGCCGTTCCACTGGAAGTTCGAGACCTTGGCGCCCAGCGCCGTCGCCATCGCGCAGGTCGCGTCGGTGCTGTTGGAGTCCACCACGAATACTTCGTCGAATTCGACCAGCGCCTTCAGGCACTTGTTGATGTTGCGTTCCTCGTTCTTCGTCATGACGACGACCGATACCGGTATCTTCTGCATGATGCTGTCCTGTTCAGGGCGTGCCGCGCTGCATCAGCGGGCGGAAGAGGGCGATGACGTTGCGGCAGTGCCGTTCCAGGGAAAAGGCGTCGGCGCGTTCCGGGCCTTGCTCGGCAAACCGTTCACGCATCTCCGCGTCATAGGCCAGGCGGCGCACCGCCTCGGCCAGGGCCGCGGCGTCGCCCACCGGAACCAGCAGGCCGTAGCGGCCGGAATCCAGGATTTCAGCCGGGCCATGGGGACAGTCGGTGGAAATGACCGGCACGCCCAGGCACAGCGCTTCCACCAGCACATTGCCGAAGCTCTCGCGCAGGGAGGTCAGGGCGAATGCGCCGGCGCCCGCAATCACCGGGAACGGGTTGTCGATATGGCCCGCCAGGGTGACCGGGCTGCGTGAGCCGCGCTCATCGATGCGTTTTTGCAGGGCGGCATGCTCGGATCCTTCGCCCAGGATGGTGAAGCGGATGCCGGGGTCATCCAGCAATGCGGCCGCGTCGATCAGCGTCGCGTAATCCTTCACTGCTTCGAGCCGGCCCACGGCCACCACATGGTAGGGGGCGGGCTGCGCGGGGTCGTCGCCGCCGCGGCCGCCCTGCGTGCGCACATTTTCCAGCGGCACGCCGTTGTAGATGGTGTGGACCTTGCCGCGCAGCGGCGGAAACATGCTGACCAGGTCTTCCTTGACGCCGCGCGACACGCCCACCACCGCATCGTGGCGCCGGTAGGTCTGGCTGACCAGCCAGCATTTCAGGCGCCGCATGCGCGAGGCTCCGTAGTGGATGGCCGGGCTGCTGTGTTCGAAGGCGACGGTGGCGAACTTGCCGCGCAGCAGCTTCTTGGCCGCCACGACCAGCATGTTGCACAAGAGGCCGTGCGAGCAGACGATGGCGGGCTTGTCGCGCCGGATCTGCATGAGCAGCTTGAAAAAGGCCACGGGCAGCATCAGCCGCAGCGCGGTCGGGGATTCGTTGACAGGGAGCGCCCGGGTCACCTTCGGATTGGATACGGGATACTCGCGGATGCGCGAACGCAGCAGGAACAAGGCGGAATCCACCCCTTGTTCCGGCAAGGCATCCACGATGAAGGCGACACATCTTCCTACGCCGCCGTGCAGGTCTGGCGCGACAAACAAGACATCAGGCATGTGGGATCACTCTAGTTGGCGTCCGGCGCGCAACGTCCGGGCGGTGGCTGGGGGCGGATGTCGTTCTTTGTTCTGGCACGGGCATGATCTGGGCATTGCGCATGAGCGACAGGCAATAGCACAGCAGGAACCCGGTGAAGGCGGTCTTGGGCGCATAGGCCAGGCCGCCGGAAAGCGAGTCGATGAAGATATAGATAGGCGCGGTGGCAAGCAGGTATCGCCGGTGCAGCTCCAGGCCCGGATGCGCATATCGTCGCAACAGCGTGAGCAGCAGAATGAGCACGGGCGGAAGCATGATCATGATGGTGCCGACCACCCCGAATTTCATCAGGTAGAAGGCCCAGGAGTTGTGGGCGAAGGTGCTCAGCTCGAAGCCGTTCTCGCCCATGACCCAGCTGCGAAAGCCCGCGCCCTTGCCGAACACCGGACTCTCCGCGAAGAAGTCCATTTGCCCCTGCATTTCCTGGACGCGCGCGCCGTAGCTGGAGTCCTCGTCCAGGCGCTCGACGCTGAAGATGCGATTGGTGAGCACGTCCAGGTAGCCGATCGCGGCGAAGACCAGCACCCCGGCGACTGCCGCCGGCGCAAAGACCAGCACGGCGCGGCGCCGGATCTCGGGACCCGCGCCCAACAGCACGGCGATGAAGACCGAGATCGCCAGCTGCAGGTATTGGCTGCGGTTCAGCGAGAACACCAGGGCCAGCAGCATATAGACCGTCAGCGCGTAAGCCTTGGGTCCGGAAACGTTGAGCGTGCGCCGGAAGTACAGCAGAGACACCACGCCGAACGGAATGGCCCATACGCCCAGCCGCACGTTGCGCAGCGGATTCGCCACGCTGAAGCCTTGCAGCTGTTCGGCCAACATCAGCGTGGCCACGGCCAGGCAGGCCGCCACGATGTACTTCTGCAGCACCGCGTAGGCGGCCGGGCTGTCGATGTCCTTGTAGCAAAGAAAGGGCGTGCACAGAAAATAGAACACGATGCGCAGGTCCCGCGCGACATCGCCGGTCTCGATGCCGGGATGATGCAGCGACACCAGAAGCAGATAGATCACCGACACGCACTGGATTCCCAGCAGCATGCCCAGCATGCCGCGGGGCAGCGCATAGGCCGCGGGATCCGCGAGCCGCAGCATCTTGACCACCAGCATGGCGACGAACAGGAAATCGAAGGGCGACAGCTTGAAGCTGCCGACGCCCAGGACGAAGTGATCGTCGTTCAGGGCCAGCGCCGTGAAGGCGAACATGCCCAGCAGATGCAGGGTCGATAAGCGGCGGTGCGTGGTCATTGTGGCTCTTCCCGGTATGGACAGGCGCTAGTGCGAAGCCCAGTCGTCTCGTCCGAAAATCCTGGTGGTCAGCTTTTCGAACAGATAGGACAGGTCGCCCTGCCGTGCGTGGGCGGCCACCTTGGACGCCCGGCACGACAGTTCGAACAGCTTTCCCAGGCCCGGCTCCGTGCGGCGGATGCGCGAGACGATCTGCTCGCGCTCTTCGAGCAGCACGTCCTGCATCAGCGCCGTCTTGGTTTCGTCATGGGCGGTGTACACGCCCATTGCGTCCGGGACGATCAGGTTCTTGCCTTCGCGCAGCAGCCGGCTCCACAGCTCCAGGTCCATGCAGTAGCGCATGCTCTCCTGCAGGAGCCCGTACTTCTGCAGCAGGTCGCGGCGGAAGATCGCGGACTGGTTCGGGATGGACGCCTTCACCACCGTCAGCGTGCCGCGGTTGACCGGCGTGTAATGGATCTTGCGGAAGATCTTGTTGTCGGCGTCCGCCACGAACAGGTTGCCGCTGACGATGGGCGCGCGTCCCTTGGAGGCGGCCGCGCCCAGCTTGCGCAAGGCGCCGGGGAAGTACAGGTCGTCGGAGTTTTGCCAGCCCACATAGTCGCCGGTGGCGCGTTCGAAGCCCTTGTTGATGGCATGCGACTGGCCGCGGTCGGGCGTGCTCTCCCAGTACGTCAGGTAGCGCTCATACTTGCGGATGATGTCCACGCTGCCGTCGGTGGAGCCGCCGTCGATGATGATGTACTCCAGCCGCGGATAGCCCTGGTTCAGCACGGACAGGATGGTGCGCTCCAGGAAGCGGGCCTGGTTGAACGAGGGAGTAACGATGGTCACTTTCGGCAACAGGCTGCCGGCAATCGGCGCCGGCGGCCGCAACTCGCGGACGAAGTCGATGAGCTGACGTGAATACTCGTTATGACGCTTGCGCATGTAGGACCTCAGCATATGAGTTAACGGGTGGCCGCAGGCAAGGCGCCCGGAAATTCTGGGCGGGATTGACGGATGGCGAGGGCCACGCCGGCCAGCGTGATCGCCGCGTAGGCCATGCGGCCCCATGCCGCGGCGTGTTCCCCCGCCGCGTGTACCAGTCCCGCCATGACGCACAGCATCGCCAGGCCGCCCAGGCCGTTCAGGATGGCGACGGCGCGTGAATTGCCCAGGCCCAGCAGGGAAAAGTGCGCTGCGGCGTTCAAGGACAGCAGCCCGGAGGCCACGATCAGCAACTGGAAGGTGCCCAGATGGCCGCTGGCGACGTTGTCCCCCAGCAGCAGGTTCAGAAGCGGATGACTGACCGCCAGCACCGCCAGCGTGGCGCTGGCCGACAGCGCCAGGTTCCACAGCATCATGCGGCGGATCTCGCGTTCGACGGCGCCCGGATAGGGCGGCGAAACCGACAGGCGGGTGACGCGCGGCATGGCCTTCTGGAAGATCGCGACCGACGCGGTATGGATGATCTGGCCGACCTGCACGCCGACCGTGTAGATGGCCAGCGCCGCCGGACCCATGAGACTGCCGACCAGCACCCTGTCCACCGAACCGAAGGCCAGGGCGCTCAGGCTGTTCAGCCAGGACCAGCGGGAGAAGCGGAAGGCGTCCATCATGGCGGCGCGGTCGCGCACCGGGCGCACCAGGATGCGTCCATAGGTGCGCGCGAATACGCGCATCTTCACGCTGCCCGCGATCAGGAGTCCCAGCGCCTGCGCCAGGCCGGTCCAGGTGGGGGAGGCCGTCAGCCAGGCCGTGGCGCAAGCCAGCCCCATCGTGCCGGTGCGGCTGAAGACCTCGCACAGCGCCGTGGCGCGGAAGTCTTCACGCCCTTTCAGGCATCCGGAAAACAGTTGGTCATATTGCTGCGTCAGGTAGATGGCCAGGGCGGGCATGGCAAGCATCGTCACCGCCACGCCGCCGAAGGTGGCCGCCGGCCAGCCCAGGCCCACCACTCCCCACAGCAGCACTGCGGCCAGGGTCACGACCCCCAGCGCGCAGCCGATCAGCGACATGCTTACGCCGGCTGCGCGATAGGCGCCGCCCGGTTCGTGCATGCGTTCGGAAACCAGCTTGGTCGCCGTCACCGCCGCGCCCAGGTTGGCGGCATTGCCGAAGCCGGCCAGGGCGATGATCATCGAGTACTGGCCGAAGCCCACCGTTCCCAGCTGCCGGAACAGGATGGGCAAGGCCACCAGCGCCGCGACGGGGCCGATGCCATACTCCACCAGCCCCCAGAAGGAGGCATTGCCGGCGATGTGTTTCCTCAGGAATCCGAACATGGCTGGGGCCTGTGGGCATAGGGGTTCTGGCGAGGCCGTCAGGCCACGGGCAGCGCATGCTGGGTGCGTTCACGCAGGAAGTGCCCGTAGGCCAGCGTGATGCCATGCGTCAGTGAGATCTCCGGTTTCCAGCCCAGCGCCTGCATGCGGGCCGAGTCCATCAGCTTGCGCGGCGTGCCGTCGGGCTTGCTGCTGTCGTAGACGATGTTGCCCTCGTAGCCGACCACGCGGGCCACCAGCCTGGCCAGGTCGGCGATCGAGATGTCCTGCCCGGCGCCGATGTTGTAGATGCCTTCCGCCTGCGGATGCTCCATCAGCATGACGCAGGCCTGCGCCAGGTCGTCCACGTACAGGAACTCCCGCAGCGGCGCGCCGGTGCCCCAGATGCTCACGCTTTCCTGGCCAGATTCCCGCCCTTCGTGGAATTTGCGGATCAGCGCGGGCAGCACGTGGCTGCTTTGCAGGTCGTAGTTGTCATGCTGGCCATACAGATTGGTCGGCATGGCGCAGATGAAGCGCGCGCCGAATTCGCGCTGATAGGCCTCGCACAGCTTCAGGCCCGCGATCTTGGCGATGGCGTAGGGCTCGTTGGTCGCCTCCAGCGGCCCCGTCAGCAAGGCGTCCTCGCGGATCGGCTGAGGAGCTTCGCGCGGATAGATGCATGACGAACCCAGAAACAGCAGCTTGCGCACGCCGGCCGCATACGCGGCGCGGATCACGTTGCACTGGATCATCAGGTTCTTGTACAGGAACTCCACCGGATGCGTCTGGTTGGCGAGGATGCCGCCCACCTTGGCCGCGGCCAGGTACACCACGTCGACCGGCGTGGTCGAGAAGAAGCGGTTGACCTGATTCTGGTTTTCCAGATCCAGCTCTTCCCGGCCGCGGGTCAGCACGTTGCGGTACCCGCGGCGTTGCAGCTCGCGGGTGATCGCGGCGCCCACCATGCCGCGGTGGCCGGCGACGAAGACGCGTTGCTCCAGGTTCGTCATGTCGTGCTACTCCTTGTAGGCGTAGATTTCGTAGCCGTTCTGCTCGACCAGCGCATCGCGCCGGGCGTCGCGCAGATCGCTCTCGACCATTTCCTTGACCAGTTGCGCGAAGGAGGTGCGGGGCGACCATCCCAGCTTTTCGCGCGCCTTGGTCGGATCGCCCAGCAGGGTCTCCACTTCCGTCGGGCGGAAGTAGCGCGGATCCACCCGGACGATGACCTGGCCGGGCTTGACGTCATGGACCGGCGAGAACAGCACGGTGGCGGTCTCTTCCAGTCCTTCGCCTTCCCAGGCCAGCAGGATGCCCAGCTCGCGCGCGGCGGTATTGATGAATTCGCGCACGCTGTATTGCATGCCGGTCGCGATGACGTAGTCCTCGGGCGTGTCCTGCTGCAGCATCAGCCATTGCATTTCGACGTAGTCGCGGGCGTGGCCCCAGTCGCGCAGGGCGGACAGGTTGCCCAGGTACAGGCATTCCTGCAGGCCGAGCACGATGCGGGCCAGGCCGCGGGTGATCTTGCGCGTGACGAAGGTCTCGCCGCGCTTGGGCGATTCGTGGTTGAACAGGATGCCGTTGCAGGCATACATGCCATAGGCTTCGCGGTAATTCACGCTGATCCAGTAGGCGTACAGCTTGGCCGCCGCATACGGGCTGCGCGGATAGAACGGCGTGGTTTCCTTTTGCGGCGTCTCTTGCACCAGGCCATACAGCTCGGAGGTGGAGGCCTGGTAGAAGCGGGCCTTGTTCTCCAGCTTCAGGATGCGGATGGCTTCCAGGAGACGCAGGGTGCCCAGGCCGTCGGCGTTGGCCGTGTATTCGGGTTCCTCGAACGAGACGCCGACATGGCTTTGAGCGGCCAGGTTGTAGATCTCGTCGGGCTGCACCGACTGCACGATGCGGATCAGGCTGCAAGAGTCGGTCATATCGCCGTGATGCAGCACGAAATTGCGGGGCTGGTCATGCGGATCCTGGTACAGATGGTCGATCCGGGCGGTATTGAACAGCGAAGCACGCCGCTTGATGCCGTGGACCTCATAGCCCTTGGCCAGCAGAAACTCCGCCAGATAGGCCCCGTCTTGGCCAGTAACGCCGGTAATCAGTGCCCGTTTTGGCATGGTTGTATCCTTAAGACTTAGTGACTGCACGAAAGGAGCCGAAGGCTGCGGTACCAATGTGCAATGAGATTACTGTTGCACCAGCCGCTGAGATATCGGCCAAAAGGTCTAATAATTCAGCCTGTCGATAGGGAAAAAGGGACTGGATTGCTTCATCCAGCGCACCCAGCATGGCAATCGCCACCAAGGCCGTCAGCGCCGGGCGCCGGTTGACCGAGAAATAGATCAACGTGGTCAGGAAGGCGTAAGCCGCAAGATGCAGACGCTTGTCCCCAAAGGCGTCCGACATCTCGGCGGCCAGGCCCGGCAGGTTGCCTATCGTTACCAGTACGGCGAAGAACAGCCCGGCAAGCGGCAGGCAGATCCGGGCCATGCCCGGTCTGAAGAAGGGCGGGGGCACCTCTTTTTCAAACCCGGCCATACATGTCCTGGAATCTGACGATGTCGTCTTCACCCAGGTAGGCGCCCGATTGCACCTCGATGATTTCCAGCGGGATCTTTCCCGGGTTCTCCAGGCTGTGGATCTCGCCCAGCGGGATGTAGGTCGACTGGTTCTCGGTCAGCAGGTATTGCTTGTCGCCGTTGTAGATGCGCGCCGTGCCGGAAACCACGATCCAATGCTCGGCCCGGTGATGGTGCATCTGTGAGGACAGGCGCGCGCCGGGCTTCACCGTGATGCGCTTGACCTGGTAGCGCGGCCCCTGGCCGACCGAGTCGTAGGATCCCCAGGGCCGCTGCACTTCGCGGTGATGGTTCAGTTCCGAGCGGTGCTGCGTCTTGAAGATCTCGACCAGCCGCTTGACGTCCTGCGAGCGCGATTTGTGCGCCACCAGCACGGCGTCGGCGGTTTCGATCACGACGATGTCGTCCAGGCCCACCGAGGCCACCAGCCGGCTGGTGGAGTGGATCAGGCAGTTGCGCGAATCCTCCACCATGACGTCGCCGGTGGTGGAGTTGCCTTCCACCGTCTTCTGGGCGATACCCCAGACCGCGTCCCAGGCGCCCACATCGCTCCACGAGGCGGCCAGCGGGATGACCACGGCGCTGTCGGTGCGCTCCATGATGGCGTAGTCCATGGAATCGCTGGGGCAGGCCTCGAAGGACGGGCCGTCCAGGTGGAAAAGCGAATTCTCGCCATGTCCGATGGCCACCGCCGCCTGCACCTGTTCCAGCATCTTGGGCGCCAGGCGCGCCATTTCCGACAGGAATACCGAGGCCTGGAAGGCGAACATGCCGCTGTTCCAGTAATAGCCGCCATCGTCGATGAAGCGCTGCGCCACCTCGGGCGAGGGCTTTTCAACGAAGCGGCGCACGCGGCGGGCGGGGGCCATGACGCCGGGCTCGTCCGCCTGGATGTAGCCGTAGCCGCTGAGCGGCGCGGTGGGCGTGATGCCAAAGGTCACCAGGGCGCCTTGCAAGGCGGCCTTGTAGGCTTCGGCGAAGGCGGCGCGCAGTACCTCGCCGTCTTCCAGCACGTGGTCCGACGGCATGATCAGCATGACCGGGTCCTCGCCGTCGCGCATGGCGCGCAGGGTGGCCGCGGCGATTGCCGGCGCCGTGTTGCGCGCGAAAGGCTCCAGGATCACTTCCACGTCCTTGATGCCCAGCTCCAGCGCCTGCTCCGCCGCGATATAGCGGTGCGCGTCGTTGCAGACCAGGGTGGGCCGGGCCTGCGCATCCGCCGAACCCAGCCGCAGCAGGGTGTTCTGCAGCAGGCTGCGGTCATCGGTCAAACGGATGAACTGCTTGGGCAGCAGCTCGCGCGACAGCGGCCACAGGCGCGAGCCTGAACCGCCGCAGAGTATGACTGCCCGGTACGGGGGAGGGGGATTGGTCATGGCGCTCACTCCTTGAAGTAGGCCTGGGTGTAGGGGTGCACGCCGGGATCGGCGGCGAGGGCCTTCGCGGGCAGCCAGCGGTAGCTGCGGTGCTGGGCCTGGGGCAGGCTGGAAATGTCCAAAGAAAGCTCGGCCTCATAGGCGAGGACGACGTAGTGGGTGGAGCGTCCGGCTTCACCCGCAAAATTGGTGCCATAGAAGTGTTCGTACACGCCGCGCGGGGTCCAGGCCAGCTCGCTGACCGGGATGCCCAGTTCGTCGCGGGCGATGCGGCGCAGCGCGGCGTGCAGGGTCTCGTTCTTGCGGATCCGTCCGCCCGGCACGAACCAGGCGCCCTGGGCCGGGGGATTGGCCCGCAGGCCAGTTAGGTAGCGGCCCGCGGCATCGCGCAGCAGCAGGTCGATGGAAACCAGCGGCAACATCTCTACCGCCTGGCGGAACTCCGCCTGCGCCAGCAAGCCGTCGCGGGCCGCGGCCTTGCGTTGCTCGGGCCATCCCAAGGGTTTAGTAGACATTGCGGCCCGTCCATCCCGACAACGCCGTGCGGGCGATGATCTGCAGGTCCATCCTGAACGTCCAGTGCTGGATGTAGTAGATGTCGTACTCGACCCGGTCGCTCATCTTGCGCAGCGTGTCCGTCTGCCCGCGCAGGCCGTTGACCTGCGCCCAGCCCGTGATGCCCGGCTTGACGCGGTGGCGCATCATGTAGCGCTGCACCAGGTCCTTGTACATTTCGTTGTGTTCCAGCGCGTGCGGACGCGGACCCACCACCGACATGTCGCCCATCAGCACATTCAGGAACTGCGGCAGTTCGTCCAGGCTGGTGCGCCTGAGGAAGCCGCCGATGCGCGTGACGCGGGCATCGTTGCGCGTGGCCTGGGTGACCACGCCATGCTCCTGATGCACTGTCATGGTGCGGAACTTGTAGACATGGAAGACCTTGCCGTCCACGCCCAGCCGAGGCTGGGTGAAGAACACCGGGCCGCGCGAAGTCGCCTTCACCAGGATCGCCACCGTCAGCATCACGGGCGACAGCCCGACCAGCGCGCAGAAGGCGAAGCCGCGGTCGAAGAGTTCCTTGGCCCAGCCTCGCACGCCGGCGGCCGGCAGGCTGTTGAGCTGTATGGCCGGCAGACCCAGGAATTCGCCGATGCGGTGCCCCAGCAGCTGGATCGACATGACATCGGGAATCCAGCGGATATCCACCAGGTCGTTGCGCAGGTGATAGAGGACTTCGCGCAGTTCCTGGCCCGCTTCCATCGGCAGCACGATCCAGATCTCGCGGACGTTGTGCTCATGCACGAAGCCATGCAGCTCGTCCAGGTCATGCAGGCGGCGGACTTGCGGCGGCAGGTTCTCATGGGGCTCGGCATAGATGCCCGCCACTTCGTAGCCCGCGCCGCGGTATTGCTCGACGCGGCGCCACAGGTCATGGCCCAGCGCGCCAAAGCCCACCAGCAGTACGCGCTTGCGGTCCAGCCCGCGGTCGCGCGCCGCGCCCAGGATCGCGTAGACCGCAATGCGTAAGCCGGCCAGCGTCAGCGCCGACATGCCGAACCACGTAGCCGCCCATATGCGCGATATCGCCGCGGTCTGGTGCATGAGAAAACTGATGCAGATGCCCAGCGCGAACACCAGCGCCCAGGCCGCCAGGCTGCGCACGACCAGGTCGGTCAGCAGGCGGCCGCGCCAGGATACATAGAGGCGGAAGGCCGGGAATATGGCGACCACGCCCAGGCCGCACAGATACACAAGGAACAGATGGATCTGCGGAGGATCCGCCAAGGCATCGTCCGAGAATTTCAAGCCGGTGGCAGTCAGGCCGCAGGCGATCACGATCGCGGCATCGAGCAAGCGATAGAGATAGCTTGCTCCGCTGAATCTAGACGACGTGTCCGTTTGGGACGGGTCCATCGCGCACTCCTGTTCGTGGGGAGCCGCCGTGCGAAAGGCAAAGACAGTGCACCGCCGCAAAGCTTGTGGCTACCGACAAAATCTTATTGAGTGCGCAAGGCACCCGAAACCTCCAAACGATGTAGGAGAAGGCTTAGGACATCCGTCGAATGTGCGGGGCTAGGAAAAGAGAGTGGAATGTCGCAACCCGTTACGCATCGGGCTCACTCCAAGCAACGAAGTCATTCACAAGTGGATTTGCCATGACGACATTTTTCGGAACGTTGAGCCGAGGCATAGCAGCTATCGCGCTCGTGTCCTCGCTGGGCGCTTGCGCCTTGTCTCCCGGTATGACCTTTGACGCCAATCAACTTGCGGATCCGCTGGATCCGAACTCCAAGGCTGTAATCAAGGAAATCACGCCGTCGCTGGTGCTTGAAGACCAGCGCGCGCGCCAGGCATTGCTCGACAACGAAGGCGTCGACAAGCTCTATGGCAAGTCCGGGCCGTACCTGATCGGGCCCGGAGACATCCTCTCGATCGTAGTGTGGGATCACCCTGAACTCGTCCTTCCGACGCAAACCTACGCCATCGGGACTGGGGTAACGGAACTAGCCATTGGAGACACCGCCTCGGGCATTCCGGGCTATACGGTTTCATCCACTGGATATATCCAATTTCCCTATGCGGGATTGCTGAAAGTGGCCGGGTTGACGGAACTTCAGGCGCGCAATCTCATAGTGAATAGTTCGAGCAAGTACATCCAGGATCCGCAGATCACCGTACGCGTTCTGGGATATCGCAGCAAGCGTGTTTACGTCGATGGCGAAGTGAAGACGCCGGGCGCAATCGCGATCAACGATATCCCGATGACCCTGTTGGAAGCGATCAACAGGGCCGGAGGCATTCTGCCCACGGGCGATCGCAGCGCAGTCTACGTGATCCGTGACGGACGCCGTACTCGCGTGAACGTGCCTGCGCTGATCGAGCGTGGCCAAGACCTGAACCAGGTGCTGCTGAAGTCCGGCGACATCGTCAGGGTCACGCCGCGCGATGACAGCAAGGTGTTCGTGATGGGCGAGGTGACCTTGCCCACCGCGGCAGTGATGCGTGACGGACGCATGTCGTTGACCGAGGCGCTGGGCTTGGCCGGAGGACCGAACCAGCTGACCTCGAATCCGTCGCAAATATTCGTTGTGCGCAGCACTGAGCAAGCGACGCCGCTGGTGTTCCACCTGAACGCCGGATCGCCGCAGACTCTTGCGGTGGCGGAGAAGTTCGAGTTGCAACCCAAAGACGTGGTGTTCGTGGATACGGCGGCCCTGGTGCGGTGGAACCGCTTCATCAGCAATCTGTTCCCGAGCGCCCAGACCGTACAGACCGTGAAGTCCATAGATTAGTCCGCCTTAAACCACGCCTGGGGACGCCGCGACCGCGGCGGCGTCTTCTCTTGGAGAGCTGCATGTCGTTGCCCATCGAATCGTTCGAGCCGTCCGTGCCGGCTCGCCAGCAGGAAACTCCGTTGTCGTCCCATGTGGACGCCATCTTCTCCAACCGGTGGATGATCATCGCGATCACTCTGCTTGCATTACTGGGGGCGCTTACCTATGTGATGATCACGCCCAAGGTGTACTCGGCCGACATCATCGTGCAGGTGGAAGAGGAAATGCCGCAGGGGCAGAGCCGCAGCCTGCTCGGCGATGTGTCCTCCATGTTCGATACCAAGGCGGAGACCTCGGGCGAAATGGAAGTGCTGCGTTCGCGCATGGTGGTTGGACCCGCAGTCGACAAGTTCCTGCTGTACATCCAGGCCAAGCCGCGCTATTTCCCCGTGATCGGCGAATGGCTGGCGCAGCGCTACGAAAGCCTGCCGTATCCGTCGAGCCTGCCGCGCGGCGGTTATGCATGGGGCGGCGAAGCCATCGCGATCTCGCAGCTGGACGTGCCCAACGAATGGCTGGGCAAGCCCTTTCGCGTGACCACGCTGGGCGAAGGGCGCTACACGCTGAGCGACAAGTTCACGGGCGCGACCTTCAACGGCACCGTGGGCAAGCCCGAGCATTTCCGGCTGCCTGGCGGCGGCGCGATGGACGTGCATATCGACGCGCTGACGGGACGCCCCGGGACCGAGTTCACGGTGTCGCGCAGCTCGCGCCTGGCAGCCATCGAGGATGTGCAGGCGCGCCTGGGGATCTTCGAGCGCGGCCGCACGTCGGGGGTGATCGGCGTCACGCTGGAAGGCAATGATCCGGCGCTGACGACTGCCGTGCTCAACCAGATCGGCCAGGAGTACGTGCAGCAGAACGTGAACCGCAAGTCGGCGCAGGCCGAGAAGTCGCTGGTATTCCTTGAACAGCAGCTGCCGGTGCTCAAGGGCGAGCTGGACGCGGCCGAGACCAAGTACAACTCCCTGCGCAACAAGCGCGGCACCATCGACCTGAGCGAAGAAGCCAAGCTGATCCTTGCGCAATCGGTGGATGCGCAGACCAAGGTGATGGAACTGCGCTCCAAGCGCCAGGAGATGATCACCCGCTTCGCGCCAACCCACCCCAGCATCGTGGCGCTGGACCGCCAGATCGCCGGGCTGACCGGGGACGTCAACCGCATCGGCAACAACATCCGCCAGTTGCCTGACCTGGAGCAGGACGTGGTGCGCCTGGTGCGCGACGTGCGCGTCAACACCGAGCTCTACACGGCATTGCTCAACAACGCCCAGCAGCTGCGCCTGATCCGCGCCGGCAAGGTGGGCAACGTGCGCATCCTGGACTCGGCGGTGCAGCCGGACAAGCCGGTGCGTCCCAAGGCCGCCATCATCATCGGCGTGGCGACCGCCTTCGGCCTGATCTTCGGCATGCTGTGCGCGTTCGTGCGCAATGCGCTGTTCGGCGGACTGTCGGAACCCGACGACGTCGAACGCCATACCGGCCTGCCGGTGTTGGCCGCCATTCCCTATAGCGACATGCAGGACAAGCTGTGGCGGCGCAGCCGGCGCAAGAACGCCAGCGTGCCTGCGCTGCTGGCGCAGAGCCAGGGCAACGCGCCGCCCATCGAAAGCCTGAGGTCGTTCCGCAACGTGCTGCAGGCGTCGCTGCGCCAGTCGGCCAACAACATGGTCATGTTCACCGGCCCCGTGGCAGGCGTGGGGAAGTCCTTCCTGTCGGCCAACTTCGCCTTCATCCAGGGCGGCGTGGGCAAGCGCGTGCTGCTGATCGACGCTGACTTCCGCAAGGGCCAGCTCAACCGCTACTTTGGCGTGCCCAAGGAAGACGGCCTGTTCGAAGTGCTGTCGGGCACGATACCGCTGACCCAGGTCCGCAAGCACAGCGTGTCCGAGGGCGTGGACTTCATCGCCACCGGCGCGGTCACCTTCGACCCGTCCGAGTTGCTGGCCTCGCCGGTGTTCGGCGAAACCCTGCGCGAACTGGCCTCGCAGTACGACATGGTGATCCTGGACACGGCGCCCGTGCTGTCGTCTCCGGACGCGGCCGTGGTCGGCACGCATGCGGCGGCGGTGATGGTGGTGGTGCGTTCGGGCATGAACACCGTGGGCGAGATCCGCGAGACGGCCAAGCGCCTGATCCAGGCGGGCGCGCCGGTGGACGGCGTGCTCTTCAACGGCCTCAAGCTCCTGCCGGAACGCTTCGGCTTCCGGTCCAAGTACGGCAGTTACCGCTACTCCCGTGCGGCGTATTACGGCGATTTCAAACAGAACGGCCCTAAATAACGCCACCCGGAGAAACTGGCATGCACGGAACTTTTGGCTGGGACACGCCGCAAATTCTGGATGCGGTTTTCAAGGCTTATGACATACGCGGCACGGTGCCGGAAGAAATCGATGCGAGGTTCGCGCACAGCCTGGGGATGGCGGCGGGAACCCAGGCCCGCGAACAGGGGGCGCGGTCCATCGTGGTGGGGAGGGACGGCAGGCTGAGCAGCGTCGAGCTGGCGGCCGCCTTGCAGGCGGGCCTGCGCTCGGCGGGCATGCACGTCATCGACATCGGTATGGCGACCACGCCGATGGTGTACTTCGCGACGCGCCTGATGGACACGGGCGCGGGCATCGCGGTCACGGGCAGCCACAACCCGCCCGCGCACAACGGCTTCAAGATCGTGCTGGACGGCGCCTCGCTATATGGCGAAGGCATCACCGCGCTGCGCGATGCGATGCGCCTGCCCATCGAATCGGCCAGCGCCTCGGGCGGACGCACGCAGATGCAGATCATGCCGTGCTACACGGCGCGCCTGATGGGCGATATCCGCATGGCGCGTCCGATGAAGATCGCCATCGATTGCGGCAACGGCGTGGCGGGCGCCGCGGCGCCGGCGCTGTTCCGCGCCCTGGGCTGCGAAGTGGTCGAGTTGTTCTGCGAGGTCGACGGCTCGTTCCCGGGCCATCACCCGGATCCGGCCGATCCGCAGAACCTGCAGGACCTGATCTATTGCCTGCGCTATTCCGACTGCGAGGTCGGCCTGGCGTTCGACGGCGACGGCGACCGGCTCGGCGTGGTGACCAAGACGGGGCAGATCATCTGGCCCGATCGCCAGCTGATCCTGTTCGCGCGCGACGTGCTGTCGCGCAATCCGGGCGCCGAGATCCTCTATGACGTCAAGTGCAGCCGCCACGTGGCGCGCGCCATCACCGAGGCGGGCGGCAAGGCCACCATGTGGAAGACGGGGCACTCGCTGATCAAGGCCAAGATGCGCGAGACCGGCGCGCTGCTGGCCGGCGAGATGAGCGGCCACATCTTTTTCAAGGAGCGCTGGTACGGCTTTGACGACGGCATCTACGCCGCCGCCCGGCTGCTGGAGATCCTGTCCGGCGCGCCGGATCCCTCGGCCCTGCTGGAAAGCCTGCCGCAGTCCTGCGCTACGCCCGAAATCAAGCTGGAAACCGCCGAAGGCGAGCAGTTCGACCTGGTGGAAGCGCTGCGTGCGCAGGGACAGTTTCCCGGCGCGCAGTCCATCAACGACCTGGACGGCATCAGGGTGGATTACGCCGACGGCTTCGGCCTGGCGCGTCCGTCCAACACCACGCCGACGGTGGTATTGCGTTTTGAAGGGGACACCGTGGCCGCATTGGCCCGTATCGAGGAGGATTTCCGCAACGCGTTCCGACGCATTGCCCCTCATGTTCGTTTACCGTTTTAAGGAGCATCACGCGATGGGAAAGGCCAAGTATGCGATTGAGGCGCTAAGGGCGAATTCGGGCCTGGCGGACAGCCCGGAGTGGCAGGCGTTCGCGCAGGCCGCGCACGGCGCGGAATTGGACGGCGCGGCGCTGAAGGTCATCGAGGCGGCGGGTCTTTGCGTGGACCTGAGCATGCAACGGCAGTCGCCGGCGCTGGAAGCGGCGGCCATGTCGCTGCTGCAGGCGCGCGGCGTGGCGGATGCGCGCCAGGCATTGTTCGCGGGCGAGCCGGTCAACTGGACCGAAGGCAAACCGGCATGGCATACGGCGCTGCGCGCCGGGCGCACGCGGGAACAGCCTGACGGCCAGGACGCTGACTCCGTCTGCGAGCATTCGCGCATGACGGACTTCGTGCGGCGGGTGGACCAGATGGCCGATTTCAACACGGTGCTGCATATCGGCATCGGCGGCAGCGATTGGGGGCCGCGCCTGGCGGTCCAGGCGTTTGGCGGGGCGCAGCAGCGCCGTCAGATCCGCTTCGTGTCCAACATCGACGGACACGCGTTCCATGATGCGGTGGCCGGGCTGGACCCGCGCCGCTGCCTGGTGGTGGTGTCTTCCAAGTCCTTCACCACCGCCGAGACGCTGCACAACGCGCGCGCGGCCATCGCCTGGCTCAAGCAGGGCGGCGTGGCCGACGTGTCGGAACATCTGGCCGCGGTCACCGCCAACGTGTCGGCGGCACGCGCGCTGGGCGTGCCGTCCAGCCAGATCTTCAAGATGTGCGACTGGGTGGGCGGGCGCTATTCGGTCTGGTCGGTCGCCGGCCTGTCGATCGCGCTGACGGTCGGCGCCGACGTGCTGATCGGCATGCGGGCGGGCGCCGAGGCCATGGACCAGCATTTCCAGCAAGCGCCGTTCGCCTCGAATGCGCCGATCCAGCTGGCGCTGGCGGGCCTGGTCAACTGCAGCGTGCTGGGCCACAACTCGCTGAACATCGCGGCCTACAGCGCGCGGCTGCTGCACCTGGTCACCTATTTGCAGCAGCTGGAAATGGAATCGCTGGGCAAACGGGTCGCGGGCGACGGCGCGGCGGTCGGCGTGCCGACGGCTCCCATCATCTGGGGCATGCCGGGCACCGATGGCCAGCACACCTTCTTCCAGTGGCTGCATCAAAGCGAAGAGGGCGCGCCGGTGGACTTCATCGCCAGTCTGCAAGGCCATGCGGATAGTCCCGATGCGCACCGCATGCTGCTGGCCAACTGCCTGGCGCAGCGCCAGGCGTTGCTGCGCGGCAAATGCCTGGAGCAGGCGCTGATGGACGTGGCGCACATCGACGACCAGGAGCGTGCGCTGAGCCTGGCGCAGCACATGGTCCATCCGGGCGGGCGCCCTTCGACCCTGATCGTGTTGCGCCAGCTGGATCCGCGCGGCCTGGGCGCGCTGCTGGCGTTGTACGAGCACAAGGTGTTCGTGCAGAGCGTGGTCTGGGGCATCAATCCCTTCGACCAGTGGGGCGTGGAACTGGGCAAACGCCTGGCCACCGGCATCGAGCGCGAGCTGGCGGTGCCGGTGTCGGCCGGCGTGGTGGACTGGGGCCACGACGCGTCCACCTCGTACTGGATCGACCGCTACCGCAGCCATGCACAGGCGCCGCGGCCGCGCCATGCCTGGGTGCCGGGCGTGGCGGCGCATCTGTGAGGGAGACCATGCCGGATCTGCATGTGTTGGTGACGGGCGGCGCCGGCTACATCGGCACGCACACGCTGGTCGCGATGTTGGCGGCGGGCCAGCGGCCGCTGGTGCTGGATAACTTCAGCAACGGCAGCCGCGAGGCCGTGCGCCGCGTCGAGCGCCTCTGCGGCGTGGAGATTCCTCTGGTGGAAGGGGACATCCGCAGCCCTGGACTGGTCGAATCGGTGCTGGCCGAGACGGCAGCGCGCGGCGCGCCGGTGCAGGCGGTGCTGCATCTGGCCGGCAGCAAAGCGGTGGGCGAGTCGGTTGCCGATCCGCTCAAGTACTACGACAACAACGTCGGCGGCTCGGTGACGCTACTGCGCGCCATGCGCGAGGCGGGCGTGACGCGCATGGTGTTCAGTTCTTCGGCCACAGTCTACGGCGAGCCCCGCTACCTGCCGCTGACCGAGGCGCATCCGCTGGCGCCAACCAACCCCTACGGCCGCACCAAGCTGATGGTGGAGGAAGCGCTGCGCGATGTCTGCACGGCCGATCCCGCGTTCAGCGCGGTGACGTTGCGCTACTTCAATCCCATCGGCGCGCATCCGAGCGGCCAGATCGGGGAAAGTCCGCGCGACATTCCGAACAACCTGTTCCCGTACATCACCCAGGTGGCGGTAGGTCGCCAGCCTTTCCTGCGGGTGTTCGGCGACGACTACGAGACGGCCGACGGCACCGGCGTGCGCGACTATCTGCACGTAATGGACCTGGCGCAGGGGCATGTGCAGGCGCTGGCCTATTCGGAGCGCCACCCCGGATTCGTGGCGGTCAACCTGGGTACCGGGCAGGGCACCAGCGTGCTGGAGCTGGTGCATGCGTTCGAACGGGTCAACGGCTGCCGCATTCCCGTGCAGGCGCAGGCCAGGCGTCCCGGCGACGTCGAAAAGATGTGGACCGATCCCACGCTGGCGGCTTCCTTGTTCGGCTGGCATAGCACGCATGACGTGGATGCGATGTGCGCGGACGGCTGGCGCTGGCAGCAGGGCAACCCTCAGGGCTACGACCTCGGCACAGGGACATAACCCCTGCGCCGTATCGGATGGATTCCTCGAAACCGGCGCGAGCGGTTACAGTTGACGGAAATATTGCGAAGCAGCATTGCCCGGCGGCCTGGCCGCCGCGGCCGTGCACCGTCAACGAGGCGCACCCATGTTTGAATTCAATCCCTCTACCGGCCTCCTGCAGGAGCTGCAGTCATGAGCGGGCCGACCTACAGCGCGCCGGCCCACTGGAACCTGGACAGCATCGTGTCCGGCCTGCGCGAAGCGCGCGTGGCCTGGCGCGGTCCCCGCGGCCGCCTGCGCGAAGACGCCGGCCTGCGCGAATTCCCGTCGCAGGAAAGCCTGCGCCAGATCGTCAAGGATCTCTGTGGCGCGCTGTTCCCGATGCGCCTGGGTCCCATCGACCTGCGCGAAGAGGTCGAGGACTTCTACGTCGGCCATACCATCGGCGCGGCGCTGGACGCGCTGCTGCACCAGGTCTGCCTTGAATTGCAGTACGTGGGCCGGCCCGAACAGACCGAGCCCGCGGATGCGCGCCAGCGCGCCATCGAGATCGTGCGCCAGTTCGGCGCGGAGCTGCCGCGCGTGCGCGCCGCGCTGGACCTGGACGTGACCGCCGCCTATCAGGGCGACCCGGCCGCGCACAATGTGGACGAGGTCCTGCTGTGCTATCCGGGCGTGGCGGCGATGATCCACCACCGTCTGGCCAATGTGCTGTACCGCCTGGGCGCGCCGATGCTGGCGCGCATCGTGGCGGAAATCGCGCATGCGGATACGGGCATAGACATCCACCCGGGCGCGACCATTGGCCGCAGCTTCTTCATCGACCACGGCACCGGCGTCGTGATCGGCGAGACCGCCATCATCGGCGACCGCGTGCGCCTCTATCAGATGGTCACGCTGGGCGCCAAGCGCTTCCCGCCGGGTGAAAACGGCGAACTCAAGAAGGGCCTGGCGCGTCACCCCTTGATCGAGGACGACGTGGTGATCTACGCTGGCGCGACGATTCTCGGCCGCGTCACCATCGGCAAGGGTTCGACCATCGGCGGCAACGTCTGGCTGACCCGCAGCGTGCCGCCGGGCAGCAACGTGACCCAGGCCAGCCTGGTCAGCGACATGCCCGACTGCGGCCTGGGCGGCTGAGCAGCTTGAGGCCGCAGCCTTTCGCGCAGCGGCCGCCTTTTCGCGCGGGCGCCGATGGGCGCCCGCGTAACGGCCGGCCCTGAGGAGCCTGGATGGACACACGAGTCTCTGATCTGGCCGCGCTGCGCGGCTTTGTCGACCGCCACCCGCGGCTGTTCGTGCTGACGGGGGCGGGCGTCAGCACCGATTCCGGCATCCCCGACTACCGCGACACCGAAGGCGAATGGAAGCGCAAGCCGCCCATGACGCTGCAGACCTTCATGGGCGGCGAACTGGCGCGGGCGCGCTATTGGGCGCGCAGCATGGTGGGCTGGCGCCGTTTCGGCCACGTGCAGCCCAATGCCTCGCACCGGGCGCTGGCGCGGCTGGAATCGCGCGGCCGCGTCTCGGTGCTGGTGACGCAGAACGTCGACGGCCTGCACGAGGCCGCCGGCAGCCGCGACGTCGTCGACCTGCACGGCCGGCTGGACGAGGTGCGTTGCATGGCCTGCGACTGGCGCGGCGGCCGCCAGGCATGGCAAGAGGCGTTGCAGGACGGCAACCCGGAATGGACGCTGCTGGATGCCACGGATGCGCCTGACGGCGACGCCGACCTGGAAGGCGAGGACTTTGCGCAATTTCAGGTGCCGCGCTGTCCGCGCTGCCGCGGCATCGTCAAGCCGGACGTGGTCTTTTTTGGTGAAACCGTGCCGCGCGAACGCGTGGACCGCGCCAACGCCGGCCTCATGAACGCCGACGCGGTGCTGGTGGTGGGGTCATCGTTGATGGTGTATTCCGGCTACCGCTTCGTCAGCGCCGCGTCGCGCAACGGCATGCCGGTAGCTGCCATCAACCTGGGGCGCACCCGCGCCGACAGCATGCTGACGCTGAAAGTGGAACTGCCTTGCGCCGTGGCGCTGGACGCGCTGTAACACACCCCGGGGCCGGCCGGTTTTTGACCGGTCTAAGCAAGTACTTGCCCTGCAAAGGTTTTTTTCGGCTGTTACAGACCTTTCCATAGGGTTGTCCACAGGAACTGGGGATAACTCCTAGGGATAACCCCGAGTTTTCGACCTTTTTAGAGCAGCGTTTGTCAAGTCTCGGGGGCGTCCGCCATGTCCTCCATTAGCGCCTTGCGGGCCGCGTGCCAACTGCCGGCGTCCGGCGCATACAGCAGGCCGCCGGTGCGATGCGTGGGCTTGTAGGGAGAACCGTCGAAGTGGGCCGCGTAGCCGCCGGCTTCGCGGTGCAGCAGCCAGCCGGCTGCGTGGTCCCAGGCCGTCAATTGGTTGTAGAACGCGATGTGGCAGTGCCCGGCGGCCAGCATGCGGTACTCATGCGCGGCGCAACGCAGCGAGGCGGTGCTGCCCAGGCGCGACAGGTTGCTGTTGACGGTGGTACGCATCGGCTCGGGCAGGGCGCCGGTCGAGATCAGGCCGTCCATGTCTTCGGGCGGCGCGGGGCTGGCCACCGCGAGCTGGGCCTGCTTGCCGTTTTCATATTCCATCCAGGCGCCTTCGCCGCGCACGGCGAGCGCGCTGTCGCGGCTGACCGGGTCGTAGATGACGCCCGCGATCACGTCGCCGCGATGGCAGGCGGCGATCATCATGCCGAAGAGAGGCAGGCCCGCGACGTAGTTGCGGGTGCCGTCGATGGGGTCGATCAGGAAGGCCAGGTCGGCGTCGACCAGCATGTTCAGCAGCGCGGGATTGCGGGCCGAGGCCTCTTCGCCGATCAGCACGGCGCCCGGATGCAGCTTGGCCAGGCGCGCGGCGATCAGGCGTTCGGCGGCTTCGTCCGCGTCGGTCACGAGGTCGCGGGCGGAGCTTTTGCCGCGCACAGCGCCTTCCGGCAGATTGCGAAAGCGCGGCATGACTTCCGTCTGCGCGGTTTCGGCCAGGATGGCGGCAAGCCGGCGAGTGTCCTCGCGGGTGAAGGTTCTGCTCATACGGACTCGTTCGGTCAGGGAACGCGCAAATCTACCATGCCGGACGCGGGGCGGGATGCCACATATCGGACTCCCGGAAACCCGCGCGCCAAATGCGCGCGGCCCCCGCCGGCAGAAGCCTGCGGGGGCCGCGGCGCGCAAGGGGCCGTCAGGCGCCCAGGTCCACGCAGAGGTACTTGATCTCCAGGTACTCTTCGATGCCGTACTTCGAGCCTTCGCGGCCCAGGCCGGATTGCTTGACGCCGCCGAACGGGCCGACTTCATTGGAGATGATGCCGGTGTTGATGCCGACGATGCCGTACTCCAGCGCTTCGGACACGCGCCAGATGCGGGCGTAGTCGCGGGTGAAGAAGTAGGCGGCCAGGCCGAAGATGGTGTCGTTGGCCATGCCGATGACTTCCGCTTCGGTTTCGAAGCGGAACAGCGGGGCCACCGGGCCGAAGGTTTCCTCGGTCGCGAAGCGCATCGACTGGGTCACGTCGCGCACCACGGTCGGTTCGAAGAAGGTGCCGCCCAGCGCGTGGGGCTTGCCGCCGGCGATGACCTTGGCGCCGTGCGCGGTCGCGTCTGCGATGTGCTCCTGCACCTTTTCCACGGCGCTGCTGTCGATCAGCGGACCCTGGGTCACGCCGTCGGCGAAGCCGTCGCCGACCTTCATGGCTTCGACCTTGGCGACCAGGCGCTTGGCGATTTCTTCGTACACGCCGGCCTGCACGTAGATGCGGTTGGCGCAGACGCAGGTCTGGCCGGCATTGCGGTACTTGGAAGCCAGGATGCCGTCGACCGCGCGGTCCAGGTCGGCGTCGTCGAACACGATGAAGGGCGCGTTGCCGCCCAGCTCCAGCGACAGCTTCTTGATGGTGGGCGCGCACTGCTCCATCAGCGTGCGGCCGACTTCGGTGGAGCCGGTGAAGCTCAGCTTGCGCACCACGTCGCTTTCGCACAGGGCCGCGCCGATTTCGCGCGAGCTGCCGGTGATGACATGGAACACGCCAGCGGGCACGCCGGCTTCTTCAGCCAGCACGGCCAGCGCCAGCGCGGTCAGCGGGGTCTGTTGCGCGGGCTTGACCACCATGGTGCAGCCGGCGGCCAGGGCCGGGCCGACCTTGCGGGTGATCATGGCGGCCGGGAAGTTCCACGGCGTGATGGCGGCGGTGACGCCGATGGGCTGCTTGAGCGCCATCAGGCGTTGGCCGGCCTTGGGGCTTTGCAGGATGTCGCCGTCGATGCGCTTGGCTTCTTCGCCGAACCACTCCAGGAACGAGGCGGCATAGGCGATTTCGCCGGCGGCTTCGGTCACGGGCTTGCCCTGTTCGGATGTCATGATGGCGGCCAGGTCCTGCTGGTTCTGCATCATGAGCTGGGCCCACTTCAGCAGGATCGCGGCGCGTTCCTTGCCGGTCTTGGCGCTCCAGGCGGGCAGGGCGGCCTCGGCGCTGGCGATGGCTTGTTCGGCTTCCTTGCGGCCCAGCTTGGGCACGGACACGATAGTCTTGCCGGTGGAGGGATTGTCCACGGGGATGGACGGGCCGTTGCCGGCGGCTACCCACTTGCCGTCGATGTAGCAGGCGTCGCGCAGCAGATCGGGGCGCGCCAGGGGATGGGTCAGTGCGGTCATTGTTGGAGTCTCCTTGAAGGGAAGCGGTGGGCCAGGAAACGCTTGCGGGCGTGGCGGCAGATCCGCTACGCCCGCAAAACTTGTGCCTGCCCGCCGGAATACCGGTAGTTCAGGTCCTGTGCGTCAGGCGGCGAGCGCCTCGGACAGGATGGCCAGCGCGCGATCGAACTGGGCGTCGGGGATGGTCAAGGGGTACAGGAAGCGCAGGACGTTGCCGTACACACCGCAGCTTAGCAAAATCAGGCCCTTTTCGATGGCGCGGGCTTGCACACGCTTGACCGCTTCCGCGTCCGGCTTGCCGGTGGCGGGATCGTTCAGTTCCAGGGCGACCATGGAGCCCAGGCCGCGCACGTCGGCGATGCCCGGCACCTTGGCGCGCAGGCCTTCCAGGTGCGCGCGCAGCTTGTCGCCCAGGGTGACGGCGCGTTCGCACAGCTTTTCCTCGGCGATCACGTCCAGCACGGCATGCGCCGCGGCGACCGCCAGCGGGTTGCCGGCGTAGGTGCCGCCCAGGCCGCCGGCCGCAGGCGCGTCCATGACGTCGGCGCGGCCGACCACGCCCGAGATCGGGAAGCCGCCGCCCAGGCTCTTGGCCATGGTGATCAGGTCGGCCTGGACCGAGTGGTGTTCCATGGCGAACAGCTTGCCGGTGCGGCCGAAGCCGGTCTGGACTTCGTCGGCGATCAGCAGGATGCCGTGTTCGTCGCAGATCTTGCGCAGCGCCGTCATCAGTTCCGGCGGGGTGATGTTGAAGCCGCCTTCGCCCTGGACAGGTTCCAGAATGATGGCCGCGACGCGCTTGGGATCGATGTCGCACTTGAACAGCAGGTCCAGCCCCTTGAGCGAGTCCGCCACGGTGATGGACTGGGTGGCGTTGGGGAAGGGCACGTGATAGATGTCGCCCGGCATCGGACCGAACGACAGCTTGTACGGGGCGACCTTGCCGGTCAGCGCCATGCCCAGCATGGTGCGGCCGTGGAACGAACCCGAGAAGGCGATGACGCCCGAGCGGCCGGTGGCCGAGCGCGCGATCTTGATGGCGTTTTCGACGGCTTCGACGCCGGTGGTGAAGAAGGCGCTCTTCTTCAGGCCGTCGATGGGGGCGAGGCGGTTGATGCGCTCGGCCAGCGAGACATAGCCTTCGTACGGCACGATCTGGTAGGCCGTGTGCGTGAAGTTGTCCAGCTGCGCGGAGACCGCGGCCTTGATCTTCGGGTGCAGGTGGCCCGTGTTCAGGACGGCGATGCCGCCTGCGAAATCGATATATTCCTTGCCATTGGCGTCCCACAGGGTGGCGTTTTCGGCGCGCACCGCGTAGAAGTCGCACATGACGCCGACGCCGCGGGGCGTGGCCAGGGAACGGCGGGTATTCAGGTCCTGATTCTTCATCTCAGCCTCTGCGAGCATGATGGGGCGGGAAAACCTTATTTAATGCTACGATGGCCCCATTTGTGGGAACCACTTTTATAAATCGGGTAGAACCAATTGCGGTCCATAGTCGGTGACTTGCTGCAGCTGCGGCTGGCGGACGGCTCCAGCGAGCCCATGAACAAGCGGCTGTACCGCGGCATCCGCGAAGCCATCCTGGATGGAGCCATTGCCGCGGACTCGCGCCTGCCCGCCTCGCGGGACCTGGCGGCAGAGCTCGGCATCGCCCGCAACACCGTGGTCCACGTCTATAGCCAACTGCTGGCTGAAGGCTACACCCGCAGTCGCCAGGGCAACGGCACCTTCGTCAACGCCTCGGTGCCGGATTCCTACCTGGCCAGCGGCCGGCGCAAGCGCCAGCCGCCGCCCGCGCAGCCGCGCCCGGCGCTGTCGCCGCGCGGCGCCGCCATCGTCGACGGCGTCTCGGCCTCGCCCTACCAGTGGGGCGCCTTCATGCCCGGCGTGCCAGACCTGACCGAATTCCCGCACAAGAAGTTCGGCCGCATTTTCAGCGCCCTGTGGCGCAATCCCTCGCCCGACCTGCTGACCTACGCCTACGGCGGCGGGCTGCCGGCCCTGCGCGAGGCGCTGGCGCAGCATCTGGCGCTGACGCGCTCGATCGATTGCGATCCCGAGCAGATCATCATCACCGAGGGCTCGCATCAGGCCATCGACCTGACCACCCGCATCCTGGGCGAAGCCGGCGAGACCGCCTGGGTCGAGGATCCTGGCTACTGGGGCGCGCGCACCGTGCTGCAGGCCAACGGCCTGCACACCGTGCACCTGCCGGTGGACGAGGAGGGCATGCGCCTGCCGGAGACCGTGGGCACGCCGCCGCGCTTCATCTTCGTCACGCCCTCGCACCAGTATCCGCTGGGGCCGGTCATGTCGCTGACGCGCCGGCGCCAGTTGCTGGCGGTGGCGCGGCAAAGCGGCAGCTGGATCATCGAAGACGACTACGACAGCGAATTCCGCTTCTCCGGCCGGCCCATCGCTTCGCTGTTGGGCTTGGAACCCGACGCGCCCGTGATCTACATGGGAACCTTCAGCAAGACCTTGTATCCGGGCCTGCGCGTGGGCTACCTGGTGCTGCCCAAGACCCTGACCGCCGCGTTCCAGGCAGCGCACGCCGAGCTCTACCGCGAGGGCCACCTGATGACGCACGCGGCCCTGGCCACGTTCATCTCGGAAGGCCACTACGCCGCCCACATCCGCCGCATGCGCATGCTGTACGGACGCCGCCGCGCCATGCTGGTCAATCTGATTGAACGCAGGCTGGGGCCGGATTGGCTGCATCGCGACGCCAGCATGGCGGGGCTGCATCTGGTGCTGACGCTGCCCGAGGACATGGACGATCTGCGCGTGGTGGATGTGGCGCGCAGCAAGGGCGTGCTTACGCGCGCGCTGTCGCGCTACTACGTCAACGACGAGGGCCGCCGGCCGGGCCTGCTGCTGGGCTATGCCTGCGTGCCGGAGCACGACATTGCGCGCAAATTCGAGGTGCTGCTGGACAGCCTGAACGAAGTGGCGCGCGCGTCCGTCGCGCTGGCGGCGTCAGGCGGGCGCTAGCGCCGCCGCGAAGGCCGCGGCGTTGCGCATGCCCTGGTCTTCGAAGTTGGTGTTGAACACCGCGTGCGCCTGGGCGCTTTGCGCCGCCAGCCGCGCGAAGCGCTCGGCCAGTTCGGCCAGCTCCTGTTCCGAGTATTCGTATTGGAAGCGGCCCGAGGACGCGGCGCCGGACACGTTCCAGGCGGCCGTATTGCGTCCGTGCAGGCGCAGCAGCGTCAGCTCCGGATGGGTGCACTCCCAGACCGCGGGCACGGTGTTGTCGAAGCCTTGGGGGCTATCGACCACCGTATGGACCACGCCGAGATCGCGTTCGAAGGCCAGGGTGTCCGTGGTGGCGGAGGGCGACTCGAACCAGCTGCGGTGGCGGAATTCCACCGACACCAGGTGTTCTTCCATGCGACGCGCGCAGTCGGCCACCCGCGCCCGGCCGCGCGCGTCGCGCCGGATCCAGGGCGGAAACTGGAAATGCACCGCGCCCAGCTTGCCCGTCATGCGCAAGGGTTCCAGCGCAAGCTGGTAGCGGCGCCAGAGTTCATCGCGCAGGTCGGCGGGCATGCGGTCGTGGTAAATGACGGGTTCCGGCCAATCGGGCAGTTCGCGCCGGATGTCCGCGGGCAGCGCGGATAGCGGCGTCTGATGGCCGGTGAACAGCCGGAAGGCCTTGATGTTGAAGACGAAATCGTCCGGCGTGCGCTGCGCCCACAAGTAGGCGTTTTCGGCCGTGGGCATGGCGTAATAGCTGGAATCGACCTCGGCCATGGGAAAGCGCGAGGCATAGAAGCGCAGCCGCGCTTCGGCGCTGCGGACCTCCGGCGGGTAGAAGCGGCCGCAGGCCAGCAGGGTGGGATCGGTCCAGGAGGCGGTGCCGGTCAAGAGGCGCATGGCCACAGGCGAATCAGACTTTATTGAAAAAATTCTGTATAAATATACAGTGTTCATCCGAAGCCCGGCAATGTCCGGGCTCGCCGTTTTCAGCGGCTGCCTTGCTGCAGCCCCGCCCCATGTCCGACCAAACCGATACGTCCAACCCGTCCACCGAACGCCCTGATCCCCTGGCCGATCTCAACCCCGCCCAACGCGAGGCCGCCGAATTCGGCGTGGCCGGCGCGCCGGGAGACGACGGCCCCCTGCTGGTGATCGCCGGGGCAGGCTCGGGCAAGACCAATACGCTGGCCCACCGGGTCGCGCACCTGATCCTGAACGGCGCCGATCCCCAGCGCATGCTGCTGTTGACCTTCTCGCGCCGCGCGGCGCTGGAAATGGAGCGGCGCGTGGGCTCGGTGCTGCAGCGGGTGATGAGGCTGCGCGCCACGCAGCAGGCGCCGTCGCTGCCCTGGGCCGGCACCTTCCACGCCATCGGCGCGCGCCTGCTGCGCGATTGCGCGCAACGCATCGGCCTGTCCGAGGCCTTCACCATCCACGACCGCGGCGATGCCGAGGACCTGATGGGCATGGTGCGCCACGAACTGGGCCTGTCGTCCACCAAGTCGCGCTTTCCGCTCAAGGGCACCTGCCTCGCCATCTATTCGCGCGTGGTCAACAGCCAGACCCCGGTGGCCGACGTGCTGAAGACCTCCTTCCCCTGGTGCGCCCAATGGGAAGACGAACTCAAGAACCTGTTCCGCGCCTACGTCGTGGCCAAGCAGGACCAGCAGGTGCTGGACTACGACGACCTGCTGCTGTACTGGGCCGAGATGATGGGCGACCCCGGCATCGCGGCCGACGTGGGCGCGCGCTTCGACCACGTGCTGGTGGACGAATACCAGGACACCAACCGCTTGCAATCCGCCATCCTGCTGGCGATGAAGCCCGACGGCCGCGGCCTGACGGTGGTGGGCGACGATGCCCAATCCATCTATTCGTTCCGCGCGGCCACGGTGCGCAACATCCTGGACTTTCCGAACCAGTTTCCCAACCCGGCCAGGGTCATCACGCTGGACCGCAACTACCGTTCCACCCAGCCCATCCTGAACGCGTCCAATGCCGTGATCGGCCTGGCCACGGAACGTTACGCCAAGGACCTGTGGACCGATCGCCAGTCGTCCCAGCTGCCCGAACTGGTGACGGTCAGCGACGAAGCCGGCCAGGCGCGCTGGGTGGCCGACCAGGTGCTGGCGCAGCGCGAAGGCGGGGCCACGCTCAAGTCGCAGGCGGCGCTGTTCCGCACCGCCAGCCACAGCGCCGCGCTGGAACTTGAACTGACCCGCCGCAACATTCCCTTCGTGAAGTTCGGCGGGCTGCGCTTCCTGGAGGCCGCGCACGTGAAGGACCTGTTGTCGCTATTGCGCTGGGCGGAGAATCCGCGCGGCCGCATGGCGGGCTTTCGCGTGGCGCAGTTGCTGCCCGGCATCGGCCCGGCCACGGCGGGCAAGCTGATGGACGCCATGTCCGCCTCCGCCGAACCGCTGCGCGCGCTGCGCGAATTCAAGCCGGGCGCGGCGGCGCAGGAAGAGTGGGGCGCTTTCGCCGATACGTATGCGGCCTTGTGCGACCCCGCGCTGAAATGGCCCGCCGACGTGGACCTGGCCCTGCGCTGGTATGGCGCGCAGCTGGAACGCCTGTATGACGATGCGCGCGTGCGCCGCGCCGACCTGGACCAGCTGGTGCGCATCGCCGCGGGCTACGGCTCGCGCGAACGCTTCCTGACCGAACTGACGCTGGATCCGCCGGACGCCACCAGCGACGAGTCCGGCGCGCCGCATCGCGACGAGGACTACATGATCCTGTCCACCATCCATTCCGCCAAGGGACAGGAATGGAAGGCGGTCTATGTCCTGAACGTGGTGGACGGCTGCATCCCGTCGGACATGAGCACCGGCACGGCCGAGGAAATCGAGGAAGAGCGCCGCCTGCTGTATGTGGCGATGACACGCGCCAAGGAACGCCTGCAGCTCATCGTGCCGCAGCGCTTCTACGTGCACCAGCAGACCGGCATGGGCGACCGGCACGTCTACGGATCGCGCACGCGCTACATCACCAATGCGATGCTGCCGCTGTTCGACCACCTGCCCAAGCTGCCGGACCTGCCGGCCGGGCGCGCCGCGCCGAAAGAGCCTCAAGCGCCCAGCGTGGACGTGGCCAAGCGGGTGCGGAACCTGTTCTCGTAGGCTGGGCTATCATCGGCCGATACGCATAAGCTGTCCGGCAGGGATCGCATTGCAAAAGGGTGTTTATGTCTACTGAAGAACATACCGCCGACGACTCGAAACGAGAGGTCGTCGCATCGATCGCCTATGTGAACGGACGGCGGGAACGCGAGGTTCCCATCGACGAAGTCGCCCAGTACGTCAGCCAGGACCACGGCATGCTGTGGATCGGCCTGCGCAATCCGCGCCCGGAAGTGCTGGCGAAGGTCGCCAGCGAACTCGGCGCCTGCGACAAGAACCAGGAAGAAATGCTGGAATCCCACCGGCGGCCGAAGATCATCGACTACGGCAACATGATCCTCATCGTCGCCATCACGGTCGAGGTCGAGGCCGAGCGCCCCATCTTCGGCGAGACCCAGTTCCTGATCGGCGATGGCTTTTTGGTCACGGTGCGGCGCGGCGCCACCGCCGGCCATAGCCCCTTGCGCGAACGGCTGGAAGCCTCGCCCGACCTGCTCAAGCGCGGCAGCGATTATGTGGCTTCCGAACTGCTGGACTGGCTGGTGGATCGCTATGTCGCGGCCGCCGGCAAGATCGAATCCGTGGTCGAAGGCGCCGAACAGAAGCTGCTGATCCGAGGCGCCAAGGACTCGGACATCCGCAGGCTGTACCGGCAGCGCCGCGACCTGCTGCGCATCCATACCGTGGTGTCGCCGCTGGCCGAAATCTGCCGACGCCTGGCGCGGGTCGAGATGTCCGCGGTGGACGAGCATGCCCGTCCGTATTTCGGCGAGGTCGCCGACCGCGTGCTGCGCGTGGATGAACTTTTCAACTCGCTGCGCGAATCCCTGGCCTTCGCCTTTGAAGCCAGCCTGATGATAGGCCAGGCCGCGCAGAACGACACCACCCGCAAGCTGGCGTCCTGGGCCGCCATCCTGGCGGTGCCCACGGCCATTGCCGGCATCTACGGCATGAACTTTGAATTCATGCCCGAACTGAAATCGCCCTGGGGCTATCCGATCACGCTGGGCGTCATCGTGTCGATCTGTTCGGTCCTGTATTGGCGCTTCCGCAAGTCGGGGTGGCTGTAGCGGGCGACTCCACGCCTCGCCTTTATGGCAAACTGCCTGCGTTTTCCTTCCTGGAGCCTGGCTGGTGCGTGGCAAATCCCCTTTACGCGGCGGCAGCAAGCTGACCGCCCTGATCGTCGCCGTGATCCTTGCGGCGGCAGGCGCCATCGTCAACTGGCTGCAGCCTTCGGGAAGAGAGGGGCAGGACCGGGCTGAACGGCCGGCGCCTTCAGCCCAGGGCCGGCCCGGCGCGACGCTGGCTGGCGGCATTCCGCAGGGCAGCTATACGCTTACCGGCATGATCGTCAACGTGGCCGACGGCGACACCGTGACGCTGCGCGCGTCCGACGGTCAGCACCGCATCCGCATGGACAGCATCGATGCGCCCGAAGAGGGCCACGGGTCCGACCAGCCCGGGCAACCCTATGCCGAGGCCGCGCGCAAGAACCTGGCCGGCCTGGTCGCGGGCAAGACGCTAAGCGCGCAATGCTACGAGAAGGACCAGTACGGCCGGGAAGTCTGCGCCCTGATCCTGGATGACGGCCGTTCGGCCAACCGACTGCAGGTGGAGGCCGGCTACGCCTGGGCCTATACGGCGCGCCAGGGCGACTACCTGCGCGACAAGGCCATGCCGGACCTGCAGCGCCAGGCCAAGGCGGCCGGGCGCGGCCTGTGGGCGCAGCCCGGCGCCATGCAACCCTGGAAGTGGCGCTACGACTGCTGGCGGCAGCGCCAGTGCGGCTGAACCCGCGCGGGCCGGCCCGGAACGCCGCGCCCGAGCGCCGCCAGCCCTGGGGGATGCCTGGGTATGGTCCTCGGCCCGTGTTTGCTATCCTCTGTCGCAACGATTCGAAGGGAAGGTTTCCATGCGTGCATTGAAGCGGCTCTGGGCGGCGGCCATGCTGCTGTCGCTGGCGTTGGCGGGCTGCTCGCAAGAAAGCCCCATCAACAGCCCCTATCCGTCCGGCGCCGAAAGCCAGAACACGCTATTTTCCGCCTTCGTCAAGCGATCTCCGAAGTACCTGGATCCGGCCAGCTCTTATTCCGGCGACGAGACCCCTTATACGTACAACATCTATGAGACGCTGTACGGCTACCACTACCTGAAGCGGCCCTACGAGCTGGTGCCGCGCGCGGCGGCGTCGATCGACCCGCCCGTCTACCTGGATGCGCAGGGCAATACGCTGCCCGCCGACGCGCCCGGCGAGCAGATCGCGCAAAGCATCTACGACATCAAGATCCGGCCGGGGGCGCGCTACGCGCCGCACCCGGCATTCGCCCGCAAGACCGATGGCAGCTACGACTACTTTCCGCTGGCGCCGGGCGAACTGGACGACAAGTTCTACATTCCCGATTTCCCGCGCACCGGCACGCGCGAACTGACGGCCGACGATTACGTCTACGCGTTCCGGCGCCTGGTCAGCCCGCGCGTGGTGTCGCCGATCTCCAGCCTCATGACCGAGCACGTGACGGGCCTGAAGGAGTATGCGGACCGGCTGCGCCAGCGCGACCAGGCGCTGCGGCAAGACATGCCGGGCGGTGCCGGTGCGCCCTGGCTGGACCTGCGCGAGGCCGACGGCTTTACGGGCGTGCAGGCGCTGGATCCGCACACGCTGCGCATCCGCGTGAACGGCAAGTACCCGCAGTTCAAGTACTGGCTGGCCATGACCTTCACCGCGCCCATCCCCTGGGAAGCGGACCGCTTCTACAGCCAGCCCGGCATGGCGGCGCACGACCTGTCGTTCAATACCTGGCCAGTCGGCACCGGCCCCTACATGCTGGTGGAGTCGCTGCAGAACCGCCGCCACGTGCTGGGCCGCAACCCCAACTTCCACGGCGAACCCTATCCCTGCGAAGGCGAGCCCGGCGACGCGGCCGCGGGGCTGCTGGCCGACTGCGGCAAGCCCACGCCCTTCATCGACCGCGCGGAATTCAGCGTTGAAAAGGAAGCCATCCCGCTGACCGGCAAGTTCCTGCAGGGCTATTACGACGTGCCGCAGATCGAGCGCGGCGAGTACGGCGTGGCCATGCTGGTCGCGGCCGGCGACAGCCAGGACAAGGCGCGCCTGTACAACGAACACGGCATCAAGCTGCCCACGACCGTCGAGACCGCCAACTGGTACATGGGCTTCAACTGGCTGGACCCGGTGGTGGGCAAGGGCGACACGCCGGAGCAGGAAGAACGGAACCGCAAGCTGCGCCAGGCCATCAGCATCGCCTTCGACTGGGAAGAGTACGTCGCGGTGTTCGAAAACAGCCAGGCTTCAGTGGCCTACGGCCCGGTGCCGCCGGGCGTGCTCGGCTACCGCGAACCGCCCGAGGGCGTGAACCCGGTGGTCTACAACCTGGTCGACGGCAAGCCCGTGCGCAAGTCCGTGGACGTGGCCCGCCGCCTGCTGGCCGAAGCCGGCTACCCAGACGGCCGCAACGCCAAGACCGGCGCGCCGCTGGTGCTCTATTACGACTCGATGCAGGGCGGCGGCTCCAATCCGCAGTTCGACTGGATGCGGCGCCAGATGGCCAAGATCGGCGTGCAACTGGACGTGCGCGCCACCGACTACAACCGCTTCCAGGACAAGATGATGCGCGGGTCCGCGCAGATCTTCCTGTGGGGCTGGAACGCCGACTATCCCGACGCCGAGAACTTCCTGTTCCTGCTGTACGGTCCCAACGCCAAGGCCAAGGGCGGCGGCGAGAACGCGGCCAACTACGCCAGCCCCGAATACGACCGCCTCTTCGAGCAGATGAAGTTCCTGGACGATGGCCCTGAAAAGGAACAGCTCATCGCCAAGATGACCGCCATCGTGCAGCGCGACGCGCCCTGGATGTTCGGCTATTTTCCGATGTCGGGCGGCGCCTACCAGCAATGGGTCGGCAATGCCAAGCCGACCCAGATGGTACGCAATACGCTGCAGTACATGAAGATAGACCCGGTCCTGCGGCAGCAGAAGATCGACGAGTGGAACTATCCGAGGTGGTGGCCCATAGGCCTGTTCGCGCTGTTGCTGGCGCTGGCGATATGGCCGTCGTATGTGGCGCTGAAGCGGCGTGAACGGCAGACGGCATTCGCGCCGGCCCTGGGCAAGGAGCATCAATCATGATCGGCTACGTGATCCGCCGGTTGCTGTACGGCGTGCTGATCCTGATCGGCGTGAATCTTTTCACCTTCATCCTGTTCTTCGCTGTGAACACGCCCGACGACATGGCGCGGCTGGCCATCGGCGGGCAGCGCGCCAACCAGGAAGCCGTGGAGAAATGGAAGGTCGAGCGCGGCTACGACAAACCGCTGTTCTTCAACGCCAAGGCGCAAGGCGCGGCGCAGCTGACCGACACGGTGTTCTACCAGCGTTCGGTGCCCTTGCTGGTCATGGACTTCGGCGCGTCCGACGGCGGACGCGACATCGGCCGCGAGATCAAGACGCGCATGGGCCCCAGCCTGGCGCTGGCGGTGCCTACGTTTTTCCTGGGACTCTTCGTCAGCGTTGTCTTTTCCCTGACGCTGGTGTATTTCCGCGCCACGCGGCTCGATTTCTGGGGCGTGGTGGTCTGCGTGCTGCTGCTGTCCATCTCCAGCCTGTTCTACATCATCGCCGGCCAATGGGTCTTTGCGAAGCTGCTGCGGCTGGTGCCGTTCTCGGGCTTTTCGGGCGGGCTGGACGTGGTCAAGTTCCTGGCGCTGCCGGTACTGGTCGCGATCGTGTCGCGGCTGGGTCCGGAGGCGCGCTTCTACCGCACCCTGTTCCTGGAGGAGATCGGCAAGGACTATGTGCGCACCGCGCGCTCCAAGGGCCTGGCTGAACGCATCGTGCTGTTCCGGCACGTGCTGCGCAACGCCATGCTGCCCATCCTGACCAGCACGGTGGCCGCGCTGCCGCTGCTCTTCATGGGCAGCCTGATCGCGGAGTCCTTCTTCGGCATTCCCGGCCTGGGCAGCTACACCATCGACGCCATCAACGCGCAGGACTTCTCCATCGTGCGCGCCATGGTGTTCCTGGGCGCCGCCCTCTATATCGTGGGGCTGATCCTGGCCGACATTTCCTACACGCTGGCCGACCCCCGCGTCCGATTCGAGTAGCCGCCATGCCCAAGTTCGTCTTCCTCTGGACCGATATCGCGCTGTGGCTCATGGTGCTGGGCGCGCTGGCCTATGTCTGGCATGTGCGGCGCAGCCCGAACCTGCGCGCGACCTGGGCGCGCGTGGCGCGCGACACGCCCGCCATGTGCTCGGCGGTGATTCTGGCCGCGTTCGTGGTGGTGGGTCTGCTGGACTCGGTGCATTACCGGCCGCTGCTGCCGCCGGCCCCCGGCGCGGCCGCCGACGCACCGCCGGCCTATGCGCCCGCGGTGCGCTCGGCGCTGGACGGGCTGCTCACCGGCTCGGTGCTGACGACGCCGGAAAAAACCTATTCCGAGCCCTTGGCGATACGGCAGTTCACCAAGGAAACCATGCTCGTCAACGACAAGCCGGTGCGCGACTTTCCCCGGCTGCGAGGGGCGGGCGTGCATCTGGAGGACGCCGATCGCGACCACCTGGGCGATGTCGCCAAGCGGCTAGGGCTGGGCCTGGCCGCAGGGCTTGCGGTGTCCGCCGTCGTGATCGGGCTGATGTATGCGGGCTTGGCCAGGCGGCGCGCCGCAAGGGCCGCCGAGGAGGCGGCTTCGGACGTGCCCTGGCGCGCCATGGCCGTCACCTTCACGCTGCTGTGCCTGACGGCGGGCGCCCTGGCCGGCCTGTCCAGCGGCTATCACGCGCTGGGCACCGACCGCATCGGCAACGACGTGTTGTGGCAGGCGCTCAAGAGCATCCGCACCGCGCTGGTCATCGGCAGCCTCACCACCATAGCCATGCTGCCGCCGGCCATCGTCTTCGGCATCGCCGCCGGTTATTTCAAGGGCAAGGTCGACGACGGCATCCAGTATCTCTACACCACCATCACCTCGATTCCAGGCGTGCTGCTCGTGGCCGCCTGCGCGTTGATGATGCAGGTGTACATCGACAATCACGCCGACCTGTTCGACACCTCGGCCGCGCGCGCCGACCTGCGGCTGTTCCTGCTCTGCATGATCCTGGGTTTCACGGGCTGGGCCGGGCTGTGCCGCCTGCTGCGCGCCGAAACCCTCAAGCTGCGCGAGCTGGAATACGTGCAGGCGGCGCGGGCCTTCGGTGTCTCGCACTGGCGCATCATGACCCGCCATCTGCTGCCCAATGTGGCGCATCTGGTCCTGATTACCGTGGTGCTGGAATTTTCCGGCCTGGTCCTGTACGAGGCGGTGCTGTCCTATCTGGGCATAGGCGTGGATCCCAGCATGAACTCCTTCGGCTCCATGATCGATGGCGCCCGTCTGGAAATGTCCCGAGACCCGATGATCTGGTGGAACCTCTTGACCGCATTCCTGTTCATGCTGGCGCTGGTGCTGGCCGCCAACCTGTTCGCCGACGCGGTGCGCGATGCCTTCGATCCGCGTACGCGCCGCTACAAGCCTGGCCGCATGGCGCGGTTCGGCCTGTTCGGCCGCGCACCGCGTACGGCCCTGGCGACCGATACGCGCCAGTCCCGTCCGGGAGATGCGCCATGAGCCAGGCTCCCTTGCTTGAAGTGCACGGCCTGGACGTCGATATCGCCGGCGAAAGCGGCATGACGCATGCGGTCAAGCGCCTGCAGCTGGCGATCTCCAGGCGCCAGACCTTTGCGCTGGTCGGCGAATCGGGGTGCGGCAAGAGCATGACGGCGCTGGCGCTCCTGCGCCTGCTGCCCGACGCCGGCCGCATCGTGGGCGGACAGATCGACCTGGACGGAGAAGACCTCAACCGCCTGCCGGAAAGCGCCATGCGCGGCGTGCGCGGCGGGCGCATCGGCATCATCTTCCAGGAGCCGTCCACCAGCCTGAACCCGGTCATGCGGGTGGGCGACCAGATCATCGAAACGCTGATCGCCCATACTCCCTTGCGTGGCGCGGCGGCGCGCGCCCGAGCCGTGGACTGGCTGCGGCGGGTAGGCATCCCGGAGCCCGAGCGGCGCATCGACGACTATCCCTTCCAGTTCTCGGGCGGCCAGAAGCAGCGCGTCATGATCGCCATCGCGCTGGCGGCCGAGCCTGTGCTGCTCATCGCCGACGAGCCCACCACCGCGCTGGACGTGACGGTGCAGGCGCAGGTGCTGGACCTGCTGGCCGACATCCAGCGGGAAATGGGCATGGCGGTGCTGCTGATCACCCACGACCTCGCGGTGGTGAAGAACGTCGCCCATCATGTGGCGCTGATGCGCGGCGGCGAGATCGTTGAAAGCGCCGACGCCGAGGAATTCTTCCGCGCACCCAAACATCCCTATGCGCGGCAGTTGTTCGAAGCGATCCCCACGTTTGAAAAGCGCGGCACGCCGCTCACGGCAAGCGGCCGCGAGGCCATGGCGCGCGACGAGGCCCGGCTGGCCGCCAGCGCCCAGGCGGGCGAAGCGGCAGTGGTGCTGGACGTGCAGGACCTGAAGGTCCATTACCCCGTGCGCAAGGGGCCGCTGCGGCGCATCGCAAGCTGGGTCAAGGCCGTGGATGGCGTGACCTTCACCCTGAAGGCGGGCGAGACGCTGGCCTTGCTGGGCGAGTCCGGCTGCGGCAAGACCACCACGGGCAAGGCGCTGCTGCGCCTGATCGACGGCGCGCGCGTTTCAGGCCGGGCCATGCTGCAAGGGCAGGACGTGCTGTCCGCGGACCGGCGCACGCTGCAGCGCCTGAGGCAGGACATCCAGATCGTGTTCCAGGATCCCTATGCCTCGCTCGACCCGCGCATGCGGGTGGGCGACATCCTGGATGAGGGGCTGGCGTCCCTGCGCAGCGGCATGGACAAGGAATCGCGCCGCACGCACGCCGCAAGGCTGATAGAGCGTGTGGGCCTGCCGTCCAATACCCTGGCGCGCTATCCGCATGAATTCTCGGGCGGCCAGCGTCAACGGATCGCCATTGCGCGGGCGCTGGCGGTCGAGCCCAAAGTGTTGATCTGCGATGAGCCCACATCGGCGCTGGACGTTTCCGTGCAGGCCCAGATCCTGGACCTGCTGCGCGAGCTGCAAGCAGAGTTGGGCATCGCCTACCTGTTCATCACGCACAACTTCGGCGTGGTCGAATATCTGGCGGACCGCATCGCCGTCATGGACGGCGGGCGCATCATCGAATTGGGACAGGCCGATGCGGTTCTGCACGAACCGCGCCAGGACATGACGCGCAGGTTGCTGGCCGCGGTGCCGCGCCTGCACTTCGGGCCGCGCGAAGCGGCCTGATCGGGCGTTCGAAGCAGCGGGGGCGGAGGCCCCCGCCGTCTTGCTACCCGGCCTGATGCGCGCTGCCTGTCTCCAGCCAGGCCAGGGTGTCGCGCTTCAGGCTGCGGCCGCAACGCGTCAGGAACGCATGCACTGCCTCAAGTTCCGCGGTGTCATACCCGCGCGCCGTCGTGGCGATGGCCTCGGCGATCCACTGCCGTTCCTGCGCCAGCGCCTGGCACGATTCCTCGACCGGCCGGATCACGATCATCCGGCGGTCCAGCGGGTGGCGGCCGCGCTGGACATAACCGGCCGCCTCCAGCCGGTTGATCAAGGCGGTCGCGCCGCCGGAGCTGATGCCCATCAACTGAGCCAGATGGCCGGTTGGAAGCGCATCGAACTCCATGACCAGCTCCAGCGCCTTCAGATCCGCCAGGGGAATGCCCAGCTTCTCCGCCAGGGCCGACTGGCATGCCGCGTTGTAGGCGGCGAACTGCCGGCCCAGCAGCAGGACGATTTCGTCCAGCATGCCGGACCGCCGGTTGCTTACTGCTGATTCAGCCATGCCGGTCACATGCTCGTGGTGAAAGTAGGTCTGTTGTTGCAGCATGATGTGGGTTCCTGGCGGTTGCGATGGATTACTTCTTGCCGGCCAGGCCGCCGAGCAGTCCGCCCAGCAGGCCGCCGTTGGCGGTCCCGCCGGAAGACCCGCCCGCCGCCGTGCCGCCCGTCAGGCTGCCCGTCACCCCGCCCAGCAAACCACCGAGCAGTCCGCCGTTGGCCGCGCCGCCGCTCGTGCCGCCCGATCCTCCCGAACCGGCGGGTGCGCCTGCGGCAGCGCCCGCGCCGGCCCCGGCGCCGGCCGCGACGTTTACGCCTCCGACCAGCCCGCCCAGCAGGCCGCCGCCGTTCGTGCCGGCCGAGGCGCCCGCGCCCGCCGCAGCCCCGCCGGCCGTGCCAGCCACCGCTCCGGTCACTCCGCCGAGCAGGCCCGTCACCGGCGCCAACGCTCCGCCATTGGCGCCGCCGGTTGCACCGCCCACGGCCCCGGTCACGTTGCCGAGCAGGCCCGTCACCGGCGCCAGCAGTCCGCCGTTGGCGCCGCCGGTTGCGCCGCCCACGGCTCCGGTCACGTTGCCGAGCAGGCCCGTCACCGGCGCCAGCAGTCCGCCATTGGCGCCGCCGGTTGCGCCGCCCACGGCTCCGGTCACGTTGCCGAGCA
>NZ_JACVAF010000007.1:0-226186 GCF_014851745.1 Achromobacter sp. ACM01
CCACGCCCACGACGTTGGTGACGTCCGCGCCGAGGGTGTCGGCGCCGGTGCCGCTGATGACGTTGCCGGAGGCGGTCAGTGCGGTGTCTTCCGTGACGGAAGCGGTGTCGGGCTTGGCTTCGGGCGCCGTGTCGGTGATCTGGATGACCAGGTCATTGCTGCGGGTCTCGCCGGCAAAGTCCGTAACGGAAACCTGGAAGAGGTCGCGGACCGAATCGTCGCCATTGGAGTGATCGGCGGCTCCGCCAGTTTCCTGGTAGGAGTAGGTGATCTTGCCAGTGGCGGCGTCGTAATTGGTGACGGTCAGCACCCCCTTGTCGGTGGCGATGACTACCGGGTTGGCGGCGCTGGCGTTGCTGACGTCCTTGCCGCCCACCGTGACCTTGTCGACGCCGGCCTCGGCGGAGACGGTCACGGAACCGGTGACCGTGGCGCCAGACGCTTCGGCCACATTGTTATGACCCGCCGTCACATCGCCGTCGCTGTCTTCAGGCGTGATCACCGGAGGAGCGTCGGTCTGGCCGGTGACCGTAATGGTCAGGGTGGCAGTGCTGGTCGCGCCTTGCGCGTCGGACACGGTGTACGTGATCGACGTCGTTGCGGTCTGGCCGTCATTCAAATACTGGAATGCCGTGCCGGGGTTGAACGTGTACGTGCCGTCGGCGTTGAGCGTGAACGTGCCGCCATTCGAACCGACGACAGGCTTGCCGACGTCGGCGTCGGCGCCATTGACTTGCGAAACGCGGATGGTGTCGCCGTCCGGATCGCGATCGTTGCCCAGCACGCCTTCGGTAACGTGGTCAACGACCAGGGGCTTGTCTTCACCGGTGGTGCCTTCGTCATTGGTGGCGACCGGGACGGGGTTGCCCACGGTCCAGACGAAGGTCTGGGAGACGGTCGCGCCCGACTTGTCGGTGGCGGTGACGGTGATGAGATACTCGCCCTTGACGCCCGTGTTGGTGTGATCGGACGCCCAGTTGGCGAACTGGCCGGTGAAGGTGCCGGTGGTGGGGTCGAACTTCAGGCCGCCGGGGATGTGGTCGACCGAGTAGACCAGGGAGTCGCCGTCGTCGAGGTCGCTGAAGAAGCCGGACAGGTTGTAGTTGACGACATCGCCGTCCATGTTGTCCTGGTTCTGCAGGGCAACTGCGGTCGGCGCGTCGTTGGTGCCGGTGATTTCGACCGTCAGCGTGGCGGAGCTGGTGCCGCCTTGGCCGTCCGTGACGGTATAGGTGATCGAGCTGGTCGCCGTCTGGCCCGCGGCCAGGTGCTGGAAGGCATTGCCGGGATTGAACGAGTACGAGCCGTCGGGATTCAGGGTGAACGTGCCGCCGTTGGAGCCGGCCGTCGGCGTGCCCACGTTGCCAGTGGCGCCGTTGACTTGCGACACGGTCAGGGTGTCGCCGTCCGGGTCCACGTCGTTGGACAGGACGCCGTTCTGGGCGCTGACGTTGAGCGTGGTGTCTTCGTCGGTGGTGCCGTTATCATCGGCCGCCGTCGGCGCAGGGTTGGTGACGTCCCAGTTGAAGTCCTGGGAAGTCGTGGCGCCGGACGGGTCGGTGGCGGTCACCGTCACCGTGTAGACGCCATTGTTGCCGCCTTGCGAGGCGGAATGGTCGATGGTGCCGGTGATGATGCCGGTGTTCGGGTCGATGGTCAGGCCGGGCGGCAGGCCGGTGGCGGTAAAGGTGAGCTTGTCGCTGGTGTCCGGGTCCGAGAAATGGCTGGAGACGTTGTAGCTCACGCCGGTCTGGGCGTCGATGCCCGAGGTGTCGGCGATGGAGGTGGACACCGGGCCGTCGTTGGTGCCGGTGATCGTCACGACGACGTTCGCCGTGGAGGTGGCGCCGCTGGGATCCGTGATGGTGTACGAAACGGTACTGGTGGCCGTTTCGCCCACGGCCAGGTGGCCGTATTCGTTACCCGGGTTGAAGACGTAGCTGCCGTCGGGCAGGACCGTGAAGGTGCCGCCGTTGCTGCCGTTGACCGTGATGCCGGCCGGGGTCATGGGGCGGCCGCTGACCGAGACGATCGCCAGCGGGTCGCCATCGGGATCCGAGTCGTTCAGCAGCAGGTTGCCGCGCACCAGGCTGTTCTGCTCGCCGCTGCCGGTATCGTTCAGCGCGTTGGGCGGGGTGTTGACGGTGGCCGGAGTGGCTTCATCGTCGCCGCCGGCGCCGGTGCCGGACAGGCGGGGCAGGATCTCCTGGCCACGGCTGGGGTTCGGGTAGGCCAGGTCGAGCGGGGTGGTGGTTTCCAGGATGCGGGCCAGGCGCACGAAGCTGCTGCCGCCGGCATCGCCGCCGCCGGCCACGACGGCAGCGGTGGGATCCAGTTCATCGAACGGGTCGCGGCCGTCGCGCAGGGCGGCCAGCAAGCGGTCGGAGTCGGTGCCGGAGGGCGGAGCCACAGCCGCTTCGGACGGGTCGGCCAGGGGGCCGGTCATGTCGCCGGTCACGGCAACCTCGCGGCCTTCGCCGATGACGATCGGCATGCCGTTCTCGACCTGAAGCGAAACCGTGGCGCCCGAGGCAGTGACCACGTCGCTGCCTGCGGGGACCTTGCTGCCTTGATGCAGTTCAGTCAGGGAACCGTCGCTATTGCGTATCCACGCGCGACCGGAGATTTCGTTGACGACTGCGGGAGAGGTGTTGGCCATGTTGGTTCCGTTTCAGGGAGTTATCCAAGATGGCCAGATACTAGATTGCGCCGCCGGCGCGGGATATTGTCCTCAAGGACAGTATCAGGAAGTAATTTTGATTTTGGCGTCGGCGGGGGCAGATATGCCGTGGACGAGCAGGGCGAGCTGCAGGCGGTCGGTTACGCCCAGCTTTTCGAAAACGGCTGACAGGTGGGCCTTGACCGTGCGTTCGGTGATGCCCAGGGCTTCGGCGATCTGCGCATTGGCCTGGCCGCTGGAGGCATAGCGGGCCACGGTGATTTCACGCTCGGTCAGCACGCCGCCATCCCAGGCGTGCTCGTCCTGGGCGCGCTCGGCGACCAGCTTGAGCAGCCGCGACACCAGCGAACGGCCCATCCAGATGCCGCCGGAGGCGACGACTTCCAGCGCCTGCGACAGCGAGGCGGCCGAGGCATAGCCGTGGCAATAGCCATGCGCGCCGGCGCCCAGCACCCGGGTGCCTTGCTCGTCGTTAGGACTGGGGCTGGCGACCACCACGTGCAGGTCCGCCAGGGTCGCGGCCCAGATGGGATCCTGCCAGGACGGCAGCCGGGGCAGGTCCGCATCCAATACCGCCAGAGTGCGGCCCTGTTCGCGCCAGCGTTGCAGGTCGGCCAGGCCGCGCCCGCGGGCCGCCAGCCAGCGGGCCGGATTCAGGCCGCGCCAATGCTGCCACAACAGGTCGTCGTGCGTAATCAACAGGACAGGAACGGGTTTCATAAGGCCTTGCAGCCCTCCTTTAACGTTCGGTAAAGGCATTCGCCTTGGCGCGCAGTATGGGCTTGAGCAGGTACTGCAGCACCGTGCGCTTGCCAGTCAGGATATGAACCTCCGCCACCATCCCGGGGATGATGGGCAACAGTTTGTCGCCTACCGTGCTGCGATCCGTGCGGACCCGCACCACATAGTAGGAATTGCCTTTCTCGTCGGTCACGGTGTCCGCGCCGATCTGTTCCACCTTGCCTTCGAGGCCGCCGTAAATGGCGAAGTCGTAGGCCGTGAATTTCACTTCTGCCTTCTGGTCGGCATGCAGGAAGCCGATGTCGCGCGGCTGGATGCGGACCTCGAGCAGCAGCGTGTCGTCCTTGGGCACGATCTCGATGATGTCCTTGCCGGGCTGGACCACGCCACCGACCGTGTTGTTGAACAGCGTCTTGACCGTGCCGCGCACCGGGGCGCGGACCTCGGCCAGCTTTACTCGGTCGGCCAGCGCCAGCTTGCCTTGACGCAGGGTCGCCAGCTTGGTGTTGGTTTCCGAGAGCTCGTTACGGGCCTGGTTGCGGATGTTCAGCTCAGCTTCCTGAAGCTTGCTTTCGGCTTCCTTGATGGAGGCCTGGAAGCGGTCGATCTGGGCTTCGGCGCCTTTTTGTTCGCCGCAGTAGCGGGCCACGTCGCGTTGCAGGCGCAACAGGTCGACTTCGGACACGGCGCCGCTCTTGAGCAGGGGACGGGTCACCTGCAGCTCGCGCGAGGTCAGGCCGCAGCTGGCCGCGGCCTGGTCGCGCTTGGCGATCGTTTCGCGCAGATCTTCCTGGCGTTGCTTGAGTTGTTCGCGTGCGACGTTGACCGTGGCGTTCAATTCAGTGGTGCGCGCTTGCCAGGCATTGCGCTCCATTTCCACCAGCCCGGGCGCCTGCGTCAGCACTTCCTCGGGAGCCACGAAGGGTTCGCCCGTGGCCAGGGCCTGCAGGCGGGCGGCCTTGGCGAGCAGGGAAAGGTATTCGGCGTTGTTCTCGCCCAGCGACGAGGCGAACCGGGTGGAGTCGATCTTCAGCAGGATCTCGCCCGCCTCGACTTCCTGGCCCGGGCGCACCAGGATTTCTTCGACGATGCCGCCGTCCAGACTCTGGATGATTTGGACCTGGCGCGAGGGCACGACCTTGCCTTCGCCGCGGACGACTTCGTCAATGCTGCCGGTGCCGGCCCACAGCAGCAGGCCGCCGGTGGCCAGCAGGCTGACCCACAACAGGATGCGCGAACCGCGCGCCTGCGATTCATGGATGACCCATTCGGCGTTGCCGACGTAGTCGGAGCGTTGCTGGGGCTTGCCTTTTTCGGCGCCGTCCAGCAAGCGGTCGAAGAAGAACACGAAGACGCCGCGCAGCATGCGCCACAGGCTTCCAAACAGGCCGTGCCGGGTTTCGCCAGGATTGTTCAGCATGGTTTCCTCAGCTTCCGCGTCCGACGCGTCCTTGACGCAGTGCCTCGACCACTTGCTCCTTGGGACCGTCAGCCACGATATGGCCGTTGTCGATCACGATCAGGCGGTCGACCAGGTCCAGCAGGGCGGTGCGGTGCGTGACCAGCAGGATCGTCTTCGTGGCGCTGGCTTCACCCAGCCGCTTGCGCAGCTGCGCTTCACTCTGGTGATCCATGTTGCTGCTGGGTTCGTCCAGCAGCAGGATGGGCGGATCGTTGATCAGGGCGCGGGCCACCGCCACCGACTGGCGCTGGCCGCCGGAGAGGGACTCGCCGCGTTCGCCGATGACCATGTCGAAGCCGTCGGGGTGCAGGTTGGCGAAATCGGTGACGCCCGCCATGTTGGCGGCTGCCAGGATGCTGGCGTCGTCAGCGTAGGGCGCGCCCATCGCCAGGTTGTGCTTCAGGCTGCCATAGAACAGCAGCGGGTCCTGCGGCACGTGGCCGATGGCGCGGCGCACGTCGGCCGGATCGATCTGCCGCACGTCCACGCCGTCCAGCAAGACTGCGCCCTCGGTGGGCTGGTACAGCGCCAGGGCCAGCTTCTCCAGCGTGGTCTTGCCGGAGCCGATGCGGCCAATGATGCCGACCTTTTCGCCCGGCTTCAGCTTGAAGGACACTTTCTTCAGCACCGGCTGCTTGCTGCCGGGATAGCTGAAGGTCACGTCGCGGAATTCAATGCCGCCATGGAAGACGGGACGATGCAGGAATTCGGCTTCTGCCGGACGTTCGATCGGCAGCTTCATATAGTTGTCGATCGAGCCCAGCGAGGTGCGAGCGTTCTGGTACTGCATGAGCAACCCGGCGACCTGGCCGAGCGGGGCCAGGCAGCGCCCGGCGATCATGGAGGCGGCGATGATGCCGCCCATGGAAATGGCGGATTCCTGGGCCTGGTAGACGCCGATGATGACGACGGAGATCGACACCAGTTGCTGGACGGCCTGCACGAAGCCGACCGTCGAGGACGAAATCAGCTTCAGTTTGCCGCCGGTCAGGGCGATGTACTCGGTGGCGCGTTCCCAGTTGCGCTGGATGGATCCCTGCGCGTTGAGCGTCTTGACGGACTCCAGGCCGGTCAGGGCCTCGACCAGGGTCGCGTTGCGCTGCGACGACGCTTGGTAGGAGGCCATGGTGAGGGATTCCATGCGGGCTTGCGCGGCCAGCGATACCAGCAGGATCAACACGATCGCGACCAGCGGCGGCAGCACCATCCAGGGCGAAATCCAGGCCAGCGCCAGCAGGAACAGCAGAATGAAGGGCAGGTCCACCAGGGTGGTGATGGTGGCTGACGCGATGAAATCGCGAATGGATTCGAACGAACGCAGGTTGGCGGCGAAAGATCCCACCGATACCGGCCGGCCCTCCATGCGCAGGTCCAGCACGCGTTCCATGATCTGCGCGGACAGGCGCACGTCGACCCGTTTGCTGGCGCTGTCCACGACGTGGGAGCGGGCGGTGCTCAGGATCATGTTGAAGATCACGACCAACGTGATGCCGATGGCCAGCACCCAGAGCGTTTCGACGGCGTTGTTGGGCACGACGCGGTCATACACGTTCATGGTGAACAGCGGCATCGCCATTGCGAAGATGTTGATCAGCAGGGCGGCGATCAGCGCGTCGCGGTACAGGCGCCGGTTTTCCATGATGGCGGCCCAGAACCAATGGCGCTCGCGCACCTTGGCGACTTCGGGCGCGCGCGCGTCGAAGCGGAACTGCGGGCGCACGAAGCACACCAGCCCGGTGTATTGCGCCGATAGTTCCGCGGCACTCATTTCCATCGAGCTGCCGCCCAGTTCGGGGTGGCTGACGACGTAGTTTTCGCCGTCTTTCTTCAGCAGCAGGCAGGCGCGTTCGCCGTTGAGCAGCAGGATCGCGGGCAGCAGGTCCTGCGAAATGCTGTCCAGCGTGCGCTTGACCACGCGGGCGGAGAGCTGCGCGCGCGCGGCGGCGCGCGGCAGCAATGCCGGCGTCAGTTTGTGTTCTTCCAGCGGCAGGCCGGCCGACAGCGCCTGGGCCGTCGCCGTCACGCCATGGAGCCGGGTGATTTCAACCAGGCAATCGAGCAGCGGGTCGTCATGCGCCGCGCGCGCGTCCGCGCGCCACTCCCGGGCCGCCATTTCAGATAACTTGTCCATCTTCGTCATCCAGCAGGTCGAGGTGTTCGGAGAGGCGCGCGCGCTGTTGCTTGCGCTGGGTCAGCTTTTGTTGAGCCTGGATAGGCAGGTCGGTCATACGCAAGGTGCCATTGGCTATCAGCGCGTCGATCAGGTCTTCCAGGACGCGGACGAAGTCCGCATCCAGTTGTGAGAAGTCGTTGCCCTGTTTCTGCATATGGTCTCCTTGCGCTTGCGTCACCTAGGGTTTGGCCTTGGGCGAGTTTACCGGGATGAACGTGGGCGGCAGATTGCCCTCGTTGTATTGCACGCGCACGGGCGCCAGGCGGGCCGAGTCGGGGATCGTCGAATTGCAGAGCTTGATGACTTCGTCGGAGACTTCCAGCTTGCCGTTTTCCTCGGGCATTTCGTTGCGCGCGGGCTGCAGCGACAGCGCCGGCAGCAGTGCGTGCGACAGCGCCAGCCAGCGGTATTGCGCGATCTGCAGGTCATACAGCGCGTTGGTCAGGGCGCGGCGCGATTCGAACAATTCGTTTTCGGTGTCCAGCAAGTCCAGCAGCGAACGCTGGCCGATCTGGAATTGTTGGCGGTAGGCTTCGCGCACCTTGGTGGTGGCCACTTCGTGGTCGCGCAGGAAGGGCAGCTTCTGGTTCAGGCTGGCGACGTTGTTCCAAGCCACGGCCAGGTCCTGTTGCACATTGCGGCAGGTGTAGTCGCGGATGTCGCGCGCAGCATAGGACTGCGCGGAGGTCTGGCGCACGCGGGCGGAGTCGGATCCACCGCGATACAGGTTGTAGCTCATGACAACCTGGACGCTGGAGTTCTGGATGTCGCGGTTTTGCGGCGTGGGATCGTTCTGGTCGCGGCCGGTGGCGGCCACGAATTCGAACTTCGGCGAGAAGGCGCCCTTGGACGAGGCGACACCCGCTTGCGCGGCCTGCAGCCCGGCCTGCTTGGACAGGAAGCTGGGGTTGCGGCGCAGCGACTCGTTGAAGTCGGCGGGCTTGACCGGCAGCTTGCCGCTGATATCGGGCGTAGGCTGCATCGCTTCGGGGGGCAGGGCGCCGGTGACGCGCTGGAAACGCTGCTGCACGTCCAGCAGGTTGGCGGTCTCGGTCATCAGATTGGTCTGGGCCAGCGCCAGGCGCCCGCCGGCCTGTTCCAGGTCGACGCGGCGGCCCACGCCCGATTCGGCGCGCTCGTTGATCTGCTTGAGCGTTTCTTCGTGCAGGGTGTAGTTCTGGCGGGCCAGCAGTTCCATGTCGCGGTAGCGCTGCAGGTCGATATAGGCCTGCACTGCGCTGAACGCGGTGTTGTCGCTGGTGGCCAACAGGTCATAGAAGCGCGCCAGCTTGTCGAAGCCGGCTTGCTTGACGTCGTTGCTCGTACGGAAGCCGTCGAAAATCAGCTGACGCAATTCCACGCTGTAGCCGGGACGGCTCCAGCTTTGCGACCCGACTCCGGGCACGTTGTTGCGGTACTCGCGGCCCACATAGCCTTGCGCATTGATCTGCGGGAAGAACGCGCCGCGGGCAACGGCCTGGCCTTCCAGCGAAGCCTGGAAATCATGGTACTTGGCCTGGATTTCCGGGTTGCTGAGCAGGGTCTGCTCAACGACCTGGTTCAGTGTGACCCCAGCTGCCCCGGAGGCGGGAGCTGCTGACTGTGCAAATGCCGCAGGAACGAATGCCAGGGCAAGGACCGAAGTCGTGCTTTTGAGCAAAAACGAAGCCATAGTGATTATTCGCGAGTCGAGTTAGGAATTAATGGCCGCCATATTGTGTGGAAATGTCAGATTTGACGAGTCAATATTTGTTAATTCTTGACGAAGTTTTCCGGTCGGCAGTTTGAGTTTCTTCGCGCATCATCTCTTAATTAGCTTGAATTTGCACTAATTTCGCCATATCCCGGATTTTTGATCCGGTTTAATGCAGGATAAATGCGGTTTATTGCGCTTTATTTCGTTGTTTGGGTGAATCCAGCGCACAACGATTATATCGGTTTGATAATTTTGTATCTGTTTTAAATACCTGAATTTGTATCTGTAACTGTTTGATTGCAGTTCGATTGAGGTGTGGAAATAGGACGAAGTGACCCTCGCCATGTCCTAGCATGGTAGTGTTAGTACTGGTATATAAGGTGTAGTTGTACTAGGTTGAGACCCTGTGCATAATTCGCTCATGCCGCAGTGGCTGGCGCCCGGGGATCATTGTTTGAACCGCGCGCGGCACGAGCCGGATTGTCTATTTGCAGAGCGCATCCATGGCCCAAACTCTTTACGACAAACTCTGGGACGCCCACGTCGTCCACCAGGAATCAGACGGCACCTGTCTGCTCTATATCGACCGCCACCTGGTGCACGAAGTCACCAGCCCCCAGGCGTTCGAAGGCCTGGCGATGGCCGGCCGCAAGCCGTGGCGCACGAGCGCCAACCTGGCGGTGGCGGACCACAACGTGCCGACGCTGAACCGCGCCCAGGGCATCGACGATCCGATTTCGCGCCTGCAGGTGGACACGCTGGACGCCAACTGCGAAAAGTACGGCATTACCGAATTCCGCATGAATGACCTGCGCCAGGGCATCGTGCACGTGATCGGCCCGGAGCAGGGCGCGACCCTGCCCGGCATGACCGTGGTCTGCGGCGACTCGCACACCAGCACGCACGGCGCGCTGGGCGCGCTGGCCTTCGGCATCGGCACCTCCGAAGTGGAGCACGTGCTGGCGACCCAGACGCTGCTCATGAAGAAAGCCAAGAGCATGCTGATCAAGGTCGACGGCGAATTGCCCTTCGGCTGTACGGCCAAGGATGTGGTCCTGCACATCATCGGCATCATTGGCACGGCCGGCGGCACGGGCTACGCCATCGAGTTCGCCGGCAGCACGATCCGCTCGCTGTCCGTGGAAGGCCGCATGACCGTCTGCAACATGGCCATCGAAGCCGGCGCCCGTTCGGGCATGGTGGCGGTGGACGACAAGACCGTCGAGTACTTCCGCGGCCGTCCCTTCGCGCCCACGGGCGTGCTTTGGGATCAGGCGGTGGGCTACTGGCGTACCCTGCATACCGATGAGGGCGCCAAGTTCGACGCCGTGGTGGAAGTCAACGCCCGCGACATCAAGCCGCAGGTCACCTGGGGCACGTCCCCGGAAATGGTGCTGCCGGTGGATTCCCGCGTGCCGGACCCCGATCGCGAAAAAGACGACGTGCGCCGCAGCGGCATGGAACGCGCCTTGCAGTACATGGGCCTGAAGCCCAACACGCCGCTTACCGATATCCGTGTGGATCGCGTGTTCATCGGTTCTTGCACGAATTCGCGCATCGAAGACCTGCGCGCGGCTGCGGCGGTCGCGCGCGGCAAGCATGTGGCCTCCAATGTGCGCCAGGCCATGGTGGTGCCGGGCTCGGGCCTGGTCAAGCAGCAGGCCGAGCGCGAAGGCCTGGACAAGATCTTCATCGAGGCGGGCTTTGAGTGGCGCGAGCCGGGCTGCTCCATGTGCCTGGCCATGAACGCCGACCGCCTGGAACCGGGCGAACGCTGCGCCTCCACCTCGAACCGCAACTTCGAGGGCCGGCAAGGACAGGGCGGGCGCACCCATCTGGTCAGCCCGGCCATGGCCGCCGCCGCCGCCGTCGCCGGCCATTTCGTCGACGTCCGCACTTTCCGTTAAGCGTCACGCACCGAGTACCGACATCATGCAAGCATTTACCACTCACGAAGGCCTGGTGGCTCCGCTCGACCGCGAAAACGTGGACACGGACCTCATCATTCCCAAGCAGTTCCTCAAATCCATCCAGCGCACCGGCTTTGGTCCGAACCTGTTCGATGAACTGCGCTACCTGGACCATGGCGAACCCGGCATGGACAACAGCAAGCGTCCGCTGAATCCGGATTTCGTGCTGAACCAGCCGCGTTACCAGGGCGCTTCGGTGCTGCTGGCGCGCAAGAACTTCGGCTGCGGCTCCAGCCGCGAGCATGCGCCCTGGGCGCTGACGCAGTTCGGTTTCCGCGCCATCATCGCGCCGTCCTATGCCGACATTTTCTTCAACAACAGCTTCAAGAACGGCCTCTTGCCCATCGTTCTGTCGGAACTGGAAGTCGCGCGCCTGTTCGACGAAGTGAAGGCTTTCCCCGGCTACAAGCTGCGCGTCGACCTCGACCGCCAGGTCGTGGTGGCGGCGGATGGGCGCGAGATGGGTTTCGACATCGAACCGTTCCGCAAATACTGTCTGCTCAACGGCTTTGACGATATCGGGCTGACCCTGCGCCAGTCGGACAAGATTCGCGCCTTCGAGGCCGAGCGCCTGGCCCGCCATCCGTGGCTGGAAAGCCGTCCCATCGCCTGACGCCACCATTCTTCTGATTACAGGATCGTTTTCGTATGACTCACAACATCGCAGTCCTGCCGGGTGACGGCATCGGCCCGGAAATCGTCGAACAGGCCGTGCGCGTCCTGAAGGCGCTGGACGTGTCCTTCGATATCAAGCAAGCGCCCGTGGGCGGCGCCGCCTTCGATGCGTTCGAACATCCGCTGCCGCCGGCCACGTTGAATCTGGCCAAGGAATCGGACGCCGTGCTGTTCGGCGCCGTGGGCGACTGGAAGTACGACAGCCTGCCGCGCGAGTTCCGCCCCGAGCAGGCCATTCTGGGCCTGCGCAAGGCGCTGGGCCTGTTTGCCAACCTGCGTCCTGCCATCCTGTATCCGGAACTGGCCAGCGCCTCGTCGCTGAAGCCCGAGATCGTGTCCGGCCTGGACATCCTGATCATCCGCGAGCTGACTGGCGACATTTATTTCGGCACGCCGCGCGGCGTACGTTCTTCACCCGACGGCGCCTTCGCCGGCGAACGCGAAGGCTACGACACCATGCGCTATGCGGAATCCGAAGTGCGCCGCATTGCGCGCATCGGTTTCGAATCGGCCCGCAAGCGCAACAAGAAGCTGTGCAGCGTGGACAAGGCCAACGTGCTGGAGACCTCGCAGTTCTGGCGCGACATCGTCATCGAAGTCGCGCGCGAGTATCCCGACGTGGAGCTGTCGCACATGTATGTCGACAACGCCGCGATGCAGCTGGTGCGCAACCCGCGCCAGTTCGACGTAATCGTGACCGGCAACCTGTTCGGCGACATCCTGTCCGACGAAGCCGCCATGCTGACCGGTTCGATCGGCATGCTGCCTTCTGCTTCGCTGAACGCAGGCGGCCAAGGCTTGTATGAACCCAGCCATGGCTCCGCGCCCGATATCGCCGGCCAAGGCATCGCCAATCCGCTGGCGACCATCCTGTCCGCGGCCATGCTGCTGCGCTATTCGCTGAATCTGGCGCCGCAGGCCGACCGCATCGAGGCCGCCGTGCGCCGCGTGCTGGCCGACGGCCTGCGCACCGCCGACATCTTCGAACCGGGCACGACCAAGGTCGGCACGGCGCAGATGGGCGACGCGGTGCTCAAGGCGCTGGCCTGATCTTCTCGGGATCGAGCCGCCGGGCGCTAGCGCGCGTGGCGGTTGAAGCACCGTAAAACAAGGGGTGGCCCGGCTGGGCCGCCCCTTGTTTTGCTGTTGTGGCCTCGCCTCGAAAGCGCCCTGTATCCATTGCGGCCCCTATTATTTCTAGCTGCGCCGCAACATCCGGCCGTGCATTCTGATAAATTGTTGAATTGCACGGCTTTTTCCCCTGGACCCTAGTCTCCACACCTTTAAAGAGCGATTGAAATGAATCAAGCAGTAGGCCTTGTCGGCTGGCGCGGTATGGTCGGCTCGGTGCTCATGCAACGCATGCGCGACGAGAACGACTTCGCACTGATCGAACCGGTGTTTTTCTCCACCAGCAACGCTGGCGGCGCCGCGCCCACTTGGGCCACTGGCGCAGGCCCGCTGCAAGACGCCTACAACATTGACGCTCTGAAAAAACTGCCGATCATCGTGACGGCGCAAGGCGGCGACTACACCTCCGAGGTCTATCCCAAGCTGCGCGGCGCAGGCTGGAACGGCATCTGGATCGATGCCGCCAGCACCCTGCGCATGGCCGATGACGCCATCATCGTGCTGGATCCGGTCAACCGTCCGGTCATCGACGCGGCGCTCAAGCGCGGCGTGCGCAACTTCATCGGCGGCAACTGCACGGTCAGCTGCATGCTGATGGGCCTGGCCGGCCTGTTCAACAACGACCTGGTCGAATGGATGACCTCCATGACCTACCAGGCGGCTTCCGGCGGCGGCGCGCAACACATGCGCGAACTGCTGACCCAGTTCGGCGAGATCAATCAATCGGTCAAGTCGCTGCTGGACGATCCCGCGTCGGCCATCCTGGAAATCGACCGCGGCGTGCTGGCCAAGCAAAAGGACCCGGCGCTGCCCCACGAGCACTTCGGCGTGCCGCTGGGCGGCAACCTGATTCCCTGGATCGACAAGGATCTGGGCAACGGCATGTCCAAGGAAGAGTGGAAGGGCGAGGTCGAGACCAACAAGATCCTGGGCCGCGGCGCAGCCTTCGGCACGCCCGCCACGCCGATCGACGGCCTGTGCGTGCGCATCGGCGCGATGCGCTGCCACAGCCAGGCGCTGACCATCAAGCTCAAGCGCGACGTGCCGCTGGACGAGATCGAAGCGCTGATCGCCGAAGGCACGCAGTGGGCGAAGGTCGTGCCCAACACCAAGGAAGCCACGGTTTCCGCGCTGACTCCGGTCGCCGTTACCGGCACGCTGGACATTCCGGTGGGTCGCCTGCGCAAGCTGTCGATGGGCTCGCAATACCTGGGCGCTTTCACCGTGGGCGACCAGTTGCTGTGGGGCGCCGCCGAGCCGCTGCGCCGCATGCTGCGCATTGCGCTGGCCGAAGCCTGATGCCGTCGCAGGCGGCGTTCGGAGCCGCCTGACCAGGCGCGCAAGGCAAGCAAGGGCACCTCAGGGTGCCCTTGCCGTTTGCGCAGAGTCTGTGCTGTATCGGCGGACAGGCCCGCCAGCAAACGCGGCCGGGCCTTTCAGGTTTGTGAAATGCGCATGATCCATTACACTTTTCCCGTGAATTGATGCCTGTTCTCACCGATATGGCGTGAGCCGGCTCCAGCCCGCAAGTCGACTACAAGACGGAATTCCAGCTTATGACCCAGCGTTCGCGCCAAGTGAAGCATGCCCGCCGTTTAAAAGCCCTGCAGTGGGCGATTGCGCTGGCGATTGGCTCAAGCGTGTGCAGTACCGCCATGGCCATGCGCGTGGGGCATTCGCGGGTGGTTTCCGTGCCGGGCGCGCCGCTGCAGGCGGTGGTGGGATTGCAGGAGCTCACGCCCGAGGAAATCGCATCGCTCAAGGTGTCGGTGGCTGACGAGGCCTCCTGGCAACGCGCAGGTCTGAAGCCGCCGGTTCCACTGGCAAGCATGGTGGTCCGGGTCGAGGACGGCCTGGACGCCACGCGCAAGAATCTGCGCGTGCGGGCCTCGCAGCCGCCGGCCAGCGGCGCGGTTGATCTGCTGCTGAATATCAACTCCAGTTCCGGGCAGCGCCAGGTGCAGGTCAGCATTCTGGTGCCGTTGCGCGGCACGACGGCCGACGTGACGCCGGCTGCGGTCGGCACGCCGGGGCGCGCGGCGGGATCGCGTTCGGTCAACGTGAAGTCCGGCGACAATCTTTTCGCTATCGCGCAGCGCAATGCGGTGCCCAACGCATCGGTCTATCAGATGCTGGTGGCCCTGTGGCACGCCAATCCCGAGGCCTTCATCCAGAACAATATGAATCTGGTGAAAGCCGGCCAGAGGCTGACGATTCCCGATGCGGCTACCGTGCGCGCGGTGGATCCGGCCGAGGCGCGGCGCATCTTCAATGAACATGCCGAGGCGTTCGCGAAGTACCGCGCCCGCATCGGCGCGGCGGCCGGCGCGAATCCGTCCGTGGTCCAGGGGCAGGGCGCGGCTTCGGGCAGCGTCGCGCCTCCTGCTGATGCCGGGGCGGCCAGCGCATCGCCGCCGCAGGATCGCGTGCGGCTGTCCTCGGGGCAGGCGCAAGACAGCGCATCGGCGCAAGCAGAGGCGCAGGCCGATGCCAAGACGTCGACTGAGCGCGCCATGGCCGATGTCCAGGGGCGCGTGAGCCAGTTGCAAAGCAACGTCGACGATTTGAACAAGGCGGTGGCACAGCAAGGCGCCGCTGGTGGCGCTCCTGGTACTGCGGCGTCGCCGGGCGCGGCAGGCACTTCGGGTGCAACAGGCGCTCCGGGTGCAACAGGCGCTTCGGGTGCAACTGGCGCTTCGGGTGCAACAGGCGCTCCGGGTGCAACAGGCGCTTCGGGTGCAGCAGGCGCTTCGGGAGCGGCAGGCGCTTCGGGTGCAACAGGCGCTTCGGGTGCAACAGGCGCTTCGGGTGCAACAGGCGCTTCGGGTGCAACAGGCGCGTCTGGCGCGGCGGGCACTTCGGGTGCGGCAGGCGCTTCTGGTGCAACAGGCGCTTCTGGTGCAACAGGCGCTTCTGGTGCAACAGGCGCTTCTGGTGCAACAGGCGCTTCGGGCGCGACAGGCGCGTCGGGTACGCCGGGCTCTCCGGGCGCAGCGGGTACGCCCGGTGCAACAGGGTCGGCAGGACCTGCGAACACCTCGAACGCCCCAGGCGCTTCTGGGGCATCTACGCCAGATCAGGCCGCTGGCACGCCGGCAGGCAAGGATTCCGCTTCGGACATGCCCGGGTGGCTGGCCGACAATCTGCTCGTTATCGTCACTGCAGTGCTGGCGCTGATCGCATTCGCGATTGCCTGGCTCTTGCGCCGGGCCGGTGCGCGGCGCGGGGACGATGACGAGGAAACCTACGAATTCAACGAGCCAGCGCTGGATACGGCGGCGCTGAACCGCAAGCTCGGAAGCATCAATCTCGACCTGGACGAACCGCCCACGGACGAACCGCACCGTGTCGGCGGGCCACGGGTTTGATACATGTCTAGAGTTGCATTGGGGCTGGCGTACGACGGCTCCGCCTGGCAGGGTTGGCAGACACAGCCGCATCGGCAAACGGTGCAGGACACGTTGGAGGCCGCCCTGGGCAGTTTTTGTGGTGTGGAAGGGCCGGTGGCGACGATCTGCGCCGGCCGCACCGATACCGGGGTGCACGGCGCGATGCAGGTGATCCATCTGGACACTGAACTCGACCGCCGGTTGGAGTCCTGGGTCCGGGGGGTGAATGCTTTCCTGCCTCCCAGCATTTCAGTCCAGTGGGCGCAGCCGGTATCGGACGAATTCCACGCGCGGTTTTCCGCGCGCGCCCGTACCTACGTATATTTGTTATGGCGCGGCCGGGTGCGGCCGGCATTATGGGCGGGCCGGGCGGGCTGGTGCTTTCAACCGCTGGACGTCGATGCCATGCGGGCCGCGGCGAATGCCTTGCTGGGCGAGCACGATTTTTCCAGCTTCCGTTCCTCGCAGTGCCAGGCCAAGCATCCTGTGCGCCATCTCTACCGGCTGGATATCGATGAGCGCGGGCCGTTCCTGGTGTTCACGCTGAAGGCCAATGCCTTCCTGCATCATATGGTGCGCAACATCATGAGCGCGCTGTTGCAGATCGGGCAAGGGCGCGAATCGGTGGACTGGATGGCGCAGTTGCTGTCCTGGCGCGACCGCAAGCGGGGCGCGCCGACCTTCGCACCCGATGGGCTGTACCTGTCCGCCATCGATTATCCGGAAGAGTTCGGCCTGGATGAGCTCGACGGGGGATCGCAGTTGCTGTCGCCGTTTACTCAAACCTATTAGGGATGCCGCCGGCAACGGCGATGCCTGCCCGTATCCGATGGAGGCTTTTGCCATGCAACGCCGCGCGTTTTTGAAGCAGACCGCCCTGGGCGGCGCCGCTCTGGTCGCTCCGGCGTTCGCGCAGGAAGTTCCGTTGGCCGAGGAAAACGCCAGCCCGGCCCCGTCGGCGCCGCCAGCGGGACCGCAAGAGGCTCCGCCCAGCCCGCCGCCCGCTCCGGCCGCCGCGCCCGAAGCGCCGGCGGTGGTGGCAGCCCCAGCCAAGGTCGCTTGGCGGCTGGCCTCCAGTTTTCCCAACGAGTCTCCCACCTTGTTCGCCGGCGCCGAAGACGTGGCGCGTTACGTGAACGAGGTGACGGACGGGCGCTTCAGCATCGAAATCTTTCCCGCCGGCGACCTGGTGCAGCCGGGGCAGGTGCTGGAAGCCGTGCAGCATCGCGTCGTCGATTGTGGCCATACGGCGTCGACCCGCTACTTCGATGTCGACCCCGCGCTGTGCTTTGACGCCGGCGTGCCGTTCGGCCTGAACACGCGGCAGATGAACGCCTGGATGACGCAGGGGGAAGGCCTGGCGCTCACGCGCGTGCTGTTCGACAAGTACAACATCCTGAACTTTCCCTGCGGTTATACCGGCGCGCAAATGGGCGGCTGGTTTCGCGGGGAAATCAAGACCGTGGACGACCTGCGCGGGCTCAAGGTGAAGGCCGGCGGGTTCGCCCGCCATGTGCTGGCGCGGATGGGCGCCACGCCCGTGGACGTGCCCGTGGCCGAAGCCTATGCCGCGCTGGAGCAGGGCGTCGTGGACGCCGTGGCTTGGATCGGCCCTTATGACGATGAAAACCTGGCGCTCTATAAAGTTGCCAGGAATTACTACTTTCCGGGCTGGTGGGCGGGCACGCTGCAGCTATCCTTGTATGTGAACCAGGACGCCTACGACGAACTGCCCAAGCCGTATCAGTCCGCTTTGACGCTGGCATGCCGTATGGCGACTGCCAACATGATCGCCAAGTACGACGCGGGCAATCCGGACGCGCTGCGCCGACTGGTGTCGCGCGGCGCGCAGTTGAAAGCGTTTCCCAAGCCGGTCCTGCAGGCGAGCTACGAAGCCTCGCTGGCCGCCTACCAGGAAATGAGCGCCAAGGATCCCATGTTCAAGAAGCTGTACGACAGCATGGCGGCGTTTCGCGACAAGGAAACGCCCTGGTTCCGTCTGGCCGAGGGCAGCTTCGACAATCTCGTGGCCACCGTGGGTCAGCCCGGCGCGTAGGCGCTGCCTGCACGCCGGATATACTGATTCGACCGGCCGCGCAGGGCGGCCAAGCCAGCGAAGAGTTTCATGCGCACACGCATCAAGATCTGTGGATTGACCCGGGAACAGGATATCGACGCCGCCGTCGCGGCGGGCGTCGATGCGATCGGCTTTGTGTTTTACCCCAAGAGCAAGCGTTGCCTGACGCCGACGCGCGCAGCCCAGTTGCGGCGCATGGTGCCCGCCTTTGTCGACGTGGTGGCCTTGTTCGTGAATGCGCAAGAGGCCGAGGTGCAGGCCGTGCTGGACCAGGTCAAGCCGGAGCTGCTGCAGTTCCATGGCGATGAAACGCCGCAGGACTGCGCGCACTACGGTCATCGTTTTTTGCGGGCATTCCGTGCCGGCGCGCCCGGCCTGGACACCGCGGAAAACCTGGCCTCCACATGCCGCGCCTATGGCGAAGCCGCGGGCTGGCTGTTCGACAGCTACAGCGCGGGCTACGGTGGCAGCGGTCATGGTTTCGACTACGCGTTGCTTGACGAAGTGAGGGCCGATCCGGTGTCTCGGCCCCTGATCCTGTCGGGCGGCTTGAACGCGGAAAACGTCGGGCAGGCCGTGGAATTGGTCAGGCCTTGGGCGGTCGATGTAAGTAGCGGCGTGGAGCTTGAGCAAGGAATTAAAAGTTCTGATAGAATCTCGTTCTTCGTTGCTGCGGCGCAAGCGGCAGACGCGAAGCTGAAGGGAAATTAGTAGTGCGGTGCAGGCGGTTTGAAGTAGTGGGGCAAGGCTGAAAAGCGGCGTCCAAGGTTCTCAGGAACTGGCACTTCAAAACGCGTTGCGCAGACAAGCTTGAAGGCATGCGAAAGTAAACCTCGCAAACGCCGCAAACTTCGAAGCGCAATAGATAATGCAAAAAATCTTGCCAGACGATTTGCATAGTTTAAAAAAGCACTATATAATTCTTCTTCTTTGCAGGCGGTTAGCTCAGCTGGTTAGAGCGCCACGTTGACATCGTGGAGGTCGTTGGTTCGATTCCAATACCGCCTACCAAATTCCTGCAAAGTGGTGCCAAGCACCGCCTCAAAAGCCGCGTAAGTCATTGACTTCGCGGCTTTTTGCTTTTCTGGCTGCAAAGTGGTGCCAAGTAGCGCCAAGAGATTTAAGGGTAGGAATGAGGGTAGGGCTGAACAGAATAAGGGTAGGCCCCCGAACCCTCACTTTTCCAACGGTTTTGCGCAGCTGTCGAGATAATCCGACCACCATTGCATGAGCTGCCGGCGCTCATCCAGATACTCAGCATGGTTATATGCTCGGCGGATTAAGTTGCGCTCCTTGTGCGCCAGTTGCCGCTCGATGACTTCGGGCCGCGCGCCGCTGCGCTCGTTCATGATTGTGGAAGCCAGGCCCCTGAAACCGTGGCCAGTCTGCTCGCCCTCGAAGCCCAGGATCTTGAGCGCTTTATTGATGGTTTCCGCGCTCATCGGTATCTTGGCCGGGTCGCGCAGGCCTGGAAACATCAGACGGTACCGCCCGGTGTACTTAAACAGCTCGTCAAGAAGCTCCTGCACTTGAGGCGACAGGGGGATGATGTGGTCGGTCCCATTTTCCTTGGTGACAAGCGTTCCCTTCATCCTGCCCGCCGGGATTCGCCACAGGGCGCCCGTCCTGTCCAGTTCTGTCCATTCCGCCCAGCGCAGCTCATTGGTGCGCGGGAACGTGTGCATCATGATCTGGATGGCAATGCGCGTTTCTGGCCGCCCGTGGTAATTCTTCACGCGCGCGATGAGTGTGCCCAGGCTGGCCTCGTCGACGTGCGGGAAGTGCTTGACCGGCGCGCGCGGATCCAGAAACCGCTTCAACCCCTGGGTGGGATCCGCCGGCGCACGGCCGGTGCCGACTGCGTACTGAAAGACCATGCTGGCGGCGCTGAGGAACCGCTCGGCCATGTCGGGCGCGCCGCGGGCTTCGATGCGCTTCGCGGCATCCAAGACGACCTTGCCGGGTATTGCGTCAACCGCATCGGCGCCGAAGTAGGGATAGGCGTCGTTCTTGAGCGTGTTCGAAATCCTGGTGTGGTATCCCGCGCTCCATGTAGGTAGCCTGAGCGCGAGCAGTTCGGCCGCCACCGCCTGGAACTGGCGCTCGGCGTCGGCCCGCTCGGCCTGCACTACCTCAAGGCGGTGTGCGACCGGATCCAGGCCCTGCGCCAGCAGCTCGTCGACGCGCGCGCGCTCGGCGCGGGCACGGGCCAACGGCACCGCAGGGTAGTCCCCGAAGGTGAGCATGCTTTCCTTGCCCGACTGCGGGCTGCGATAGCGCATACGCCACTTCTTGGCGCCGGAGCGCAACAGTTCCAGGAATAGGCCTCCACCGTCGAACAGCTTATTGCCTCCGGTCGCGCTGAACTTTGCCAGGCGGCACTTGGGATCTGTGAGAGGTACTACTTGACGTGCCATTGCATCCTCAATTCTTCGAAGCGGCCTGGTAGCCATCGGGATCTGCCAGCCAGGCCAGAATATCCGCACCGCGGTACGCGGAGCAGTTTGGCGACTGCGACACGGGGCGCGGCGCGCGGCCTTGCAGAATGCGGTGGCGCCAGGTCTCCCGCGAAAATGGCATGAGCGCCGCGAATTGCCCCCAGCGGTACAGGCCGTCAGGGTGTATCGCGGCCTGCGCCGTGGGCGCCGCGACCGGTGCTTGGTGTTGGGCTGCGTGTGCCATTACTGCTCCTTGTTGTCGGTGGCGGCCAGCGCCTTGGCGAGCGCCGGGTGGTCCGAATTGAACGAGCGGCACTGATGCTTGATGATGGCGCGGCGCAGGATCGCCACTTTCGCCTTTTCCGCCTCCAGCTCCTTCCTCAGCCGCTCGATTTCCTGGTTCCAGTTCTCAGCCATACACCGCGCCTCCGTCCTTGTTGTCGGGGTGGGCCCGGGCGCATAGGGCCTCGTACTGGTCTGCACCATATGCCTCATGCGCGTAGGTGGTCGGGAAGGCTCCGCGTGTGCCCTGGTCAACAATCACGTAGTGACAGGTGTATCCGGAGCTGGGAGCCGCAGGTATTCGCTTCGTCCAATAGTGCTTGGGCATGCCAACGGGCCAGTCGTAGCCATCGGCGCGTGCTTGCCGCATGAACTCGTGCGGGTCGTGGTGGCCTCGGGACATGAGGATATAGGTGTCCTCGCCCACGTTCTCGATCTTCAGTGGATAGGTCTTAGTTGGCATCATTCACCTCCTTCGTCTGAATACCGATCTCGGCGGCAGCAAGAACGATGGCACGGCGAGTAGGTTCTCCTGCTCCATTCTCACGAATTGGGACAGATTTTTGACCTCCTTTAGGGCCTTGAACGGCGACCATCCCGCGAAAGAACCCCACGTGTATTCGAAGTTCGCAGGCCAGCCGCAGCGCGTCGCCGTCGTCGGTGAGCGGGTTCCACGGGCGTTCGCTTACTCCACGCCGAGATATCCCGTCGCCGGTCAGAAGCTGCCTGTATTCGCCGTCGATGCCAGCCGCCTTCGCCGCCAGCTCCAGCAATTCGCGGTCACTCTGCATCGCGGCTCTCCTTCTGCGCGCCCGGTTGCGCGGACAGGGCGGCGCGTAGCTCGACGAGGCCGTGCAGAATGGCCGGCCAGTTGACTGGCCAGTCTTGGCCCGCCGGAGCGGCGTTCTCGATGGCGTCGATGGCGAGGTTCAGCGCGAGTTGCCAGCCTCGCGGGAGCGTTGGTACCGCCTCGCTGGCCTGGGGCGCGGCAAAGAGTGGTTCCCATTGCACGTCGAGCCGTTCCTCTTCGGGCCAGAGCGTGAACAGCCATCGTGCGCCGCTGTCCTGGTCAAACCAGGCCCGATACGCTACCGGCTGCGCCTCCCCGGCTACCGGGGCGCTTGCCAGGGCGGCGCGCAGGACGTTGACAGATTCGCAGGAACCGCGATCATCGCGATTGCAGCGGGCTATGAAGTCGTCCACCCAGTTCAACGCGTCCATGACTTCGGCTGAGGCTACAGGGGCGCGCAGCTTGGACAGCCACAAGCGCATGCGCTCTACGCTGACGATTACGGTGGGGCTGTCGCCGGCCACGTCGATGATGCCGCGCAACTCAGTCCCTACGAAATCAGGGTTGGCCGCCTGGGCGGCGGGGGTGTGGTCGGTCATGCTGCATCCTTTGCCGCTTCTGCGGCCACGCGCTCAAAGTGGAAAATGATCTGAGCGCCGGTTTCAACGGCCAGGCCGAAACGCAAGGCGTGGCGATAGGTGGGGTAGTTGTCGGTCAGCACCTTGCAGGTGCGCTGAAGCTTCACGCGCCAGGCTTCCAGGCTCATTGCGTGCTTGTCGATGTTGCAGGGTGGGCACGCCGGCATGTAGTTCTCAGGCACGTCTCGCTCCGGCCGCAGGGGTGCCCCGCTGACGAGCCTCCAGGACCGCTCCCCGCGAACCATCTTCAGGTCGCGCTGCACCGGCTCCAGGTGATCGACATGCCAGCGCTCGGGCAGAAGCTGGCCGCAGTACGCGCATTTGCCGTCGAACATGGCGAACACGCGGGCGCGCTCGGCTTTGCTGATCGCCATCACCCCTCCTGCTGCTGAGAGGCGCCCGCGATACGTCCATGCCGCTCGATGATCGTCCGCAGGTAGCGGGCGGCCATATCTCCGGATAACGCCTGCGCGGTGTAAATGTCGGCCAGGATCGGCACGTCCTTGGCCGCACGCCGGCACGACTCTGCGTACTTCGCCATTTCCTGGGCGGCGGCCTCCACGTGTACAACATCGATAAGCTGGATCGTCTTCATGCCCCGTCCCCTTTGCCCTGCTGGGCGGCAATGGCGGCGTCGATGCCTGCGTTGATTTCTTTGGCGAGGTCGCGCTCGTCTTGGTCAAGGTCGATTTCCCCATCCTCGGGGTCAACCAGGCGCGCGCCGCCGTAACCGGCCTCTACGAACATTTCGATGCTGTAGCCGAATGGCAGCTCGGCACATGCGCGTTCTATCGCTGCGCCAACTGCCGCACCCCGCGCATCGCCAGCAGCGGGAGCGGCAGGGCTCCGTGCGCCGGGCAGATAGCGCAACTCTTGCTCGTGCCCCTTCACGCCGCACACGACGTGGCCCCAGCTTGACCACTGGCCACCTGGTAGCCGATAGCGGGCCTGGTACGCGCCGTCATCATCCTGGCGCGTCCAGTCGAGATCACGCAGCACATGCTGGATCAGAGCATTGACGGCCATCGGGCTGCCGAACTCGGTATAGCTCTGCGCGTTTGTCCGGCCGCCAACGTGCGCAATGCGTTCGCCAAGCGTCATGCCGTAAGTCGCGCTTCGCTCGTCCTTCGCATCGTCCTGTGTGCTGGCCCGCGCCTCGGCCCGTCCATGATCAACCCCGGCGAACCAGCCTTCCTGGTGGTCTGCCGTGTTGCCCGTGCGCGCCAGGGTGTCGTCCTGGGTGGTGGCGGGAGGGGTGGGAGCGGCGGCGAGCATGGCGGCGTAGATTCGGCGGTTGCGAGTGTTCTGGCTCTCTATTCCACCATCGCGATCAATCGGATCATTCCATGTCGCATCGACCATCTTCGGCGTGGGCTCAATCGGTACCAGCTTCCAGCCGGCGGGGAGGGTGGTGGTCATGTCAGCTCCAAGGGGTTGGGGTACGATTTCCCTGCCAACAATGGGAGGGCGATATGTCGATCTACGTGATTTCCGCAGTCCGCAGAGATTCCATGTCCGATGAGGTTTCGCACGTGCGATGGGCCCAGGTGGATGCACAAGGAGGCGGTCTGATCGGTGCCGTCGTGGAAGCAGACGCAATAGACGTTGTTGATGAGATTCAAGCCGGCAATGAGGTCTTCACCTGGCATACCGTTGGCGGTACCGAAATCCGCGGGCGTGCCGTGCGTGTTGAGGCGCTGGGAAACGGCAATGAGGTCCTGCGGACCGACGAAGCTGATCAGCGCCATACCCTTGGTTTGGAAGATCTGCCGAAGTTCTGATTTCGTGTTCACGGCCGCGCCTCCATCTCAGCCAGGATCCGCGTCTGCTGCAGCAGGTCGGTAGCGTCGGCCTGGTCGAGGCCGGCGCCGATCCTGCGCAGGGTGGGGATCTCGGCGCGCAGGGCGGCCAGCAGCGGCATGTCGATGGGCATGCCCACCTCCAGCCGTTTGGCGAGCTGCCGCAGGGCCCCGGCCTTGAACGCGCGCCCGTGCCGCACGGCCCACATGTCGAAGAAGTCGGCCATGCCCGCGAGCGCCGGCGCGCTGGCGTACCATTCGCCGTCCGCGACACAGTGGAAGATCGGCACGCCGCGGTCATCGGTCGTCACCGTACCGTCACGGTCGATCTGGTCGATGAGCGATTCCAGCGGCGCCAGGGTCTGCTGGGTCTTGATCAGCATGGGCAGGCGGGCCGGACGCTCAGGCCGGCGCGTGGCGCGCACGCGGGCCTGCTGCTTTTCCAGCATGCGGCGCTGCTGGCGGTTCATGGCGGGGATCATGGTCGTTCTCGGAATAAGGAGGCCGGGCACCGGCAGCGGTGGGGATGGCTCAGGGAGGGGAAGCCCCGCCGCCGGGCCGGCCATTGATCGTTACGCCGTCTCCGGCTCCAGGCTCAGGCCCAGCGAACCTTGTTTCTCGGCCGCCGGCGTGATGCTGATCGTGATGTCGTTGCCCAGCACCTCGTAGAGCTTTTTCACCTGCTCGCCGCTCGGGTGGCACTTCACGCGGAAGGTAGTGATCACGCTGCCGCCTTCCATCAATTCCAGGGCGAAGCCGTCAACGTCGGCCGGGTCCAGCTCGATGTCGGAATCGCCGCCCAGGCCGAAGTCGATCACGACCTTGGCGCCCACCAGCTCATGCTTCAGGCGGATCTTCTCGATGAGGTCGCCGAACACGCGCACGGTCGGCTCGGGGTGCACGCCTTCGACACTGGCCTGGTCCGGGTTTTCCTCAGCCTTGTAGAGGGCATGGCGCAGGCGCGGGTGAAACTCGGACAGGCCGCCGTTGCCGGCCGTGTACTGGATCTTCAGATCAGCAGCGCCGGCCGGCTCTTCGCCGTGGCGCTCGGTGCGCACGTTGATGTGCGCCAGGGTTGCGGTTTGCTCGGTGATCGAGAACATGCGGGATTGCTCCTAGGGCTGGGGGAGGGATCAGGCGGCCTTACGGCGCAGGGTGTCGACCATCGCGCGCAGCTCGGCTTCGAACTGCAGCAGGGCGGTCAGCAGGGTCGTGATGTAGGCCTCGTCGCGCGGGATGCGCTGCACGTACAGGCGCCAGGGCTCGGCCATGCGCGGGTCGTAGCTGATGAAGTCCCACCACTGGCGGCCGGTGACCAGCATGTTTCCCTGCACCTGCGCCATGTGATCGGCCGGCATGCCTTCCAGCCAGGTTTGGATGTGGACGGCTTCGTCGTGGGGGCACTTCATCTCGACGCCGCCGTCGCTGCCCACCAGGCCGTCCGGCGATGCGCCGATGAAGTCGTATTGAGGGTGGACCAAGAACGGCGACGAAACGATGATTCCGCCGGTGGTGACCATATAGGCTTCGTTGGCAGCGTCTTCCAGATCCTTGCCCCAGGCCAGCGCCTTGCCGCCCAGTTCGTGCTGAGGCAGGCCGGCCAGCCGTTCAAACGCCTTCACGCGCATCAGCTTGGCACGCTCGGCCGTGGGCTTGCCGTCGCGCTTGGTCGCGATGACATCCTTGAACACTGACGCGGTCAGGTTGCCGGCGCGCGCCATGCGCCATTCCTCGGTGCGCTGTTCGGCGGGCGCGTTCATTCTTGGACGCCTTCGAACGGGTTGTCGTCGGTTGGCTGCGCATCAGGCGCGGCGTCCGGCTGGCTGGCCTGCGTGGGCTGCGCGTCTTCGGCCTTGGCCAGCGCTTCGATGCGGGTGATCTCGTTGCGACCCACTGCGGCGCGTCCATCCTTGCCCAGCGCCATCCAGGCGGCGGTCAAGTCGGCGGCGCGCTTATCGGCTGGGTCGTTGCTGCGCGCGATCATTTCCAGGTCACGGATGATCTGGTCGCGGTCGACGGTGGCGGCCGGCTGAGGCTTGGCGGCGTGCGCGAACTCAGCAGCGGTTTTCGGCGTGATATCGCGCTCGCGTGGCTGCGCGTCTACCAGTTCGTCGGACGTGTACACGCCCAGCAGCGCGCCTGGGGTATAGGCACGAGTCCAGTTCTTGACCTGCAAATAGCCCATCTGCTGGCGCGGGTTGGTCTTCCAGAGCGGGGAATTTTTCGTTGTGACGTCGGACACCTTCAGCCACTCGCCCCAGGTGATGTCCGTCTCGCCGGCGATGACCGCGCCGACGCGGCATTCCAACTCGCTGCCGTGGCCCTTGTACTCGTAGTGGAACCGGCCCGTGATGGCGCCCGACGACTGCACGACGGCATTGACCAACTGCGCCTCGTAGCCAAGCTGCCCGTTCACCAGGTGCGTCTTCTGCGCCACCACGAAGGGATTCATATTCCACTGCATCGCCTGCATGATCACTGCCATGCAGTCGGACGGGCTGCCCTGCAAGTGTTTCGGCACAGTCGCGCGGCCGGCAGCCATCATTTCGGCGGCGCGCATCATGCTGTCCATGTTGTCGGCGTGCAGCACCAGCCCGCTGGTGGTGGTGTTGGCCGCCGGCAGGTCCAGCGCGGTGGTGGGTTGTTGGTCGATCGTGGTGGTGTCAGACATTGCATTCTCCTGCCCGAGACTCGGCCGGGCGTGGTGGATGGGTTAGGCGTGAAATTCGGCGTCAACGATGCGCGCGGCTTCGGGGTTGAACTTGGTGAGCCAGCCGATCACGTCGCCCGGCAGCACGCCGTAGTGGGTGGACAGCACGGCAACGATGTGGGCGTCTCCCGGGCCGTTGGCCAGGAAATCGGCTTCTTCGCGGCGCGCCTGTTCGGCCAGGCGTTCGCGCTCGGCCGCTTCGGCTTCGGCACGCGCGGCGGCTTCCTTCTCCTGCTGGGCGCGGGCCTCGGCTTCGGCGCGCTCCTGCTCGGCGCGGCGCGCGGCGGCCTGCTGCTCTTCGAACTCGCGGCGCTGGCGGTCGATCTCTTCCTGCTGGGCGCGCAGGGCTGCGGCCGCCTCATCCTGCTGGCGCTTGAGCGCCGCGGCGGCCTCGGCATCCTTACGGGCCTGCTCGGCGCGCGCGGCTTCCTGGCGGGCGTTCTCGGCGTCTCGCTCGGCCTGCAGGCGGCGCTGCTGCTCTTCCAACTCGGCGCGCTCCTTGGCCAGGCGCTCGTCCTCGGCCTTGCGCGCGGCGGCAGCGGCCGCTTCTTGCTCCAGGCGCTGGCGCTCCAGCTCCGCCCGCTCGGCGGCCAGGCGTGCGGCTTCCTGTTCCTGCGCGAGCGCGGCGCCGTGCATTTGTTCCAGTTTGGCGACGGTGTCCGCCTGCATGGCCATGGCCTCGCCGGCGCGATGTTCGTACAGCTCGGTGGTGATGGGCAGCTCGGCAACGGCGGCCAACAGCGCGGCGATATCGGCGGCGCTCTTGCCCGCGGCCTGCACCGGGTACTGGCTGATGGCGTTGATCCGCGACTGGATGGCCTGCTGGCGCGCCAGTTCGGCCGCTTCCTTCGCCGCCTTGATTTCCGCCTTGCGCGCCTCTTCGGCCTTGATCTGCGCGTCGATCGGCTCTTCAACCGCCTTCACCTCGTCCTTGATCTTGGCCAGAATGGCGCGCATCTCGCGCTGCTTGGCCAGCATCGGCTTATTCCAGCCCTCATAGGCGGCATCGGCCGACGTGCGGATGCTGACGCAGCGCGAGCGCGCCGCGCGCGCCGCCTTGTCGCCAGCGGTGGTGGTGACGTCGAACTGCACGCCGGCCAGTTCCTGGCGCAGCTCGGCCAGACCCTTCTGCACTGCGTTGAATTCGATGATGGCGGCGGGCGCGTCCAGGATTTCGTCTGCAACTTCGGTCATGGTGGTGGTCTCTCAGGGTTGGCGTGCGGCCACGGCAGTCTTGCCGCAGCCTTCGCAGGCGGTGAGGGTGGATTCGTCGCGCTGCTGGCGCTCGCCGTAGCCGAAGACCAGGGCGGTAAGCACGGCGGCGACGATGAAAGCGGACAGGCGGGCGTCGCGGTCGCGCAGGAGGCCGCGGATCATGCGAGTTCCTCCAGGCGCTTGAGAGCGAGCGGCAGCGCTTCATCAGCAAACAGCTTGGCGTTCTTGGAGCTAGTGTTGCCATCGGCCAGCGCGGCGCAGAGCAGTTGCAGCCAGACGTGCTGCTGCACGTTCAGGCTTTCGGCCGGCGTCACCTTGGCGCCGCTTGTGGCCGCCAGGCGGGCGATGATTTCCGCGTTCATGCTCCGGCCGTTGGCCTTCGCGTCCTTGGCGATCTGGTCGCGCATGCCGTCCGGGAGCCGGAGCATGAATTTGTCGAGGCTTGCGGATGGGAATTCGCTCATTCGTCTCTCCAGCAGCGCGCCATCAAGGCGTCGCCGATCAGGGCAATCGTGTAAAGGGCGCACAGGCCCCAGATGGCGGCGGTCATTTGCGCACCGCCTCTTCGAAAGACACATCCAGCTGGCGATCCGGATCTTCGATCGCGTCAGCCAGCGTCTCGACGTAGTGCGCGCTGGCGCCGTCCATGAACTTGGTGAACAGCTCGCCGATGCGGCCGAAGGTGTCGCCCAGGGCATAGGCCTTGGCCACCGCCTCGAAGGCTTCGGTCAGCGCCGGATCGCCGATGCTGTCCTCGTAGACCGCGTGCGCGGCGGGCTGGCGGTTCTCGCCGGTACCGCAGTAGCGCACGACTTCCTGCATCCCATGGCGCAGCGCCATGCGGACATCCCAGGTCAGGTCCATGCGCAGTTCCTGCTCGGGCGTCAGGCGGATTTCAGGGCGGGCGTTCATGGCTCAGTTCCTCGCGGCCAATTCCGCCTCGCGCGCCATGCCCTGGTAGTGCTTCAGGATCTTGGCGTCCTCGGCGTACTTGTCGAACTCGGCGCGGAACGCCAGCTGCAGGCGGCCGCGGTTGACCGGGTCAGCCAGACACCACAGGTGCGCAAGCTGCTTGATGAACGTGCCGCCATAGGCCTGCATCGTGCTGATGGCCTGCTCGGCAGTGGTCGCGTCGAAGATGATGGACATGGATGTCTCCTTGCCCCGGCACCCGGGGCGGGGTGGTGAGGGGTTAGGCGCCGGCCTGTTCGATGACGGCCGGAACTCCCATGATCTGCTGCGCCCGTTTGATTTCGGCTTTGAGGGGAGTAAGAACACAGCCGTCCCGCCGCGCGACGGTGAGCCAGCCCTCGATCCCAGCTTGCGCCCATATGGCGTTCTTCCAAGCCGGCGTATCGATCTCCATGGCGGTGTGCTGCTGCTCCAAGCGATCAATATGCACAAGGGCTTGATCCATCTCGTCTTCGGTCGGTGTGTGCATTCCTGTTCTCCCTGTTGCTCACCGGGTGGTGAGTGCGTGGCTTCGACAACCAGGGATTCAGGGGAGGGCGCAGACCAGGTCTGCTATGCTCATCGCGCGGGGCTGGTACCCCCGTCGGCGGACTACCAAGCCGCTGAAGGTTCCCTGTGCGTACGAAGTCGTGAACCGACCACCCTTAAACACAGAGAGCTGACCGCGATCCCCCGAGGGGTGACCGGGTGGAAGGCCATCCTAGGTAGCCAACCACAAAAGCCAACTTTCACCAGTTGGTAGCGCGCTGCCAGCGATGACATGGAAACCGCCATGTTTGAACTGACAGTTAAGCTGACCCTCAGCTACAAGCAGCTGCGATCCTTGATCGCTTTGCTTTTGCTGCTGCTCAGCTAGCAGTCCCCCCGGCCCTCACGGGTCGGGGCCTCACTGGCGGGCGGTGTTAACGCACCGGCCCGTCTTCAATGAGCGCACATCCCTGCGCGCCCTCTCCTGAATCCCAAGTTGTCAAAGAACGTGCCCCGGTGCTCGATTGCTTGAGTGGTGAGGCGTTGGGAGAAATATAAGGCAAGCCTAATTATTAGACAATAGGCATGCCTAATTTAATTTGTAACACGCAAAGAAAAGCCGCCCGAAGGCGGCAGCAAGATGGAGGAGGGGGCTTTTCTAGAAGCCGTCCCTTGCACACATCGCGCGTGACAAGTCCACGTTGTCGATATCCGAAACAGAGGTATGGATGGGCTTGTTCCCGTTAAGCATGAGGAACCCGGCGAGCGGCCTAAACCCGGTGTAGCCACCGTAAGAATTCTTGGCGTTCACCTCGCCGCAGAACTTCACCACGCCATCAGCTTTCACCATGCGAAGGTTCCGAATCTTGACGCTGTCGGCGTCCTTCGCCGAAGCCTTAACTTCCGCCGTGACTGCTTTTAATACCGCCTGGGATGCCGCTGTTGGGGGCGCTGCGGTTACCGAGAAGGGTACGGCCCCGAGCGCAATTGTCGACGCCACCATCAGGTACAAAGCGGCTTTATTTTTCCGTGCCATATCCAGTCTCAAAACAGTTGATCAACGGTCGCAGGCCTCTTCACAAGCGATGCGCTCAGACCATATGAGGTTTAGGTGGCTGCCTTTAGGCTGCCCTTTCATTTGGGGAGCTTTTCGATTCTGCGTCGGACGCGTAGGCTTCCACCTGGCGCGCCACCCATTCTTCTATCCCAGCTCGCTGCGCTTCCGACAAGGTGTAGTACCGCTGCTTGGGTATCTTGGGGAAAGGCCAGTCAGAGTCTAGCTTGCGTTCCTTGGGCAAAACACCATCGGCTAACCACGCCTCGCTGACGTTCAATAGTTGGGCGACGCTAACAAGGTTCGCGCCCCTGATGTTCTTAGTTTTCCCGTTCAGCCAGTCCGCAACGGAAGGCGGCTTTATGCCTGCCGCGCGCGCGACCTGAACTTGCTTTATGCCAGCGTCGTCCATTGCCTCTCGGAGGCGTTCTGCAAGAGTGCTCATTCGGCAATCCTAATAGGAAGCCGGTTAGGTATGCCTTCGCAAAAAGTTAGGTATATCTTGACTATAAATAAGGCAAGCCTAATAATTGGGGTATGGACACCAAACACCCCGACTCCGAAATCATCGACGCGCTTGGTGGCACCGTAGCCGTCGCCCGCCTCTGCAAGGTGAAGCCGCCCTCGGTCTCCGACTGGCGCAAGGAAGGAATACCGCCGGCGCGCCGAATGTACCTGCAGGCGGTTCGTCCTGAGGCGTTCGCTCCCAGGCCCGAGCTGGCCGACCAGCAGGAGGCCGGCCATGCGTGACACCCCCACAGCCCAGGAGGGCGCGATGAGCGAAGCCATCAAATTTGGCGATATGCCGCATGAAATCCAGCGCGATGTGATCGCTGCTGCTACCCAGGCAGCGGCCAATGCGTTGCGCGACAGCGGCGAAGACGATTCAGTGAAGGCCGCCCGCCAGGTGGCAGAGGCGGCCGTGATCGCGTGGAACGTGGTGAACGGCGTTAGTCCTTCACCTTCTCCTGACGCTGCCTGTGGAATTCGTCGATGAAGCCCCAGGCCATTTCCGCCAAATCGCGGCCTCTGTTCGCGCTTGCGGCACCGGACCCAAACAGGCCGGGTTGCGTTTCCAAGATTTTGAATAGCGTATCGCGGGCGCTGGCAAATTCGTGCAGGTCCATGAGAACCCCTCCTGTGGGGAAAGTTGGTAGTGGTTGGTACCCACGCCCGGGGAATCCGGGCAACGCCGATCGTAGCCGCAGGATGGGGTTCTCGCCAGTTTCGGGCCGTCATGGCTCAGTGCACCGCCGCGCTGTCGCGCCCATCGATGGCCCACGCCATGCGGTCGCGCTCGGCGCGCAGCTCATCAAAGATGGCCAGCACCGCGGCTTCGCTCGGGTCCACGAAGGCCCGGCGGGCGATGTCCTGGGCGTTGATCAGCAGCTTTTCGGTCTCGGTCATGTCGTGTTTCGTCGCGTTGGAACAGAGCAAATTCTCTACGTCTTGACTCTGTTACCGACGCTGTTACTCCATGAAATTTCCCTATTAGGCGTACTCAAAAATGCAGCGAGAACAAGAGGTTAGCCTCGATTTCCTGCGCATCCGCCCGTCTGAACCCATGCTGTTCATAGACAAGGCGGAAATCGCGCGATGCGTGACCTACCGTCAGGCGGTGAGACTTGCCTGGGACATGCGCCAGCCGCGCGGCATGACGATGCGCACGCTGGCCGAACTGTGCGGCATGTACCCGCAGCACGTCAGCAGCTACCTCCATGAGGATCCGCTGTTGCCGAGCGGCGCGCCGCGGTTGAACCTGCCGGCCGAAAAGATCAACGCGTTTGAGGCTGCGGTGGGCAACTACGCGGTGAGCCAGTACCTCAACCACCTTGGGCGCCTGACGATCATGCAAGAAGTGATTGCCGCTCAGAGGGTCGCATGACGTATGACGAAGCCCTCAAGATCGCCCGGCGCGCCCGTGACGAAGCGATGCGGTTGCATGGCCAGGACTGGGCCAAGGTCTACGAAGAAATGCGGCTGCGTGAGCAGCGAGATCCCCAGCTGGAGCGCGCGATGAACATCGTCGGCCGCTTTGAACAGTTCTCGACGAGGCACTGACATGCAGCGCTATCCCTTGAACCAACGCACGCGCCCGCGCGCGCATCGCGACATTGACGCGGCGCCTGACGGCTATTACTTCGGTGCGCCTATGGAGCCGAGCGCTTCTGATGCGACCAAGCGCAAGATGTGGGCCATGCTTGGCGACGTTGCGCGCCAGCGGCAATGGCCCGTAAATGGCGTCATGCAGTGGCTGCCCAAGGAAGCTTGGAAGGACATCTTCACCGCAGCACTGGTCAAGGAGCAGCGGACGGCCAAGGGCTTGTACGGCGGCGACGTTTTGCTGGGCGAACGCACCAGCGGTATGAGCCAGCGGAAGATGGGCGACCTCATCGAACTGATGAATGCCTGGGGCGCAAACAACGACATTGTCTGGTCGGAGCCGATCGACATCCCGGGATGGGTGCGCTGATGCTGCGCCGCTCGCCTCTCACCCGCAAGACCCCGCTGCGCGCCACCGCATCCCGGCGGCCCACCCCCTTCGCCGCCGGCATCGAGCGGCAGGCAACCCTCCAGCGTGCCGCCATCAAGCGCCGCGCACCGAAGAAGCGCGCCGGCCACGAACCCAAGTACCTGGCCGCGTGCAAAGGGGAGTGCTGCTACCTGAACTTCCCCGGCTGCAAGAGCTACCAGGACGACCCCACGGTCGTACCGGCGCACCAGAACGAAGGGAAGGGCATGGGCCTGAAGGTCCACGACAAATTCACCGTTCCTGCCTGCCATTTTTGCCACGCGCTCTATGACCAGAGCGGGATCGACCGCGAAATCAAGCGCGCCACCTTTGACTGGGCATACACCCGGTGGGCGGCCGCGCGCGCCAGCAAGATGAATGAAGGAGCCGCCCATGGCTGCTGACTGGATCAAGATGCGCGTCGACCTCCCGACGCATCCGAAAGTTGTCCGCATTGCGTCCGCTTGTGAAGCGGACAGACTGCGCGTGATTGGCGGACTTTTGTCCGTTTGGGGTCTGTTTGATGCCCACTCGGTCGACGGAAAGCTGGAAGGTTACACGCCGAAGGTGATGGACGAGACCATCGGTTTTCCCGGATTTTCGGATGCCATGATCGCCGTCGGTTGGCTGGAATTTGACGGCTTCTCCCTATGGATGCCCCAGTTTGACGAGCACAACGGGCAGTCTGCGAAGAAGCGCGCGCAGGATGCGGACAGGAAGCGAAATGACCGAAATTCGTCCGCTTCCGAAGCGGACAAAAAGCGGACTAGAGAAGAGAAGAATAGAGAAGATAAAAAGAACCCCCCTAACCCCCCGGCGGGGGGAGAGGGCTGGGCGTTGCCCGACTGGGTTCCTGCCGAACCCTGGCGGCAGTTCGAGGAAATGCGGCGGAAGAAGAAAAAGCCCATGACCGACGGCGCCCGCAAGCTGGCCGTGAGCAAGCTGGACGCGCTGCGCGGTGCTGGCCACGACGTGGCGACGATGCTGGACCAGTCGATCCTGCACGCCTGGGACACGTTCTACGCACCGAAGGCGGACACTGCGCCGCAGGGCGTCCTGGGGAACGACCAGCCATGGACGGGGGCAGTGTGATCGGCCATCAATCCCTCTTCGACGCCCGCATGGCCGGGTTTCAACCTGCCGACGTGTGGGTGTCTTGCGTGCCGGAAGGTGTCGAGTACGGCAGCTTCACGCACCCCGATGCGCAGATCGGCCGGATGACGAACGGGCGCTGGGTTGGCCTGCCCGAGATCCACATCCACGACGGCGAGAACGCGGCGCTGCTGGACCTGCGTGTCGTCGCCGGCCTGACCGTCCACATCCTCGCGCCGAATCGCCGGCGCGCCCTGCAACTGATGCGCCAGGTGTCGGGCTGTTCGCCGGCCAAGGTCATCGTCTCCGGCCCGTGGGGCCTGATCGTCTGGCGGCCGGCGCAAGAAACCGAGGAGTACCCCGCATGAGCCAGATTCTCACCCCCAACGATTTCGACTTCCGGGCGTACATGGAGGAAACCGAGCCGCAGGCCAAGGTGCTGGCCGCCGAGGCGTGGCGCGACGATCTGGTCCGCTCGGTGGAGCATGGCGACCAGCTCACCGGCGCGAAGCTGCCGTGGTCCAAGACGCACGACCTGCTGCGCTTCCGCGCTGGAGAGGTGACCTTGTGGCAGGGCATCAACGGCCACGGCAAGTCCGAGCTGCTGGGCCAGGCCTGCATCGGCTTTGCCACCCAAGGCGAGCGCGTCTGCATCGCCTCGTTCGAAATGAAGCCGCAGTCCACCCTGAAGCGCATGCTGCGCCAGACCGCCATGAACGGGCGACCCAGCGTGCAGGCCGTCGACCGCCTCATCGACTGGTCGCGCGATCGCCTGTGGCTGTACGACCAGCAGGGGACGGTAACGCCGCCCATGCTCTACGCCGTCGCACGGTACTGCGCAGACCGCAAGAAGGTGCGCCACATGGTCATCGACAGCCTGATGAAGTGCGTCCGCGGCGAGGACGACCACAACGGCCAGAAGGACTTCGTGGACATGCTGTGCACGCTGGCGCGCGACCTCGGCATCCACGTGCACCTGGTGCACCACGCCAAGAAACAGGCCGACGAGGACCAGGTGCCGGGCAAGTTCGCCGCCAAGGGCTCGGGCGCCATCGTCGACCAGGTGGACCAGATGCTCACCGTCTGGCGCAACAAGCGCAAGGAGCGCATCGCCGAAGCCGAGCTGCGCAAGGACGGCGAGGTATCCGCCGACACCGCCGACCTGCCAGACGCGATGCTCATCTGCGACAAGAACCGCCACGGCGAGTGGGAAGGGCGCATCAACCTCTGGCGCCACGCCGACAGCCTGCAATTCACCAGCGACAAGCGTCGCCAACCCCTGGACATGATCGGAGCCTTGCCATGAACCTCACCCCCACCGAATCCTACGACCCCATGGCGGGAACGCTGGCGGCAAGAACAAGGATGCAATGCGCCGCTCGCGGTTGCGACGGCTGCATGGTGTGCGTGCCGGACCAGTACGCGCGCGCGGTAGAGGCACCTACATCCGGCCTCGGAAAAATTAACACGGACGCCGCTGACCCCTGGGCGCGGGGTGGTGCTGAAACGCCTCCCGATGCCTCGCCACGCCGCACCAATGCTGGATCTATGGTGGTGTCCACGGTGGGCCTGAACGTCAACATCTTGGCGTTGGACCTGGGCACGAAGACGGGCTTCGCATTGCGGCGCCGCGATGGCACATGCCGCCATGGCACCGAGGTATTCACGCCGCGCAAGTCGTGGTCCGAGGGCCAGAAGTGGGCGCGTTACCGCGCATGGTTGGCCGGCGTCATCCGCGACGAGCAGATCCACCGCGTGGTGTACGAGCAGGTCATCCGGCACGAGGTGAAGGGGCGGCCCGTTTGGGATGCCGCCCATGCCTACGGCGCATTCGAGGCCATCACGCACATGGTCTGCGACGGCTTCAACATCCGGGCGCACGGCGTCAACCTGTCCACCGTTAAGAAGAGCTTCACCGGCAGTGGCCGCGCCAAGAAGGAAGACATGGTGCTCCAGGCGAAGACTCGCGGCTTCAAGGTGGTGGACGACAACAACGCCGACGCCCTGGCAATCCTGCACTGGGCCGTGGCACAGGAGTTGCCATGATCATTTTTCGACGACGTGCGAAATTGCGCTATGAGGTGAGGAGCTTCTGCCTACGATCGGGAGAGATCTTTCCTAATGAGTTCTTGAACGACAGCGTCCGCTCCGCCCAGCTTCTGCACGTAAGCGTTGAGGTGGGAGCTCGCGGCCGCACACCCGATATTCCAAATGGTGTCATGCCGAAACCCTTGGACGAGCACGACAACTTGGCTCTTTGCGATGAGCAAGTGCTGCGCCAGTACTACGCTGTAATTCCGAATGGATTCGACCGGAAATGTGTTGATTGTGTTGAGACAATTTTGCAGGAACTGCTCCGCAGACATTTGGCCTTGCGGACCGAGTCCTCGCGTTTCTGCTGCGGAAGTGAGGGCAGACTGAGCGATCTGGATAGTGTTTCTGATGGATGCGGCGGCAATTGCGCCATCCTCCCGCGCTCTTCTCCGGGCGACGATGATGGGCACGAACGCGGCCAAGACCGCAGCCACGGCTGCAAGGGTGCTTCCGAGAGCGCCAGCCCAAGCGGCCAACACAGCATCCTGAGGGTTCTTGAATGGCCATTCCGGCCAACCGCGCAATGCGAGGCCGACCCCCAAAGCTACACCTCCAAGAGCAACAGCCTCCGGCAGCCAACGACAACAGTCCTTCATTTGACATCCTTTCCAAATGTTTCGGGCCTCAAGCTTATACCGGACGAGGCCTTTGACCAGATGCCCATGCTGGGAAGTACACCGAAGGAATTGAGTGAACGGAGCCCGCTGTGACTTGGACCCATCAATCCGAGCGCGGCGACCCTGCCAAGGTCCTGGAGCGCCGCCAAGAACCGCAGACCGCGCGCACATGCGCCGGCTGCACGCAGATCCTCCTGATCACCAACCCCTTCGGCGGCCGGCGCGTCCTGCGCTGCGCCCTGGGCGAGGAAATCGGCCAACGTTGTTCGAAGTACGAGGAGCGCACCGCGCCATGAAGACGCCGAAACTGCTGCTGGACCGGCTACCAGCCGACTTCCACCGCCGATTGGAGAACTGGGGCGAGGTGATGCGTGACCGGCGCCGCCAGGGTGTCTCCCCGACCTATGAGGTCTGCCGCGCTCTGGCTAAGAGGGCAGGGCAAGGGGCATGGGGAAGCGATGACCCGGACAAGGAATGGAACGAGGCCGACGCCGATCTGATCGAGCGTGCCTGGCGCTTGGGCGCGGCCTATCGCATGCACCCGAGGGCGCCGCTGCTCCTACGCGCCTACTACGTCGCGAGCCAGCCGCCGTTCCTCATCTGCCGGATGCAGGGAATTCGTGCGCGCGAATTTGACGACATTCTTGTGCGAGGTGTGGCCGATTTTCAGCATTTTGTTGCGCAAATGGAAAGCCGGATGCATAATTATGCCCAATCCGTGATGACTACCGTCTGACGACGAGACCAGATGCCCGAAGGCGGACGTCGCGCGTCCGGAAGAAACAAGCCCCGAGCCAATGGCCGGGGCTTTTTCGTTACTGCGTGGCGACGATCAGCTGCCAACGGATTTGTCCCTGTGCGGCCGTGTGTTGGTGTCGGTTTTGCGGGGGGAGCGGGTCCCCCTGATTGGCTGCAATTTCGGCGTGGCACCCGCGGCACTTGTAGATGCCGGAATGAGGCACAGGGTTGGCGGGTCCGAACGTTTGGCCGAAGGCGGCATGCGTTATCGCCGTCAGCTCGTTCGCGTTCTGGTAGTAGGCCATTTGGCTCTCCTCTTTGCGGTAGGAGCGGCCAGCGTAACGCACAGTTACTCGGCAGTAGCCGAGGGTTTTCCCGGTTCAAACCCCAGGACACCGCTCAGCCAGACGGGCGCCCGCGCGGGGGATCAAAGCGCGCGGGACTTTCTCCCCGGCCTCGTCGCCGGGTCTGGTAGACGAGAACCGCACACGCCCAGCTCGCCCCGTGGGCGGGTAAGTCGGATGGGCGCATCCTGAATCACAATCAACGCGGAATCGATGCCTGCGGCGTCGCTCCCAGAGGGACCGCGCCATGGCACGACCATCCAAGTACCAGCCCGGGTTCGCCGAGCAGGCCGCCAAGCTTTGCCGCTTGGGCGCCACCGACAAGGACCTGGCCGATTTCTTCCACGTGACCGAGCGGACGCTGAACACCTGGAAGAAGCAATACCCCGAGTTTCTTCAGGCCCTAAATGGGGGCAAAGCCATGGCGGACGCTGAGGTGGCCGACAGGCTCTACCAGCGCGCCCTGGGCTACACGCACGCCGAGGACGACATCCGGGTGTGCGACGGCGTGATCGTCACCACGCCCACCACCAGGCAATACCCGCCGGATACCACGGCCTGCATCTTCTGGCTGAAGAACCGGCGCCCGGATCTCTGGCGCGACAAGCCGGACCCGACCAACGACGACAACGCGCCGCCGCCGGTGAAGGTGGTGATCGAGGTCAAGGACGCGAGCGTCCCCGATGCCGAGCCTTAACCAGCCTCAGGCTCGGTTCCTGGCGCTGCCGCACAAGTTCCGCGCGTTCGTCGCGGGCTTCGGCAGCGGCAAGACCTGGGTCGGTGGCGCTGGCCTGTGCCGGCATGCCTGGGAGTTCCCGCGCGTCAACTCGGGATACTTCGCGCCGACCTATGGCCAGATCCGGGACATCTTTTACCCGACGATCGAGGAGGTGGCCCACGACTGGGGCCTGGCCGCCAAGATCAACGAGTCGAACAAGGAGGTGCACCTGTTCGCGGGCCGCAAGTACCGCGGCACGGTGATCTGCCGGTCCATGGAGAAGCCGGGCGACATCGTCGGCTTCAAGATCGGCAAGGGGCTGATCGACGAGCTGGACGTGATGAAGGCGGACAAGGCGGCGCTGGCCTGGCGCAAGATCATCGCCCGCCTGCGCCACACCGCGCCCGGCCTGACCAACGGCGTGGACGTGACCACAACGCCTGAGGGCTTCAAGTTCGTCTACCAGCAGTTCGTAAAGCAGGTCCGCGAGCGGCCCGAGCTGGCCGCCCTGTACGGCCTGGTGCAGGCCAGCACCTACGAGAACGGCAAGAACCTGCCGGAAGATTACATCCCGTCGCTGCGCGCGAGCTACCCGCCGCAGCTGATCGCGGCGTACCTGCGCGGCCAGTTCACCAACCTGACCAGCGGCAGCGTCTACGCGAACTTCGACCGGCGCCTGCATCACACAGACGCCGCCGAAGAGCCGCACGAAGAGCTGCACATCGGCATGGACTTCAACGTGCTGAACATGACGGCCACGGTCAACGTGATTCGGGCCGGCCTGCCGCTGACGGTGGGCGAGCTGACGAAGGTGCGCGACACGCCAGAAATGGCCCGCATGCTGAAGGAGCGGTTCAAGGACAAGGGCCACGGCGTCACGATCTACCCGGACGCCAGCGGCGGGAACACCAGCAGCAAGAACGCGAGCGAGTCGGACCTGAGCATTCTGCGCAAGGCGGGGTTCACCGTTCGGGTGAACAGCCGGAATCCGGCTGTGAAGGACCGCCTCAACGCCGTGAACGGGATGCTGCTCAACGACGAAGGCGCACGGCGCTGGCTGGTCAACACCGACCGGTGCCCGACGCTGACCGAGGCGCTGGAGCAGCAGGCCTACGACAAGAACGGGGAGCCGGACAAGTCCACCGGGCACGACCACCCGAACGACGCCCAGGGCTATTTCCTGGTGCACCGCTACCCGATCACGCCCACCGGCATGAGCCGTATCAAACTCACAGGAACCTGATCATGCCCGTCGACAGCAAGCACGCTCTCTGGACGGCCAACCGGCCGCGCTGGGAGCGCTGCCGCACCGCGCTGCAGGGCCAGGATGCCGTGCACGCGGCCGGCGAGAAGTACCTGCCCAAGCTGGCAGGGCAGGACGAGGCGGAATACGACGCCTACAAGGGCCGCGCGCTGTTCTACGGCGCCACGGCCCGCACCGAGGAAGCGCTGATCGGGATGGTATTCCGCAAGGAGCCCACCGTGACGCTGCCGGCAGCGTTGCAGCCCATGATCGAGGACGCCGACCTGGCCGGCACGCCGGTCGACACGTTCATCGAGAACGTGACCAAGGAAGTGATCGACGTCACTCGCGTGGGCGTGCTGGTGGATTACCCTGTCGCCAGCGGCGAGTTCATGACGGTCGGCCAGGCCCAGGCGGCAGGCATGCGCCCCTATCTGGCCACCTACAAGGCCGAGGCGATCATCAACTGGCGCACGGCCCGAGTGCGCGGTGTGAACCAGCTGGTGCTGGTGGTGCTGGCGGAGACCTACACCGAACAGAAGGACGAATTCACCGCCGAGGAAAAGACCCAGTATCGCGTGCTGGACCTGGTTGACGGCTACTACCGCGTGCGCATCTACCGCACCGACCTGAATACGCCAGCGTTCGACTACACGCCGCTGATGAACGGCAAGCGCCTGCCGTACATTCCCTTTGTACTGATCGGGCGCAACGGCGAGGCGATCGACCCCCAGAAGCCCGTGCTGCTGGACCTGGTCGACGTGAACTTGTCGCACTACCGCGGCACGGCCGACTACGAGCACGCGCTGCACTTCACGGCGCTGCCCACGGCGGTGGTGACCGGGCATGAGCTCCTTGCGGGCCAGTCGCTGAAGATCGGATCGTCAGAGGCCTGGGTGTTCTCGGAACCGGATTCCGACGCCAAGTACCTGGAGTTTTCCGGACAGGGCCTGGATAGCATCAAGGTCAGCCTGGAGCGCAAGGAGGGCATGATGGCCACCTTGGGCGCCCGTATCCTGGCGCCGGAGAAGCGCGACGCTGAGGCAGCCGAGACGGCCAAGATCCACCGGGCTGGCGAGAACAGCGTGCTGGGCGGCATCGCCTTGGGCGTGGGCCGGTCGCTGGCCAAGGCCTTCCGCTGGGCCGCCGAGTGGGCGGGCGCGGGCTCTGGCACGGTCGAAGTGAAGCTGAACAGCGAATTCTTCCCTGCCGGCCTGACGGCGCAGGACCTGACCGCCCTGGTGAGCGCGCTGCAGGCCGCGGCGATCAGCCCGGAGACGTTCTACGACAACATGCGCCGCGGCGGCATCATCGACGACGGCGTGACATTCGAGGAAGAACAGGCCCGTATCGAGGCCGCTGGCCCGGCGCTGGGTACGTTGGGAGGCCAGGATGGCCAGCCTGCAAACGGAGCTGTATGACGCGACCGTCCGGCACTCCATCGACCTGGTGCGCTACAGCAACGGGGTGGTGCGCCGGATCGTCGCACTGCTGAACCGGGTTGACGCCGACCTGGCCGACCAGGTGGCCCGCGCCATGGAGCGGCTGCCGGCCAGCGCGTTCACGGTGGCACGGCTGGAGGCGGTGCTAAAGGACGTCCGCACGCTGAACGCCGAGGCGTATCAGCAGGTGCGCGACGAGCTGGAGACGGACCTGCGCGACCTGGCGGGCTACGAGATCGGGTATCAGGGTCAGCTGTTCGAATCGCTGGGCATCGAGTTCACCACGCGCGGCGTCACCGCCGGGCAGGTGTACGCCGGCGCCATGGCCCAGCCGTTCCAGGGGCGTCTGCTGCGGGAATGGATGGCCGGCCTGGAGGCAGGGCGCGCCAGCCGCATCCGCGACGCGGTGCGCATGGGGTACTTGGAGGGGCAGACCATCCAGCAGGTGGTGCAGCGCGTGCGCGGCACCCGGACGAAAGGGTACGCGGACGGCCTGCTGGAGATCGATCGGCGCAACGCGGAGGCCGTGGTGCGCACCGCCATCAGCCACACGGCCGGGTTCGCGCGGGACCGCTGGTATGACGCCAACGACGACATCATCGGCGCGCTGGCCTGGGTCAGCACGCTGGACTCGCGCACCAGCCAGATGTGCCGGCTGCGTGACGGGCTGCGGTATGAGCCAGATTCCCACAAGCCCATCGGCCATACGGTGCCCTGGGGCGCCGGGCCCGGCCGGTTGCATTGGCAGTGCCGCAGCACCTCGGTGCCGATTCTCAAGGGGATGGAAGACGACCCGCTAATCGGCACCCGAGCGGCGAAGGATTACCGAGACAGCGCGCGCGGGAAGGGCGAGCAGGTGCGGGCGACAACGACCTATGCGGACTGGCTCCGCAGGCAGCCCGCTGCGATCCAGGACGATATCCTGGGCCCGACCCGCGGCGCGCTGTTCCGTAAGGGTGGTGTCGAGCTGGAGAGCTTCTACAACGACCGCGGCGTGTATCTGACGCTGGCCGAGCTGCGCCGCAAGGACGCCGCCGCGTTCGCCCAGGCCGGCGTAGAATAGCCCGCATGCCCCTGCACCTCGTCCCTGACGCCCCGAAGCCGGCGGAAACGGAGAAGGACCGGATTCGGAAACGGATCAAGGCCCTTCCGAAGCCGCAAGACATGATCCAATGCCCACGCTGCGGCGGGCGCGAGGTCATCGAGACCCGCATCGGCGTGTTCGAGACCGCCAGGGCGTGGAAGGGCGGCACCAAGGTGCTGTTGTGCGCGCTGTGCTTCATGCGCGGAGAACGGACAGTTTTGGCTTAAGCTTCGCCGTCCTTGTTACGACGCGCTTTAACTTTGGCCGGCAGCGTGTATAGGTAAGTCAGCAGCATTTCATTGAACAGCATAAGGTCTTGCGCTTCTTCCCTGGTCGGCACGTCTTCCTCATGTAGAGCTTCATTGCCGACCAGTCGAATTTCATGCGCCCAGTCTTTCATATCCTGAGTGATGAGATGAAGACTGGCGAGCTTGTCAATGCGCTTCTCGAGCTTCCATGCATCGACATCAGGACTGAACTGCTTCAAGGCAATTTCGAGGCTCCGTCGGAACATAGCAACTGCCGAGCTGTAGCGACCGTCATTCCATGACTGGCATCCCTCTTCGAACGCCTGTGCTGCGGCGCTGGGCACGCCTTCAGGGGCGGAACTGTCGGACCGGCTCGGATCGATCCGAAGTACGTCGATAAACTTATTGGTGAGGATGTTGCCCGCTACAGCAGCTGGCTTCATGCCTGAGCCATGGTTTTTGCTGTGAACCAGAATTCCGTCGCCACAGTTTCCGCACGTGGCCAGACTGATGAATTGCGACGGTACTTGTGGATGAGACACCTCGGCTTGGATCGTAAAAGTTGTGTGCCTGGCTGGGCAGTGAGGGCAATGCATGATCAAAGTGGCCATGTGACACCTATTAGTTAGTTATGTGCTTGTAACACACAGGTTACGAGTTTATGGAGCCCTGCTGGCCGAGCCAGTGGGGCTTTTGCTTTTGGGGCTGAGCCCTGCAACCGTCCAGAGGACAACACCATGCCGCTTGACCGTAATGACCCCGAAGTGAAGGCCCTATTGGAAGAGGTGGCTGCCGAAGCCACCGAGGCGTTGAGCGCCAAGAATAAGGAACTGCTCGCCGAGCTGCGCGCGGCGAAGGCGAAAGCCAAGGGTTCCGATGTCGACCCCGAAGAGCATGCCCGGCTCCAGACCCAGGTCGAGGAGCTGACCGGCAAGCTCGACAAGGTGACGAAGGACAGCGTCCGCCAGATCGAGAAGCTGACCAAGGACCTTACCGACAAGGACGGCACCCTGACGCAGCACCTGATCGATGGCGGCCTGTCCACCGCGCTGGCCAAGGCCGGCGTGGCGCCGCACTTCATGGACGCCGCCAAAGCGATGCTGCGTGGCCAGGCGTCCATCAAGGATGGCGCTGCGGTCATCGGCGACAAGCCGCTGGCCGACCATGTGACCGAGTGGGCCGGCACTGACCAGGGCAAGCACTTTGTCACCGCGCCCGCGAACAGCGGCGGCGGCGGCCAGGGTGGCAATGGTGGTGGCAAGACCTCGGGCAATTTGGGTGGCACGCGCGACGAGCGGGTGGCAGCCCTGAAGGCCCAATTCCCTGAACTTGCGGGCTGATCCCGCACCACGCAAAAGGAAACGACCATGTCTCTCTCGCAGATGCAGGTGTTCAACAAGTACTTCATGCCCGCGATCATCGAGACGCTGGGCCAGCAGATCCAGAAGTTCAACGCCGCTTCGCGCGGCGCGATCATGCTGACCACGGCAGGCTTCGAGGGCGACTTCCTCCAGGAATCGTTTTACCAGGCCATCCACGGCGCGCGCCGCCGCGTTGATCGCTACGCCGCCAACGGCACCGCCAACCCCACCGACCTGACCCAACTGAAGCACAGCTCGGTGAAGGTTGCCGGCGGCTTCGGCCCCATTCGCTACGAGCCGTCTCAGATGACGTGGTTGCAAAAGCCCACGGCGGAGGGCATCGAAGTGGCCTCGCGCAACTTCGCCGAGGCGCTGCTGCAGGACCAGCTCAACAGCGCTCTCGCCGCGCTGGTGGCCGCCGTCAGCAACCAGGCCGCCGTGACCAACGATGTGTCCGCCACGGCTGGCTTGAACTATTCGGCCCTGAACGATGCTCACGCCAAATTCGGCGACAGCTCCAGCCTGATCGTGGCGGACGTCATGACCGGCCAGCTCTACCACAAGCTGATTGGCCAAAACTTGGCCAACGTCCAGCAGTTGTTCCAGTACGGCGCAGTCACCGTGGTCGACATCCTGGGCAAGGCCGTGGTGGTGACCGATGCCCCCGCGCTGTACGCGACGGGCACGCCCAACCTGCAGAAGGTGCTGGGTCTGGTGGCCGGCGCCGCGACTGTTTCGGATGGTGGTGATCTGATTACCAACATCTCGACCGTGAACGGCAAGGAGCGCATCGAGACCACGTTCCAGGCCGACTACACCTTCGGCCTGGGCCTGAAGGGCTACACCTGGGACGAGGTCAACGGCGGCAAGTCGCCGTCCGACGCCGAGCTGGCCACGGGCACCAACTGGGACAAGGTGGCCACCGACATCAAGCACACCGCGGGCGTGATCGCCATCGGTGACGCTTCCAAGTAAGGAGCCATCATGAAATCGAAGCTGCCCATCTGGTACCTGGCCGGCCCGTTCTACCGCTACGAGCAGGACGTCAAGGCCGAGGCCGCCAAGGCTGGCGTGCGCATCGTCGATGCCAACGCCACCGAGAGCCGCGACGGCGCCGCCAAGGACGTGCCCAAGGTCACCCTGAAGCCGGAATATCGGGCGAAGGGCAAGGCCGAGGCCGCCAAGGCGGACGCGCAGACCTGACCGCCGTTTGACGGTCGCCCCTGCTCGCGCGGGGGCTTCCGTCAGCCTGTGGAGATACCCCAATGCCCCTGATCGTCGAAGACGGAACCGGCCTGCCGAACGCGGACAGCTACGTGAGCGTGGAGGACTGCCAGGCGTATGCCGCCGCCCACGGCCTGGCCTTCGCCGGCGAGGATGGCGCCCTGGAAGCAGCGTTGCGCAACTCCACGCTGTATCTGAATGGCGAATACACCTACCGCGGCGAGCGCGCCACCGACACGCAAGCGCTGGAATGGCCGCGCACTGTGGCCGATGGCGTGCCGCGCGAGGTCGTCAACGCCTGCTGCGAGCTGGCGGCGCGCGCGCTCAAGGGCCCGCTGTGGCAGGACGTCAGCAGCACCACCGCTGGTGCCGCCATCGAGAAGACCGTCGGCCCGATCACGACGAAGTACGCCAGCGCGGTCGGCGCGCGCAACGATGGCCAGACGCGCTACGCCGGCGTGGCCGCCATGCTGCGCCGCTGGCTGTCGTCCTACGGCTCGTCGGTCAAACTGGTGAGGTGCTGATATGCGGTTCTGTGTATACAAGGGGCGTCCGGGATTCCGGGCCTACAACGTCGTGCGCCGGCGCGGTCTGCGTGTATTGGTCACGCTCGATGGCGCGCCGGTGACGCACTGCGTTATGGCTGACACTCGGCGGGGCGTCGTTGTTTGCAATGAGGTGGATGACCACGGAAAGGTGGTGGTCAATGCTCGCGGCGACGGTATTAAGCAGGTCCGTCGATTTGGACGGGTGGCTGTGGAGATCATGCGGTAATGAGCACCTTCGACTATGCCGAAATGGCCGCTACCGCCCAGGAACTGCTGGTGGAGTTCGGGGCCCCGGTGACCGTGCGCCAGGTCGTGACTGGTGAATATGATCCGGACCTGGGAGAGGCTCCCACCACCACGGTCGACAGCGATGGCATCGGCGCGCTGTTCGACTACTCGGCGCAGGCCGCGGGCTTGGCCAATATGGCCGGCTCCGTCATCGAGACCGGCGACAAGCAGCTGTTTCTGGCGCCCGAGCTGGCGGCCGGAGGTCCGATGCCTGAGCCCAAGCCGTCGGACTTAGTGCTGGCGCTGGGCGCCACCTGGCGCGTGGTCACGGTCAAGACGTTGGCGCCGGCCGGCCTGGTGCTTCTGTTCGAACTGCAGCTGAGGCAGGCATGAGCTTCGCCGCCGATATCGCCAAGTTCGTCGAGCGCGCTAAGGGCAACATCGACACCGCTACGCGCCAGGCCACGGTACTGCTGGCCCAGGGCGTGATCCTGAAGTCGCCCGTAGATACCGGCCGGTTTCGGGCGAACTGGCAGTTTTCGGGCGCCGGCATCCAGCGCGCCACGTCGCTCGCCGTTGACCGCGGCGGCCAGGTCACGTTGAACCGCCTGGTGGCGGAGATCCAGCGTACCGGCTCGGGCGGCGTCACCTACCTGTCCAACTCGCTGCCCTATGCGGTGAGGCTGGAAAACGGCTGGTCCAAGCAAGCGCCGCAGGGCATGGTCAGGTTGACCGTGCAGGAGTTCCAGCACTACGTGAGCCAGGCGGCGAAGGAAGCGAACAAATGAGCCAGGACCTGATCCGCGCTGCCTTCGAGAAGCGGCTGAACGACTGGGCGAAGGCGCGCACGCCCGCGCTGGCCGTGGCCTGGCAGAACACGAAGTTCACGCCGCCGGCCGCTGGGGTTTACCTGCGCGCCTATGTCATGCCCGCCGCGACGATCAGCCGGGACGCCGCGGGCGATCACCGGCAGTACCGCGGCCTGTTCCAGGTGAACGTGGTGATGCCCATTGGCGCCGGGTCGCGCGCGGCCGAGCAGCTTGCAACGGAGCTTGATGCGCTGTTCCCGGTGAACTTGCTCATGCCTTCCGGCAGCTTCACCGTGCGCGTTCGCACCCCCATGAGCATGGGTCAGCCCACCACGGGCGACGCCGACCACACCGTGCCCATATCCCTGGGCTACGACGTCCAGTTTTACCCAGACTGACCCGGCCCTGAGCCGGTTTTTTTGACCCCACAGGAGCCATTCTCATGAGCGCCATTTTCCCCAATGGCACCGTTTTCTCGGTGTCGACCGTTCTGGGTGCGGCCTTGGCCGTGTCCGCCATCACGAACGCCAACCCGGCAGTGGCCTCAGCCACCGCGCCGCCGGCGGACGGCAGCATCCTTATCGTCAAGTCCGGCTGGCCGGAACTTAACGAGCGCGTGGTGCGTTCGGACAACGCGGCTGCGAGCACGTTTGCGCTGGAAGGCATCGACACCACCAGCTTGGCCCGCTTCCCGGCGGGGCAGGGTGTGGGCTCGGTCATCCCCGTCACTACCTGGGTGGATCTGTCCCAGGTCACTGGTGTGGAGAAGACGGGCGGCGAGCAGCAGTTTTTCCAGTGGCGCTACGTGGAAGACCGCAGCAGCCGCCAGCGCCAGCGTCCGACGTTCAAGAACGCCAAGGTCATCACCCTGACGCTGGACTACGACCCGGCCCTGGCCTGGTACGAGGCGCTGCGCGAGGCCGATGCGGTCAAGGACACCGTGGTGCTGCGCGCGCGCCTGCCGAACGGCGATGCCCTGTATTACCTGGTCTACCCGTCCTTCGACGCCGACCCGTCGATGACGCTGGACCAGAACATGCAGAACACCGCGACGTTCTCGATGACGTCGGAATTCACGCGCTACGCGCCGCTGCCGTAACAAGGGGTCGGGATGAGCAAGGTCATTTTCAAGCTGCAGCCCGCCCCGACCTTCACCGTGCCGGTGGAAATTCCCCGGCACGGCGAAGAGCCGGCCAAGATCAAGGTCACCTTCAAGCACAAATCCCGCGAGGACCTGGCCGAGTTCACGAAGCGTGCTGGCGAGTCGAACGCCGAGCAGGACGTGGCTCTGATGCGCGAGATGATTGCCGGCTGGGAAGGCCCGGACATGGAGTTCGGCGACCAGGCCATCCAGCTCCTGATCCAGAACTACCAGGGTGCCGTGCCGGCCTTGGTGCAGGCCTACGTCGTGGAGTTAATGCAGGCCCGCAGAAAAAACTGATTGCCGCGGCGGAGGAGATGTACCGACCGGCGCCGGACAAGGCCAGCTTGGCCGAGTTCGGCCTGCGGCTGGAGGATTTCCCCGTCGCGGTGATCGAACTCTGGCCAGAGAACGTGGTGCCAAAGGATGTGTTCGAGGCCATGGGCTCGCAATGGCGGATCGGCTTCGCCGGCCCCACCGGGCTGGACTATGGCGCGCTGACCGGCGTGATGCGCATTCTGCGAGTGCCGCCGGACGATGAGATCGACGTCTTCGACGCTGTACGCGTCATGGAAGGCGCCGCGCTCACGATGATGAACAAAAAATAGCCCGCAAGGGCTGAAACGGTGCCCTATGGCTGATGAAGTCGCATCCCTTGTACTGCGTGTCGACAGTACCCAAGCCAAAGGTGCGTCTGGTGATCTGGATAAGCTCACCTCTTCCGGCACAAAGGCCGAGCAGGCTGTAGCCCAGGTGGCCACCGCCGGCAAGGCAGCCGCAGCCGGATTGGGTGCGATGGGCCAGGCCGCCAAGACGACCCAGGCGCAGGCTGCTGCCGCCGCCATGTCGGCTGGCGAACTGCGGATGGCGATGCGCTCATTGCCCATGCAGATGACCGACATTACGGTCGGGCTGACGACTGGGCAATCGCCGTTCATGGTGCTCATGCAGCAGGGCGGCCAGTTGAAAGACATGTTCGGTGGCATTGGGCCCGCGATCCGCGCGGTGGTGGGCTATGTGGCCGGCCTGCTCACGCCCATCACGCTGGTCACGGCTGGCGTGGTGGCCATGGCGTTCGCGTTCGAGAAGGGCGCAAACGAGGTGCGCGCGTTCCAGAACGCCATCACCATGACTGGCGGCGCGGCCGGGGTGACGGCCAACGAGCTAGGCACCATGGCCAAGCGCATCGGCGACGTGCGCGGCACCACCGCGGCGGCGGCTGAAGCGCTCACCAAGCTGGTGGACACCGGCAAGCTGGGCGCGGACTCGATCGAGGGCCTGGGCCGAGCGGCCATCCTGACCCAGGCGGCCACCGGGCGCAGTGTCGACGACATGGTCAAGGACTATGAGCGCATCGCCGATGCGCCGGCCGAGGCCATCGCCAAGCTCAATGAGCGCTATCACTTCTTGAGCCTGGCAGTTTACGAGCGGGTCAAGTCGCTGGAGGAGGAGGGGCGGCAGCAGGATGCTGCGCGTTTGGCCCTGAGCACTTACGCGCAGGCCATGGAGGATCGCAGCAAGCAGGTAGTGCAGAATGCGGGCTATATGGAGCGCGCGTGGAATGCCGTCAAAGGCGCTGCGAAAGGTGCCTGGGATGCGATCGCCGACATCGGACGGCCAGACACTGCGCAGGATGTCCTGAATGGCCTGGAGCGTGAAGCTCGACAACGGCGCGAGAATATCGCGCTCGCGGAGCAGGCCGGCGCGTCCGTTTCCAAGGCGGAGCGCATTTCCCTGGCCGCCGCTGAGGCGCGCGTGGCGCTTGCTCGCGATCAGATGCAGACCCAATCCGCCATTGCCAAGGCGCAGGCGCTGGATGCCCAGCGCAGCGCGGTTGGAATTGCGGCGCGAGATGAGCTGAACAAACTCATCGCACAGGGAGCTTCGAACGAGGAGAAGCGAACCAAGGCGCTGGCGGAGAACGAGGAGCGTATTCGGCGCATCCGCGCAGGTGGTGGCACTGTCACCGCCAAGGAAGAGGCTGATTCGGTCGCAGCCATCGTTAAGCAATACGAGAAGCGATCCGCTGCGGCAGCCGGTAGCGTGGCCGCTGGCGTGCGCGAATTGGAGCAGGCTCGCCAGCAGGAGGCCGCGCTGCGCGCCCAGCTGGAAAGCACGGTGAGGATCACCACGGCGCGCCAGGAGCTGGTCAAGTTCGAACAGCGCATCGCGGACCTGAAGGCCAAGGACCAGCTCACGGCGGATGAGAAAAGCGTCCTGGCCAATGAGACGGCCATCCGCCAGCAGCTGGAGCACAACGCCGGCCTGGCGGACCAGGTCCGGATGCAGAAGGAAGCGATTCATCTGAAGGCTCTGGAGGCGTCGGCGCAGGAGATGCTGGCGGCGGACCAGCAGCGCTACAACGACCAGTTGCAGGGCTTCACGGGTAGCCCGCGAGTGCGCGAGCAGCTGCAGGCGCAGCAGCAGATCTACCGGGAGTTCCAGCGGCAGGTGCGGCGCGCGGCCGAGCAGGAGGCTGCCGGCGAGCTGTCGCCGCAGGGCTATGCCGACCGCGTGCGAGTGCTCAAGCAGAGCCTCGACGACCGGCTGGCGCTGCAGGCCGACTACTACAGCCAGCTGACCGCGCTGGAATCTGACTGGCGCAACGGAGCCATCGGTGGGCTGAACGACTACGTCTACGAGGCCTCGAATGTCGCCGCGGCTACGCGCAGCGCCTTCACGGACGCATTCAAGGGCGCCGAGGACGCGCTGGTGACGTTCGTCACCACCGGCAAGCTGAATTTCTCTGACCTGGCCAACAGCATCATCGCGGATCTGGCGCGTATCGCCATCCGGCAGAGCATCACCGGTCCGCTAGCCTCTGCGCTGGGAAGCGCGCTGAGCGGCTGGATGGGTGGCGGTGGTGCGCCCACGGCGGGCCAGGTTGCCGGCGCCACCCAAGGCGTCAATGCGGGCCTGCCTCTGTCCTTGTCGAGCGGCGGCTACACCGGCGACAAGCCGCGCGACCAGGCCACTGGGATCGTGCACGGCCAGGAATATGTCCTGAACGCCGACACCACCGCGCGCCTTGGGCGGGGAACGCTCGATGCGTTGAACGCTGGCGGCCCGCTGCCGATGTCGGACGCCCGCGAGGGAAGTATCACGCCCGTCACCACCGGCACGGCGTCGCAAAGCGGTGACGCGCCGCGAATCCAGTTCAACCTGATCAACCAGAGTGGCGAGCAGATGGAAGCGCAGCAGGGCGGGTCGCGGTGGGATTCGAGCCTGTCGACTTGGATATGCGACGTTGTGCTGACGCGGGCTCGCAAGGATCGCGGCTATCGCCGCCAGCTACAGGAACCCGCGTAAATGGCAACCTTTCCCTCCTATGCCCGCATCATCGACGCGGGTTATTCCAAACGCTCCGATACCGGGGTACTACGTACCGACATGGATGGAGGCATCGCGAAGCAGCGCCCGCGGTGGACGACGCCCATCATCACGCGCGCAGTCACGATCCTCGTGCAGAACATTGGAGATCGGGACGCGTTCGACACGTGGATGCTGACCGAGAACAACGGCGGGGCTGGCTGGTTCCACTGGGTCGATGAGAGCGGCGCACAGAAGCTCGCGCGGCTCGTCGGCGGGAATGTGTCCTGGACCACGCCGGGATTTGTGTGGACTGGCCAGGCAAGCCTGGAAACGGTGGGCTGATATGGCGCGTCATTTCACCGCCAAGGCGGATAGGAACGTCCTGGCTACGAGTGCGGATGAGGCGTTTCTGGAGTTGATCGAGATCACGCATCCGGGCCTTGCCGTACCCGCGCGATTCGTCAATGACACCGTAAACATCGTGGTCGAGGGCAACACGTACGTTGCGTGCCGTTTTGAACTGTCTTTACCAGACGACCAGGACGAGCAGGTGCCCAGTGCTCAGCTTTCGGTCGACAACATCGGTCGCGAACTGACGCAGTGGCTCGAGGTCAGCCAGGGCGGCGCTGGCGCCAAGTGCCGGTTGATCATGGTGCTGCGTTCGACTCCCTCCAACCTCGAGTTCGACATGACGCTGGACTTGACCGGCCTGTCGATCACCAATTATCGAGTGTCCGGGGACTTGGGATTCAAGAACACGCTCATGCAGTCGGCGGTCACAGTGCGGTATGACCCGACGACGACTCCAGGAATTTTCTGATGCATTGGTCCGATAAATACCTGAACCTTCCCTATGTGCCGGAAACCGGTGACTGCGCAGCGCTTGCGGCACTGGTTGCACGGGAGAAACTTGGGATTTGCGCCGACATTCCAGGCTCTCACGAAGAGACACTGCGAGCGCAAGCAGCGCAGATTGCACGCGTGAAGGCCGACTTCGCCGATCGAGTTGATGAACCCGTCGAAGGCCATCCTGTGCTTCTGCTGTCGCGCGGAGACCTGTTTCACATCGGTGTCATGTGTCGGTTGGCCGGAGAGTGGTGGGTACTGCACGCTGACAAAACCTTTGGGGCTGTCATCCGTCAGCGCCTGCGCTTCATGACGATGATCGATTACAAGATTGAAGGGTTCTACCGGTGGAAATCGTAGAAAAGAAGCCCGAGACGACGTCGGAGACTCCGTCGCTGCTGGTCGTTCGCAACCCCTTCGTTGCATCCGCAGGCCGAGACGCGTTTTGCGCTCCTTTCTTGCCCGGTGAAACCCTGGGGCGGTACTGCGAGCGTCTGCGCGTCGCGTTGCCGTCGCGCGTGGTCAATGTCTGGCACAACGGGCGGCCGGTGCCCATTGGGATCTGGCAGAGGCTTATCCCGCGCAATGGCGATCAGGTTGTGATCCGAGCGCGAGGCGAGGGTGGTGGTGGCGGCAATAAGGTACTGCGCACCGTTGCAATGATTGCAGTGGTGGTTGTGTCGATTTTTGCGCCGTATCTGGCGCCAGTAGCCTGGGGCCTTGGACCAGCCGGCGGGGCCCTTCTGTCCGCTGGTGTGATGCTCGGCGGTTCGCTGCTCGTCAACGCTCTACTCCCCATGCCGTCGCCTACCGCCGCGAAGTTGGGCACGGGTCAAAAATACGAGAGCAGCCCGACTTACTCCATTCAGGGCGGGCGAAATCGCCCTCGCCCCTGGGAACCGATGGCGATTGTGTTCGGGGAACACAAGGTAGTTGCAGACATTGGCGCTAAGCCCTACTCACAGTATGTCGGCGACACGCAATTTCTGAATCAGATCTTCCACTTCGGGCTTCAGCTGAACTCCGTCTCTTTGAACGACTACAGGATTGGCGAGACGCCAGTCCTGAGTTTTCAAGGGGTCCAGATGCAGTCTTCTGATCCCAATAGCGGGGGCTTGACCATGTTCCCCGGCAACGTGGACACGTTGCAGGGGTTCACCCTGCAGGCTGGCGTGGTCAATACCCGCACGACCCCGAAAGATGTCACGCACATTTCCGTCGAGGTGGCGTCCCAGTTGTTCTACGTGAACGATTCTGGCGCGATGGAGTCGCGGACTGTTGAACTTCGGCTGCAGTACCGTCCAGTCGGTGGCGCGTGGGTAGATATTGGGCTGCTCAATGATGCGAGCTACGCGACCCATTATTGGGCGAAGATGCAGATCGTGTCCGGAACAGGCGGCGGCGAAGCCGGAGAGGGATACACGCGGGAACAGCAGATCGGGTTCGGATCGACCAATTCCGCAGACCATACGGACGGTGAAACATTTGTCATCAAGCCTGGCTACAGCTTCGGCGGTGGCGACGCGGGCGTGACCGTTGTGCCGCCGGTGATGGGCGTTTGGCGCTGGAAGCCACACCCTTTCCAGGTCGGGCAGCCCTGGGCCGGAATCGCGCCTGATCCATTGCTCGGCTACAGCACGACCCCTGGTGTGCGCGTCACTGGGGGCAGGCAAGAGCCGACGCGGAAGACGATTTCTTGGGATGTACCTGTTGGCATGTACGAGGTGCGCGCCTGGAAGGTGACCGCGGACATACAGAGCAGCCGAGAATCGAACCAGACGGCGATCAGCCAGATACTGTGCTATCAGACCGACACGGCGGATTACTCGGGCCAGCTGCGTGTGGCCTTGCGCATCCAGGCTTCGGCACAGCTCAACGGAGCGGTTGACGAGTTCAGTGCCATTGCAACCGCGTGGTGCTCGATCTGGACCGGTTCCGACTGGCAGTGGGCCCCGACGAGCAACCCCGCGTGGTGGTTCCTGTGGTTCGCTCGCGGGAAGTTGGACACGGATGGGCATCGAATCTACGGCGGTGGCATGAGCGATGCCCAGATCGACATCGAGGCCATCAAGGCCTGGGGTTTGTGGTGCCACACCAATAGGCTCACGTTTGACTACGTGCTAGACCGCAAGATGAGCACGGCGTCTGTGCTTCAGATGATCGCGCGCGCCGGGCGTGCCTCGATGACCTACCAGACTGGGAAGCTTGGTGTCATATGGGACGCGGCGGACACCCCTGTCACTGCGATGTTCGGCCCGTTCAATGTCCGCGCCGGGTCCTTCAAGGTGGCATACATCAACGAAGGCACCGTTGACGAGATTGTTGCGAACTTCATTAATAAGGACTCGGGCTGGGTGATGGACGAGGTGCGCGCCAAGGTGCCTGGCGTGGTTGCCACGAACAATCCCTTGCAGCTCGACCTGGATGGCTGTGTGTACGCTGACATGGCCGGCCGGGAAGCGAATCTTCTGGCGGCAAGTCAGGTGTGGCGGCGGCGGCAGATTTCCTGGGAAACCGACATCGAGGGGATGGTGTGCACCCGCGGCGACGTGGTGTCGTTCTCACACGATTTGACGGTGTGGGGATACTCGGGGCGCATGATGCCCGGTAGTGGCGGCACCACGATAAAGCTGCAGAACAAGGTGCCCAGCGACGGCAACGGCATTGCGATGCTCCGCGATCCGGACGGCAACATGAAGACGGTTACCGTCGTGTCCGCTGTTGGTGATGTTGATGAGCTGACAATCATCTCGCCGCTGGATGGTTTCCCGATGCCGGGCGCGGCCGGCTTTGAAGAGTGCGCGCCGTTCGACTGGGCGTGGCAGTTCGATCCGATCGCGACGCCGGGACGTCGATTCAAGGTGTCCGGCGTCTCGCCGGCGGGCGACGGACTGCGATTTGAGGCCGTTGATGACGACCCGGAGTATTACGCCTGCGAGGACAACCCATATGCCTATACGCCGCCGAGAGACGGGGCGCTGCTGGTAGGGGTGGTGTTCTCGATCAGCGCGACGGAGGCCATCGTCAATGCCAGCAGCGATCAGATTCGCGTGACGCTTACTTGGGCGCTGTCGCGAGAAATGCCCGTTCTTGCGGTGGTTTTCGTGAACGGAGTTCAGCGCCTGGCGCAGGACATCGAGGGGCGCTCGACGGATCTGTTGGTTCGGACGGGCGACGTGATCACCGCCACGGTGACGCCGAACGGCCCAACAGGGACGGGGACGCCGCGCGAGACTACCTACGTCGTCCAAGGGCTGAATGCGCCACTTCCGCCCGTTGAGGGTTTGACAACGGTGTTCCGTGACGGGCTGACGGTGCTCAGCTGGCGCAAGGTATCCGACGTTCGTGATCCGGACTACGAGGTCAGGATTGGCGATTCCTGGTCGAATTCCCGGATCGTTGGCTCAACGCGCGCACAAGAGATGCTAGCGGTGGGCAATGGCAGCTACTGGGTAGCGGCCAGATTCAGGCTATCAAATGGCCAGGTCGTTTTCGGGCCTGCGGCCGGCATAACGGTTTCCGGCGCGGTGCTGGTCAGGAATGTCCTGCTGACGCAAGACGAAGCTCCTGACTGGACCGGCACGGTATCCGGCGGCGCGGTGGTGTACGAGAACCAACTGACGCTCGCGGCGCTGGGCGATGTGCTGGCGAGCCCGGACCTGTTCGCCGAGTCTGATTTGCTGTGGCTTGGCGGGGTGGCGTCAGACGGGATTTACACGAACGCGGTTTCGGACCAAGTCGACATTGGGTACGTGACGCCTGTCCGCCTCGATTTCAGCATCGATTATCTGGCTATTAGCCAAGATGATGACCTGCTGACGATCCCCGACTGGCTGGCGGCGGAAGATCTGCTCAATGGCTCAGCTCGACAGGCCATCACTGTTCGCCCGCAGATTCGAAGTGCACAGGTGGCAGGGCAGTGGTCGGAGTGGGTGGACTTCGTTCCAGGGCTGATCAACGCGCGCTACTTCGATGTTCGGCTGTACTTCGCCACTTCGAACGCGCGTATCTTGCCGTTCGTCAGGCATTTCGTTTGGACGATAGACGTGCCTGATCTTTTGCAGCGCGCCGAGTCTGTCTCTATCCCGGTCGCGGGCATGCGGGTCACGTATCCCAAGCCCTTTCATGCGCGTCCGAACTTGCAGATCACCATTCTGGATAGCCAACACGGCGATCGCGCTGTCGTGCAAGAAGCGACTGCCGGCGCGACGGGCTTCGATGTCATGATTTTTAACGGCTCCACGGCGGTGGGGCGAAAGATTAACTGGATTGCACAGGGGTTTTGACATGCAAGATAACTCGCAGATTCCAACCACGCCGCCGTTGCCCGGCAACGTCGCGATTCCCGCGATCAATAGGGCCCTTCAGACGATAGCCACCGATTTTTCAGGACCCAACGATCCGGCAGCGTTGGCGTGGCCGTACAGCTGCTGGGCTGATACCGCAAACCAGGTCTTGAAGCGCCGCAATGATTCGAACACGGCCTGGGTGATCGAATCTGAATTGTTCAAGCGGGCGTATCCGACGACGGGCGGCCTCATCAATGGCCAGGTCTCCGTCTACAAGGACAACCAGTCTGGCTTTTCGAATGCGGCCATCATCGCGAGTACCGCAAGCACCACGGTAGGCGACGCGGTCATTTCGCTTGCAGTAAGTGGGGCAGACGCGGCGCAGATCCTGCTATCGCGAGCCGACCCAACGGCAGTGAAGATCCTGGATGCCTCGGGATTGCCGAAGAATCTGGAGGCGAAGGCTGCCACGGCCCCGGCTCACGTCGTGACCAAGGCTCAGCTGGATGCTGGGCTGAACGGGAAGCAGGCAACCGGGAACTATGTGTCTGCGGCAAACGCAACACCTGTCACCGTGACCTGGGACGGATCGTTCTTTCAAGCTGCGGCAGATGGAGTGTATCGGGGCGCGTTGTGGCATTCCGGGAATTTCGATCCCAGTACGAAGGCGACGAAGGGCGCCCTTGTGCAGCACGATGGGGCGATCGTTGAGGCCGGCCCGACCTACTTTATCCAGTTGGTGGAACCGAGCCAGGTGGACTTCCCGAACCCGTTTGTGATGATCGGAATGCGTCGGGTGAACAATTCCGCGATCGTCTACCTTCGCGGCGTCACGCTGAAAATGATCTAGGAGGACCGCAATGATTACGCATGAACAAATGATTTTCTGCATCCGGCGGATCTATCCGCAGATCACCGTGTATGACCACGGCCGCAAGTACATCGTCTTGATGCCGATAGTCGGGGACGCGCAGCTCGAGGATGCGTACATCGCCAGATGGGACTTCGAAGACATCGAGCAGCCGACCTTCGAGGAAATCATGGCGGTGTGGAACAACTCGGCGACGCAGGCGGCCTACGCCGACCACGTCGCAAAGCTGGCCATCCCGACCTCGGTGTCGTGGCGCCAGGCGAATCTGGCCATGCTGGAAGTCGGCAAGCTGGCGGACGTGGAGGCGCTGATCCAAGGCATCGCGGATCCCGTCGAAAAGCGCAAGGCCGAGATCGAATTCAACTCCCCGGTGTATGAGCGCTCGAGCGCATTTCTGCGCGCCATGTGGGCGCAAGTCGGCGGCACGGATGCGCAGCTCGATGACCTTTTCGTCCTCGCCAGCCAGAAATAGCCGGCGATCGATTACTCGACTCGCACCGTGCCCCTTCGTTGGGGCTTTTTTACGTCTATAGGGGACGCGATTGAACATCCAAGACTTCGACGCCCTTGCGGCAAAGTTCGCCGGCGTGCTCGGCGCGGCCATTTCCATGCGCTACCTGCAGGGGTCTTGGCCGGCGCGGCTCAGCATGGCCATCAGTGGTTCGCTGGTGGCCTATTACGCCTCGCCGTATCTATCGCTGCTGCTGGGCATCCCGGAAGGCCTGGCGGGCTTTCTGACTGGCATGTTCGGCATGGCCATCGTGTCGCGCGCATGGGAGGCCGTGCAGGCGGCGCCCATCAGCGCGCTGTGGCAGGCCGTGATCGACCGCGTGCGCGGCAAAGGGGCGTGACATGGACGGCTCTATCTATCTGACGCTGTGGGCGGTGCTGGCGTTCGTCTGCTGGCTGGTCGTAGCCGGCGGCGCCGGGCTGGCGGTATTCGCCCGCTCGGTGAAGGACACCACGCTGGAGCGCATCGGCCTGTCGGCACTTTGCCTCACCGCTACGGGCGCGGCCTGCCGCGTCTTCGTTGCTGGGTGGGCGAGCGCGGGTGACGCGATGCTGGCCGCGTCCGCCGCTTTCTATGTCGCCGCAGTGACGGCGAAGCACATTCGGAGGCCGAATCAATGAGCGCGTTTCAACTATCCCAGCGCAGCCTGACGCGGCTGGCCGGCGTCCATCCCGACCTGGTGGCGATCGTGAAGCTGGCCATCCAGCGCACGGCGGTGGACTTCACGGTGGTGGAGGGCGTGCGGACGCTGGCGCAGCAGCGCGAATACGTCGCGCGGGGTGCTAGCCAGACGATGGCCAGCTACCACTTGCCGCAGGCGGATGGTCTTGGCCACGCCGTCGACCTGGCGCCGCTGGTGGGCGGGGCGATTCCCTGGGACCAATGGCAGCACTTCGCCGATCTGGCCGGCGTGGTCAAGGCGTGCGCCGCGGAGCTGGGCGTGCCGGTGGAGTGGGGCGGGGATTGGAAGATGCGCGATGGCCCGCACTTCCAGATCCCGCGCGACTGGAAGGGGCGGGCATGAACCCGCTGCTGCGCGCCGCGGCGCCATACCTGATCGGGGCTGCTGCTCTGGCCCTGGCCGCAGGTGCCGTCGCCTGGTACGGGCACGCCCAGCGTGCGGTCGGTCGGGCCGAGTGCCAGGAAGCCCACCGCGTGGCAGGCCTCGAGGAATTCAAGACTGAGGCCGAGCGGCTGACCGGGCTGTCGCAGAGCCTGGCCGACACCGTGCACACGCTCGCCACTGCCCAGCCCAAGGTCATCGAGAGGTATACCCGTGAAATCGTTCAGCGCCCTTTGCCTGCTGACTGCGTGCGCGACCCTGGCCGGGTGCGCGCAACCAACGAAGCCATCGACGCGGCCAACGCTGCCCGTCAACCTCAGCGCGCCGTGCCCGCCGGTGCCGCGCGTTGATTCGCCCTCTTGGGACGACCTGGCGCAGGCGCATGTAGCGCTGGCCTTCCAGTATGCAGAGTGCGCGGCACGGCATCAGACAGTGGTAGACGCTTGGGCCAGACCGTAGCCATGCCGCCAATGAAAACGCCCCATTGCTGGGGCGTTAGCACATAGTTCAGTTGGGGCGCCGCTCAACTGACAGCGGTGCGAACTTCGTCTTTCCCGGGGGGCTCAAACATTTCATTTCCGCTAACCACCCAGCCTCCCAAGCTTCGACCTTCTCGCGCCACGCCACGATCGGTTCACCTGTGTGTCCGGGCATGGCCGCGGCGCAATAGTAGGGGCAATCCCACAGAGTCAAGCCTTCGCGGGCAGCCTTGACGCCCAACTTTCGGATGTCGTCGCGTTGCATTGCTATACCCTCCAAAAGAAGAACACGGGAAGGTCAGTATTGCGCTTGGGGGGCGGGCTTGCAATAGTGTGGCGGTACTACCTAGCCTAGCGCGGCGTCATCCCCATGCGCAGCTTGCGGCGCATCTCCTGAGCCGATACCAATTGCTTCGACCCATAAGAAAAAACGTCCCAACCCGTGATGGGGTTGGGACGTAGTACCCAAAGCAGCCGGCCAAGGACGCACATGGGCGGGGGAAATGTAGCATATGCCATCTAGCGCCGTGCATCCCTTTGCGTAGCTCGCGCCCGGGGCCAACTACGGTGCAGGCGGGCGATGAGCTACCGCGACCGCGATTGAGCCGTCCGGGAGGCGGTATTTCCCGTCTCCCAACCAGCTCACAGGTTCACCAGTGGGCAAAGCGCAGTGGTATTCAGGCTTTGGGGGTTCCGCCGCGCCGCGCTTGATGACTAGCCGGCGTTGTATCCGACACGTAGATCGGTCTGGAAGCTTGACGATAACGTCTGCTAACCGAGTGTCTGAGGTCATTTTGTCTCCCTCCTAGATCGGTGCGCCTGTGTCGGGAATGGATTGCCTGCAGGCGCGTGCTCCCGTGGCGCGTTCATCTTTAGCACGGCCATTAGAACCGCGAGCATCCATCGTGCGGCGTACAACTGGTCTGGCGCGTCGCGGCATGTGCAAAGCCGTGGGAAACCACAAAAATGCGCCCCAATGGGGGGCTTTGCGTGAGTATCCGCGACCGGCGCCGTGAGCCAGTCCTGATAGGCGCCCTCCGGCAGGATCACAACCATGCGCTTTTCCTTGCCGGCCTGGTGGTAGTTCTGGAAGAGCGAATCCTGGTCGGCGTTGATGGTGAGCATGGTGTAGCTCTCCTGCCACTGGCCGGCCGGCCGGCGAACAAACACTCCCTGATACTTCGGCCACATATCTGAATTGGCCGGGAGCGGGATGCCGCGGGCCCGGAAGTACTTCTCCATCTGTTCCTGCTTCTTCAGCGCGGTGTAGTGGCTGCACATGGGGTATCCTGTCGGAACCTAGCGACACCCAAGCGTAGATGAATAAGGGTAAGAATGCGGGTAAGGGAACAGCGGGTGTCTATCACATTCCTTATAAATCAAAGGCTTGTACGATGATTCTGATTCCAATACCGCCTACCAAATTCCTGCAAAGTGCTGTCAAGCACGGCAAAGAGAAAGCCGCTAGATCAATGATCTGGCGGCTTTTTTGTTTGGGTTTCGTCCGTTGCATGCCGCGCGCCATGCCACAAAGCATGGTTTTCGCGGGGCAATGGCAAAGGCGCGAAAACTCTTCAGCTATCGACGCCAGCCGTTAGCCCTGCATTTACACAAGCCTGTGCGTTCTGCGCAGTTCGCGGTGAATCGCCGAATCATATTGAAGTAAGCCACGCATAATGGAAATATGGCGATTCATTAGCGTGTGGCCGAACATTTTGGTCACGTTCCGTTGACCGGCCGCCAGACATTTCCTTTCAGTACAACTGGCGGATTGGCCGATGATTGCCTGAGGCCGTTGGTTTGAATCAGGGGACCCTGTGAGCGCAGAATTGTCGCGACAAGGTAGACGTGAACGGCAGGGCCATTCCCTCGTGCGTCGCGTGACGCTCGGTCTGGCCCTGGCATGGTTTGCGTTGGTGATAGCTATTGCACGCTGGATGTCGCAGGGAATGGAGGCATCGCGGCTGGACAGCCTAGCCGCCAGCGCTGAATACGAGGCAAGAATTACTGCGCGCGTCATGGATCGGTTATTCACCGAGATGGTGAGCGTAGCGAACATGGTGGCCCGCCAGGGCCAAGTGATCCAGCTTGCCGTCCGTTACCGTACGGATCCACCCGGCGCAGCCGACTTGTCTCGAGAGCAGCGAGCGGCCCTGTTCACGCGGGATCCATTGGTGCGCAGGGTAGGCGACTTCATGAATGAGCTGGCCAGCGATCTGCGATACGCCCGCATTTATATGAACAATATGTCGGACGATACGGTGACGGCCAGTAACTGGGCGGAACCCGACAGCATCGTCGGCATGATCTACTCGGGTCGGGCTTATCTCGAAGACGCATTGCGTGATGGCTATGGCAGTTACTTCGGCATTGCCCGGTTGAACAAGAGTCCATCGTATTTCGTCGCCAGCCGCATCGAAGACTCGAATGACATGCCGCAGGGCTCAGTGACGGTAAAGTTCGATGCGCCGGATGTGGCGCTTTACCTGGCCGGGCGACATATCGCGTTGGTTGTGAATCGCCAGGGAAGGGTAACCACGGCTTCGTCCGAGCCGTTCATGCTGCGTAATGTCGCAGCGCTTTTACCTGCCGATTCGGTACTGCCTTCCGATGGCGATGAAGACCTCGGCGAACCCCTGGATATTCGCGCCATACCCGGCTCCATCCAATCCGGCCGTTGGCTCATCGATGGTAGGCCCTATCTGGCGAGGCGGCAGGCGCTGGCTAATGGGCAATACCACTTGATCACGCTGGCCTCGCTGGAATCTTTGGCGCCCATGCGCAAGCGGCATATCTGGGCGACGGGATTGGTGGCGATGGTCGGTCTGGTCCTGATCCTTCTCTCCAGCCATGTGGTCGCGCAAATGGTGAGACGCCGCCAAGATGAACGGCATGCCGCCAACCATGATGCGCTTACCGGCTTGCCGAATCGGCGAACGATCATGGCGGAGTTGGAGCGGTATTTCTCGGAAGCGAATCGGACGCAGCGGTCTGTTCAAGTCGCGTTTATAGATCTGGATGGGTTCAAGACGATTAACGATACCTACGGCCACGACATTGGCGACAAATTCTTGATCGAGGTTGGCCGACGTCTGTCGGCAGGCCTGCGTTCTGGAGAGGTGCTGGGTCGATGGGGGGGCGACGAATTCGTCGTCGTTGGCTTGGGCGCAAGGTCAGGGCCGACGGCTGATGCTGTGGTTGAAACAATGCGCACGCGCCTGGCCCCGTTGCTCAGCGGCATCTACACCCTGGACGACTGCAGTTTTCACTATGCCGGCGCGAGCTTTGGCATTGTGAATGCCGACCCATCGGCCAGCGCGCTGCAGGCCGTCCTCAGGGAAGCAGATCAATTGATGTATGCAGACAAGCAGGCGCGGCGTGAGATGCAGATTGCGTAACCGCCTGCCGGGCTGAGCCCGGGAAGACCTGCATCCGCCAGCCTTCTCGATACCCCCTAGGCCGTCATGCTGCGGTCAAATGTGCTGTACAAATATACAGTATATTTGAGGTCGGCAGCAGCGCAATTCGGCCCGGTTTCGGCCGAGAGGGGACGAAGCATGATCGATGAGGAATGGACGCAGCGGGACGACTATTACTGGCAAGGGCCAGCGGGCTGGACGATCTCCCGGGTCTTCGTGGACGGGATGTGGCAGTACGAACTATGGTTCAGCCGCGGCGGCGGAGGCACGATTTACGGAATGCGCGCCTCATTGGAAGGCGCGCAAGAGCTCTATCAGCAAAAGCTGCGGTAAGTTCTTGCCTGTCTGCAGGGAAGCGCCACCCGCGGCGTGGCTTCTATCTGCTGCGGCTGCTCGTGTCGCGCATCGGAAACCCGACTTTTCCTAGATTCCGTTTTTGGGCGCATTAAGAATCAGCCGCAAGCCCAGCGCCGCAATAACGCCCGCCGCTGCCCGGTCTATCCATTGCTTCGCCCGTAGATAAACCTCGCGCGGGCCCTTGGTCGAAAAACAGAGCGCCACGATCGCATACCAGCCGAATTCGACCAGGAACACCAGGGGCGGCAGCGCGAAATAGGTCCATGCCGGCGGATGCTGAGGCAGCAGCGCGGCGAAGATGCTGCCATACCAGATGGCCGTCTTGGGGTTGCTCAACTGGGTCGTGAGACCGATCCAGAAGGAACGACCTCCATTGCGTGATGCTGGCGCGCTGCTGCCGGGCATGGCAAAAGGCTGCCTGGCGTTGCGCCAGATGCCGGCAGCCACGTAAAGCAGATAGGCGCCGCCCGCGATTTTCAGCGCGACGTACAGCCATTCCACGCTTTGCAACAGGGAATACAGCCCCGCCAGCGCCAGGCCGGCGAACAGCATGCCGCCTGCGCCCATGCCGAAGGCCGAGGCCAGGCCGTCCCAGCGGGACTGGCCGATGGCCTTGCGCGCGACGATGATGAAGCTTGGTCCCGGCAGCATGGCTCCGAGCCACAGCGCACCGAGGATAGCGAGTATGGAAGCAAAGGGAGTCATGGTCGTTGGGGGCTGGAGCCATGGGAGACAATGATTCTTCCATGAAAGTCCGGCCCTGCAAAGGACGGTGAAGCGCCTGCTGGCGGCAGGCGTTTCGCGCAAATCCGGGTCTCAGCCGCTCGCCAGCGCCAGCGGCGCGGTGCGCGCTGGAGCGGCCGCCCTCGGGGCGGACTGCGCTTGCGGCTGCCGTTCATCCTGCAGGCGGAATACGCCCACGGCTTGCAGCAGCTCGGTCGCCTGCGATTGCAGGGCCGCCGAGGCGTCGGCGGCCTGGGCTACCCGGGCCGCGTTCTGCCGGGTCAGTTCGTCCATTTGCGTCACGGCCTGGTTGACTTCGTCGATGTCCGTACTCTGGGCCCGGCCCGCGTCGCCGATCTGACCGACGATGGTGGCCACGCGCTCGATGCTGGCCACGACTTCGCGGATCACGCCGGCGGCATGGTCGGCCTGGCGGAAACCGCTGCTGGTCTTCTCCAGCGAGCCGTCGATCAGGGTGCGGATCTCGCGCGCGGCGCTGGCGCTGCGTTGGGCCAGCGCGCGGACCTCGGTGGCGACGACCGCGAAGCCTCGCCCGCTTTCACCGGCGCGGGCTGCTTCCACCGCCGCGTTCAAGGCGAGGATGTTGGTCTGGAATGCGATGCTGTCGATCAAGCCGGTGATTTCGGAGATCTTGTTGGCTTCCTGCTGGATTTCTCCCATCACCGTCGCCACGCCCGCTACCGCGGCGCTGCCCGTGTCCGCGATGCGCCGCGCTTCGTCGCTCAGCTGCCGGGCCTGCAAGGCGTTGCCGGCGTTGTCATGGACGTTGGCGGCCAGGTCGCGCATCGATGCAACGGTCCGCTCCAGGGAGTCGGCCTGGGTCCGGGTGCGTTCTTCGAGCTGCTGGTTGTCCTGCATGATGTCGCGCGAGGCGGCGGAAAGGGCGGTGGCGGTGTTCCTTACGCCGCTCAGGGTCCGGTGCACGGCGTCCATCGTGGCCTTGAAGCTGCGGCCCAGGCTGCTGTCCATGCTCATGCCGCCAAAGCGCAGGTCGAACACGCCAGCCTCACGGCCGATATGCGCACTGAGTCGGGCCAGTTCCTCGGCCGCCACCGCGGCCCGTTCCATTTTCCAGGCCAGCCAGCCTAGCGCGGCAGCCTGCACCACCACATAGGCTGCGTGCAACAGCACCATGGGCAGGCTCGGCTCGGTGAAGCAAATTGTTCCGTAGCCCCATTGCTGCAGGAAGTTGAAGGACAGGTGGTGCAGTGCGATGACGACGGCCGCGCACAGGATGGTGCGCCAGTCGCGATAGGCCAGCAGCAGCGAGAGCAGCACGAAGATGCCGAAATGGATCTCGGCCATGCCGGACATCAGATGGATATGGAGCGCGGCCAGCACCATCAGGCTACAGGCCACGACCAGGCGGGTACTCAAGCGGCCGGGCCGCCAGAGTATCAACAGCGACGGTATGCCTGCGGCGGCCAAGCCGACGCCGATGGCGGCGCCCCAGCGTCCGTATTGAGGGGCCAAGCACAGTCCGACGGCAAACAGCAGCCAGAGCAGAGGCAGCATCGCCCGGTCGGTGCGGCGGTAAGAGTCTTCCAGCAAATCGCTTGCGTTGCGCATGGCAGTTCCTTGCTACGGGAAGCGCGGGGACCCGCGCACGTTCGATTTTTATTCAATAATTCCAATTTGTGAATATATATTCCAAATTATTCTCTACTGTTGCCGCGACGCGGCCAAGTGATCCGCCCCATACCGGCGGCCGGAAAACCGGCGCTTTGCGCGGCGCGTTTGAAGCGAGCGGAAAACCTGGGATATCCTGCTGCCCATCATGATGAGAGTACTGTGGCTCTGCCTGGGTTGCCTGATGCTGGCATTGGGTGTGATCGGCGCGTTTCTGCCCGTCATGCCTACGACCATTTTCCTGATCCTGGCGGTGGCCTGCTTTTCGCGCTCTTCGCCGCGTCTCGAGAAATGGCTGCTGGATAGCCCGACCTACGGTCCCGCCCTGCGCGCCTGGCGGGATCAGGGCGCCGTATCGCGCAAGGGCAAGACCTACGCCTGCCTGGGCATGGCGCTGGGCTATATGCTGTTCTGGTGGGGCGCGCATCCGTCTTGGATGCTGGCCGCCGGTGTGGCCGTGTTCTTCCTGGCTAGCGCGGCCTATGTTGTCACGCGGCCGGCGCCGCAGGGGCCGCAGGCCGGCAGCGGACAAGCGCGGTAGCCGCCGGCGTCAATGCGAATGCCGGGGATCGCCCCGCGTTTCCACGACCTTCAGATACAAGGTGGCGGGCTCCAGGCAGCCGCCGGTTGAAAGCTGGCCGACCAGTTGCCGGTATAGCTCTTGCCACGGCGTCTGAGATTCCGGCGCCTGGTAGGGCGGCTCCAGCTTGCGGCGTTCCATTTCTGTTTCATCCACCAGGGCGGTGACCGTGCGCTGGTTCAGGTCGACGCGGATGCGGTCGCCCGTGCGCAACAGCGCGAGGCCACCGCCCACCGCGGCTTCCGGCGACATGTTCAGGATCGAAGGGCTGGCCGAGGTGCCGCTCTGGCGGCCGTCGCCCAGGCAGGGCAGGGAGTCTATGCCGCGCTTGAGCAGATGCGAGGGCGGCGCCATGTTGACCACTTCCGCGCTGCCGGGGTAGCCGACGGTGCCGGCGCCGCGGATCACCAGGATGCAGTGCTCGTCGATGTTCAGGGCGGGGTCTTCGATGCGCGCGTGGTAGTCCTCGGGGCCTTCGAAGACGATGGCGCGCGCCTCGAAGGCGTTCTCTGAACCGGGCTCCGACAGATAGGCGTGGCGGAAGGCTTCGCCGACGACCGACATCTTGATGATGGCGCTGTCGAAGAAGTTGCCCGAGAGGACGATGAATCCCGCGCGATGCCTGAGCGGCGCGTCGCAGCTGCGGATGACGTCCGCATTGTTGGTCTTGGCCGTAGCCGCGATCTCGCCGATGGTCTTGCCGGACACGGTGCCGCAATCGGTATGCAGGCGGCCTGCTGCCGCCAGTTCGTGCAACACCGCCGGGACGCCGCCCGCGCGGTGAAAGCCTTCGCCCAGATGCTCACCCGCAGGTACACAGTTGACCAGCAGCGGCACGTCTTCGCCCAAGCGCTGCCAGTCGTCCAGGCTCAGGTCGATGCCGGCGTGGCGGGCCATGGCGATGAGGTGCGGCGGGCAGTTGCTGGAGGCGCCCAGCGCCGAGGCCACGACGATGGCGTTCTCGAAAGCCTGCCGCGTCAGGATGTGGGACGGGCGCAAGTCCTCGCGCACCATGTCGCAGATACGCAGCCCGGTGGCGTAGGCCATCTGGCCGCGCTCGCGGTACGGCGCGGGAATGCTGGCGCAGGTGGGCAGCGACATGCCCAGCGCTTCGGCCAGCGAGTTCATCGACAGCGCCGTGCCCATGGTGTTGCAGTGGCCGACGGACGGCGACGACGCCGTGGCCAGCGTCATGAAGCCTTCGTAGTCCAGCTTGCCCGCGGCCATCAGATTGCGCGCATGCCAGATGACCGTGCCGGAGCCGACGCGCTGGCCGTCGTGCCAGCCGTCCAGCATCGGCCCGCCGGACAGCACGATGGCGGGAATATCCACGGTGGCCGCGGCCATGAGGCAGGCGGGCGTGGTCTTGTCGCAGCCGGTGGTCAGGACCACGCCGTCCAGCGGATAGCCGTGCAGGATCTCTACCAGGCCCAGATAGGCCAGGTTCCGGTCCAGCGCGGCGGTGGGGCGCCGGCCCTGTTCGGCCAGCGGGTGCACGGGAAACTCCATGGGGATGCCGCCCGCGTCGCGGATGCCGGCCTTGATGCGCTCGGCCAGCGCCAGGTGATGCCGGTTGCAGGGCGCCAGGTCGCTGCCGGTCTGAGCGATGCCGATGATCGGCCGCCCAGATTGCAGTTCCTGGCGCGTCAGGCCGTAGTTGAGGTAGCGCTCGACATAGATGGCCGTCATGTCGGCGTGGGCCGGATCGTCGAACCACTTCTGGCTGCGCAGCTTGCGGGGAGTCTGGGACATGGGATTCTCGTTTACAGCGGTTGCGTGGCGGCCCGGCGCGCGTGCGGGCCGCAAAGGCTTAGTTGCGCGCCTTCTGGATCTCGTCGTTGAGCTGCTTGACCAGCTCTGGGCCGAGGTCCTGCGTGTACTTGTCGACCACCGGCTGCACCTTCTGGCGCATGCGCGCGATCTCTTCGGGCGAGACCGTGTTGATCTTCATGCCGGCCTTTTCCAGCGTGGTCATGGCCTTTTGGGAGTCCGCACGGCTGTCCTGGCGCTCAAAGTCGCGCGAGGATGCGGCCGCCTGGCGGATCAGCTTCTGTTCTTCCGGCGACAGGGTGTCCCACCATTTCTTGGACGCCAGCACCACCCAGGGCGTGTAGACGTGGCGGGTGATGGTCAGATAGGGCTGAACCTCGTAGAACTTGCTGCTCTGGATGGTGGTGATGGGGTTTTCCTGGCCGTCCACGGTGCGGGTTTCCAGCGCGGTGAACAGCTCGGAGAACGGCATGGGCACGGCGTTGGCGCCCAGCGTATTGAAGACGCCCAATGCGATCTGGTTCTGCATCACGCGCAGCTTGATGCCTTGCAGGTCTTCCGCGCGCGCGATGGGGCGCTTGGAGTTGGTCATGTTGCGAAAGCCGTTTTCCCAATAGACCAGGCCGATGATGCCCTTGGCTTCCAGCTTTTTCAGCATGTCCTGGCCCAGAGGCCCGTCCAGCACGGCGTCCGCTTCCTTTTCGCTGTTGAAGAGGAAGGGCAGGTCGAACACGCCGAACTCCTTGACCATGCCGGCCAGGGGCGCGGTGGACCCCACCATCATTTCCTGCACGCCGCCCACCAGCGCGCTTTGCATCTGCTCGTCCGAGCCCAGGTTGGCCGAGCCGAAGGTCTTCATCTTGAGCTTGCCGCCGCTGATTTTTTCCAGCTCCTGCGCCAGGTGGCGCGCGGCGCGCCCCTGGACGCTTTCCTCGTTCAGGCCATAGCCGAAACGGATCAGGCGAGGTTTGACGTCGGCGGCGGACGCGACGCCGGCGACGGCGCAGGACAGCGCCGTCGCCAGGACAAGAATGCGGGTCTTGAAACGGGTGATCATGGTGCTCCTCCTTGGGGTTTTTCTAATGCATCCAGCGTGCGGGGACGGTGATCAGCTCGGGGAAGATCACCAGCAGGATCAGCAGCAGCGTGTAGGCGACGACATAGCGCCACACGCCCCTGCAGATGGTTTCCATATTGATGCGGGCGACGCCGCAAACCACGTTGAGCACGGTGCCCACCGGCGGCGTCAGCAGGCCCACGCAACCCACCATGACGAACATCACGCCGAAGTAGACGGGGTCGATCCCGGCCTTGGTGACCACCGGCATCAGCACCGGCGCCAGGATCAGGATGGTGGGCGTCAGGTCCATCACCGTGCCCACCAGCGTCAGCAGCACCAGCAGGGCGAACATCAGCAGCTTGGGTTGGTCCAGCACGGGTTCCAGCAGCGCGATCAGGTCCTGCGGCATGTCGGCCAGAGTGATCATGTAGGACGAGACCATGGCGGCGGCCACCAGGAACATGACGATGGCGGTGGTGCTGGCGGCGTTGATGAAGAGCGGCGCCAGGTCGCGCACGCCGATTTCGCGGTAGACGAACAGGCTGACCAGCAGCGCGTAGACCGCGGCGACGACGGCCGCCTCGGTCGGCGTGAAGATGCCGCCGCGCAAGCCGCCGATGATGATGACGGGCAGCATCAGGGCCCATAGCGATTCGCGCAGCGCCTTCCAGCGCTTGCTCCAGGGTTCGCGCGGCGAGGGCTTTATGCTGCCGTGCTTGCGCGCCACCCAGGTCCATACGGCGACCAGGGTCAGGCCCATCATCAGTCCGGGCGCGATGCCGGCGAAGAACAGCTTGGTGATCGACACGTTGGTGGCGACGCCAAAGATGATGAACGAGATCGAGGGCGGAATGATGGGCGCGATGATGCCGCCGGCCGCGATCAACCCGGAGGCCTGGCCCGCGTCGTAGCCCCTTTCGCGCAGCATGGGGATGAGCAGCGAGCCCAGCGCAGCGGCGTCGGCCACGGCCGAGCCGGACAGCGCGGCCAGCAGCACGCTGGCGAAGATGGCCACGTAGCCCAGGCCGCCCTGGATGTGGCCCACGAAGGTGCTGGCCAGATTGACGATACGGCGCGAAATGCCGCCGGCGTTCATCAGTTCGCCGGCCAGCATGAACAGCGGCACCGCCATGAGGGTGAAGCTGTTGGCGCCAGACAGCATGTTCTGCGCCAGGATCTGGGTATCGAAAAAGTCCAGCTGGAACATCATGGCGATCGCGCTGAGCAGCAGCGCGAAGGCGATAGGCATGCCCAGGGCGATCAGCCCCAGCAGCACGAGCAGGAAAACGGTCAGGATCATTGCGGGCGTCCGGGCGGGGTAGGGGAGTTGGAGGCGGAGCCGTCAGACCAGCGGGTCTTCGGGGCTGGATTCCGCCGGCAAGGGCCCGCCCGCAAGGACGCGCACCAGATCGATCAAGGTCAGGATGCCCATGGCGGCGGCCGCATAGAGGGCCGCGGCGTTGAACACCGCCAGCGACATGCCGGTGACAGGCAGCACGGTGTCCAGGCCGATGACGGTCTGGGTCCAGCTGCCCTCGGCCATCAGCCACAGCACCCACAGCGTCAGCAACTGGCAGAACACGTGCGAGGCGCGACGGGCAGCGGGGCCGAAGCGTTCGACCAGCATGGTGACGCCGATGTGCTGATGCGAGCGCAGCGCTATCACCGAGCCCAGGAAGATCATCCAGACGAAGGCCAGCCGCGAGATCTCATCAGAGACGTTGATGCCGGAGTTGAACAGGTAGCGCAGCGCGACGTTGCCGAACAGCAGCACCACCATGACGGCCAGACAGGTCACCATCAGCCAGGTCTGCAGCGCGAAGCACCAATTGGCGGCGCGGGCCAGCGGCGTGCCGCCAGGCCGCCCCGGTGGGGAAGCTTGCATGCTTGTCTCCTATCCGTTTCCCGGAATTTTTTAGGGTTATGCTGTGCAAAATGTTAGCGCTAACATTTTGCGTTTGGCAAGCCCCAGTTTTTTGCGTCAGACTACGCGCTCACCAACCCATGCCGAGGACCGATGTCCATCCGTAAACCCCGCAGTTCACGCGCCGGCCGCGTCACCATGCAGGATGTCGCGCGCCGCGTGGGCGTGAGCGCGATCACGGTATCGCGCGCCTTGCGCACGCCGGACAAGGTGGCGGAAGAACTGCGGCTGCGCATCGCGCGGGTGTGCCAGGAACTGGGCTACGTGCCCAACCATGCGGCCAGCGCGCTGGCGTCGGCGCGTTCGCAGACCATCGTGGCGCTGATTCCGTCGCTGAGCAACGTGGTGTTCGTCGACATCATCGCGGGGATCAAGGAAGAGCTGGACCGGCACGGCTACCACATGCTGATCGGCGTGACCGGCTATTCACTGGACGAGGAGGAGGCTCTGCTGCGCAAGTACCTGCAGCACGCGCCCGACGGCCTGATCCTGACCGGCATCGACCACAACCCTGGCGTATGGGACCTGCTGGACACGCAGCGCATTCCCACCGTGCACACGATCGAGACGCTGGACGGCGGCGAGCACATGAGCGTGGGTTTTTCGCAATTCGATTCCGGCTATGCCGCGGGCCGCCATCTGGTGGAGCGGGGCTACCGCCGTATCGGCATCGTCGGCGCGCAACTGGATCCGAGGTCGCTGCGCCGCTGCGAAGGCTGCCGCCAGGCGCTGCGGGATGCGGGCCTGTATGACGCGGCGCTGGAAATCATGACGCCGGAGAAATCATCCATCGGCCTGGGAGCCTCGCTGCTGGAAGCGCTGCGCGAACGTCATCCCGACTGCGATGCGCTGTTCTTTTGCAACGATGACCTGGCCCAGGGGGCGGTGTTCCAGTGCGGAAGGCTGGGCGTGCCGGTGCCGGAACGCATGGCCATCGTCGGCTTCCACGACGTGGCGGGCACGGCCTGGACCACGCCGCCGCTGTCGACCATCGCCACGCCGCGCTACCAGATCGGCGTATCGGCCGCGGGCCTGCTGATGCGCCATCTGGCCGGCGAGCCCGTCGCCGAGCGCCATGTGGACCTGGGCTTCAAGCTGGTGCAGCGCGAAACCAGCTGAACGCCAAGCCTCAGCCCCGGCGCAGCGCCAGGAATACGCCGGAGGCGATGATCAACCCCATGCCGGCCAGGGCCAGCCCATCGGGCGGGCGCTGGAACCAGAAGGTGCTGAACAGCACCGCCAGCAGCAGCTGGAAGTAGTTCAGGGGCGCCAGGGTCGCCGCCGCCACACGCTGGAAGGCGGATATCAGAAAGATTTGCGCCAATCCGCTGCAGGCGCCCAAGCCGACGATGAAAAGCATGTCGGCAAGATCCGGCCACGGATCCGGCAGGAAGAAGGGCGCCGGCAGCCCGGTGACGACGAGGCAGATGAAGGCCGTGTAGGCATACTGGATGGGCCCGGGCACCTTGCCCGAGAGCCTGCGCGTCAGCACCTGGAACACTGCGTAACTGACCGCGGACACCGCCATCAGCAGCGTGCCCAGCCACGGCAGGTTGGAGCCCGGCCGCACGATCAGCAGCATGCCGCCAAAGCCCGCCGCCACCGCTGTCCACTGGGCGGGTCGCACCCGCTCGCCCAGCAGCCAGGGCGACAGCGCCACCATGATCAGAGGCGATGTGAAGTAGATGGCGGTGGCTTCCGACAGCGGCATCCAGATCAGCGCCGTCATGAAGCAGGTACCGACCGTGGCCAGCAGCAGGCCACGCAGGATCAACAGCGGCTTTTCGGGCGCATCGCGCAGACGCAGTCCGCCGCGGTGCCGCCACAACAGCGCCACCGCCAGCACGGCCACCGCCGAATAGCGCATGATGTTCAGGAAGGGCGCAGGGTAGCGCGCCAGCATGTGCTTGGACCCCGCATCGAAGGTGGCAAAGGCCACCAACGCTGCGAAGAACAGCAGGATGCCCGTCTGGCGCGCGGCGGCGGGCGAGGGTAACGCGATGGGAACGGAGCTCATGTGGGCGGGAGGACTCAGGCTGCCGCCTGGCCCGCGCCCTGCAGGAACGCGTCCAGAGCCGGGCCGATGGCCTCGACCATGTAGCCGCCTTCCTGCACGATCACGGTGGGCAGTCCCAGGCTGGCGACGCGCGCGCCGATGTCGCGGTAGGCATCGATGTCGAGCTTGAGCACGCTGATGGGATCGTCCTTGTAGGTGTCAAAGCCCAGGGCCAGCACCAGCGCCTGCGGCGCGTAGCCGGTCAGGGCGGCGAGCGCCGTATCCAGTGCCTGCAGGAAGGTGTCGTTGCCCGAACCGTGCGGCAGCGGCAGGTTCAGGTTGCAGCCTTCACCCGCGCCGTAGCCGCGCTCATGCGCATAGCCGGTATAGAAGGGGTAGTAGCCGGCGGGGTCGGCGTGCAGGGATACCGTCATGACGTCGCCGCGCTGATAAAAAATGTTCTGCGTGCCATCGCCATGGTGGGCGTCGACGTCCAGCACCGCCACCTTGGACCAGGTCTGAAGCAACCGGTTAGCCGCGGCCGCGCTGCTGTTCAGATAACAGAAGCCGCCCGCGCGGTCGCGGTGGGCATGGTGGCCCGAGGGCCGGCACAAGGCATAGGCCATGCCCCCGGCGCTGGCGACGTGGTCGGCGGCGGCCACCGCGCTATGCGTGGAGCGCAGCGCCGAGCGCCAGGTCTGCGGCCCGATGGGACACGATAGATCGCTCAGGTAGTAGCCAGTCTGGGCCACGATGGAGGGCGATGGGCAGGGGCCGCGGCCAGCCAGTTCGATGCGGCCGTTGTAGTACGGCGAAAGATTGGGCAGCACTTCGGGGCCCGGATCCACGCCAGGCGAGCGCAGGGCCTGCCAGCGCGCATAGGCCGATTCCAGATAGTCCAGGTAGTCCGGGCTGTGGATGTCCTGCAGCGGCTTGCGGCCGTAGTCAGCCGGCGCTTGGACGCGGATGCCGCGCGCGGCCAGCGCGCCTTGCAGGCTTTCCGCCCGTGCCGGCAGATCGGTGGGCGCGCTGATGCGCCCAAGCCGCATGAACTGCCGCGGCGTATGCAGCAGCTGCTCTTCCGAGAAAAACGCCTTCATGGCTGCCCTCGCTGGCGTTATGCGTGCTTGAGTTCGATTTCGACGAACACGAACTCCGTGTCGCCGGGATTGATCACGTTGTGCTCTACACCCACGGGCCGGTAGTAGGCCACGCCGGTGGTGAGCTGGCTGGTGATTTCGCCGTCGGGCGTGTCCAGCAAGAGCGGGCCGGTGGTCTGCGGGACCACCACGTAGTTCATTCCATGGCGGTGCCATCCCGTTTCGCCGCCGGGCGGGAAGCGCCATTCGGTGACGGTGACCATGTCATTGTCGATCTGCACGGTCGGTATGGCGGCGGGGCGTTGCATGGGGCGTTCTCCTTGGAAGTATGAATATTCTTGTGCGCTTCAGGCCGCTTGCGCCTTGGTCGGGTCCCAGTGCTGGCCGGGGACCGCGGCGATCAGCTGCCGCGTATAGGCGTGTTGCGGGTTGTCGAAGATCTGCGCGGGCGAGCCGTACTCGACCACCTTGCCGCGATGCATGACCAGCACGGAATTGCAGATCTGGGCCGCCACGCGCAAATCGTGGGTGATGAAGACCAGTGCGATCTTCAGGCGTTGCTGCAAATCGTGCAATAGCTGCAGTACTTGCGCCTGAACCGAGACGTCCAGCGCCGACACTGATTCGTCGGCCACCAGCACCTTGGGCTCCAGCGCCAGCGCGCGCGCGATGCCGATGCGCTGGCGCTGTCCGCCCGAAAACTGGTTGGGATAGCGATCGAAGGCCGACGGGTCCAGCCCGACCAGCGACAGCAGCTCGCGCACCCGCGCTTCGGCCTGGGCGCGTGGCACGCCGTTGGCGACGGGGCCGTCGCTGATGATGCGGCCGACGGTATGGCGCGGGTTGAGCGAGGCGAACGGATCCTGGAAGATCATCTGGATGTCGTGGCGCAGCGGCCGGAAGCGCGATTCCGGCATGGCGGCGATGTCCTGGCCGTTGAAGATCAACTGCCCGCCGTTGATGCCCACCAGCTTGAGCAGGCATTTGCCGATGGTGGACTTGCCCGAGCCCGATTCGCCCACGATGCCCAGCGTCTCGCCGCGCCGCACACTGAAGCTGACGCCGTCGACCGCGTGAACCTCGCGTTTGCCGCCCAGCCAGCCGCGGCCCACCACGTAGGTCTTCTTCAAGTCGCGCACGTCCAGCACGGGCTGGTCGTGCGGGGCGGACTCGCGCTCGGCGCCACGGCGGTGCGGCACGGCCGCGATCAGGCGTTGCGTGTAGGGGTGGCGGGGCCGGTTCAGCACTTCGTCCGCCGGCCCCTGTTCGACCAGGACGCCTTTTTCCATCACGGCGACCCGGTGCGCGATTTCGGCCACCACGCCGAAGTCATGGGTGACGAACATCACGCCCATGCCTTTTTCTTTCTGGATGCGGGCGATCAGCGCCAGGATCTGCGCCTGGGTGGTGACATCCAGCGCGGTGGTCGGTTCGTCGGCGATCAGGAGTGCAGGCTCCAGCGCCAGGGCCATGGCGATCATCACGCGCTGGCGCTGTCCGCCCGACAGGCGGAATGGGTAGACGTGGTAAAGCGTGGCGGGGTCGGGCAGCCCTACGAAGGCCAGCAGCTCCAGCGTGCGGGCCATGCGCTGCGCGCCCGGATACGCGTTGTGCACGCGCATGACTTCGCTGATCTGCTCGCCTACCGTCATCAGCGGGTTGAGCGCCGACAGGGGCTCCTGGAAGATCATCGCCATGTCCTTGCCGCGCATGGCTTGCAGCGTGGCTTCGTCCTGCCGCAGCAGGTCCTGGCCGCGGAACAGGATGCGGCCCTGCTGCGGCGTCAGGTAGTCGGGTAGCAGGCCCATGATGGCGTTGGCGCTCATGGACTTGCCCGAGCCCGATTCGCCGACGATGCAGAGGATCTCGCCGGCGCGGATGTCGTACGACACGTCCTGCACGGCATAAGGGCGGTCGCCGCCTTTGGGCAGGGCGATGCTCAGGTTCTGGATGGATAGCAAAGGAGTGGAAGCGTTCATGCCGTCCTCCTATTCGCCGCGCTTGCGCAGCTGCGGGTTGAGGGCATCGTTCAGGCCTTCGCCGATCAGGTTGATGGCCAGCACGGTCAGCAGGATCGCCACGCCGGGCCAGACGCTCATCCACCAGGCTTCGCGGATCATGGTGCGGGCCGCGCCGATCATGAAGCCCCAGCTCATCAGGTTGCGGTCGCCCAGTCCCAGGAAGGACAGCGACGATTCCGTCAGAATCGCGGTGGCGACCATGAACGACGCCGACACGATGATGGGCGACATGGCGTTGGGCAGGATCTGCGTGCCGACGATGCGGGCCGGCGTCTGCCCGATGACAATGGCGGCCTGCACGAACTCACGCTGCTTGAGCGTCATGAACTCCGAGCGCACCAGCCGCGCGGCCGGCGGCCACGACACCACCGCGATGGCCCCCATGATGGAATAGACGGATGGACTCAGGATCGCCACCAGCACCACGGCCATGGCCAGCTGCGGGATGGTCTGGAAGAACTCGGTGAAGCGCATCAGCGCGTCGTCAACCCGGCCGCCGCAGTAACCTGCCACCGAGCCGACCACGATGCCGAAGACCAGCGCCACGGCGGTCGACAAGAGGCCCACCATCAGCGAGACCCGGGCGCCCCAGACCAGCCCGGCCGTGATGTCGCGGCCCAGCATGTCGGTGCCGAAGGGGTAGTCGGCATTGGTGAACGGCGGAATCAGCGGATCCGCCACCATCATCCAGGGGGATTCTTCATACAGCAGCGGCGCGGCCAGGGCCACGACGATCACGACCAGCATGATGGCCAGTCCGGCCACCGCTCCGTAATTGCGCATGTAGCGCCGGGCAAATGACTTCATGCGGCGGCTCCTTGCTGCGCGCCCGCGCCGATGCGCGGATCGATGAGTCGGTACAGCACGTCGGTCAGCAGGTTGAACACCACCACCATGATGGAGGTGACCAGGAAGATGCCCAGCAGCAGCTGGTAGTCGCGCTGCAGCAGCGCGTCGAACATCAGCCTGCCGATGCCGGGCCAGGCGAACACGGTTTCGGTCAGCACCGCGCCGCCCGCCATCTGCCCCAGCTGGATGCCGGCGAAGGTGATGACCGGCAGCAGCGCATTGCGCAGCACGTGGGCGCGGATCACGCGGCCGGGGCTTACGCCCTTGGCGCGCGCCGTCTTGACGAAATCCATGCCTATCACTTCCAGCATGGAGGCGCGGGTCAGCCGCACGTAGACCGCCATGAAGAAGCAGCCCAGCGTCACGGTGGGCAGGATCAGGTGCTGGGCGATGTCGCCCGCGCGCGCCCAGCCCTTCAGGTTGGCGCCCACGGTCTCCATGCCGAAGGCCGGCAGCCAGCCCAGCACCACCGAGAACAGCAGGATGCCCATCAGCGACAGCCAGAACAGCGGCGTGGCGTACAGCACCAGGGCGCCCGTCATGACGGAGCTGTCGATCCAGCGGCGCTTGTTGCGGTAGCGGGCCTTGGCCGCCACCACGCCCAGGAAGACGCCCAGCACGATGGAGAACACGAAGGCGCAGGACATCAGCAGGAAGGTGGCGGGCAGGCGTTCCAGTATCAGGTCCAGCACCGGCACATGGTTGCGGTACGAGAAACCCAGGTCCAGTTGCACCACGCCCTTCAGGTACAGCATCAGCTGGGTCAGGATGGGCTTGTCCAGGCCGAAGGCCACGCGCAATTGTTCGACGTAGGCGGCGTCGCCCGCGCCGGCCTGGCCCGCCAGCACGGCGGCGGGGTCGCCGGGGGCCAGGCGGATCAGGAAGAAATTGATGATTACCACGCCCAGCACGACCACCAGGGCCTTGCCGATGCGGGAAACGAGGAAAGACAGGAATTTCATGCTCGGGGTCCTCTCTGGTCGGGCGCGGCCTGCCTGGGGCAGCCGTTGTCCGGCCGGCATCCGCCGCCGCGGCAAGCCTGCCGCGGCGGCGTCCTGCGGCGCTTACTTTTCGATGTACACGTCGTCGAAGCTCTCGTTCAGGCCGATGGCGGTCTTGACCAGATTCTTGACGTTGCCGCGGTAGAGCGTGGGAAACTCCATGTCCACCAGGAAGCCGTTGGCGATCTCATTGACCAGCGTGGTCTGCAGCTTGGTGTAGAGCTCCTGGCGCTTGGCGGGATCCACCTCGGAAGCGGCCGCCTCCCATTGCTTGTCGGTCTCCGGATTGCTGTAGCCCTGCACGTTGGCGAAGGGCGAACCCTTGACGATGTTCGACGAGACATACAGCCGTTGCACGCCCAGCGCGGGATCGCCGTACTGGTAGGTGAAGGTGGTCGTCATGTCGAAGTCCCAGTTGCCCGTGCGGCTGGCCCAGCCGCCGGCGTCGGTGGCTTCCAGGTTGACCTTGAAGCCCAGCTGCTCCAGCGCCTGCTTGGTGTATTCGCCCAGGCGGTCCCAGGTGGAGCCGTAGGGGAAGCTCAGCTGGCGGATCGTGTAATCCTCGGGCTTGATGCCGGATTCCTTGATCAGCGCGCGCGCCTTCTTCATGTCGAACGCCAGCGGCGGCATGTTCTTGTCATAGAACATCTCGGTGGTGACGAAGGGGCTGGTGGACACCTTGCCCAGGCCGAAGAAGATGTTGTTGACCACCATGTTGCGGTTGATGGCCGCCATCACGGCCTGGCGCACCTTCAGGTTGTCGAAGGGCGGCTTGCGCATGTTGAAGATCAGGTAGGCCTGGGGCGAGAACATCTCCCAGCCGGCCGTGGTGTATTCGACCTTGGGCAGGGCGCGCAGGCGCTTGATGTCGACGTTGTCCACGTCGCCGCCGCGCAGCACGTCCACGCTGCCGCGCTCGAAAGCCACCGCGCGCGAGGCCGAGTCGGGGATGACGTTGAACACCAGTTCATCCAGATAGGGCTTGCCGGGCTTCCAGTAGTCGGGGTTGCGGGTCAGCTTGATGTATTCGCCGCGTTTCCATTCCTTGAACATGAACGGGCCCGTGCCGACCGGCTTCTGGTTGGCGGGATTGGTCATGTAGTCGGTGCCGGCATAGATGTGCTTGGGCATCATGGGCGCAAAGCCCGGTTCGAACATCAGCATGAAGGCCGGGAAGGGCGTCTTCAGTTTGACGACGACCGTCTTCGCGTCCGGCGCCTGCACCGATTCCACGAACTTGTTCAGGATCACGCGGGCGCGCGCATGGGTCTTGGGCAGCATGTCCGCCAGCGAGAACACCACGTCCTCGGACGTGAAGGGCTTGCCGTCATGCCACCTGACGTTGTCCTGCAGGTGGAAGGTGTAGGACAGGCCGTCGGGCGAGGCGTCCCACGACTTGGCCAGGCCGGGCTGGGGCTTCAGATCGGTGGAGTAGGTCAGCAGGCTCTCGTAGATCTTGCCGGCGACGAACTGCGTGGGCCCCTGCTGATTGATGGCGGTGACAATCACCGGCGGTTCGGGCTGGACGATCATGTTCAGCGTGCCGCCCTTGGTCTGCGCCAGGGCTTGCGTGGCGGGCAGCGCGGCCGCGAGGACCAGTGCGCCGATGCTTAGGGAGAACCATTTCTTCGATTTCACTGCGAGCCTCCGGGCTGGAAAGGGTCTGACAGGTGTCCGCGTCGCGGATGCCGTGCACTGGCAAGCAAACCTCATGCCACCTGTGTTTTCAGGGGTACTACGGGTGGAGCCGCTACAACAATGCTTCGTACAGGTGCTCTTCAGCGTGCCGCGCACCATTGCGGAGCGCCGTTCTCGTCGCCAAAGTCTTCCCGCAGGCGGGCCAGGATGCCTAGCAGATGCGCATGCATGGCATGGCGCGCGCGGATCGGATCGCGCGCCTGTATGGCCGTCAGGATGCGCTGGTGTTCGGCATGGGCGATGGCCCAGACCTTGGTGTCGACGAAGTAATCCTCCATGCGGCTGTACACGGGGCTGGCCTGCGTCAATTCCCACAGATGGGCCACCGAGGCCGCTACTGCGGCGTTGCCGCAAGCCGCGGCAATGGCGTTGTGGAATTCGCGGTCGTGGCGGCCGGGCGAGTTGCCCAGCGACATGCCCTCGTGGGCGTCGCGGATGGCGGCAATCTGGGCGGGCGACCCATGCTGCGCGGCCATGCCCGCGCACTCGGGTTCGATCAGCATGCGCGCTTCCAGCAGGTCGAACGGGCCGATGCCGTCCTGTCCTGGCGCGGCGTACGCGGGAGCGGCGGCTTCCCGGATGGCAGTGACGAACACCCCGGTGCCCACGCGCACCTCGACATAGCCTTCTATTTCCAGCGCGATCAGTGCCTCGCGGATAGACGCGCGGCTGACCTGCAGCTGTTCGGCCAGCTCCCGCTCAGAAGGCAGGCGCCCGCCGCGGGGGAATTCCCCGGCCCGGATCCGGCCGGCGATCTGGTCGGCGATGACTCGGTACAGGCGGGTGACGGCGGCAGCTTGGAAGGTGTTCATCGACGATAGGGGCGGGAACGGAGAGCCAAGTGGTCAGGCCACCAAATATAGGCATCTCATCCTTGAATAAGAAGGGAAATTTTCTATTTCAAGGGAAAACGATCACAGGGATTCCACCTCTTTCTTTGAAGTGGTCAGGCCAGCTAGGAATGTCTCGGGCGCTTTACAGTTTCCAGACAAATCCCGCACAGAAGCCCCGCTGTTGCGGGCGGACGCCATCCCATACTCCGTTGCGCCCGATACCGGGCATGTGGCAAGGCAGCGCGCTGCGGCGGCAGGAAGGGGTAGGACGTGCAGGAAGTGACGAAGCGGGCGTTCCGGCCCGAGGGCTGGTGGATAGGCTTGGGCATGGCGGTCTTCGCCCTGGCGTGGTTGACGCTGCTGGACAAGGCGGCCCTCGCGCCGCCGACCGACAATATCGAGCAACTGACCTGGGTGCGCAGCCTGGAATGGGGCTATTACAAGCATCCGCCTCTGCCGACCTGGCTGCTGTGGCCAGCGGTGCAATTGCTGGGCTGGTCGGCGTGGACGAGCTACATCGTCGGTGCGCTCTGCACCCTGGGCGCCTTCGCGTTGTTGTGGCGCTGGCTGCGGGGCATGCGCGGCAGCGGCCATGCGCGGGCGGCGTTGCTGGCCGGCCTGTGCATCACCTTCTACAACGGCCGTCTGCATTTCTACAACCACGAGATCGTGCTGATTCCCCTGGCGGTGGGCTGCGCCGTCGCGTGCTGGAAAGCCTGGACCACGCGCCGGATCGGTTGGTGGATCGTGCTGGGCGCGTGCCTGGGCCTGGGGGCTCTGTCCAAGTACCAAAGCGCGGTGACGGGCGCCGCCGTGCTGGTCTTCTGGCTGAGCCAGCGCGGCTGGCGCGACTCCGTGCACCGGTTCGGGCTGCAGGTTGCGGGGTTGACCGCGCTGGCGGTCTTCGCGCCGCATCTCTGGTGGCTGGCGTACAACGGCTTCGAACCCCTGAACTACGCGATGACTTCATCGCTGGCCGCCGGCCTGCCTTGGGTTCAGCGCGCGGCGGAAGTGGCGCGGTGGTGGGGCGATCAGATGCTGAACCGCGCGCTGCCTGCGTGGGTGTTCCTGGGCGTCTGGTGCTGGTTGGCGCGCCGCCGCGCCGCGGTGGCTGCTGTGACGGCAGAAGCGCCGCCGCGCGATGCGGGCCGCGCCATCCTGCTGTCGTTCGGTTTTACGCCCTTGGTGTTCGTCAGCATCATGACGCTTGCCAGCGGTTCCCATGTGCAACTGCACTGGGGCACGCCTTATCTGCTGTTCATGGCGCCGGCGATGATGGAACTGCTGCGTGGCGGCGTCTGGGAGCGCGTGCGGCCGCGCGATGCCGTGGCGGTATTTGCATTGGTCCAGGCGCTGTTGATGGTCCGGGTCGGGCTGACGTCGCCGGGCGGGGCGGGGCTTGCGCGCAAGGCGTCGGATTGGCGCTATTTCGATTCCCGGGCGCTGGCCCTGGCTGTGCACGAACCCGCCAAAGCGGCGCTTGGCGGGCCGGTCAGGGTGATATCGGGGCCGCCGGCCGAGGCCGGCGCGCTGGCCCTGAGGCTGCCGGAACAGCCGCTGGTGCTGATAGACGGACAGCTCCGTTTCAGTCCCTGGGTGCCGAAAGACGTGGCCGAGGCTTGCGGCGCATTGGAGCTGGAGCTGGAACCGAGAACGCCCGGAGCGGGGTTTGTCGCCGTTGGAAAGGATTTTCCTGGCCTGCACTGGCGTGTGACGCCGTCTTCCCGGCTTTGCGGCACGGCGTCTGGCGTGCCTCGCCCCTAGGGGCAGGCTATTGCGCCTCGTCGTCCGGTTCAGGCGTCTGCGTGAAGGCGCGCACCAGGCGCGCGATGCCGTCCAGTTCGTCGTGCGCGCCCGCTACCCATTCCGGCTTCTCGAACGGGCTGTCCGAAGGAGCGTTGTCCATGCTTGCCTTCAGGTCATTAAGCAGTTCCAGCGCCATGTCGGTGGCCTGGGGGCTGCTGCGGGTCGAGAGGGCGATGGCGATCGCCAGCGCCTGGCGCATGGCGAGCAGGCGGCCGTCCAGTTCAGTGCCCATGATGGTTTCCTTGTTGTGCATCTTTGTGACAGGCGCATTTTACGGGGGCGAGGCCGCCAGCGCCGCGGGGTGTTCTCTGGGTGGGCAGGTGGACTGGCGGGGGGCAACACGCTGGCGTTTGCGCAAGATCAACCCGGACTGGCCGGCACAGGCGAATAATTCCAGGTATGCAAGCCGCCCTACGCCCGTCACAGACAGAATCCCGCGAGCCCTCCGCCGCCAGCCCATTGTTCCCGCCGCAATTGCTGGCGCGGCTGGACAAGAACGGGCCCCGCTATACCTCGTATCCCACGGCTGACCGGTATCACGGCGGCTTCGGCGAGCAGGAGTACCGGCAGGCGCTGCAGCAGCGCCGCGCGACGGCGCCGGCCGAGCCTTTGTCGCTCTACGTGCACATCCCGTTCTGTGAATCGGTCTGTTATTACTGCGCCTGTAACAAGGTGGTGACTCGCCACCACGACCGCGCCGCCCGCTATCTGGACGCCCTGGCGGCCGAGATCGAGCTGCATGTGCGCGAACTGGGCGAGGGCGTACCCGTATCGCAGTTGCATTTCGGGGGCGGCACGCCGACCTTTTTGTCCGACGAGGAATTGTCGCGTCTGATGGAGAACCTGCGACGCGCCTTCCGCTTCGAACCCGACGCGGAAATCTCGATCGAGGTAGATCCGCGCACCGCCACGCCCGACCGCCTGGCCCATATGCGCGAACTGGGCTTTAATCGCCTGAGTTTCGGCGTGCAGGATTTCGATCCCCGGGTGCAGGCCGCTGTGCACCGCATGCAGTCGTTCGAGGACGTGCGGGCGCTGATGCAGAGCGCCCGGGCGTTGGGCTATGCCTCGGTCAACGTGGATCTCATCTATGGCCTGCCGCTGCAGACCACGGAGTCCTTTGCCCGCACGATCGCTCAGGTCATCGCGCTGCGGCCCGACCGCATCGCGCTGTATGCCTACGCCCACCTGCCCGCGCGCTTCAAGCCGCAGCGCCGCATCAACGAGGCCGACCTACCCGACAGGGAGACGCGGGTGGGGCTGCTCAGCGCCGCCATCGATGGTTTTCTGAAGCAGGGCTACGCCTATATCGGCATGGACCATTTCGCGCTGGAAACCGATGCGCTGGCGATCGCCAAGCGCAAGGGGGAGCTGCACCGCAACTTCCAGGGCTACAGCACGCAGCCCGACCGCGACCTGGTCGCGCTGGGCGTGTCCGCGATCGGCCGCATCGGCAATACCTACAGCCAGAACGCCAAAGTCCTGGACGAGTATTACGCGGCAATCGAAGCAGGGCGCTTCGCCGTCGAAAGAGGGTTGGCGCTGAGCACGGATGATCTGGTTCGCCGCGAGATCATCATGGACATCATGTGCCAGGGCCGCGTGGACTACAGCCGGATAGAGGCGCGCCACGGATTGCGGTTCGCCGACAGCTTTGGCCCGGAACTGCTGCAGATGGCGAATCTGGCCGAGCTGGGCTTGGTCAACCTGCACCCCGGCGAACTGCAGGTGACCGGCCTGGGCTGGTACTTCGTGCGAGCCGTCGCCATGGCGTTCGACGGCTACCTGCGGGCGCCGGGCACCGCGGCCAGCTACTCGCGGATCATCTGAGCCGCGGCGTCGCGCAGAGCCCGGCGGCGCTCATTCGGCGAACTTCTCCCGCAGATAAAGCGCCAGCGACAAATCGTCGGACAACTGCAGCTTGCGCATGGCGCGGCGCTTGTGGGTGCTGATCGTTTTCTTGCTGCGCATCAGCCGCGCCGAGATCTGCGTGACGGACAGCCCTAGGCTGATGTGGCGCAGTATCTCCACTTCCGAAGTCGTCAATGCCGCGTGAGGATGCGTCGGCTGCTGCGGCCGGATCTTGCCGTCCTGCACCGTGAGGAACTCTTCCTTGCCCGCCAATACGCCGCGGATCATCTCCGGCAGCAGCACCATGCCGCATTCCTTGGCGAAATAGCCATTCGCGCCTGCGCGGAACGCCGCGTACTGGGTTTCCTGGCGGCTGCCCGCCGAGAAGGTGATGAGCGCCATCCCGGGGTGGTAGCGGCGCAGGCGCCGCAGATAGTTCACGCCGTCCCAGGGTTCCAGGGGCAGGTAGAAATCGACCAGGGCGACTTCGCAGGGTGAGTGGGTAAGTTTCTCCAGGAGGGACCGTGCCGAGGTCTCCCGGTGCACCACCCGGAAGCCTGGCCGGCTCTCCAGGTAGGCGCCCACGCCCACGGCAACCACGGGGTGGTCGTCCAGGATCGCCACCTTGATGAGAGGCGGCGGCCGGGACAGGAGCAGGTGCCGGCGCGTGCCCGGGCGGTCGCCGCTTTCGGCGGGCTCGGGGTTGATGTGCGGGGGCGCTTTGAGGGTGAGCGCTGAGACAGTTTTCATCGATGCTCCACATGCAGGATGGGGGAACGCCGGCGGTCGATTGCGCAGGTCGCGGGTGTCCTGAATTTGCGAAGGCAGATTACGTTTTCGCATGGCCCGCGGGAGATGAATCGCGCCAATATCAGACTGTTGCACCGTCGACCTGTCATATATGCGAGAAGCACGCGTGCAACAGCCGGGATTTAGGCCGCGACGGCAGATGAGTTTTTGAGTTATGGCGCCGCCGGGCGCACCTCGCACGCGCTCCAGGGAGCGCTGTGGCGCTTTAGCCACGGAAAAGGCGTAAATAGTGATACAATCGTCGACGATAAGCACAGCTTCTGTTGCGCAGTGCATTGTTTGCTGTTTTTGATCCCTGCCGCTGCGGCGAGCATCATTAGGTCCAGACACCATGTTTTACCCGCTGGCACGAACTACGACCCGGAACTTTCGCCCTATGTCGCGTTAAGTTTTCGTGCGTCGGGTTTCACCGTGTCAGGTCAGCGGTAGGACTCAGCAAGACAATCCAAGGAACGCGGCTCTCAGGCCGCGTTTTTCGTTTCCGTAATTTGTTTGTTTAGTTCCCAGAACCCCCCAGGAAGCACTCCCGATGGTACAGATCACATTGCCCGATGGTTCGCAGCGCCAATATCCGGGGCCGGTAACGGTTGCCGAAGTGGCGCAATCGATCGGTACGGGCCTGGCGAAGGCCGCCTTGGGCGGCCGCGTGACGTTTGAGGGCTCGGACTCCAGGCTGGTCGACACCAGCTTCCGCATCGAGGGCGACGCGCGCCTGGCCATCGTCACCGCCAAGGACGCCGACGGCCTGGATCTGATCCGCCACTCGACGGCGCACTTGCTGGCCTATGCCGTCAAGGAGCTGTTTCCGGATGCGCAGGTCACCATCGGTCCGGTGATCGACAACGGCTTCTACTACGACTTCTCGTACAAGCGCCCGTTCACGCCCGAAGACCTGGCCGCCATCGAGAAAAAGATGGCCGAACTCGCCAAGAAGGACGAGGTCGTCACGCGCGAGGAATGGTCGCGCGACGACGCCGTCGAATTCTTCAAGAGCATCGGCGAAAAGTACAAGGCCGAGATCATCGCCTCGATTCCGTCGAACGAGCCGCTCAGCCTGTACCGCGAAGGCGACTTCATCGACCTGTGCCGCGGCCCCCACGTGCCGTCCACGGGCAAGCTGAAGGTCTTCAAGCTCATGAAGGTTGCCGGCGCCTACTGGCGCGGCGACAGCAAGAACGAGATGCTCCAGCGCATCTACGGCACGGCCTGGGCAACCAAGGAAGAACAGGAAGCCTACCTGCACATGCTGGAAGAGGCCGAGCGCCGCGACCACCGCAAGATCGGCCGCGAATTGGACCTGTTCCACTTCCAGGACGAGGCCCCTGGTCTGATTTTCTGGCACCCCAAGGGTTGGGCGCTGTGGCAGCAGGTGGAGCAATACATGCGCTCCGTCTACCGCGACAACGGCTACCAGGAAGTGAAGGCGCCGCAGATCCTCGATATTTCGCTCTGGAAGAAGACGGGCCACTGGGACAACTACCGTGAAAACATGTTCACGACGGAGTCCGAGAACCGCGTTTACGGCCTGAAGCCGATGAACTGCCCCGGTCACGTGCAGATCTTCAACGCCGGCCTGCATTCCTATCGCGAATTGCCCCTGCGCTACGGCGAATTCGGCCAGTGCCACCGCAACGAGCCCTCGGGCTCGCTGCACGGCATGATGCGCGTGCGCGGCTTCACGCAGGACGACGGCCACATCTTCTGTACCGAAGAACAGCTGCAGGACGAGTGCGCCGACTTCACCGCGCTGCTGCAGAAGGTCTACCGCGACTTCGGCTTCACGGAAGTGCTGTACAAGGTCGCCACGCGTCCTGAAAAGCGCATCGGCACGGACGAAGTCTGGGATACGGCCGAAGCCGCCCTGATGGAGAGCCTGCGCCGCACGGGTTGCGAATTCGAGATCTCGCCGGGAGAGGGCGCGTTCTATGGCCCCAAGGTGGAATACACCCTGAAGGACGCCATCGGCCGCCACTGGCAGTGCGGCACGATCCAGGTCGACTTCTCCATGCCCGTGCGCCTGGGCGCCGAGTACGTGGACCAGAACGACCAGCGCCGCCCGCCGGTCATGCTGCACCGCGCGATCCTCGGTTCGCTGGAGCGTTTCATCGGCATGCTGATCGAAAACCACGCCGGCGCCATGCCTCCCTGGCTGGCCCCGGTGCAGGCCGTCGTATGCTGCATTTCCGAACCTTCGGCCGATTATGCGGCTGAAATCACGCAAAGCCTGAAAAAACAAGGCTTTAGAGTAGAGTCCGATTTGCGCGGTGAAAAAATCACTCGTAAAATTCGGGAGCACAGCCTGCAAAAGGTGCCGTACATCCTCGTCGTCGGCGACAAGGAAAAGCAAAACGGCACTGTAGCCGTACGCGGACTGGGCGGATTGGACCTCGGAGCCATCGCATACGACGAATTCGTCGCGCGCTTGTCCGAGGACGTTTCCACCCGTCGCGACGTCGTTCATCCTGATAGCAGCGCTGCTTAACATTTCTAGGAGCTTTCAACATCGCCACTGAAAAAGCCAATCGCATCAACGGTGAAATCCGCGTCCCCGAGGTGCGCCTGATAGGTCTGGACGGAGAACAGCTCGGCATCGTCAAGATTGCCGACGCCTTCCGTCTTTCCGAGCAAAGCGACGTGGATCTGGTGGAAATCGCGCCGAACGCCGAACCGCCGGTCTGCCGTTTGATGGACTACGGCAAATTCAAGTACCAGGAGCAGAAGCGCCAAGCTGAAGCTCGTTCCAAGCAGAAGGTCATCCAGGTCAAGGAAGTCAAATTCCGTCCGGCCACCGACGAGGGCGACTACCAGGTCAAGCTGCGCAATCTGCGCCGCTTCCTCGAAGAAGGCGACAAGGCCAAGGTGACGCTGCGTTTCCGTGGCCGCGAAATGGCCCACCAGGAACTCGGTATGCGGGTGCTTGAACGTGTGCGCGACGATCTGCTGGAACTTGCCCAGGTCGAAGCCATGCCGAAGCTCGAAGGCCGTCAGATGGTCATGGTGCTGGCGCCGAAGAAAAAGGCCGTGCCTGCGGGCAAGCCTGAGTCGGCTGCCTGAGCTCCTGCCGTAGTCTCCCCAGGGAGGCTACGCCGCCTGTGCGATCTGCCGCCTGCCATGGCGCCGGCGGGTTCGCTAATTGGGCGGCTCTGCGCTACGATGTCATAAAGCCGCCTTCCCGCGAGGGAAGGCGGTGTCCGTTCAGGGTGTCGCGATGCATGTATTGTTCGTTTTGGATCCCTTGCCGCTGCTCAAGGCGTACAAGGACAGCTCTGTCGCCATGATGCGCGCCCTGGTGGCGCGCGGCCATACGCTAAGCGTGGCCATGCAGGGCGATCTCTATATCGAGGCGGGCACGGTCAAGACCGCGGCCACCCCCATCGAACTGGTCGCGGACGCCGATCTGCACGGCCACGACTGGTGGCGCGAGTCTGCCGCCCGGGATCTGCCGCTGGCGGAATTCGGCGCGGTGGTCATGCGCAAGGATCCGCCGTTCGACATGGAATACGTCTATTCCACGCACCTGCTCGAATATGCCGAGGCGCAAGGCGCCCGCGTGTTCAACAGCGGCGCGGCGATCCGCAACCATCCCGAAAAGCTGGCCATCACCGAAATCAGCGAGTTCACCGCGCCCACGCTGGTGACCCGCAGCATGGCCCGCCTGAAGGCGTTCCACGATGAGCACCACGATGTCATCGTCAAACCGCTGGACGGCATGGGCGGCACGGGCGTGTTCCGGCTGCAGCCCAAGGATCCCAACCTCAACGCCATCCTGGAAACGCTGACGGACAATGGCGCGCGCACCATCATGGCGCAGCGCTACATTCCCGACATCGTCAAGGGCGACAAGCGCATCCTGCTGATCGGCGGGGTGCCGGTGCCGTACTCCCTGGCCCGTATTCCGCTGGCCGGTGAAACCCGTGGCAACCTGGCGGCCGGCGGCCGCGGCGTGGCCCAGGAACTTTCCCCGCGCGACCGCGAGATCGCCGAGGCCGTGGCTCCCAAGCTAGCCGCCCGCGGTCTGCTGCTGGTCGGCCTGGACGTCATTGGCGATTACGTCACTGAAGTCAACGTCACCAGCCCCACCTGTTTTGTGGAAATCGCGGAGCAAACCGGTTTCGACGTCGCCGGCATGTTCGTCCAGGCGCTGGAAAAGGCCGTGGCGACCCCTGCCGCTGCCGCTTGACCCGCCAGGATCCCTGTCATGACCACCGGTATAGTCATCGTCGTGCACGCGCCCCTGGGCGCGGCGATACGCGATTGCGCCAGCCACGTCATGGGCAACCTGGACGGCATGCTGGCCATACACGACATCCAGCCTGAAGACCGGCCGGACGACCTGGCGCCGCAAGTCCTGAAGGACATCCTGGAGCAGGAACATGGCGCGGGCGTGCTGGTGCTGACCGATCTGATCGGCGCCACGCCCGCCAATATCGCCAAGCGCGCCGTCTCCGATGCCCAGGCCCAGGGCATCCAGTGCTGCGTGCTGGCCGGATTGAATACCCCGATGCTGCTGCGGGCCCTGACCTATCGCAATCTGCCCTTGGCCGAAACCCGCGAGAAGGCGCTGGCCGGCGGGCTTCAGGGCGTCTTACGTGTAGACTGACGGGCGGAAGTTTGCCCTATTATGTCGGCTATCCATTCAAGCCGATTGACGGTTCGACGGTTTGCTGTGATCAACACTGCGGCCTCATGCCGCAGCCATAATATTTCCTATGCCTAATACAGACATCGTCATCAGCAATAAACTGGGCCTGCATGCCCGGGCGGCTGCCAAGCTGACGCAGCTGGCCAGCAAGTTTTCCAGCGAGATCTTCATCTCGCGCGGCGCGCAGCGCGTGAACGCCAAGAGCATCATGGGCGTCATGATGCTGGCGGCCGGGCTGGGCGTGACGGTTAAGCTGGAGGCCTCCGGCAATGACGCCGATCAGGCCCTTTCCGAAATTCAATCATTGTTCGACAGCAAATTCGGTGAGCAGGAATAGAATTTCTTCCGAATCGGCCGGCCTGGGCGTTGCCCAGGCCGGCTCGTCTACGACCCTCAATGACGCACCCAACAACGGGGCTGGTTCTGCCAGCCCCGTTGTGTGTCTGTACGGCAAAGGCGTGGCCAAGGGATACGCCATCGGCCGCGCGGTCGTCATGGGTGCGGCGGCGCTGGAGGTCGCGCACTACCGCATCTCGCCCGAGGACGTGCCTGCCGAAAGCAGCCGGCTCACCGATGCCCTGGCTTCGGCGCAGCAGGAACTGCTGCAGCTGGCCGATACCTTGCCGGCCGACGCGCCGCGCGAGCTCGGCGCCATGCTCAACGTGCACAGCCTGCTATTGGGCGACCCGCTGCTGGCCGAGCAGACCCTGGCGCTGATTGCCGAACGCCACTACAACGCCGAATGGGCGCTGACGACGCAGGGGCAGATCCTGGGCCAGCAGTTCGACGCCATGGAAGACGAGTACCTGCGCGAGCGCGGGGCCGACGTGCGCCAGGTCATCGAACGGGTATTGCATGTGCTGGCTGGCACCTCGGCCATCCTGCCCGACATGTCCCACATGGGCGGCGACGACGCGTTGGTGGTCGTGGCCCACGATATTTCGCCCGCCGACATGCTGCGCCTGCGGGGCGGCCGCTTTGCCGCCTTCGTGACGGACCTGGGCGGTCCCACTTCGCATACCGCCATCGTGGCGCGCAGCATGGCCGTGCCAGCGGTGGTCGCCATGGGCAACGTGCGGGAACTGGTCCGCGACGGCGACATGCTGATCATCGACGGCGCAGCCGGCGCGGTGATCGTCAATCCGTCCAGCCGCATTCTCGAGGAATACCGCCGCCGCCAATCGGCCTATGCCGACGAGCGCGCCGAACTGAGCCTGCTGCGCGACGAGCCCTCGGTCACGCTGGATGGCATTGATGTGGTGCTGCACGCCAACATCGAACTGCCGGACGAAGCGGCGCTGGCATTGGCTTCCGGCGCGCACGGCATCGGCTTGTTCCGCAGCGAATTCCTCTTCATGGGGCGTCCGGACCTGCCGGGCGAAGAAGAACAGTACGAAGCTTACTCGTCGGTGGTCAAGGTGATGGCCGGCCGGCCCGTCACGATCCGCACGCTGGACATCGGCTCGGACAAGACGCTGGATGGCGAGGCCACGGTGGCCACCAATCCCGCGCTCGGCCAGCGCGCCATCCGCTATTGCCTGGCGCGCCCGGAGATGTTCGCAACACAGCTGCGTGCCATCCTGCGGGCCTCGGCCCACGGGCCCGTGCGCCTGCTGATACCGATGATTGCGCACATGCACGAGGTGGTGGCGACCAAGGCGGCCATCGAATCGGCGCGGCGCGAACTCGACGCGCGCGGCCAGGCCTACGCGCCCCACATGGAAGTGGGCGCCATGGTCGAGGTGCCCGCCATCGCCATCGCCATCGAACCCTTTGCGCAGGCGCTGGACTTCCTGTCCATCGGCACCAACGACCTGATCCAGTACACGTTGGCGATCGATCGCGGCGACCACGACGTGGCGTCCCTGTACGATCCGCTGCATCCCGCGGTGTTGCGCCTGGTCGCGCACACCATCAATGCAGGTGAGCGTGCCGGCAAGCCGGTTGCCGTGTGCGGCGAGATGGCGGGGGATTCGCGCATGACCCGGCTGCTGCTGGGCTTGGGCCTGACCGAGTTCTCCATGCACCCTCAGCAACTGCTGGACGTCAAGCGCGAGGTCCGGCGCGCGCACTCCAACGCTTTGCGCGTGAAGGTGGCCAGCGCCCTGAACCGCGCCTTGCCGGTGGATCTGGACACGCTGGACCTGGCCTGAGGCGGTTCGCCGCTGCATCAAAAAAGGCGCCGGGGCAGAATGCCCCGGCGCCTTTTTTTATCCCCGCCCACCTATGCCATCCGGTGGGGAGGGGTTCCAGGTTTAGCTGTGGTACGCCGATTCGCCGTGGCTGGTGACGTCCAGGCCTTCGCGCTCCTGATCTTCCGGCACGCGCATGCCGCACAGGGCGTTGGCGATCTTGTAGGCGATCCATGCCACCACGCCGGACCAGACGATGGTCAGCAGTACGCCTTCCAGCTGGACCCACAGTTGATGGCCGATCATGCCGGGCTCGGCCAGGCCGGGGCCGCCGAGGATCTGCGCATTGAACACGCCAGTCAACAGGGCGCCAACGATGCCGCCCACGCCATGTACGCCGAACACGTCCAGCGCGTCGTCGGCGCGCAGCAGGCGCTTCAGGCCGTTCACGCCCCAGACGCAGACGATGCCGGCGATGACGCCGATGACCAGCGCGCCCACGGGGCCCACCAGGCCGGCGGCCGGGGTGATGCCGACCAGGCCTGCGACGGCGCCCGAGGCGGCGCCCAGCATCGAGGGCTTGCCCTTTACGGCCCATTCGGTGAACAGCCAGGACAGCACGGCGCCGGCGGTCGCGATCATGGTGTTGAAGAAGGCCAGCGTGGCGTTTTCATTGGCGGCCAAGGCGGAGCCTGCATTGAACCCGAACCAGCCCACCCACAGCAGCGCCGCACCCACGAAGGTCATCGGCAGGTTGTGCGGCTGCATGGCTTCGCGGCCGTAGCCTACGCGCTTGCCCACCACGTAGGCGCCCACCAGGCCAGCCACGCCAGCGTTGATGTGCACCACGGTGCCGCCGGCAAAGTCCAGCGCGCCCTTCGCATTCAGCAGGCCTGGCGCCGTTTCGGACGCGAACCAGACCATGTGGGCGATCGGCACATAGGCGAAGGTGAACCAGATCACCGTGAACACCAGCACCGCCGAGAAGCGGGCGCGTTCGGCGAAGCTGCCCACGATCAGCGCGCAGGTGATGCCGGCGAACGTGGCCTGGAATGAGGCGAACAGCAGTTCGGTCAGCGAGTTCGACATGGCGTACTTGCCGTCGGACGGGGTGAACATGCCGGAGAAGAAGGCGCGCGACAGGCCGCCGAAGAAGGCGTTGCCCTCGGTGAAGGCAAGGGAATATCCGTAGATGAACCAGAGCACCAGGCCCAGCACGAACGTGCACAGCACTTGCAGCAACACGGACAGCACGTTCTTGCTGCGTACCAGGCCGCCATAGAACATCGCCAGACCGGGTACGGCCATCATCAATACAAGCAGGGTAGAGACGAGCAACCAGGAGATATCTGCTTTATCCATTTTCAGGCTCCATTGAGTCTTTATTTATTTACAGCGCAGCTTCGCCGGATTCACCCGTTCTGATGCGGATCACTTGTTCGAGCGGGGCGGCGAAGATCTTGCCGTCGCCGATCTTGCCGGTGCGGGCCGCCTGTTCGATGGCTTCAATGACCTGATCGACCAGATGGTCGGGCACGGCGGCCTCGACACGCAGCTTGGGCAGGAAATCGACGGCGTACTCGGCGCCGCGATACAGCTCGGTATGGCCCTTCTGGCGGCCGAATCCCTTTACTTCAGTGACGGTCAGGCCCTGGACGCCGATCCCGGATAGAGCCACCCGCACTTCGTCGAGCTTGAAGGGCTTGATGATGGCGATGATGAGTTTCATGGCATTTCCTCTCATGGTTGCACGTTGGCTTCGTCTATCAAGCAAATTCCATGCCATGTCGGATATGGCCCAGCGAAGGAGGTTGGCGCGCTCAAAGTGTGCTTGATTGCACCGGTTTGGTGCTTCATGCACCGCAAGTCAGCTTCAAGTTGGTGCGCCGCGCCAGCCCTTGGGGCAAGCAACAAAATATGTTTGGCGTCCGATATTTGTAGCAAATTGATGCGCGTTTTATTGCGTTTTATGTTGGCATATCAGCTTTTTTATCGAGTCATCGATGACTCGCCTGCTGCCCGCTGAGCCATATGCGGCGCGCCTTTGACCTAAATCGGCAGACCGTTGGCGAGACGCAGAGGAGCGCCGGAATCGGCGCGGCCGGCGCGGTCTCGTGATACGAGGGTTTACACCCGTCGGCTTGTTGCCGAAGAGCGGCTGCAGAAGAATCGATAACAGTTCAAGCCTGTCCCCGAACAGGCTGGGCCGCAGGCGGAGTCTCCGCGTCGACGGATCTCCAAAAGAAAGCAGGAACGGGAAAGGGTAGTCATGAAAATCCACCGCAAGGCTTTCTGCACTTTGGTCCTGGCCGCGTCGCTTGCCGCGCTGGCCGGCTGCAACAAGAGCGAAGAAAAGGCCGCCACCGCACCTGCGCCCGCACCTGCGGCTCCCGCGGCGCCGCCTCCACCCGCGACTTCGCCTTCCTCGGCTGCTCCGGCGGCAGGCACTGCAGCGTCCGTTCCCGCCGAGTGCGAGGCCTACGTCGCCAAGATCAATGCCTGCATGGACAAGCTCGGCAGCGGCAACCCGGCTGCCGCCGCGATCAAGGAGCAGCTAGACGCGGCCAGGGCGCAATGGGGCGCGGTCAGCGACAAGACGCAGTTGGCGGCGCAATGCAAGCAGTCGTCGGATACGTTCACGCAGTCGGCAAGCCAGATGGGTTGCCCGTAACGATGTTGGTAGGGGGTTGCCGCCATGGCAGCCCGGTTTTCTCCTGTGCTTTGAAGGGCGGTCACCGCATGCGGCCCGCCCTCTTTTTTTGGATCGAGGCGGCCCTTTTTTTGCGCGGTCAGTCCGGAAACGGCGTTCCGACGCACTACACTTGAGGCATCAAGAACACAGTGAGGCCGTCATGAACAATCGCACCCAATGGATGGAAGACATCCAGAAGAACATCTCCGACCTGATCGCCCGCAGTCCGGCCGCGGATGTGGAGCGGAATGTGCGCGCGATGATGACGCAGGCATTCTCCAAGCTGGATCTCGTCACGCGCGAGGAATTCGACGTCCAGGCCGACCTGCTGGCGCGCACCCGAGCCCGGGTGGACCAATTGGCCGCGCAGGTGCAGCAGCTGGAGTCGCGCTTGTCCGCGCTGGACAAGTAAGCGCTGGAGGCCGCATCTCGCGGCCGGCAGGAATTGCTTTCCGGAAACGGCCGCGATCAGCGGCCGTTTTCCATTTCCGCGTGCGCATCTGTGGTTGACGGGAGTGATGCTTCTGTCACGGCCGCCGCCGCGCGGGCCTCGCGTTTGCGGATACTGGCGGACCCAACTCTTGCTCGGAGGCCGCCTTGACGCTAGCCGTACTTGCCAGCCGCGCCCTGTGCGGCCTGGATGCCCACGCGGTGCGCGTGGAAACGCATCTGGGCCCGGGCCTGCCCAGCTTCAATGTGGTCGGCCTGCCCGATACCGAAGTGCGCGAAAGCCGCGAGCGCGTGCGCGCCGCCATCTTGAACAGCGGCTTCGAGTTCCCGCCCGGCAGGATCACGGTCAATCTTTCGCCCGCCGACATTCCCAAGGAGTCGGGGCGTTTCGACCTGCCGATCGCCCTGGGCCTGCTGCTGGCCTCCGGCCAGTTGGCCGCGCCGGTGGACGTTCGCGATCCGGAATCGCCCGTTCGGGATCCAGCCTTGGCCGACCTGGTGCTGGCCGGGGAGTTGTCCCTGACCGGCGCGTTGGTGCCGGTCGCGGCGCCGCTGGTCATCGCGCTGAGCGTCGCCCGGGAGGCGCCCGGCGCCACGCTCATCCTGCCTGCGGGCAGCGCCGAGCAGGCCGCCTGGGTTCCCGGGCTGCGCGTGCTGTCGGCGCGCACGCTGGCTGACGTGGCAGCGCACGCCACCGGTGCCTGCCTGTTGTCCAACGCCGTGCCCCGGCCCTGGCCGGCGGCTGCGCCCGGACCCTGCCTGTCGGATGTGCGGGGGCAGCCGGGGGCGCGGCGGGCTTTGGAGGTTGCTGCAGCGGGCGGACATAGCCTGTTGATGATAGGGCCGCCGGGAGCGGGCAAGAGCATGCTGGCGGCGCGCCTGCCGGGCCTGCTGCCGCCGCTGGCGCGCGGCGAGGCGTTGGAAGTGGCCGCCGTCGCCGCGCTGGCTGGCTTGTCCGACGCGCCCGTGGGGCAGCCCCCGTTCCGCGCGCCACACCATTCCGCCACGGCGGCGGCGCTGGTAGGCGGGGGGAGTCGTCCGCGTCCGGGCGAGATCAGCCTCGCGCATCATGGGGTGTTGTTTCTGGATGAGTTGCCAGAGTTCAGCCGCCGTACGTTGGAGGCCCTGCGGGAACCCCTTGAGACGGGCAGGGTGGTCATCGCGCGGGCGCTGCGCGCGGCGCAGTTTCCCGCCCGTTTCCAGTTGGTGGCGGCCATGAACCCGTGCCCTTGCGGGTGGCGCGGGCATCCCGGGCGGCCCTGCGCCTGCACGCCGGATCAGGTGGCGCGCTATGCAGGCAAGATATCGGGCCCGATGCTGGACCGCATCGACCTGCACGTGGCCTTGCCGCCATCCGACCCCGAATGGATGGGCAAGCCGCCGGGGGAGGCGTCCGGCCCGGTCCGGGAGCGCGTGGCGCGTTGCCGCCAGCGTCAGCAGGCCCGCCAGGGCAAGCCCAACGCCGCGCTGGCGGGGGCAGAACTGGACGAGCATTGCCGCCTGGACGACGAAGGCCAGGCCTTGCTGCTACAGGCCATGCGCCGCCTGTCGGGGTCGGCCCGCGCCATGCACCGTGCGCTGCGGGTGGCGCGTACGATCGCCGATCTGGAAGGGGAGGACGCCCTGGGGGGGCGCCACATTGCCCAGGCGGTGCAGTACCGGCGGCCGGGCGTATGACACCCCTCTGTGGCGTTCGCCACCCCTGGGGTTGCGCTTTGCCGGCTGCCTGGCTCGACAAAATGCGGGAAATCACCATATAATCAAAGGCTTTCCCGGATCTGGATCAGATTTGATCTGTTTCTGGGGAGAATTCGCCTGGCAGCAATGCTGGCGGAACGTACCCCGGAAATGCTTCGGATGCAATCCAGAAGTGTCCCGGAAGTACCCCGGAAGTACCCCCAAGAAGTGGCAACAGGTCTCCAAGTTTTGCCGCCATGGAAGGTTTCATCGGCCGTCCATGCGTCAAGCACCTGGCGTCATGCATATCAACAATGAGTGTTTAGTTTAGGGAATCAACATGCCCAAGATGAAAACCAAGAAAAGCGCCTCCAAGCGCTTTAAGGTTCGCGGCAGCGGCTCCATCAAGCGCGGTCAGGCGTTCAAGCGCCACATTCTGACCAAGAAGACCACCAAGGCCAAGCGTCAACTGCGCGGCTCGGCAGCGGTCCATGACTCCAACGTGGCCTCCGTCAAGGCCATGATGCCTTTCGCTTGATCTAAGGGAGATCTACTATGCCTCGCGTCAAACGCGGCGTAACCGCCCGCGCACGTCACAAAAAAGTCATTGCCGCCGCCAAGGGTTACCGTGGCCGCCGCGGTAATGTGTTCCGTATTGCCAAGCAAGCAGTCATGCGCGCTGGCCAATACGCCTACCGCGACCGTCGTAACAAGAAGCGCACGTTCCGTGCTCTGTGGATCACGCGTATCAACGCCGCCGTCCGCGAACATGGCGTCAGCTACAGCGTGTTCATCGCCGGCCTGAAGAAGGCTTCGATCGAACTCGACCGCAAGGTTCTGGCCGACCTGGCCGTGCGCGACAAGGCCGGCTTTGCCGCCATCGTGCAGCAAGCCAAGGCTGCCTTGGCTGCCTGATCGCGCTTTAACTCATCGCGCATCGCTGCAAACGGGGCTGTAATGGCCCCGTTTGCGTTTTGAAGGCTGGATTTCATGACTCAAACGGTTGACGACCTGGTCTCCCAGGCGCAAGAACGCTTCGCCGCGGCCTCCGATGCCGCCGCGCTGGAAAATGCAAAGGCTCGGTTCCTGGGCAAGGAAGGCGCGCTGACGGTGCTGCTCAAAGCCCTCGGCAAGCTCGACCCGGAGCAGAAGCGCGAGATGGGCGCCCGGATCAATCAGGCCAAGCAAAGGGTCGAAGAGCTGCTGAACCTGCGGCGCGCCGCGCTGGCACAGGCTGAACTGGACGCCCGCCTGGCATCCGAAACCATTGACGTCACCCTCCCGGGCCGCGGCCGCGCGCCGGGCGGCATCCATCCGGTGATCCGGACCTGGGAACGCGTGGAAGAGATCTTCCGTTCCATAGGCTTCGACGTGGCCGACGGCCCCGAAGTGGAAAACGACTGGACCAATTTCACTGCTTTGAACAGCCCGCTGGACCATCCTGCGCGCTCCATGCATGACACGTTCTACGTCGACATGCAGGACGCCGAAGGCCAGCCGCTGCTGCTGCGCACGCACACCAGCCCCATGCAGGTGCGTTACGCCCGCATGCATAAGCCGCCCATCAAGGTCATCGCACCGGGCCGCACCTACCGCGTCGATAGCGACGCTACGCACTCGCCCATGTTCCACCAGGTGGAAGGGCTCTGGATCGCCGAGGACATTTCGTTCGCCGACCTGAAGGGCGTGTACACCGATTTCCTGCGCTGCTTCTTTGAAACCGACGACCTGGCCGTGCGTTTCCGCCCGTCGTTCTTCCCGTTCACGGAGCCGTCCGCCGAAATCGACATGATGTTCACCTCGGGGCCGAACCGCGGCCGCTGGCTGGAGATTTCCGGCTCGGGCCAGGTGCATCCGCAAGTGGTGCGCAACTTCGGCCTCGATCCCGAACGCTACATCGGCTTTGCCTTCGGTTCCGGACTTGAGCGCCTGACCATGTTGCGCTACGGCGTCAACGATCTGCGCCAGTTCTACGAAGGCGATTTGCGCTTCCTGCGCCAGTTCAACGAATAACAGACGGCTGATCATGCAATTTCCCGAATCCTGGCTGCGTACGCTGGTCAACCCCGCCATCGCCACCGAAGAACTTGCGCACCGGCTCACCATGGCCGGCCTGGAAGTCGAAGACACCGTGCCCGCCGCGCCCGCCTTCAGCGGCGTGGTCGTGGGCCACATCGTCGAAATCGCGCCCCATCCCGACGCCGACAAGCTGCGCGTCTGCAAAGTGGACGACGGCGCCGGCGAACTGCTGCAGATCGTGTGCGGCGCGCCCAACGCCGCTGCCGGCCTGAAGGTGCCGCTCGCGCGCGTCGGCGCCGAGCTGCCTGGCGGCATGAAGATCGGCGTGGCCAAGATGCGCGGCGTGCAGTCCTCGGGCATGTTGTGCTCGGCCCGCGAACTGGGACTGTCGCAAGACCATGCAGGCCTTTTGGAACTGCCCGCCGACATGACGCCGGGCCAGTCGATCCGCGAGGCGCTGAATCTGGACGACACGCTCTTCACGCTGAAGATGACGCCCAACCGCGCCGACTGCCTGTCCATCCTGGGCGTGGCGCGCGAAGTGGCCGCCCTGACCGGTGCGCCGCTGTCGGTACCCACCGCTGTCGCTGTGCCGGTCACGCTGGACGAGCGCCTGCCGGTCAAGGTCGAGGCGCCTGATCTGTGCGGCCGTTTTGGCGGCCGCGTGATCCGCGGCGTCAACGCCCGCGCAGCGACTCCCGAATGGATGAAGACGCGCCTGGAGCGCGCCGGCCAACGCTCGGTATCGGCGCTGGTGGACATCTCCAACTACGTCATGCTCGAACTGGGCCGTCCGTCGCACGTGTTCGACCTGGACAAGATCCGCGGCGACCTCAGCGTGCGCTGGGCCCGCGAAGGCGAAACGCTCGAACTGCTGAACGGCCAGACCGTCACGCTGGATTCGACGGTGGGCGTGGTGGTCGCTGGCGATCAGGTGGAAAGCCTGGCCGGCATCATGGGCGGCGAAGCCACCTCGGTCACGCTCGGCACCCGCAACATCTATCTGGAAGCCGCATTCTGGTGGCCGCAGTCGCTCGCCGGCCGCGCGCGCCGCTACAAGTTCAGCTCGGAAGCCAGCCACCGCGGCGAGCGCGGCGTGGACTACGCCACCATCCCCGAGCACATCGAATTCATCACGCGCCTGATCATTGACATCTGCGGCGGCGAAGCCGGTCCGCTGGATGACCAGATCATCAACTTGCCCAAGCGCGAGCCCGTGCGCATGCGCCTGGCGCGTTGCCACCGCGTGCTGGGCGTGCCCGTCACGCAAGCCGAAGTCGCCAAGATCTTCGGCAGCCTGGGGCTGGACTTCAAGATCGAGGGCGACGACTTCATCGTCACGCCGCCTTCCTACCGCTTCGACCTGGAGCTTGAAGAAGACCTGATCGAGGAAGTGGCCCGTATCTACGGTTTCGAGAACATCCCCGTGGAGCCGCCGATGGCGCGCGCCAAGATGTTCTCGCAGCCGGAAATCCGTCGTGGCGCCCATGCGCTGCGTCGCCTGGCTGCCGCGCAGGACTACCAGGAAGTCGTGAACTACAGCTTCGTTGAAGCCGACTGGGAACGCGACTATGCCGGCAACGAAACGCCGGTGCGCCTGGTCAATCCGATTGCAAGCCATCTGTCGGTCATGCGCTCCAGCCTGATCGGCAGCCTGATCGCCAACATCCGCCATAACGCCAACCGCAAGCAGACGCGCGTGCGTCTGTTCGAACTGGGCCGCGTGTTCATGCGCGATGCGTCCGTTCAGGACGGCCCGCTGGAAGTGGCCGGCGTGCGCCAGCCCATGAAGCTGGCTGGCGCGGCCTGGGGACCGGCCGTGGAAGAGCAGTGGGGCGTGGCGACCCGCCAGGTGGATTTCTATGATGTGAAGATGGATGTCGAGGCGCTGTTCGGCGCGCGAGGCAGCCGCCTGCGCTTCGAAGCCGCCTCGCATCCCGCCCTGCATCCGGGCCGCAGCGCCCGCATCGAGCTGGACGGCAAGCATGTCGGCTGGATCGGCGAACTGCATCCGCGCTGGGCTCAGCAGGCCGACCTGGCGCATGCGCCCGTCGTGTTCGAACTGGACGCCGCAGCCTTGTCCGAAGGCGAACTGCCGCAAGTGCGCGAACTCTCGCGCCAGCCCATCGTGGTGCGCGACCTGGCGCTGTGGGTCGATGCCCACGTGTCGGCGCAATCCATGCTCGACACCGTCGCCGCGGTCGTGAAGGCGGATCCGCAACTGTCGGTGGTGCAGGACGCGCGCCTGTTCGACGTGTGGCGCGAGAAGGCCCACGGCAGCGAACCCGTCACCGAGAAAAGCCTTGCTTTCCGTTTCTGGCTACAGGACACTGAGGTCACGCTGGACGAGGCCCGCGTGGCGGATTGCCTGGCACGCATCAAGGAAGCCTTGGTGGCTGCGCACGGCGCTCGCCAACGCGCTTGAACCATGGGGAACAGTATGCTTGCTGCCGAGCCGCGCACTCTGACCAAGGCTGAACTGGCCGAACTGCTCTTCGAGCGGGTCGGCCTGAACAAGCGCGAAGCCAAGGACATCGTCGATACCTTCTTCGAGGAAATCCGCGACGCCTTGGCGCGCGGTGATTCCGTCAAGCTCTCCGGCTTCGGCAACTTCCAGGTGCGCGACAAGCCGCCGCGCCCTGGCCGCAATCCCAAGACCGGCGAGACCATCCCCATCGCCGCGCGCCGCGTGGTCACCTTCCACGCAAGCCAGAAGCTCAAGAGCGTGGTGGAACAGGCCGCGCCCGCAGCACCCGACGCCGAGGAGTGATACGCTTTGTCGGCAATTGTTATCGGCACCTGACGCATCGCGGCATAAAATCCCCTTATGACACGTACCGAATCCACCGTTACCTTACCGCCCATTCCCGCCAAGCGTTACTTCACCATCGGTGAAGTCAGCGACCTGTGTGGCGTCAAGCCCCATGTCTTGCGGTATTGGGAACAGGAATTCACGCAGCTCAAGCCGGTGAAGCGGCGCGGCAACCGCCGCTACTACCAGCATCACGAAGTGCTGCTGATCCGCCGCATCCGCTCGCTGCTGTATGAGCAAGGCTTCACGATCAGCGGCGCGCGCAATCGCCTGGGCGATGCGCGCGACGTGCCGCATGATCAGGACGCGGCAGTGCGCCTGTCGGGCGCCGAGATGCAAGCCTTGCGCAATGAACTTGGCAACGTCTCGACGATGCTGGCCGAAGCCTTGGGCACGGCGGCAAACGCAGCAGGCGCAAGCGCCAGCAACGTCAGCCCTGCGGCCTGATCGTCGGCGCATCGTCTTCCCCATATGGTTTGAACGCAGTACCAGCAACGCGCGGCGCAAGCCGCGCGTTGCATTGAGCAGTACCTCGCGCAGCAATCATCGATGCGCATGCGGTTGATGCAATCGATGAACGCAGCGCGAAAATTTTTTTGAGTATTCAGCACTTTTTTTGCACGAATGCGTGCAAACAATTTTTTGTTCTGCTATACTCTTTTTCTTTCGGGGCGTAGCGCAGCCTGGTAGCGCACTTGCATGGGGTGCAAGGGGTCGCGAGTTCGAATCCCGCCGTCCCGACCAGTAGTTCCAAAGGCCGTCAGTGAGAAATCACTGACGGCCTTTTCATTTTTGTTGGCCTGATTTCAGCGAGCGCGGTGCAAGCGCGTTATGCCAATGGCTGATAAAAAACTGCCGGCGTAAAACGGCGGCAAAGTGTCAGCCATGGAAAAAGCCACCCGCAGGTGGCTTTGTTTTTTCCGATCAGCCCCGATACTCCAGATGGATCAACGGGTAGGCCCTGCCTTGATCATCAAGCGGCGAACGGCCTGTGCGCTTGAAGCCCATCCTTTCATAGAAGCCCACCGCCTGGCCGTTCTGTTCATTGACGTCCGTCGTCATGTTGGGATGGAGGGATAGGCCGTGCCGCACCAGCGCGGCGCCTATGCCGGTTCCGCGGCAGGCGGGATCGACGAACAGCGCTTGCATGTGGCCGTTGTCGATGAGCATGAATGCCTGGGGGTAGTCGCGGGCGTCGACCGCAAGCCAGAGCGGCACTTGCGGGAGAAAACCGCACACCATCTCGTCGATGGCCTGGCGATCCTCGGGTGAAAGAAAGTCGTGCGTGGCGTCTACTGCGCTGCGCCAGATTTCGACTGCGCGCGCGCCTTCGTCGGGGCGGGAGGTTCTTATCGTAATCATCCTCGCAGCGTATTTGATTTCTTTTTGCGGCGTCAAATTGACGAACCCGAATGGGTACACTGGGACGCTCTTCGACTAGGAAAAGAAATGGCGCAACAGAATGCCGTGAAGAACAAGGCGCGTCGTCGCATGCCTGACGGCCGCCGCTTTTGGTTTATCAGCCTACTGGGCATCATTGTGACCTGCAGCCCAGATATCCTAGATGCATTGCGAGGCCAATTCGGGCCGGCGCAACGGCTGGTGATCCCGGCGCTGCTGCTGTATTGGCTGTATCGGGGCAGCGAATGGGCGCGCTGGATCTTGATGGTCCTGCTGCTCGGCATCGGTGCGATGAATCTCTACCTGCTGACGGGCATGCTCAAGTATTCCGCCCATCTGTGGTTGCATGCTTACGTCGCCAGCGCTGCGATGGTCCTGACCGGGTTCTATCTGGCATTGGCGAAGAAGGACTTCACGCGTTATTGCAGCCATGTCGCTGTGCGAAACGCCCGCAAGGCAGCGGCGCGGCAGGCGGAACCTCGTTAAACGCCAGATTGGAAACGTGGAGTGGGAGGAAGTGCCGGTGCTGTACGTGGTCTTGTGGAGCGTGTTGGCGCTAGCTGCATTCACTGGCAGCCTGTTCGTCTTCTGGACGCGGCCGTTCCAGTTCAAGGAGCAGGGCGCGGGGCCGGACTATCGGCCGTCTGCCGGTATCGCAGGGGCCTTGATGACGATTGCCGTTCTCGCGCTGGTGATTGCGCTGACCGTATGACGGCGATCGGTTACGCGCCTGAATGGTATAAGTGCGCGGCAGCGCAATTGCGGTGCGATTGACGGTCAGTGATAACTCCAGGCGGTATGCGGATGAAAGTCATGAGAACTCTTGCGGTGCCTCTATTGCTGACGCTGTATGCGACCGGCGCTGTCGCTGAAGCGCAGGCGGACGCATCGACCACGCGCGTGGTACAGGGCGGCCGCTGGACCGACGACGCAGCCAAGGGCGCGTACCGGATCCTGGTCGAAGAGGTCGGGTTCGAGCACGTCAGCTGCCGCGTACGGATTCAATGGGTCGCGCCCGCGGCCGCTGGCCGTCCTGCAAAGCTCATTGCGGAACAGACCTTCGCGGAACTCTCGACCACTTTCTGGAGTTGCGGGCAGGACAAGCAGAGAGTGGTTGTCGCCGGTAATGTGCTGAAAGTGCAGGCCACGCACGCGTATTCCGGTGAGCCATGCACCTTTACGGCAAAGCTCGGCAAGCCGGGCCGATATCAATACGAAGGGTGCAGCAACGAGAAGCCGGCGATCAAGGTTGGCGGTTGAGTAACGCACCCCAGCGGTACATCGCGCACCGCGAGCTCGTGCGACGTCACGCATGGCTTGGTTAAGATAAAGCCCACTCTTCGATATGCCTACTTGATGCCTCCATTCCAACGCACGTCCCTGCTCAAAAGAATATTCGCCAGCAAGATCACGCTTCTGCTGATTGCCTGCAATGTCGCGGTGTACGGCGTGGCGGGATTTTTAGACTCGCGCGCGTTCGAGAGCCTGAGCCAAACCTCGTTCCTGATCGATTGGGGCGGCAACGTACCGGCCTTGACCTTGTCCGGGGAATACTGGCGCCTGTTCACCAGCATGTTCCTGCACATCGGCTTCCTGCACCTGGCAATCAACATGCTGGCGCTGTGGTCGCTGGGGATCATCCTGGAGGCGCGCATGCGTTCCGGGGTGTTCCTGGGCGTGTATCTGCTGTCGGGCCTATGTGGCAGCCTGGTCACCGCGTTATGGCATCGCGACGAGTTTTTCCTGAGCTGCGGGGCGTCTGGCGCAATCCTGGGCATTTTCGGGGCCGCGATCGTTTACGGCTTGCATGACCGGCGTATGGGCCGGCCCCACATCCCGCCCGGCAATCTGCTGTTCAGCCTGGTGCTGACCTTTGGCGCGGGCTTCGCGTTCGACGTCGACAACGCGGCGCACCTGGGCGGCTTGCTGTCGGGAGCGCTGCTCGCGGGCATCGCGCTGTATGCCGAGCGCTTGCGGCCCGTAACGGCGGCGGTGGTCCTGGCCGCGACGGGCACACTCAGCGCCGTGGCGCTGGCCGCGGTGACGCTCGACAATCATGACCGCGGTATGCAGGAACAGCTTGCCGCCGCGCAGTTTGGGCGCACGCTGGGAAAAATGGGATTGCTGGGCTCGGATCAGGCGCTGTGGAAAGCGTCGTCGCTGGATGAGTGCATTGCCGGCGCGTTGTCCGCCGCTGTGCGCGATGGATCGCGAGCGCCGGATCTGCGAGGTTGCGCGAAACCCGGAGACAGGGATCAGGCGCTGTTGGCAAGGTTCATGCCGCTGCAGTACCAAAGCTGCCATGCGCAGATCGCAGGGTTGCGCAAACTCTACCCGGATGCCGCCCTGCAAGAGGCATTGACCGCGGCGGACCAGTACTGCGGAGTTCAAGCGCAGATCTATGGCGCGATCTTTCAAGCAGACGGCGCCGAACTCGATCTGGAAAAGGCGCGCCAGGCGCGTTTGAAGATGAACTTCCTGCTCGACGAGCGGGGCATGTACCGGACGGATTCAGCGCCATTGCGGGCGCAGGCAAACGCCATGAAGCGCATGCTCCGCCGCCCGGGCGAGCTGGCCTGGGCAATCATCGGGCGCTCGGGTTGCCCATACTGGAGCTGCGAGAGGTAGCGCGGGCTGCGGCGTGCCGCGCTTCACACCAGACGGCGGCTGGGGTCCGCGACGTGGGTCGTGACGATGTCGATAAACCGCTCGAGCGGCGCCGACTGGTTGTCGGCCCGCCAGACCAGCTCCCAATGCTGGACCACGTCCAGATCGGGCAGCTCCTTGAAGGCAACGGTGGGCGGCGCGGCCCGTGTGGCCGAGTCGGGCAGAACGGTGCAGCCCAAGCCCGCGGCGACCAGGGTGAGCATCGATCCGACATCCACGCCCTGTATCGATGAGCGGGGCACGAACCCGGCCTTGAAAAAGCAATGGATCAGCCTGTCATGCCAGACAGGCGCTGCATTGCGCGGCAGCCAGATGAAGTCCCGGCCGGCCAGTTCGCGCAAGGACGCCGGGCCGTCATTGTCCCAGTGCCAGTCCGCGGGATAGGCGACCAGCATCTTCTCGGAGTAGATGGGGATGCCTTTGAACGCGGGATCGTCGAGCGGCCTGAACAGCGTGAATCCCGCGTCCAGCCTGCCTGTGGGCAGTAGTTCGATCTGCGCATCCGAAAGCAGATGACTGAGTGTCAACGAGACCCCCGGGGCTTCCCGGCGGAATCGCCGCAGCGCATCGGCGAGCAGGGAACGCAACGTCAGCATGACCGGCAGGGCGATGGTCAGGTGACCGATCTCACCGCGTCCCGCGCGCTGCGCGCGCTCCATGGCCGCGGTCGCGTCGCCCAGCAGGCGGTTGGCGTCCAGGAGCAACTGCTTGCCCGCTTCGGTCAGATGGACGCCTCGGGTGGTTCGTTCAAAAACGGCGGTGCCCAGCTCTTCTTCCAATGCCTGGATCTGCCGGGTCAATGCCGGCTGGGCGATATGCACCGACTGAGCCGCGAGGCTGATGCTGCCGCATTCGGCGACGGCAACGAAGTAGCGCAATTGCCGCAGATCCATGGCTATACCTTATTAGTATGACGGGCATCGTTAAATAGCATTTTACGGCATGGGTGGGGTGTCTCTACCATTCGGGCGGTAGTGAACCTGTGTAGACAAAAACTTCAATAACGAAGGCCCAAGCCCATGCCACAGAAAATCCTTGATCATTTGTCCGCGGACGCCGCCAGGTACAGGCAGATACGGCACGACCTGCACGCGCATCCAGAACTGGGTTTTGAGGAGCACCGGACCGCGGCGCTGGTTTGCGAGGAGCTGCGCCGGCTCTCCATCGGATTCCACACCAACATTGGACGCACCGGCGTAGTCGGATTCATTCCAGGCCGGGAAACGAGCAGCGGACGGGCGATAGGCCTGAGAGCGGACATGGACGCGCTCCCCATCCGCGAATGCACGGGGCTGGGGTACGCGTCAGCCGAGGACGGAAAGATGCATGCCTGCGGCCACGACGGCCACGTCGCCATGCTGTTGGCCGCCGCCGCCTATCTGCAGCGCACCCGGAATTTCAACGGCGTGGTCTATCTGATTTTTCAGCCCGGCGAAGAAGGGCACAACGGCGGGTTGGAAATGGTCAAGGATGGCCTGTTCGAGCGGTTTCCCATTGAAGAGATATATGCGCTCCACAACTGGCCGGCGTTGCCTCTGGGGACGGTATCCATTCCGGTCGGGCCCGTCATGGCGGCGTCCGACCGCATTACGATCCGGATCCGCGGCAAGGGTGGCCATGGGGGGATTGCGCCTCAACGGACGGTAGATCCGGTCCTGATCGCCGGCCACGTCATCGTTGCGGCGCACTCCATCGTGAGCCGCAACCTGGACCCGCTGGACGCCGGCGTGCTCAGCCTATGCGCCGTGGCGGGAGGCAATCTGGCGGGCTTCAACGTCATACCGGACGAGGTGGTGCTTACGGGCACCGCCAGATCGTTGCGGCCGGAAGTTCAGCAGGTCTTGCAGGCCCGCCTGCGGGAAACCGTGGAAAGCGTTTCGAAAGGGCTGGGCGGATCGGCGACGCTGGACTATGAGCCGAACGTGCCGGCAACGGTCAATACGGAACCGCAGACCCGCCTGGCCAGGCTGGCGGCGCAGGACGTGGTGGGCGAACAGCATGTGGTCCGGCATCCGGTGCCCAGCCTGGGCGGGGAGGATTTCGCCTACATGCTGCGCGAGCGGCCCGGTGCGTATCTGCATCTGGGCACGGGCGATCCGGATCATGTACACGGGTTGCACACCTCGCACTTCGATTTCAACGATGCCGCCATTCCCATCGGAAGCGCGGTGCTTTCCCGGATAGCCGAAAGAGCGCTGCCGCTGGACAACAACAACTAGGTAGCAATTGGGAGGAGACGAGACATGAATAAGGCAAAAATGAAAAGCGCCCCGCGATGGCTGCAATTGACGGCGGCGATATTTGGCAATGCGCTCGAATGGTATGACTTCGGCGTGTTCGCGGCGATGGCATTCATCATCGCCAAGGTGTTCTTTCCGGAAGCGGGCGAACATACCGCGCTGCTGCTGACGCTGGCGACGTTCGGCGTCGGTTTCGTCACGCGCCCGATAGGCGGCATCGCCATCGGCATGTATGCGGACCGCAAGGGCAGGAAGGCAGCGCTGCAACTGATTATTGCGTTGATGACGGTGTCCTTGCTCATCATGGTCTTTACGCCTTCGTATGCGACCATAGGCGTCGCCGCGCCCATCCTGATCGTGCTGGCCCGCCTGATGCAGGGGATCGCGACTGGCGGCGAGTTCGCATCGTCCACCGCCTATCTCGTGGAGGCCGCGCCCAGGAACAAGAAGGGACTCTACGGCGCATGGCAGATGTTCGGCCAGAATCTCGCCAATCTGGGGGGCGCCGCCACGGGGTTTCTGCTGACATCGGTCTTCACCGAGCAACAGCTGCTCGACGGGATGTGGCGCATTCCGTTTGTCGTGGGACTGCTGATCGCGCCGCTGGGATGGTGGATCCGGCGCTATCTGGACGAACCCGAAGAGTCCGCGGCGTCGCTGCGCAAGGGGGAGACGGTCAGCCTGGCAGCGATGTTGGGCCGTTATCCGCGGTCCATCGCAGCCACGCTGTGCCTGACCACGTGCGCCACGGCTTCCGTCTATACATTCATCATTTATCTGCCGACTTTCGTGACCCGCCAGTTCGGTTTCGCGCTGCACGACGCCTTCACCGCGCAGGCCATCGGGCTGCTGGCGCTGATCGTCATCATTCCAATTTCCGGCGCGATTTCGGATCGCCATGGAAGAAAGCCGGTGATGCTGTCGTTCCTGCTGCCGTACGCGATATTGATGTATCCGCTGTTCTCGTGGGTGCAGTCGACGCCGACCTTGCCGAATCTGGTCGTGGGGTTCACCGTGCTGAGCATACTGCTGGGCGGCTTTCTTGGACCGTTCGCGACAGCGCTAGGCGAACAGTTTCCAACGAACGTGCGCTCGGCCGGCTTGGCGGTTTGCTACAACATCGCCGTCATGATTTTTGGCGGTTTCGCCCAGTTCATCGTCACCTGGCTGATCCAGGCCACCGGGATATCACTGGCGCCCGTTTTTTACAGCCTTGCAGGCGGCGCGCTTGGTGTGCTGGGCTGCCTGTTGATACGGCCGGCCGATCATGCCAGGCAGGTGGCCCAGGAGTTGCCGGCACGGATGGCGCAGCGCGGATCAGTGGCGTGAGATGCCGCGCGTAGACAGCAAGAAGCGGGAGGACAGGGCCCGCTCGCGTTTGTAGGATGCAGGCATCATTCATGTCTGGAGCAGACGCCCATGTCTTTATCTCTTGCTGGAAAAGTGGCTTTGGTCACGGGCGCGTCCTCGGGTATCGGGCGCGCCGTGGCGTTGCGCCTGGCCGCCGAGGGCGCGGCGCTGGTGCTGACGGCCAGACGCCGTGATCTGCTGGAGCAGGTGGCCGATGAGATCAGGAGCGCCGGCGGGCGGGCCTGCGTTGCTGCGGGAGATGTCGCCTTGCCGGACACGCACAGACTGGCGGTGCAGTACGCCCAGCGCGAGTTCGGCGGCCTGGACATCGCGATAAACAATGCCGGCACCATCGGGCCCTTCAAGCCGCTTGCGGAAGTTGCCCTGGAAGAATGGGAGCATACGCTGAGCGTCAATCTCACGGCGGCGTTCCTGGGAGCGCGCCATCAGATTCCGGCCATGCTGGAGCGGGGCGGCGGCGCGCTGGTCTTCGTGTCCAGTTTTGTGGGGACGAGCGTGGGCCTGCCCGGCATGACGGCCTATGGCACGTCCAAAGCCGCGCTGATGGGCTTGGTCAAGGGCATTACTGCGGACTATGCCGCGCAAGGCATCCGCGCCAATGCGCTCTTGCCTGGGGGAGTGGACACCGAGATGGCCGGGAGCCAGGAGCAGAAGGACTGGGCGGCCGGCCTGCATGCCATGAAGCGGATTGCGCGCGCCGATGAAATCGCCTCGGCGGCGCTGTTCCTGGCCAGCCCGATGGCAAGCTTCGTGACCGGGTCCGCGCTCTATGCGGATGGCGGCAACTCCGCCGTGAAGTGAGCGCGCCGTCCAGGCTCAATCGCGCAAGACGGGTGCGTCGTCGGCAATCGCCTGTCGGCGCGAGTACATCTCCAGGGCTTCCTCGGCATTGACGCCCAACGGCCCGAGAACGGCATCCAGCGCCTTGGCATTGCGGGCAAGCTGATCGCGGCCGGGCAGTTCACCGTTGACCGCCATGATGACGCGATTGCCCGTTTGCAGATTGAAGAATTCTCCGAACACCGCGGCATAGGTCGCCGATTCGCGTGCATAGAGCTGGCTCTCGGTGAAGGTGTTCGCCACCGCCACGCCGCCCGGCGCGAGGATGCCGCGCACGTGTTGCAGGAATTCCAGCGTCATCAGATGTTCGGGGATGTAGTCGACGTCGAACGCGTCCAGCATCACCATGTCGTATTGCAGGCCGTCGCGATGGGCGCGTTCGATGTAGGCGCGGCCATCTTCCAGAAAGAGGCGTTGCGCGGGGCCTTCCTGGTAACCGAAGTAGCGCGCCGCGACCTTGCCCACGGCGGGATCGATTTCCACGGTATCGATGACGGTATCGGGCAGGAGCGCGGCCAGGGTCTTTTGCAGTGTGGCGCCGCCCAATCCGACGATCAGGATGTTGCGCGGCTTGGGATTGATGTAGAGCGCGGTCATCATCATGCGCGTGTAGGAAAACACCAGCTGCCCGGGATGCTCGAGGCTCATGCAGGTCTGGCGGCCGACGTCGTGCATGGAGTTGAAGTTCATGCAGCGCTCGCCGTTTTCCTCGAACACGAGCAGTTTGCCGAACTGCGAATCTTCGCTGTGGATCAGCTTGGGGCCGCCCGTACCTCGCAGCAGCACCAAGGCGGCGCCGGCGATGACGAGGACGAGAATGGCGCGGAGGGCAACACGGAGCATTTGGCGGCAAGCAACAGGTAGGGGACGCGTCATCGTATCGTGGGCCGGGTCCACCGCGCGGACGCTGGCGTGAATCCCCTGGCGGCAAGACGCCGGCGGCGTCGCGACGGCAGGAATCAACGATCGGTTTTATTGAAAGACTCGTTCGATATATTTCATTTCCTTAAATGCTCGGCTCTCCTTAGAATTTCGCTCGAAACGGGGCGCATAGATTCCCGTCCGGTAAATCAGAGGAGACCTGCATGTTCTACGATCCCGTCCCCAGGATTCAAGCCAGCGTATACGCCCGGCTGCCCGACGAGCTGAAGTGGCAGGGCCAGGACCTGAACGAGTGGGTCGCTGGCCAGCCGCAGGGCAATCCGCCGCGCTCGTTGCTGGAAGGGCCGTCCTTCGGGCCAGACGGCCTGCTGTATTGCGTGGACGTCATCAACGGCCGCATCCTGCGGGTCGATGCGCGTGGCGAATTCGAGCCGCTCGTACAGTACGACGGCTGGCTCAACGGCCTGAAGTTCCATCGCGACGGCCGCATCTTCATCGCCGACTACAAGCACGGCATCATGCAGTTCGACCTCGAGCGCCGCGAGGTGCGCCCGGTGCTCGAGCGCTACAACATCGAGCGCTTCAAGGGCGTGAACGACCTGTTCTTCTCGCAGGCGGGGGATCTCTATTTCACCGACCAGGGCATGACCGGCTGGCAGGATCCGACTGGCCGCCTGTTCCGCCTGCGGCCGGACGGCAAGCTGGACTGCCTGCTTGATTGCATACCCAGCCCCAACGGCCTGGTGATGGATCTGGACGAGCACGCGCTGTATGTGGCGGCGACGCGGGCCAACGCGATCTGGAAGGTGCCGCTGCTGCGCAACGGCCAGGTCGGCAAGGTGGGCACGTTCATCCAGATGTCGGGCGGCGGCGGCCCGGATGGCCTGGCGCTGGATGCGAAGGGCGGACTGTGCATTGCCCACGTGGGTCTGGGCGCCATCTGGTGCATGGATCCGTTGGGCCAGCCGGCTTTGCGCATCCAGTCTCCCGAGGGGCTGCACACCACCAACCTGGCCTTCGGGGGAGCCGCGGGCCGCACGCTTTACATCACCGAGTCCAGTTCGGCCAGCATCCTGCGCGTCGAACTCGATGTAGCGGGCAAGCCGATGTACCTGCCGGCGCCGGCCGCGCAGGCGCTCTGACTACCACATACCCCAACTACCAAAAGGACGGAACAGATGGATCAGGCAATTGTGCTGGGCGCGGGCACCATGGGGGCCGACGTCGCCGCCGGTTTTCATGCGGCCGGCTGGCGTGTATGGCTGGTGGAGCCCGACGCGGCGGCGCGCGCGGCGGCCACGCGGCGCGTGAACGCCTCCAGCGAAATGATCGGCGGCCAGGCGGACGCCGGGCGCATCGTCACCAGCGCAACCATGGAAGAAATCGACTGGAACGATACCCGCATCGTGGTCGAGTGCGTGCCCGAACTGCTGGAAACCAAGCGTGCCGTATTCGCTCGCCTGGAACAGCTGGCGCCCGCTTCGATTCCCTTGACCAGCAATTCGTCGAGCTTTCCCATCAGCGCCATCGGCGAGGGCTTGCAGACCCGCGCACGCATGGTGGGTCTGCATTACTTCATGCCGGCCCATCTGGTGCCCGCCGTGGAAGTGATACGCGGAGAGGCTACCGATGAAGCCATGGCCCAGGAAGTCAGCCGCATCATGCGCGATACCGGCAAGAAGCCGGTGCAGGTCAAGCGCGACGTGCCGGGGTTTCTTGCCAACCGCATCCAGCATGCGCTGATGCGCGAGGCGATCGCGCTGGTCGAGGAAGGCTTCGCGTCCGCCGAGGACGTGGATACCGCCGTGCGCTACGGGTTCGGATTCCGCTACATCGCGGCCGGCCCGCTGCTGCAGAAGGATCTGGCCGGCATCGACATCCATTGCGCGGCGGCCGCGACGATGTATCCGCACCTGCGTACGGACGACAGGCCCAGCGCGCTCATGCGCGAGCTGGTCGAGCAGGGCAACATAGGCGTCAAGTCGCCTTCCCTGAAGGGCTTCTATCAATGGACGCCGGACCGCGTCGCCCAGGAGCAGCGGCGCTACCAGGTCGCCTTGGGCAAGGCCATGCAGATCCTGAAGGATGAAGAGGCGCTGGCCTGACGCAGACTGTCGCGGAGCGGCAGGGCTTCGAACTTGCGGATGTCGGGGTTCTTTAGCCGCCGAGGCTGCCCTGCGCCATTCCGATGCTCGCCCCGGCGGGGCTGCGCTTCGGATGGCTCCGGGGTCCTCGGCTGGCAGTCGCCTGATGCGTTGGTTTCAGCCGCCGTTCATGGGCAGATGCCGTGAGCCGGTGTCCGGACGGAGGGATCCGAAGCGCAGCCCCACCGGGGCGAGCATCGGAATCCCGCAGTCCGGACGCCGGCGACTCAAGAACTCTACTTCACCAAACCGAAGTACAGCCCGGATTTTCCTCATCCATACGTCCTAGGACTCTCACGGATTTTTTTGACAGAACATAAATTTTTTTCTCTTTTCGCAGGCGGGAGTTTGCGAACATGCGCCTAGAGCTTTCAAGCCATAAGAACGCATCGGGAGACAAAAATGTTCTGTAAGAATGCCGCGCGCAAGCGCATTCACATCGCCGCGGCCGCCTTCATCGCGGCTGCTGCTTTCACCGTTCCTGGCCATGCATCCGCGCAGGCCGCCGACAGCTATCCGAACAAGCCCATCCGCCTGATCATCCCGTATCCGCCTGGCGGCGCGACCGACGTGATCGGACGCATCGTAGGCCAGCGCCTGAGCGAGCAGATCGGCGGCCAGGTCGTGATCGAGAACCGCGGCGGTGCAGGCGGCAATATCGGTGCGGCGGAAGTGGCGCGCGCGCAACCTGATGGCTATACCTTGCTGATGGGGGCGCTGACTTCGCATTCGGTCATGGCGACCCTGGAGAAGGACACCATCCCCTACGACCTGCGCAAGGACTTCGCGCCCGCCGGGGTGGTCGGCTTTGTGCCGCTGGTGGCCGTGGTCAATCCCAAGCTGCCCATCAAATCGCTGGCCGATCTGGTGAGCTACGCGAAGGCGAATCCCGGAAAACTCAATTTCGCCTCGTCGGGCGCGGGCGCGCCGCAGCGCATGGCGATGGAACTCTTCAAGCAGATCGCGGGCGTCAACATCGTGCACGTGGCCTATCGCGGCAGCGGCCCGGCCATGACGGACCTGGTCGGCGGCCAGGTGGAGACGATGACCGAGACGGTGCCCGCCGCGATCTCCTTCATCAAGTCCGGCCAGTTGCGTCCGCTGGCCGTGCTGACGCCGCAGCGCGTCTCGATGTTGCCGGACATTCCCACCGCCGAGGAACAAGGCTTCAGCGGCTTCAACGTCAGTTCGCTCTTTGGCGTGATGGCGCCGGCCGGCACGCCGGCTCCCATCGTCGCCAAGATCAACAAGGCGCTGACCACGGCGCTGGCCAAGGACGATGCCAAGGCCCAGCTGCTGCAGCAAGGCGTCTATGCCGACGCGCTCGACGTCGAAGCCTCCAAGGCGCGCCTGAACGCCGAAATCGAGCAGTGGGCCAAGGTCATCCGCGACGGCGGCATCACCGTAAATTAACTGGAAGCAGCTTGAACAAGATGAGCAAGAAAAACACCGAGGCGTCGCAGGGCGAGGCCGGCGGCCTGCGCAAAGGCCTCACCAGCTACGGCGACAGCGGCTTTTCGCTGTTCCTGCGCAAGGCCTTCATCAAGGGCGCCGGCTACACGGACGGCGCGCTGGACCGGCCGGTGATCGGCATCGCCAACACGGGCAGCGCCTACAACCCCTGCCACGGCAACGCGCCGCAGCTGCTGGAAGCCGTGAAGCGCGGCATCATGTTCGCGGGCGGCCTGCCGATGGATTTCCCGACCATCTCCATCCACGAGAGCTTTTCCTTTCCCACCAGCATGTACCTGCGCAACCTCATGTCCATGGACACCGAGGAGCTGATACGCGCGCAGCCCATGGACGCGGTGGTGCTGATAGGCGGATGCGACAAGACCGTGCCCGCCCAGCTCATGGGCGCCGCGTCGGCGGACATACCGGCGATCCAGCTTGTGACGGGATCGATGCTGACGGGGTCGCACCGTTCAGAACGGGTGGGCGCATGCACGGATTGCCGCCGGTACTGGGGCAAGTACCGCGCCGAGGAGATCGACAGCCAGGAGATCGCCGACGTCAACAACCAGCTCGTCGCCAGCGTGGGCACCTGTTCGGTCATGGGTACGGCAAGTACCATGGCCTGTATTGCCGAAGCGCTGGGCATGACCGTGCCTGGCGGCGCTACGCCGCCCGCCGTCACGGCTGACCGGATGCGCATTGCTGAACTCACGGGCGCGCAGGCCGTCGAGATCGCCAGGCAGCGCCTGTCGGTCTCGAAGATCCTGACCGCGGATTCCTTCGAGAATGCCATGCGCGTGCTGCTGGCCATCGGCGGGTCCACCAACGGCATCATCCATCTGACCGCCATCGCCGGCCGGCTGGGGCTGGACCTGGATCTGCAGGCGCTGGACCGCATGGGGCGCGAGACGCCCGTGCTGGTGGACCTGAAGCCTTCGGGCCAGCATTACATGGAAGACTTCCACAAAGCGGGCGGCATGGCCACGCTGCTGCGCGAACTCAAGCCGCTGTTGAAGCTCGACGCGCTGACCGTGACCGGCAGGACGCTGGGCGAGGAGATCGAACGCGCGGGGCCGGGGTTCCCGCAAAGCGTGGTCAAGACGCGGCAGAACCCGATCTATCCACAGGGCGGCATAGCCGTCCTTTCGGGCAACCTGGCCCCCGAAGGCGCCATCATCAAGCAGTCATCCGCCGATGCCGGGCTGATGGAACACGAAGGCCGGGCCGTGGTGTTCGAGAACGCCGAGGACCTGGCGGGCCGCATCGATGCCGCGGACCTGGACGTCACGCCGCAGGACATATTGGTGCTGAAGAACATCGGGCCCAAGGGCGCGCCCGGCATGCCGGAGGCGGGCTATATCCCGATCCCCAAGAAGCTGGCGTCGCAGGGGGTGAAGGACATCATCCGGATCTCTGACGGCCGCATGAGCGGCACCGCCTTTGGCACCATCGTGCTGCATGTCACGCCGGAAGCGGCCATAGGCGGGCCGCTGGCCTATGTCAGGAACGGCGACCGCATACGCCTGAGCGTGAGTCGGCGCGAGATCTCCCTGCTGGTGTCGGACGAAGAACTCGACCGCCGCCGCCGCGAGCAGCCGGTCACGCCGCCCACGGCCGAGCGCGGCTACAAGAAGCTCTTCCTCGATACGGTGACCCAGGCCGACAAGGGCGTGGATTTCGACTTCCTGCGCGGCGTGCCGGGCAAGTCGAAGTAGGGCTACGGCTTTGCCCGGCGTGCTTCCATGTTGCCGAAGAGGGTCCGGGCATCCTGGGATATCGACGCGGCCATCTTGGCGTGATGGCCGCGGGTATTCCAGATCAGGCCGTTCCTGCGCACGGGCGCACGGTTGGGCAGCGGGATGCGCGCCACGTCGAGCGACTTCCACATGGACGACCAGTCCGGAATCAGCGCAACGCCCAGGCCTTCATGCACCAGCGCGACGATGGCTAGCAGGCCGTCGATCTCCAGCCGCTGCTTGGGCCAGATCTGGTGGTCGCGCAGATAGCGGTCGGCCAGCTGGCCGCCGTAGATGTTGCGGTCGTAGCGTATGAAGGGTTGGGTCGACAGCAGGGTGTGGGCGTCCTGGTCCGCAAGATGGGACGGCGCGACGACGACCAGCGGTTCTTCCATGAATGGCTGCCAGAGACAGCTCTTGGGCACCGCGAACTGCGGTTCCACCACGATGGCGGCGTCGAGTTCGCCGTTGACCACCTTGCCGCACAGGTCTATGGAGCCGCCGGGCGTGACGAAGACGGAGGCGTCCGGATGCTTGCGGTACAGCGATTTCAGTATCGGCGGCAACACGTTCGTCAATGCGGACACGAAACAGCCGATGCGGAATTCGCCCGGCTGGTCGCCGTCGATGGCCATGGCGCGCAGATCGCGGATGTTGCGGATGGCCGACTTGGTGCCTTCGAGGATACGCATGCCGCTCTCGGTGGGCCGGACCGAACGCCCCGAGCGCTTGACCAGCGCCACGCCCAGGTCCATCTCCAGCGCCTTGATGCGCGCGGCGATGGCGGCCGAGGTCAGATCGAGCTTGCGCGCCGCTTCGGCGAATGAACCAGCTTCGACGACTGCGACGAAGCTCTGCATGCACTTGATGTCCATGATGCGATGGGCCTATTGCCCTGAAAGGAGAAACTTCAGGTTGAAGATCGCACGAACCGCTACGAACCCGGCTGCGATGGTTGCAGGCTTATCGCGCCAATTTTCCGTATGTTATAGCGTCGAGGTTGAAATCCATGATCGAGCATGAACTGGCCCAAGCGCGCCAGGCAGCAGCAAATGTCTCCGGCAAGGGGGACGGCAAGTTTCCCCCTCTGCTCAAGGTAGGGGTTTTTCCCGAGTCGGTGGAAGCGCAGTTCCGCTCGAGGTTCACGTTGATCGACGAGGCGGCGCTGCAAAACGATCCTGCGCAGGCCGATGCGATCGGCGGCATCGTCACGCGCTCGAACTACCGGATTTCCGCCGAGCTGATGGATCGCTTGCCGGGGCTGCGCATCATCGCCACCAACGGCGTCGGCTACGACGGCATCGCGCTGGACCGCGCGCGTGAGAAGAACATCGTCGTGACCAACACGCCGGACGTGTTGAACAAGGCCGTGGCTGAATTGGCGGTGGGGTTGTTGCTCGCCTTGCTGCGCCAGTTGCCTGCCGCCGACAGCTTCGTGCGCACGGGCGCATGGGAGGCCTCGCCCTTTCCGTTGGGGGCGAGCCTGGCGGGCAGGAAGGTCGGCATCGTCGGTTTAGGGCGCATCGGCAAAGAGATCGTCCGGCGGCTCGTGCCGTTCGAAGTGGACCTCAGCTACTTCGGCCGCACGCCCCAGGATACGCCGTGGCGGCATTTTGATTCTCTGCCTGCCATGGCTCGCCATGTGGACGTGCTGGTCCTGTCATGTCCCGGCGGGGCGGCAACGCGCCACATCGTCGACGCCGCCGTGTTGAGTGCGCTGGGGCCGGAGGGGGTGGTCGTCAACGTCGCCCGCGGCTCGGTGATCAATGAGGCCGACCTGTGCCATGCGTTGGCCAACGGCATCATCCAGGGGGCCGCGCTCGACGTGTTCGAAAGCGAGCCGCTGGGCGAGAGCCCCCTGCGGCGCCTGTCGAACGTGATCCTGGCGCCCCATATCGGCAGCGCCACGCACGAGACGCGCCGCCAGATGGCGGAGCTGGCGATGCGGAACCTGGTGTCGTTCTTTACGACGGGGAGGGCGGTTACGCCAGTGGCGTAGCCGGACGTCGGGCTACCCGCTAGAACCACACTGTCGCAATCAGCAGCGCGCAGCCCGCCGTTGCTGTGGCTGCCATGATGGCGGCCAGGCGCAAGGCGATCTTGCGTTCCTTGCGGCCGACGTTGGGGTTGCCGACGTTGGCGGACCGCAGTTGTTCCCAGGTCGACGCGGCTCCCGCTTCGCGGCTTTGCAGGGCCGACGCGGCGTTCGCCGTGGAGCGGGAAATGCGGGTGAGCCGCAGCGCCGGATAGGCCAGCAGCAGCCCGGCCAGGAACAAGGCGCAGGCGCTGATTGCGCCTGCCGTGAAGGCCGAGCTGTCGCGCGCCGCGAACAGGATTAGGGATGCCGCCAGGCCGATGAGGTTCAGGCCGGCCAAGGCTTTCAGCGCCTGGACTCCCCAGGGGCCGGTGGCTTCCTCGGTGAAGTCTCCGACCGAGCGCCAGTAGGCGGCGTCGTTGGATGCGGCCTGGAAAAAGAAGGCGAGATCCCTCAGGAGCACGTCGCCTTGCCTGTCATCGGGACTGGTGTCTCCATGCCATTGGGTGGCGAACTTCCTGCTTCGATCAGCGTCCGCGTGATGCGCGCGGGCCCAATTTTCAGCCAAGCCTATCGCGGCTTCGACGGTAAGCGCCTCTGCGGGTCTGGCACTGTCTTTCATGTTTAGCGTCCCCATATATGGGACATTGTACTAGGCCTGAGTGGACGCTACCTTGATGCAAGGCACACCCCGCGCGGATCAAGGCAAGGCGGCGCCGGGATGGGGTGCTGTCCGGGAAAAACAGACTTCGAGCAAGCTGTTGCTGCGCAGTTTGAGGGTGACGTCCGTACGCTGCCCGCCCGGCGTAGTGGCGGCGAAGAAACCAAGGGCCAGCGCGCCGAACCAGGCGGGAACAAAGCTGGCCAGATCCCAGCCCGACACGCTGGCGTTGTAGGGTTGCTTGACCGTCCGCACGGTCAGCCCATGTTCGCGGCACAGCGCCTGCAGCGCTGCCGCGGTTTCGTCGATGTCGACGATGTTCTCCAGAAAGAACGGCTCCTGGACTCGCATCAATCTGGCAAGTTCGCCTGCAGGCAGGCGGTTCTGGAAGTAGGTGCGTACCGTGGACATGTGGCGGGTTCCTGGTGAGCGCAAATCGTCATGCACCGGCTTGGGGGGGCGGAAAGCGCCGGGCCAGCATAGTCTATGCCAGATCCACCCGCTGTTCCAGATCCACCCGCTGTTACGGTCCCGATTCATCGCCTCTGTGTCTGGTGGACCGCGCGCCGGCCCCGCACACTTCCCGGGTCGCCGCGCTGTCCGCGTGGCCTGAGAGGACGTTCCATGCGCTACCGTTATGTCACCGCCGATGTGTTCACCAGCCAAGCGTACGGCGGCAATCCGCTGGCGGTCGTGTTCGACGCCCAGGGCCTGAGCACGGCGCAGATGCAACGCATCGCGCGCGAATTCAACTATTCCGAAACCAGCTTTGTGCTGCCGCCGCGGGATCCTGCCCATACGGCCTGGGTGCGCATCTTCACGCCCGACCGCGAGGTGCCGTTCGCCGGACATCCCAATGTGGGCACGGCCGTGGTGCTGGCGCGCGAAATGGCTGCCTCGGGCCTGACCGTGCCGGATGCCTTCGCGTTTGAGGAGGAGGCGGGACTGGTGCGCATTGCGCTGCGCCCAGGCGCAAACGGCGCGGCGGGTGCGGAACTGCTTGCGCCGCAACCGCTGTCGCGCGCCAGCGAGGCGCCGGCCGCCGCGGTTGCGCGGGCCTTGAGCCTGGAGCCTGCGGACATCGATACCTCCACGCATGCGCCGCAGGTGGCGTCGGTAGGCCTGATCTTCCTGGTGGTGCAATTGGCCAGCCGCGACGCCTTGCGCCGGGCCGTGCCAGATCCGGCGGGCTACGCGGCCCTGCTGCCGCTGGACGGCGCAAAGTCCATCTATGCCTACACCACTGACACGGGGGCGGGCGGGGCGGATGTCCAGGCCCGCATGTTCACCGGTCGCATGACGGAAGACCCCGCGACCGGCAGCGCGACGGCGGCCATGACGGCCTTGCGCACGGCCCTGCGCGGCGCCGGCGCAATGCGCCTGAGGGTGGAGCAGGGCGTGGACATGGGACGCGCCAGCGTGCTGCTGGCTCACGCCGAACCGCGCGCCGATGGCGTATGGGCGGGCGTGGCGGGCGAGGCCGTGGTGGTCATGGAAGGCACGCTGGAGGCGCCTGACGCGTCCTGACGTTGGCTGCGCTTCGCCGCCTCGTGTATGCTTGCCCTCATGAACGCACAGCATTTCGCGCCTATGTCTGGCGCAGCCTACCGACGAATCACTCGACGCTTACGTTGAGTGGCTGGTCACGTCCCGGCGCCAAACCATCGGCGCCATATCCTGAAAGCCACGATACCCCTCGTGGCTTTTCTGTTTCTGGCTGGTCCCGCTGTCGAGGCGTATCGCAAGGCTTTCGTTGCCATCCTTGAAGGAACGAAGCATGAGTGCGCAAGACCTCGCCATCCGGCCCTACCATTCGACCGACGAAGCGGCCATCATCCAGCTGTGGCATGACTGCGGCCTGACCCGCCCATGGAACGACCCGCGCAAGGATATTGCGCGCAAGCTTGCGGTGCAGGCGGACTTGTTTCTGGTGGGAGAGGCGGACGGCGCGATCGTCGCGACGCTGATGGGCGGCTATGACGGCCATCGCGCCTGGATCAATTACCTGGCGGTATCGCCCGCGCATCAGCGCCGCGGTCATGCCACCGCGCTGATGCAGGCGGTGGAGCGCAGGCTGCTGGAAATGGGTTGCCCCAAGATCAATCTGCTGATCCGGTCGGGCAATATTGCGGTGAAGGACTTCTACGCGACCCTGGGCTTTCAGCAGGACGAGGTCATCAGCCTGGGCAAGCGCCTGATTCCGGACCTTTGACGGATCCCGATCAGACGCTTGCGGATGGCGATCAGATCGCCACGGTCAGGTACACCGCTTCGCGACCCACGATGGGCATGCGCGTGGGCATGAAGATGGTGCAGTCGTCGCAGGGCGAACGGATTTCCTCGGTGCCGTTCATGGCGATGAGTTCACCCTTGGCGAAGGTTTCGAAGCCGATCACCGGACGGGTAAAGGTGAAGTCCTCGGACTTCACCATATGCACTTCGAGCAGGCGGTAGCGCTGCGGCGCGGGCGGGGGCGGCGTGCCGGCAGGCATGTCGATCAGGCCCGTGTGCGCGAGGAAGCGCAGCGTGACGTCGGTGGCCAGGTCGGCGGCGGATTGCGCGAAGTGCTGGCCGCATTCGACCACCAGCGAGCCGCTGCTGTCGGAGTGCGGATCGCCGTGGCGGCCGTAGCCCATGACGCCAGTGCCGGGGAAGAGGTCGGGCGGCATCACCAGATGCACCTGCGGCACGCCGACGGCGCTGGCCAGCGCCGTGTTGCGGTCCATCTCGGTGTAGACCCAGAAGGGTTGCACCGGCGCACGCGTGGAATGGATGTCCAGCACGAAGTCGGCGGCGTCCAGCACCGGACGCAGCTCGCGGGCGCGGCGCAGTTCTGGGCTGTCTTCCGGGCCGTCCAGCATGGCTGCGGACCAGATGCGGTTCAGGTTGTGGACGAGCTGGCGGTTCTCGTAGGGGTTCTCGATATCGAAGGCTTCATAGGCTTCGACGTGCGCGAAGCTGACGGTGAGCGTGCCGATCTTGGGGCGCACGCCCGAGTCCAGCAGATGGGTCGCAGCCACCATGCCGCAGATTTCGTTGCCGTGCGTGATGGCGTTGATCAGCACGTGCGGGCCGGGACGGCCCGACTCGAACCGGTGCACGTAGGGGATGCCGACATTGCCCTCGCGATAGGCCGAGAGATCGCGCGGCAGGACTTCGAGCGGGGCGGTGTCGGGTTCGAAAGCGGGATTTTTCATGGGAGTAAGGCCTATTCAGGACGGATGCCGGCGCGGTCGATCAGGTCTTTGTACAACGCCAGGCGCTCGGACATCATGGCGGTGAACTGTTGCGGGGTCTGGTTCTCGGGGGGCAGCGCGCCGGCCTTTTCCAGGGATTGCGGCATGCCGTCCTCGGTGGCGGCGGTGCGCACGGCGGCCAGCAGCTTCTGGACGATGTCGGGCGGCGTGCCTGCGGGCGCGGCCAGGCCGATCCACGACATGGAATTGAGCACGGGGTAACCCAGTTCCTCGAAGGTCGGCACGTCGGGCAGGGAGTCCAGGCGTTTTGGGGCGGCCACCGCCAGCGCGCGCATCTTGCCGACCTGGATGTGGGGCAGGAAGGGCGCGAGGTTGTCCAGCGCGAACTGCGCCTGGTCGGACAGCAGCGCGTTGATCAGCGGCGCGCCGCCGCGATAGGGCACGTGCACGGCCTGCAGCTGCAGGGTGTTCTTCAGCAGTTCGGCGTTGAGCTGGCCCATGCTGCCGATGCCTGCGGTGGCATAGTGCAATTGGTCGGGGCGCGCCTTCAGCAGCGCCACGAACTCCGCCAGGTTGCGGGCCGGCACGGCGGCATTGGTCACCAGCACATTGGGCGTGCGCGACAGCTGCGAGATCGAGACGAAGTCCTTGATCGGGTCGTAGCCCAGGTCATTGCGCATCAGCGGGTTGGCCAGGTGCGAGCTTTGCGAGGACGCGACCAGCGTGTAGCCGTCCGGCGCGGCGCGCGCGACGCGCTTGCTGCCGATGGCGCCGCCCGCGCCGTCGCGGTTCTCGATGATGACGCTGGTACCCAGCGCCTTGCCCAGGGCGTCCGCGTACAGTCGGCCGATCAGGTCGACGGAGCCGCCCGCAGGGAAGGGGACGACCAGCGTGATGGGGCGCGAAGGATAGGCGTCGGCGCGCGCGGCCAGCGGCAGCAAGGCGGCGCCCAGACCGGCCAGAATCAGGCTGCGGCGGATCGAGGACGGTCCCTGCGATTGATGCTTCATGGAATTCTCTTGTGGTGACTGCGGGTTTGGTCTAATTTGCAATGAAGATTGCAGGTAGCAATATAAGATGCAATGTGTATTGTGAAATTTGGGGTTATCACCTAGGGCCATGCAAGGATGAACCTGCACCAACGTATTGCCGGCTACGGCCGCAAGCTCAGCAAGAGCGAACAATTGCTGGTCGAGGAGATGCAGGCGCGCTATCCGCAAAGCCTGCTGGAATCGGCGACGGCGCTGGCCAGGCAGGTCGGCACCAGCGCTTCCACCGTGGTGCGCCTGTTGGCCAAGCTCGGCTACGAAAGCTACGCGCAGGCCCAGGTGGAGGCGCGCACGGAAGTGACGGCGCGCCTGGCCTCGCCCGGCGAGCGCGCGGACGCGGTGGGCTCGGACAAACCGTCGGCGCGCGCCTGCCTGCATAACGCCTTGCTGCATGACCAGCACAACCTGAAGGAGACCTACGCGTCGATCGACGTGGCCGCCTTCGAGGCTGCCGTCCGACTGCTGACGCAGCGCAAGGGGCGGGTGCATGTGCTGGGGCTACGCCAGGCCGCGCCGCTGGCCAGCCACGTGGCGCTGTACTTGAACCTGTGCCTGCCTTCGGTCAAGCCCATGGTCGCCGCCGGTCCGCTGTTCCTGGAAGACCAACTGCTCTGGATCGACGAGGCCGACGTGCTGCTGGCGTTTACCTTCAGGCGCTATTCGGTTGCCGCGGCCAAGGCGGTGCAGTATTTCCGGCAGCGAGGCGGCAAGGTGATTCTGATCACCGATTCGGCGTCGGCGCCCGCCGCGGCCTCGGCACACCACGTGCTGATAGCGCGCAGTTCCAGCGCGTCGCCTTTTGATTCCTATACCGCGGCCTTTTCCGTCTGCAATGCCTTGCTGGCGGCGGTTGCGCAGCGCAGCAAACAGGCCTTGGGCGCGGCTCTGGAGCGCGGCGAAGGCTTGTGGGACGCGCAATGGATACGTCCGCCGGGCGGCTGAAAGATGCTGCTCGCACCGTTCTTGCGGCGAGCGCGAAAGGCCAGGATTTGGACCGATTTTCGGCCATTTGGATGAGCTTCAAGATGCGTTCGCACTACCTGCTCTAGTACTTCATAACTCCTTGAAAACATTACTTTTCAAGCCAAAAATTTTTTGGCATATTGCGGCCGGGAAAAACAATTTCGAGGAGCAAGGAATGGGCGCGTGGCCACAGCGTCATATTGATGGATTCGAGGTGGAATGTCAGGTCATCCGGCTGGATACCGGCATGTTGGCGATCGAGGTAGCGGTGTGCCGGAGGGTGGAAGGCGAATTCGAGCGGCGCTGGTCGCTGCCGCGTTTCGTGACCTTCGAGGATCCCGGGACGGCAAGACGCCACGCCGAACTGGTGCTGTCGGGCATCGTGTCGGTGGACGAAGCCACGGGCGAACCGCGCTACGGCATCCTGTAGCGGCGGGCCGGACCCGCAGCGGCAGGCAGGGTTTTGTTTCTTTTCACACAATCGCGTGCTTTGCGCTGGCGGATTTGCCCGGTACATTGGTGTAGGGTGACAACAACAAAGGAGAGTTCCATGTTTGATACTTTTCCTGTCTTGCGTCGTGTCGGCCTGGCCGCCGCGGCGATCGGCGTGGCCGGCCTGATGTTCACGGGTTGCACCACCAACAGTTCCAAGTCAGAGGCCACCGCGACCGAACAGCGCCAATCGTTGAACAGTGCGGCCGACGCCACCTTGGGCAAGCTCTATCAAGCGTCGCCGCAGTCCAGGGAACTGGTCGCCCGCGCCCGAGGCGTGCTGATTTTTCCTGATGTGTTGAGCGGCAGCTTCATCATCGGGGCCGAGCATGGCAAGGGCGTGCTGCGCGTGGGCAGTTCCACCGCCGGCTACTACAGCACCACGGCGGGTTCCGTCGGCTTCCAGGCGGGGGCGCAGTCCAAGGCGATGGTGCTGTTGTTCATGACGGATGAGGCGCTTGCCAAGTTCCGCAACAGCAGCGGCTGGACCGTGGGCGCCGATGCGACGGTTGCGGTTGTCAATGTGGGCGCCAACGGCCGCATCGACACCAACACGGCACAACAACCCATCGTCGGCTTCGTGATGAACAACGGCGGCCTGATGGCAGGCGTGTCCCTGGCCGGTACCAAGATTTCCAAACTGAATCTTTGAACGGGCCTGCCAAGCAAAACGCCGCGGATGTTCTCCGCGGCGTTTTTGTTTGGCGCGTCTGCCGGCGCTTCAGCCCATGAGCGTATCGCCGTTGTTGCGCACCGAGCTCTCGCGCTGCATTTCGGCGGCTTCGATGTCCGGGTCCAGGCCGCGCCAGCGTCTGATCCGGCCGCGATCCTGCTCGGGCTCCCAGCCGAGCAGGCCGTAGCGCGTGATTTCGGTTTGACCCGTTTCGAATTCCACTTCGAAGTAGCCCTGACGATCGGGTAGCGTGCCGCCGGGGAACCAGTCGGTTTCAGGCATGGTGTTCTCCTTGCTAGGCGATGGGAGGGGCGCCGGCGCGGGGCGCGGCGCTTTCATTGTGGAGGGGCGCCACGGATCCCGCAAGTTGCCGCCGCGGGCTTCACGCGAGCGGGACGGCGGTGGTGTACAGCACCTGCTTCAAGGCGAAGCTGGAACGGATGCTGGCGACGCCCGGGATGCGGGTGATGTGTTCGACGATCAGCCGCTCCAGCGCGTCCACGTCAGGCACCAGGGCGCGTATCAGGTAGTCGGCGTCGCCCGACATGAGGTAGCACTCCATGATTTCCGGCAGGACCGCGATTTCGCGTTCGAACACGTCCAGCGCCGCCTTGCGCTGCTTGTCCAGCGAGATCTGGATGAATACGTTGACCTTCAGGCCCAGCTTGCGCGCGTTGAGCAGCGTGACGCGGCGGTCGATCAGGCCCTCGGTTTCGAGCCGGCGCACGCGCGCCAGACAGGGAGAGGCAGACAGGTTCACGCGCGCGGCGAGTTCGACATTGGTCAGCCGCGCATCGCGCTGGAGTTCGTTGAGGATACGGATGTCGGTGGCATCCAGGTTGATTTCCGGCATAAGTCACCCAGTTACGGTCATTCAGCAATTCATCTGTGCTGAGTATGACGGGTATCTCCCTTGAATGCAGTGAAATATGCTGGGGTTAACCCTATAGACTATTCCATCATTTGGTAATTGTGCCAAAGCGCGGAATATTCAAGCAGTAGATTGGGCAGTAATGAGTCAGCAGAGCACGTTGGGCAGGTTTTTGCCGCTGGTCGGCGCGGTCGCCATCTGGGGCGGCAATTGGCCCGTCATGAAGCTGGGGCTGACGCATATGAGCCCGCTGTGGCTGGCCGCCAGCCGGTTCGGCTCGGCCGCGCTGATCAGCGCGCTGGTGCTGGGCATGCTGGGCCGCCTGCGCCTGCCGACACGGCAGGAAATGCCGCTGGTGGCGGGTGTGGCGCTGCTGCAGATGGGGGCGTTCACGGCGCTGGCGCTATGGGCGATGCAATACGTGGCGCCGGGACGCGCGTCCGTGATCGCCTACGCCACTTCCATCTGGGTGATTCCCCTGTCCTCGCTGATCCTGAAGGAGCGCCTGTCGATGGCGCAATGGCTGGCGACGGGGCTGAGCTATGCCGGCATCGCCGTCATCGTCGCGCCCGCGTTCAGCCCTTGGCAGGCGCACACCGTGGTCGGCCTGGCCATGTTGCTGGGTGCGTCCTTTGCGTGGGCCTGCAATATCATCCAGCTGCGCGGCTACCGGCATATCCGCCTGGGCGCGGACATGATTCCCTGGCAGACCGCCATCGCGGCGCTGCCGCTGGCCGCGCTGGCGTGGATGCGCGATGGCGCGCCCGTTTTCCTGGCGCAGCCCGAGGCATGGCCCGTGATCCTGTACACCGGTCCGCTGGCTACCGCGCTGACCTTCATCGTGGTGCTGGGCATGACGCAGAAGATGCCGCCGGTGGCGACCTCGATCGCCATGCTGTGCGTGCCGGTGATCGGGCTGGTCGTGTCGTCGCTGGTGTTCCAGGAGTGCATCTCGGCCGACCTGGCGCTGGGCTTGGCCCTGATCGGCGCCAGCGTGGCGGCGTCGGCGGCGGCGACGCGCCTGAAGCGGCCGCTGGCGCTGCGGGCTTCTTAGCCCGTCAGTACGCCGCAGGCGTGAAACCGGCCATCGGCGCGTTCTAGAATGTCGAGCGCCGGAACCGTTCCGGCTTCTCTTGCAGGCGTGCGGCGGGTATGGATTCCTTATATGTGCTGGTCGCGGCGGGCGCCATGGCCGCCGGTTTCGTGCAGGGCCTCTCGGGCTTCGGCTTCGGCATGGTGGCCATGTCGTTCTGGGCCTGGACTATAGATCCCAAACTCGCGGCTGCGATGGTGGTGTTCGGCTCGCTGACCGGCCAGTTGCTGGCCGCGTTCACGATGCGCCGCGGATTCACGATGGCGCACCTGCTGCCCTTCGTGGCGGGCGGATTGCTGGGGATTCCGCTGGGCGTCAAGCTGCTGCCCTATCTGGATCCGCTGATGTTCAAGGCGCTGGTCGGCGGACTGCTGGCGGTCTGGTGTCCGGTGATGCTGTTCGCGACGCGCTTGCCGCCTATCACGGCGGGTGGACGATGGGCCGACGGCGTGGTGGGAGCGATGGGCGGCGTCATGGGCGGCATAGGCGGCTTCACCGGCGTCATTCCGACTTTGTGGTGCACCTTGCGTCGCTTTGACCGCGACGTGCAGCGCGCGGTGATCCAGAACTTCAACCTGTCGATGTTGGTCGTGACGATGGCGAGCTATGTCTACACCGGCGTGGTGACGCGCGACATGCTGCCGCTCTTTGCGGTGATCGTGCCGGCGATGCTGGTGCCGACCTTGTGGGGCACGCGCGTCTACGTGGGCATCAGCGACGTTGCGTTTCGCCGCATCGTGCTGGGCCTGCTGACCGTTTCGGGCGTGGCGCTGCTGGCGTCGTCCTTGCCCAAGCTGCTTGCCTAGCGACTTTTACAGGTCGCCAGGGCGGGGCATGGCAACATGCTATCGTTGGGTATTCAAGAGAGAATCACCGCATGGCATTGCACCGTTTCGAGAAAGGCGAGTTGGGACATTGGCTGCGCATCGTGGCCGACAATTGCGAGCCCGGCGCTGCCCAGACTGAAGTGCCCGCCCACGTGGCGCAGGCGCTGGAGACGTTGCGTTGCATTGCAGCCGACGCCGACGGCCGCTGGCTGATCACCGAGAAGGGCAAGCTCGCCCTGCGCATGGAAGAGCCGGGCGCCATCCATTTGCGCTAACCCGCAAAATCCAATTATGTCGACAGCAGGCGCGGCCCGGGGCCGCCCTCCGCGTTTCGCCGCGTCTTGACCGTTTGGCGCGGGGATTTCCACACAATTTGCGAATGTTTTCGCAGTATTTCGCGAGTTCGCGACCAATAGGGCCGTGCTACGGGAATTTCCTGAGACGGAATGCGCGATTTGGCTGCTTTTCGACGTATCGCGACCCACGAGTCGCCAGTAAGATGAACTTGCGTGACGTTTGCAGGTCTATTCATTTGCGCGGGGATTCTGCCCCCGCAACGTCACGCGTGGTTCACGCGTTTAGGTAACCGACTGGGAGGTAGCACATGCAGCATCGTGACCAGGAAGTTCTGATCGACGTTTCCACAGCGGCCATGGATACCGGCGGATATGGCGTACTGCTGACGGTTACGGCCGAGGGCGGCACCGAAGTGGATGCCGCGTTTTCCCACTTGGGCAACTGCGCTTCGTTGGACGAAGCACGCGATCGCGCGGAAGTATTCGCGCAGAACTGGGTAGAGGAAAACATCTTCCGATAGGGCGCCACGCCCTGGACGGAGCTGATCGGCGGGACCGGTCTGTGTGAGCATGACGCTTCGGAGAATACTCAAAGGTTTGCGACGAAAATTTCGGTTATCGTTGCTGCTCCAAAATCTGGGGCCCTCATTGGGTATGCGCCGTTCCAAGATGACTGCCGCACAGACCAACTCTTCACTTGCGGAACACATCCGCGCATTCCGCGACCATTTTGATTCCGTTGTCCTGCCCCTTTGGATGGGGCAGGGTTTCAATGGCGCGCTGGGTCTGCCTTATGAATCGCTGGACGCGGCGACGGGCGCCGCGCTGCCGGTCGAGCGCTACCGCGCCATGGCTTGCGCGCGCCAGCTCTACGTTTTTTCGGAAGCGCCGGGCGACGCTGCGGGCGCGCATGCAGATGTGCTGTTCGAATCGCTGCGGCGCGTGTTCCGCGACGAGCATCACGGAGGCTGGCGCTATAGCGTGGACGCCGCGGCGCATCCGCTCGATGACACGCAGGACCTGTACACCCACGCGTTCATCGTGCTGGCCTGCGCCGCCTATTTCCGCCGCAGCCGCAATGCCGATGCGCGCAAGCTCATGCTGTCGACTTCCTCGACCATCGAGGCGCGCTTCAAGACCGCCGACGGGCTGTATCACGCGGCGCTCAGCGCCGACCTGAGCCAGCCTCTGCGCGCGCCCGCGCAGAATCCCATGATGCATCTGACCGAGGCCTACCTGGCCGCAGCCCAGGTCGCGGAGCCGGCGCTGTACGCGCAGCGCCTGCGCGGCCTGGCGCAAGGCATCAGCCATTTCTTCGTGCATGCGGCCTCGCAGTGCATCGCGGAAGAGCGGCAAGGCTCGGCCGGCAACCGGCTGGAGCCCGGGCATCAGTTCGAGTGGCTGTCGCTGGTGCAAGGCTCGGCCGAGGTTTTCGACGGCCTGGAGTTGACGGAGTCGCTGCCGCGCGCTGTGCGCTGGTCGCGCCGCCATGGTGTGGACGCGGGCGGAGTGGTGGCGTCGCTGGACGAGTCCGGCGCCGTGATCGACGATACGCGCCGGATCTGGGCGCAGACCGAGTACCTGCGGGTGCTCGGCGTGCTGGGCGACCTGCCCGCGCTGGAGGCCGGCCTGTCCATGTTCCGCGCGCGTTTCCTGCACCCCGGCGGCTGGTACGAATGCCTGGACGCGGAAGGAGCGGTGGTGCGCAAGGACATGCCGTCGACCTCTCCGTATCACCTGGCAACCTGCCTGGCGGCCCTGCCCACTGTTGTTTAATTGTGGCGTTAACAATATTTTTTGGATTTAGGGGCCTGATTCGATAGAAAAGTATTGGTGGAATCCCTTACAATTTAGTTACTAAAATTGTAGGGAAGCACCAATGAGCGTTATGTGCCTGGCTTGCCAACGCATTAACCCCGGGCTTGCAGGCGTTGCGCCGCATGCCCATCTGGGACACCAGGGGTTCACCAATCCCACGCAGAAAGGCCGTGAAGAAAGCCGTGAAGACCATTTCCGCTGCCTGAATTGCGGCGCGAAATGGCTGCGCGAGACCGACAAATGGGGCGTGGACCTCGGGTTCAAGCTCGCACCCTGAGCATTTTCGACCGCGCCGGCAGCATGGCGCAGACCCCCGCAGCGGGCTCCAGATCGGGAGCCCGTTTTCATTTTGTAGTATTCCCGCGCAGGACGCCGGCAACGGGTTGTGTCCGCAGGCTAGGCGCTCAGGCTGGGCTGGCGGCGATTACGTCGGGATCCTGCCCGGCGGTTTCCAGCAGCCATCGCCGGAAACAAGCCAGCGCGTAATGGTCGCGGCGCTGGGCCGGGGCGCATAGATGGTAGCCACGGTCGATGCGGATGGGCAGGTCGGGAAACGGGGCCACCACGCGTCCGGCCTGCAGGTCGTCGCGGACCAGGCAGCGCTGCAGCACGGCGATGCCCATGTCGGCCATGACGGCGCGAACCAGGATGGAAACCTGGTCAAAGCCATTGGAAAGCTGGACCGAGGCGCGCGGCACGCCGGCGGCGGCCAGCCACTGCGCCCAGTTGTCCATGCCATTCGAGTGATACAGCAGCGGTTCCCCGAGCAGGCCGGCTGGCGTGTCCCAGAGTCCCTGCGCGCGCCGGGCCGCCAGACGGGCGGGGTGGCAGATCACGACCAACTCGCGCCCGATCACGTAGTCCACCTGCCAGCCCGGCCATTGCTCCGGCATGCCGGACAGGATGCTGGCATCGGGCGTCTCACCCGAAAAATCTTCGTTGCGGCGGTAGGCCGCGAAGCTGAGCTGGATATCCGGATGGCGCGCATGAAAGTCGGACAGGCGGGGCACCAGCCAGGCGCTGGCCAGCGTCGGCACCGTCGACAGCGTCAGGCGCAGGCGGCGGTCATTGGCGCGCAATCCGGCGCTGAGCGACTCGATCTGCTGCAGCGGGCCTAGCGTGCCGTCGTACAGGCGGCGTCCGGTTTCAGTCAGGGTCAGGCCATGGGCGTTGCGATGCATCAGCGGCTGGCCGAAATGCGCTTCCAGTCGGGAAATGGCGCGGCTGACGGCGCCCTGGGTGACGCACAAGACCTCCGCGGCGCGGGTGAAGCTGCCCAGGCGTGCCGCCGTCACGAAGGCGTGCAGTTCGGACATGGAGGGCGAGTGCAGTCGCATCTAGCATGACCATTGGTAATGAAGCCGTGCAATATAGTCGTTTGAAAGGGGATCGTAAAGTTCGGACACTGGCGGCCTTGTCGACTGACCTTCAACTTTCGGAGTCATCCCCCATGTCCCGCCGCCTCCTGGGCCGGTCCGCGCGCTTCGCGCTCGCCGGCATGTTCGCCACGTTGTCCTTTGCCGGCATCGCCCAAGCTGCCGACTATCCCGCCCGCCCCATCAAGCTGGTGGTGCCGTTCGCCGCTGGCGGTTCGACCGACATCGTGGCGCGCCTGGTGGCCGAGTACGCCGGCCGCGACCTGAAGCAGACCATCGTGGTCGAGAACAAGGCCGGCGCCGGCGGTTCCATGGGCATGGAGCAGGTGGCCCGCGCCACGCCCGACGGCTACACCATCGGCATGGCCACGATGAGCACGCACGGCTCGAACCCGGCTGTGTTCCGCAAGATGAACTACGACCCGGTGAAGGACTTCGTGCCGGTGGCCAACGTGGTCGCCGTGCCCAGCATCTTCGCGATCAATCCGGGCCTGCCGGCCAAGAATATGGCCGAGTTCGTGGCCCTGGCCAAGAAACAGCCGGAGCGCTATAGCTTCGCCTCGCCGGGCGTGGGCTCGCTGGGCCATGTGAACATCGAGAACTTCATGATGCTGTCCGGCATCAAGCTGCTGCACGTGCCGTACCGCGGCGCGGGTCCGGCGTTGAATGACGTGATGGGCGGGCAGGTGGACGCGATCACCGACAACCTGTCCTCGACCCTGCCGCAGGTGCAGGGCGGCAAGCTGCGCGCGCTGGCCGTGCTGGGCGCCGAACGCTCGCCGCTGTTGCCCGACGTGCCGACCTACATCGAGCTGGGATACCCCGACATGGGTACGGGCGGCTGGTTCGGCCTGGTGGCGCCCGCCGGCACCCCGCCGGCCGTGATCGAACGCCTGAACAAGGCAGTGCGCGCGGCCCAGGACGATCCGGAATTCCGCAAGAAGGCCGAGGAAGTGGGTGGTACGCTGGTGCGCACCACGCCCCAGGAATTCGAGGCGCAGATCCAGCAGGCCCTGGCGCGCTACGCCAAGGTCGCCAAGACTGCCAATATTCAGGCTGATTGACGATGACCCACGCCGACTTCGACGCTGTTTCCGTACACGAGCCCACGGGCCCGGGCTTGCCGCTGGTTTGCGATTCGCCGCATAGCGGCGAGCGCTATCCCGACGACTTCGGCGCCGCGGCCACCCTGGCGCAATTGCGCCAGGGCGAGGACACGCACGTGGACGCGTTGTGGTCGGCGGCGCCGGCCCTGGGCGCGACGCTGATCGCCGCGAACTTTCCGCGCGTCTATATCGATCCCAACCGCACGCTGCAGGACCTGGACCCGGAGCTGCTGGCGCAACCCTGGCCCGAGCCGCTGGACCCGGGCGAGAAGACCCGCCTGGGCAAGGGTTTGATCTGGCGCAGGATGGACAGGTCCACGCCGATCTACGACCGCAAGCTCACGCTGGCCGAAGTGCGCCACCGCATCCAGGCGTATTACGAGCCTTACCACGCGGCGCTGTCGCAGGCGATCCAGCAGGTGCGGCAGCGTTTTGGCGCGGTCTGGCATCTGAACCTGCACTCCATGCCCAACGACGCCTACGAGCGCCTGGGCCGCAAGAGCGAGCATCCGCTGGCGGACTTTGTGCTGGGCGACCGCGACGGCACCACCTGCGAGCCGGAGTTCATCGCCCTGATCGAGACCGCTTTGCGCGGCAAGGGCTACACCGTGGCGCGCAACGACCCCTACAAAGGCGTGCAGTTGATCGCGCAGATCGGCCAGCCGGCCTTGAATCGGCACAGCTTGCAGGTGGAGATCCGCCGTCCGCTGTACATGGACGAAGCCACGCGCGAGCGCAACGCCGGCTTCGCGCCGCTGCAGGCGGACCTGTCCGACGTGCTGGCCCAGGTGGCGGCCTACGTGCGTGCGCGCCAGGCGGCGCTGGCTTAAGTTTTTCCGCGGCGGGCCGTAGTCGGTAACAAGGAACCGCGCTTTTTTGGGCGCGGCCACACGGAACCGCAATGGCTGAGAAGATCATCAACGGATTTTCGGTGCTCGCGTACGCGACCCAACCCGAGGGGCGCGTGCCGCCGCGCGCTTTCATCGAAACGCGGCGGTTGCCGAAGAAAAAGAGCCAGGCCGAACGGGACGCGCAAGCGGCAGCCCAGGCCGATGCGCCAGCGCCACCGGATGACGCCGTGCAGCAGGAAGCCGAGCCCGACACCCAGGCTTTCGAGATCTTCATCAGCCGACGCTTCCGCAGCACGGTCGAGGCCATGTCGGCCGCGCGCAACGCGCTGGACCGCGTCAAGCAGGTCGACGAGGACGGCGTTCCGGACCATTTGCCCGAATAGTCCAGCCCCTGGGCGGCCATGCGTCGCCCATATTGTTATCCCGACTTTGTATTTGTCTAACCCCTGAGCGCAGGTCGATGATGCCGCATGGCAATCATCGCCATTCACAGTCTGCTCAAAAGGAAGGTTGATGAATACGAACGTCCATTCCCGCGCCATCTCCACGCGGGGAATTTCGCGCCGTGCGCTGCTGCGCGCGGCAGGCGCCGCAGGCCTTGCGGCGCCGCTGGGCATGCTGGGCTCGCGCGTGCTGGCCGCCAACGCCGCACCGCGCACGTTCAAGATCGCATGGAGCCAGACCGCAGTCTGCCAATCGCCCGTGTCGGTGGCGCTGGAGCGCGGCTTCTTCGACAAGTACAACCTCAAGGTCGAACGCATCAACTTCAGCGGCTCCACCGACCAGCTGCTGGAGGCGATCGCCACCGGCCACGCCGATGGCGGCATCGGCATGGCGCTGCGTTGGTTGAAGCCGCTGGAGCAGGGCTTCGACGTCAAGCTGGCGGTGGGCACGCATGGCGGCTGCATGCGCTTGCTGACGGCGCAGGATTCGCCGATCAAGAGCGTCAACGACCTGAAGGGACGCCGCGTGGCCGTGTCGGACCAGGCCAGTCCGGTGAAGAACTTCTTCGCGATCCGCGTGGCGCAGCTGGGTATCGATCCCGAATCCGTGGACTGGCGCCAGTACCCGCAGGACCTGTTCGGCGAAGTCCTGCGCAAGGGCGAGGTCGACGCCATTGCGGGTGACGATCCGCTGATCTACACGCTGCGCGAGGACAACAAGCTGCGAGAGATCGCCACCAACATCGAGGGCGATTACGAGAACCGAACCTGCTGCGTGCTGGGCCTGCGCGGCGATCTGGTGCGCAAGGATCCAGAGGCCGCCGCGGCCATTGCGCGTGCGGTGATCGACGCGCAGCGCTGGACGGCTTCCAACCCGGACGAGACCGCGCGCATCTTCGCGCCGTATGTGCCCGGCAAGGTGCCGGCCGAACGCGTGGCCGCGATCCTGCGCAGCCATAGCCATGGCCATGCCTCGACGGGCGCCGCGTTGCGCGAAGAGATCGTGGGCTACGCCCGGGACCTGAAGACGATCAAGGTGCTGAGCGCGGGCCTGGACGTCAACAAATACGCGCAAGTGGTGGTGCCCAATGTCCTCGGCTGACGTATTGCACGCCCCGGCCGCGGGCGTGAATCCGCCCGCGCGCGACTGGCGCTTGTGGAAAACCGGTATCGCCGCCGCCGCGCTGTGGGCGGGCGTGGGCGGCGTGACGCTGGCATGGCCGAACGTCGAGGTGGGCTTCTCGTCCTGGGGCTACACGCGCGAATTCGGCGCGGCGGCCTTGGCGCTGGCGTTGCTGCTGTTACTGGCGGCGGCGCCGGGGGCGGGGCAGTTGCGCGCCGTGCGCGCCTTGCACCGCGCCGGCCCCTGGCTCGCGGCCCTGGCCGTGGCGGTGGGCGCCTGGGAGATCGCGACGGCCAAGCTGGCGCTGCTGCCCAGCCCGTTCTTCGCGCCGCCGCAGTCGCTGATCGAAGTCTACGTCTCCGACTACAAGCGGCTGGCCGACAGTCTGGCGAATTCGCTTTGGCTGCTGGCCAACGGCTTTCTGCTGGGCGCGGCCGCGGGTTTCCTGACCGGGGTCGCGATCGGCTGGTCGCGCGGCCTGGGCTATTGGGTGCATCCGGTGCTGCGCTTCCTGGGGCCGGTGCCTTCCACGGCCTTGCTGCCTATGGCGTTCTTCTTCTTTCCGTCGAGCTGGTCGGCAGCGGTCTTCCTGATCGCCCTGGCCACCTGGTTTCCGGTCACGGTGCTGACCTGGTCGGGCGTGGCGGGCGTCAACCGGGCCTACTACGACGTGGCGCGCACCATGGGCGCCAATGAGTGGTTCCTGGTGCTGCGCGTGGCGATTCCGGCGGCCTTGCCGCAGGTCTTCGTGGGCCTGTTCATGGGCCTGGGCGCCTCGTTCTCGGTGCTGGTGGCGGCCGAGATGATGGGCGTGAAGTCCGGGCTGGGCTGGTACCTGTCATGGGCCCAGGGCTGGGCGTCCTACGCCAACATGTACGGCGCGCTGATCGTGATGGCGCTGGTGTTCTCGGGCCTCATCACCTTGCTGTTCCTGGGGCGCGACCGCCTCCTGGCCTGGCAGAAGGGAGTCGTGAAATGGTAGCGGCAGCGGTGCCTGACAAGCGGGATGCGGCCGGCGCCGCATTGGCCGTGCGCGGCGTGAACCATCACTTCGACCTGGACGGCGCGCAACTGCCGGTGCTGGACGGCATAGACCTGGACGTGAAGCCGGGCGAGTTCGTGGCCCTGCTGGGACCCAGCGGCTGCGGCAAGTCCACGCTGCTGCGCCTGGTGGCGGGCCTGGAGCCGCCAGCCGCGGGCGGCCTGCTGGCGGACGGCGAGCCGATCACGGGGCCTTCGCCTTCGCGCATCGTGGTGTTCCAGGACCCCACGCTATATCCGTGGCGCACGGTCTGGGACAACGTGGCCCTGGGACTGCAGGCGCGCGGGCTGTTGAAGACGCAGCGCAGCCGGGTGGACGAGGCCTTGCAGCGCGTGGGCCTGAAGGCGTTCAGCCAGGCCTATCCGCATCAGCTGTCCGGCGGCATGGCGCAGCGCGCCGCGCTGGCGCGGGCGCTGGTCAACGATCCGCGCATCCTGATCCTGGACGAGCCGCTGGGCAAGCTGGACTCGCTGACCCGCATCGCCATGCAGTCCGAACTGGTGGACCTGTGGCAACGCGAAGGCTACACGGCCTTGCTGGTCACGCACGATGTGGAGGAGGCGCTGTTCATGGCCACGCGCATCGTGGTGCTGAGCGAGCGGCCGGCGCGGATCAAGGACGAAATCGTCAACGACCTGCCGTACCCCAGGCATCGCGGCGATCCGCGCCTGGCCGCGTTGCGCCATCGCGCGCTGGCCTTGTTGGGGCTGGATGCGACGTGGTGAGCATCGTGCAACGCCGGCCGGCGGATGCCGCTGGCGCGGCGCGGTGGGCCCGGCGGCGCATGGCGGCGCTGTTGACGGTCGGCTTGGCCGCATTGGCGTTGGCCCTGGGCGCCGCGGTCTGGCGCTCGCTGGGCCAGGCCCCGGCATTGGCGTATTGGCCATTCGCGTGGCGCTACGACCCGGACCTGCCCGTCAGCCCGCACACGTGGCGCCAGCTTTGGCTGGCGCTGGCGCAGTCGGCGGCGGCGCTGGCGTTGCTATGCGGCGCGCTGTTCGCCAAGCGCCGCCGGCTGGCATGGCTGGGCGCCGCCGTCGCGCTGGCGCTGCTGACTGACTGGCCGAACCCGCGGATGTTGCTGGTCGAGGCGCACAGTTCTTCCTATCAGCGGTCGCCGTTGCCGTTTTCCGATGCCAATCTGTTGCAGGGCGGACGGCTGTACCAGGCGCATTGCGCCGCATGCCACGGCGCGGCGGCAGATGGGCGGGGCGAGCGCGCCGCCAGCCTGCCGGTGTGGCCCAGCGTGCTGGGACCGGCCCTGTTCCAGAACAGGCTCGAAGGCGAGCTGCACTGGCGCATCGCGCAGGGCGGCCAGGAACCGGCGGCCAACCCCGCAATGCCGGCGTTTGGCGCAATGCTGAACACGGAAGAGATCTGGCAGGTGCTGGACTATCTGCGCCTGCGGGCCTATGGCGTCAGCGGCGGCAGCGGCATGCCGGCGGTCGCCGCACCCGTCGTGGCGCTTGCCTGCCGCGACGGCCGGGCGACGCGGCTGAGCGGTTTGCGCGGCTTGCCCCTGCGTGTGATGGCCTACGCGCAGGGCGCGGCCGAGGAACCGCAGGATCCACGCCTGCTCACCGTGGCGCTGACGCGTGGCCACACACAGCGCGTAGACGCGGATTGCGTGGCGGCAGGCGTAGAGGCCTGGAACGCCTATGCGCTGGCAGCCGGCGTGTCTCCTGACGAGCTGGCGGGCGCGCAGTTCATGGTCGACCGCCAGGGCTGGCTGCGCGCGCGCCGCCTGCCAGGCGCGGCTCCGGCGTGGACCAGCGCGGACGATGTCTGTGGGCCGGGAGGACGGATGGAGGGAGCGACGGCCCGCGGGCTGGGCCAACTATTGCAGGCGATGGATCGTGCGCCCATCGCCATTCCGGATATGCGCCGCGAACATTGACTGCGGCGCTTGCCCAAGCACATATCAACCCCAAGCGAGGTCTGCAACATGAGTACGTTGAACGAATACCTGGGCCAGAAACGCGAGGCCGTGCTGGCGCGCAACGCGCGCGATCCGCACACCGTGACGCCGGTGAAATTGCGCGCACAGGTCAGCGCCGAAGGCCGCAGCGGCGTGCGCCGCATCCGGATCCGAGATCACCAGGTGGTCAGCGACAGTCCCGCGGATTTCGCGGGCTATGACCTGGGACCGAGTTCGCCCGAGCTGCTGCTGGGATCGCTGGGCAGTTGCCTGACGCATATCTTCCTGATCAAGGCTGCCGAGCTCGAATTGCCGCTGGAGTCGCTGCAGGTGGAGATCGAAGGCGACCTGGACCCGCGCGGCGGCAAGCCGGGCTATGAGCAGGTGCCATTCTTTCCGCACAACATCCGCTATACCGCGCACATCGTGTCGCCGGCCGACGAGAGCGCGGTGCGCGCCGTGCATGAGGCGGTGGAGCAATGGTGCCCGATCCTGAACCTGCTCAAGCAGCCGCAGCCGCTGGAAGGCCGCGTGCAGCACACCCGCTCGGCGGCGCAATAAGCAAAGGCCTCAAGTCAGCGTGCTGCGCATCAGGATCTCGGTCAGCGCGCGCGTGGGCTTGTTGGGCGCGGGCGCCGAGATCACGATGAATTCCACCTGCGGCAGCGCGGGCAGTTGCGCGGCGCCTGCTGGCGCGGCAAGGCCGAGCGTGGACAGGTGCGAAGGCTGCACCGTGATGCCCAGGCCGGCGCGGGCTGCCGCCTGGCAGCCCGCATAGCTGGTGCTGGTGCAGACGATCTGCCAACTGCGGCCGGCGCGGGCCAGCGCGTCCAGCGTCAGGCCGCGGGTCACGCTGGGTTCGCGCAGCAGGATCAGCGGCAGCGGTTCGTCCGGCGCCACCCGCAGGCCTTCCTTGGCCTGCCACAGCAGGGCTTCCTTGTGCAGGGTCTGGCCGCGGCGGTCGCCCTTGCGGCGCTTGCCTATCATGACGTCCAGGCCGTTGTCGTCCAGCAGCTTGTAGAGCTCGCTGGTGACGCCGATGGTCAGGTCCAGTTCGACCTCCGGGTGGGCCAGCCGGAAGGCGGCCAGCACGTCGGGCAGAGGTCCCATTGCCAGATCGTCCGAGGTGCCCAGGCGCACGCGCCCACGCAGGCGCGGCGCGTCGAACAGGCGCTCGGCCCGCTCGTGCGCGTCCAGGATGATCTGCGCATGCACCAGCAGGCTGCGGCCGTCGCTGGTGAGCGCGAGCGAATGCGTGTCGCGCTGGAACAGACGCCGGTTCAAGGCCTGTTCCAGCTGGCGGATGTGTTCGCTGACCGTGGGCTGGGTCAGGCCCAGGCGCCGGGCGGTCTCGGTGAAGCTGGGCGCGGCGGCGGCCGCGGCGAAGGTCTTGAGCCACAAGGGATTGAGCATGGCGGCCTGGTCATAGGAAAGTCCGATGACAGTTAAAGTACCCAGTGGGCTTCACGATGGCAAGCGCCGTGCCTATAGTTTCCGCAATCCCTACGGAAATCTTTGCCATGCGCCGCTTCCTGCCCGACCAATTCACGCTCATCCTGATCGCCACGGTGGTCTTCGCCAGCTTTTTCCCTGCCGTGGGCAAGGGCGCGGCGTTCATGACCGTGGCCAGCAACATCGCCATTTCGCTGCTGTTCTTTCTGCACGGCGCCAGGCTGTCGACGGACGCCATCGTGGCTGGCGTGAAGGACGTGCGCCTGCACGCGCTGATCCTGGCTTGCACCTTCCTGCTGTTTCCGGCGCTGGGGCTGGGCCTGCGGGCGCTGTTTCCCGGCCTGTTGACGCCTTCGCTGTGGCTGGGCGTGCTGTTCGTCTGCACCCTGTCTTCCACCGTGCAGTCGTCTATCGCCTTCACCTCCATGGCGCGCGGCAACGTACCGGGCGCGATCTGCGCGGCCACGGCTTCCAACCTGCTGGGCACCGTGCTGACGCCGCTGCTGGTGGCGGTGCTGCTGCACCGCCAGGGCGGAGGCCACGGGCTGGCCGACGCCGGCCGCATCCTGCTGCAGCTGCTGCTGCCGTTCGCGGTGGGCAGCCTGCTGCGGCCCTGGATCGGCGCCTGGGCCCAGCGCAACAACCGCACGCTGTCGAAAGTGGACCGCAGCTCCATCCTGCTGGCCGTCTACACGGCGTTCAGCGAGGCGGTGGCGCAGGGTATCTGGCACGCGTTCCCGGCCATCGACCTGGCGTCCATGGTGCTGGTGAACGCCTTGCTGCTGGGAACGGTGCTGCTGGTCACGACCTGGGGCAGCCGCAAGCTGGGGCTGTCCAAGGAAAACGAGATCACGCTGGTGTTCTGCGGCTCGAAGAAGTCGCTGGCCTCGGGCATTCCGCTGGCCACGGTGCTGTTCGGCACCTCGCAGATGGGCGTGGTGGTGCTCCCGCTGATGATCTTCCACCAGATGCAGCTGATGGTCTGCGCGGTGCTGGCGCGCCGCTACGCGGAGCGGCAGGCGCCGGCTGAAGCGGCGGCGGCGCGGGCTTGAAGTCTCTTGCTTGAGCGTAGCCCCCTAGGCGGGCGTATCTTCCAAAGGGCGGATCTTGCCGGCCGGCTGCCAGTAGACCGCGCCCTCGCGTTCCTCGACCGTCAGCACGGTCAGGCGGCCGTTCTTACAGGGGCCGCCCACGCATAGCCCGGTGTCCGGCTGGTAGGTGGCGCCGTGGCGCGCGCACATGATCAGGTCGCCGGCGCGGGTGAAGAAGCTGCCTTCCCAATCCAGTTCCACGCCCACGTGGGCGCAGCGGTTCAGATAGCCGTGCACGCGGTCGTGGTAGCGCACGAAGAAGGCCGTGGTGCGGCCGGCGGCATCTGACACGGGGATCTTCACGCCGAGGCCGCCGTTGGCGAGGTCGGAGGAAGCGCAGACGCGGACGGCGGGGACGGGGGCTGAATCCTGCATGGTGGGCCTGGAAATCAAAGGGTGCGATGTTCGGACAGGGGCGCGGGCTTGTCAATCCGGCGAGCCGGTCAGGGCGCTTTGCTGCTGACGGGCCCACATGCCGGCGTAGATGCCGTCCTGCGCCAGCAGTTGGGCATGGCGGCCGCGCTCGACGATGCGGCCTTCGGCCAGCACGATGATCTCGTCCGCGTCCGCCACGGTGGACAGGCGGTGGGCGATGATCAGCGTGCTGCGGCCCTGGCTGACTTCGCGCAGATTGGCCTGGATTTCGCGTTCGGTGTGGGTGTCCAGAGCGCTGGTGGCTTCGTCGAACAGGAAGATGGGCGGGTTCTTCAGGATGGTCCGGGCGATCGCCACGCGCTGCTTCTCGCCGCCGGACAGCTTCAACCCGCGTTCGCCCACCATGGTCTGGTAGCCGTCCGGCATGGCCATGATCAGATCGTGGATGTGGGCCAGGCGCGCCGCCGCCTGGATCTCTTCCTCGCTGGCGCCGGGGCGGCCGTAACCGATGTTGTAGAGGATGGTGTCATTGAACAGCACGGTGTCCTGCGGCACGACGCCGATCGCGGCGCGCAGGCTGGACTGCGTCACGTTGCGCACGTCCTGGCCGTCGATGAGGATCGCGCCGCCGTCGGCGTCGTAGAAGCGGAACAGCAGGCGCGCGATGGTCGATTTCCCGGCGCCGGACGTACCGACGACGGCCACGGTCCTGCCGGCGGGGATGGTGAAGCTGACGCCCTTCAGGATGGGGCGGCGCGCGTCGTAGCCGAAATGCACGTCGCGGAACTCCACCGCGCCGCCCGCCACGCGCAGGGGCTGGGCATCGGGCCGGTCGGCCACCTCGCGGTCCTGTCCCAGCAGTTCGAACATGCGCTCCATGTCGATGATGGCCTGCTTGATTTCGCGGTAGACGAAGCCGAAGAAGCTCAGCGGCTGGTACAGCTGCAGCAGGTAGGTGTTGACCAGCACGAAATCGCCCAGCGTGTAGCGGCCTTCGGCGATGCCGGTGGCGGCCATCCACATGACCAGGGTCAGGCCCACCGAGATGATGGCGGCCTGGCCGATGTTGAGGATGGACAGGCTGACCTGGCTGCGCACGGCGGCGCGTTCATAGCGCTTTAGCGACGCGTCGTAGCGGCGCGCTTCGTGTTCCTCGTTGCCGAAGTATTTGACCGTTTCGTAGTTCAGCAGGCTCTCGATGGCTTTGGTGTTGGCCTCGGAGTCGGTTTCGTTCATCTGGCGCCGGAACTTGGCACGCCATTCCGTGACCAGCAGCGTGTACGCCATGTACAGCGTGACGGTGGCGCCCGTGGCCAGCGCCAGCCAGATGTCGAACATCTTCCACAGCACCACGCAGACCAGCCCGATTTCGAAGAAGGTCGGCAGGATGCTGAAAAGCAGGAACGACAGCAGGGTCTGGATGCCCTTGGTGCCGCGCTCGATGGCGCGGTTCAGGCCGCCGGTCTGGCGCGTCAGGTGAAAGCGCAGCGCCAGCGCATGCAGGTGGCGAAAGACCTGCAGGCCAACCGCGCGGATGGCGTGCTGCCCGACGCGCGCGAAGATGGCGTCGCGCAGTTCCGAGAACAGCAGCGAAAGCACCCGGGCCGTGCCATAGGCCAGGATCAGGCCCAGCGGCACGGTGACGGAACCCGGGGCGCCCTGGCCCAGCTCGTCGATGGCGTGCTTGTACAGCAGGGGGACATAGACCGTGGCCACCTTGGCCGCGAACAGGCACAGCAGGGCCGCGATCACCCGCGTTTTCAGGCCCGTCTCGCCGGGCGGCCAGAGATAGGGAAAGAGCGTGCGCAGGGTGGAAAAGCCGCCGCGGCGCGCGGGCCGCGTGTCAGGAGCGTTCATGGTCTTGGGGGGATGCATGGGCCGTCGGGCCGTCGGAAGCGCATTATCGGCCACAGGCTGCAATTCTGTCGCAGCACCGCGCCCAGGGGCGGAAACGCCTGCTTTGGCAGAGGGGATTCAGGGATTTTGCGGCTCTGGGGGTAATATCGGCCTCACGACCCCTGGGATGTTTAGACCTCTCCCGGGGGTTTTCAATCCGGCATGGTGACTCGGGCGCAGCCTGGCGGGCCCGTTCTTTACTGTCTCAACCAAGGATGAAGCCTGGCTGCCCCTTGGTTGCGCGACCCGGCGCATATTCGCCGCGCGGACGTCGCGTCGCAAGCTACGGAGGGTCTTATGGCGAAAGTACCGGCAATGCAATTGAACGACGGCGGCAAGATTCCCCAGCTGGGCCTGGGCGTCTGGCAGGTGCCGAACGATCAGGCCGCCGCAAGCGTGAAAGAGGCGCTGGCGGCAGGCTACCGCTCGGTGGACACTGCGGCCATCTACGGCAACGAGGCTGGCGTGGGCGCGGGCTTGCGCGCGGCCGGCGTGGCGCGCAAGGATCTGTACGTCACGACCAAGCTCTGGAACGACAGGCACGGCTACGACGAGGCCCATAAGGCCATGGACGAGAGCCTCGAAAAGCTGGGCCTGGCTTACGTGGACCTGTACCTGATCCACTGGCCCGTGGCCGGCAGCACGAAGTTCCTGGACGCCTGGAAGGCCATGGTCGAAATGAAGGAAGACGGCCGCGCGCGCTCGATCGGCGTGTCCAACTTCACCCAGGCCAACCTGGAGCGGCTGCTCGACGCGTCCGGCGTGACGCCGGCCGTGAACCAGGTCGAACTGCACCCAGGCTTCACGCAGCAGGCGCTGCGGGCCTTCCACGCCAAGCACGGCATCGCGACGGAGTCATGGAGCCCCTTGGCCCAGGGCGGCGTGGCCAAGGACAAGGTCATCCTGGAGCTGGCCAGGAAGCACGGCAAGTCGCCCGCCCAGGTGACGCTGCGCTGGCATCTGCAGCACGATCTGATCGTGATCCCGAAGTCGGTGACGCCCGCCCGCATCCGCGAGAACATCGACGTCTTTGACTTCGAGCTGTCGGCGGCCGACATGGCCGCCATCGACGGCATCAAGGAAGGCGCGCGCCTGGGGCCGGACCCCGAGACCTTCGGCAAATAATGCCGCACGCCGGCACGGAACTGGCGGTCGCGCCTAGCGCTGCAGCGGGAATACCCAGTAGCGCACGATGACCGCCAGCAGGATGGCCAGGGCGATCCAGGACGCCCAGTGCCAGCCTCCCGTGCCCAGCAACGCGGCCAGCAGGCCGAACACGCTGAGCACGCCCAGCAGGATCGGCGCGCCCCAGACAAACATGAAACCACGGGCCGTCTTGCTCATGCGGGAGTCCTTTTCGGGATGGCGGCGGCCTGGTGCTTGCGCACGAGTTCGGCGATGCGCGCCTCGGTGGCGCGGCGGCGGGCCAGCCAGAGATAGAGGCCGCTGACCAGCACGATGATGGTAATGACGTCCAGCAGCGCCCAGATGATCTTCAGCGGCATGCCGCCGTAATCGCCGAAATGCAGCGGCCGCGACAGTTCCAGCGCGGTCAGGTACCAGGGCATCTTGGCCACGGTGGTCAGTTCGCCGGTCTTGCCGTCCACCAGCACAGGCGTGTTCAGCTTGGAGGTGAGCGGCGTGTCGCCGCGCATCCAGGTGATGTAGTGGTGGGGACTGCCGAAGGCATTGCCGGGAAAGGCGATGAACGACACCTCGTTGCCGGGCAGGGCCTTCCTGGCCGTGTCGGCGGCGCCCTGGGCCGAGGCCAGCTCGGTGGGTACGTTCTGGCCCTTGTAGGGTTCCAGGATGCGCACCAGTTCGGTGGACTGCCACAGGCGGAACAGCGGCGTGGAGAGTTCGTTGATCACGCCGGTCACGCCCACCACGAAGGCCCAGACCAGCGTCACGATGCCCAGCAGGTTATGCAGATCCAGCCACTTCAGGCGCGTGGAGCGGGAGGCGCGCACCGTGCCGAATTCCAGCTTTTTCATGAAGGGGCCGTAGAGCACCACGCCGGACACGATTGCGACGCAGAACAGCAGCCCCATGAATCCCAGGAACAACTCGCCGGGCAGGCCCGCGAACAGGTCCACGTGCAGCGCCAGCATGATGCCCATGAAGGAAAACTTGTCCTCCGTGTACAGCGGACCGTCCAGCAGCACGTCGCCGGTGCGCGCGTCCATGCGCACGGCGTGGCCGGACACCTGGCCGTCGCCGGGCGTTTTCGCCATGCCCACATAGACCTGAGGTTCGTCGGGATCGAAGAACAGATAGTCGACGACCTCGCCCGGATACATGGCGCGGGCGCTGTCGACCAGCTTGTCCAGGTTGGCGCGCGGGGTCGAGGCAGGGACGTCGGACAACGGCTTGCCGTCGTCGAGCCAGTGTTCGATCTCGTGGTGGAACACCAGCGGCAAGCCGGTAAGACAGATGACGAGCAGGAAGATCGTGCAGACCAGGCTGGTCCATTTATGGACCAGATACCAGGTTTTGATGGTGGACGCGGCAGTCATGGGGGAGGGCGGGGCCCTTGCAGGCGCGGATTGGGGAAAACTGAATATTATCGCGAATAATATCGATTCTCGTAACCAAATTTTGACCACGGCGCGGCAAAGGGGGACAGGCGGAGCGGCGTGAAAGCGGGTTAAAAAGAGGGATCGAGCATCAACCAGTGGTAGCCCCCGGATCATCATGGAGCAGCGTTTTCTCAAAGTCCCGCGCAACGAGCTAGGCCGCGATTTCGCGGTGGGCGATCTGCATGGGCATTTTTCCCGCCTGCAGGAAAGCCTGGACGAGCTGGGCTTCGACCCGTCCCGGGACCGCCTGTTTTCGGTCGGCGACCTGGTGGACCGGGGGCCGGAAAGCGAGGCCGCGCTGGAGTGGCTGGCGCGGCCGTGGTTTCACGCGGTTCAGGGCAATCACGAGGATTACGCGATCCGCCACGTGCGCACGGGGCAGGTGGACGTGGATAACTGGCGCGGCTATGGCGGCGGCTGGTTCCTGGACCTGCCTTCTGATCGCCAGCAGGTCTTTGCCGAGGCTTTCGCGCAATTGCCCATCGCCATCGAGGTCGAAACCCTGGACGGCGCCGTGGGGCTGCTGCACGCGGATTGCCCGGTGCTGTTCTGGCCGCGGCTGGAATCCGCCTTGCAGGACCGCTACCGGCGCACCAGCGCCGCCTGCCAGTGGTCGCGCGACCGCCTGCGGCAGATGGACCGCACCGGCATCCGCGGGGTGCGGGCAGTGGTGGCCGGGCACACGCCGGTGCCGGCGCCGCTGCTGCTGGGCAACGTCTACCACATCGATACCGAGGGCTGGAAATCCGGCTACTTCACCTTCCTGGACCTGGAATCCCTGCGGGCCTGGCCACGCGAGGTCGTGACCGAACTCGCGGAGCAGGAATAGCCAGGCCTGGATTCCCGGCGGCTGTCGCCGGCCGCGGTCAGAGCGGCCGGGCGGCCACCGGTCCGGCGCCGCTGACGGCGCTGGCGCGGGCGGGCGTGTCGGCGTCCACGGGCGGCACGGGGATGGGCGGGATGGCAGGCGGCGCGTTGCCTGCCGGCGCGCCGCCCGCTGGGGCCACGGGAACGGGCAGGGCCACCGGCGGTTGGGCCGGACTGCTTTGCGGCATTGCGCCGCCGCCGGGCGGCAGGGGTTTGACCGAGGTGTCCACGCCGTCCGTCGAACGGTTGTTGTTCAGGAAATCGGTCAACGCGTCGCCCGAGGACAGGTCCAGCGAGGCCACGGCCTGGCCCGGCGGGAATTCCGAGAAATAGTATTCGCCGTTGTCCACGATCAGGCCGTCCGGCCGCGGCGCGGGCTTGGCCTCGGGCACGCCTTTCAAGGCCGGCTGCATGTAGTCCAGCCAGGTGCTCAGGGCCAGGCCGCTGCCGAATTCGTTGGTGCCCAGCGACTTGGGCTGGTCAAAGCCCATCCAGACGGTGGTGGCCAGGCTGGGCGTGAAGCCCGAGAACCACACGTCCACGGCCTCGTTGGTGGTGCCGGTCTTGCCGCCGATGTCGTTGCGCTTGAGCACTTGGTGCGCGCGGGCGGCGGTGCCGCTGACCGTGACGCCGCGCAGGATGTCGTCCATGACCCAGGCGGTGCGGGGATCGATGGCGCGCGCCAGGGCGTCGCTGGCGACGACAGGCTGGGCCTGCATCAGCACGTTGCCCGAGCGGTCGGTGACGCGGTCCACCAGATACGGGGTGACGCGGTAGCCGCCGTTGGCGAACACGCTGTAGCCGTTGACCACTTGCAGCGGCGTGGCGCCGCCCGCGCCCAGCGCCAGCGGCAGCACGGCCGGCCAACGCGACTTGTCGAAGCCGAAGCGGGTCAGGTAGTCCTGCGCATATTGCGGCGAGATGGCCTGCAGGATGCGGATCGACACCATGTTCTTGGACCGCATGAGGCCCTGGCGCAGCGTCAGCATGGGCTCGTACTTGTTGCCGTCGTTCTTGGGCTGCCAGGCCTTGGAGCCGGTCTGCTCCGCGGTCAGCATGAAGGGCTGGTCGGAGATCTGCGTGGCCGGGGTCAGGCCGCGTTCCAGCGCCGCCGCGTAGACGAAGGGCTTGATGTTGGAGCCGGGCTGGCGCCAGGCCTGCGTCACGCGGTTGAAGCCGCCGCGGTTGTAGTCGAAGCCGCCGATCATGGCGCGGATGGCGCCGTCCTGCGGCACCATCGAGACCAGCGCCGCCTGCAGCGTCGGCATGTTGATGATTTCCCAGCTGTCGCCGTTCTTGTGGATGTAGACGACCGAGCCGCGGCGCAGCCGCTGGCTGTCGCTGGCCTTGGGGTTGAGCGCGCGCGCCACCACTGCCAGCGCCTTCTTGTCGCTGATGGTGATGATGTCGCGCGCGCTGCGCGCCAGCGTCACTTCGGTGGGGCTGGCGGCCAGCACCACGGCGGTCAGCAGATCTTCGCTGTCAGGCGTCTTTTCCTGCACGCCGTCGAGGATTTCATCCAGCGCGGCCGGGTCCTTTTCGACGCCCTCGGGCAGGTCGATCTGGTCCTCGGGGCCCGGATACACGGCGCGGCGCGTGTAGTCCAGCACGCCGTCGCGCACGGCGCGGTAGGCGGCTTCCTGGTCCTTGGAATCGATGGTGGTGTAGACGTCGATGCCCTTGGTGTAGGTCTGTTCCTGGAACACGCCGTACATGAGCTGGCGCGCCAGTTCGGCCGGGTAGTCGCCGTGGATTGCGAAGCCGCGCGCGCTGGCGCCGTCCGCGCCGCGAATCGTCAGGCGCTGCTTGAGCGCCTCGTCGGCCTGTTCGGGCGTGAGATAGCCCAGCGTCTTCATGCGGCCCAGCACGTAGTGCTGACGGATCTCGGCGCGCGGGAAATTGGTGATGGGGTTGAAGCGCGATGGGGCCTTGGGGATGCCGGCGAGCATGGCGGCCTCGGCCGGCGTGACTTCCGACAGGGGCTTGCCCAGATAGGTGCGCGAGGCGGCCGCGAAACCATAGGCGCGGTGGCCCAGGTAGATCTGGTTCATGTAGAGCTCAAGGATCTGGTCCTTGGAGAGCTCGGATTCGATCTTGAACGTCAGCAGCAATTCATAGAACTTGCGCGAATAGGTCTTTTCCGACGACAGGTAGAAATTGCGCGCCACCTGCATCGTGATGGTGCTGCCGCCCTGGCTCTTGGAGCCCTTGACGAGGTTGGTCACGACCGCGCGCGCCACCCCCATCCAGTCGACGCCGCCGTGGCTGTAGAAGCGGTCGTCCTCGGCTGCCAGCACCGCCTGGCGCATCACGGGCGGGATCTCGTCAAAGCGCAGCACGTTGCGGTGCTCTTCGCCGTACTCGCCGATCAGGACCTTGTCCGCCGTATAGATGCGCAGCGGCACCCGCGGACGGTAGTCCGTCATGGCGTGCAGGTCGGGCAGGCTGGGCCAGGCCAGGGCCAGCGCCAGGCCGAGCGCGATGCCGCCGCACACGGCGACGCCGCCGGCGGCTACGCCCGCCTTGACGAGAATGCGTTTCCAGGGGAGGCCCGGTTTGCCGCCCGGGGTGGCGGAGGATTGCTGGGGGGTGCTCATTGCAGGCGATTCTAGGGCAGAACACGATGGACCGCCCAGAGGGTCATAAGGTTTCAGTAACTAAACATGAATTGCGTCGCGAGTGACGGCAAATCCGGTTGCAGGCGTCAGCCATTGTTCAGGTAGCGTTGGGGCGGCGCGCCCAGCGCACGGTGGAACATGGCCGAGAAGGCGCTGGCGCTGCGGTAGCCCAGGTCAGCGGCGATGCGCGCGACCGGCACGCCCTGCGACAGCCGGCACACCGCCTCGGCCAGCCGGACCTGCTGGACCCACTGCCGGTAGTTCAGCCCCAGTTCGGCCTGGAACAGGCGGATCAGCGTGCGGGCGCTGGCGCCGACTTCGTCGCCCCAGTCCTCGATGCCGCGCTGCAGCCCCGGATCGTCCAGGATCGCCGCGCAGATGGTCTGCAGACGCCGGTCGCGCGGCCAGGGGATCTGTAGCGGCGCGACGCGTGCGGCGGCCAGCTCGGAAAGCAGCAGGGCGGCGACCTGCCCGGCGCGGCCGTCCAGCGGATAGTCGATGGGTTCGGCGGTCAGCGCCAGGATCAGCTCTCGCAGCAAGCCGCCGACCTCGACCACCTGGCATTGCGGCCAGTAGCCGCGGGCGGTCTCGGCTTCGAGATAGAGCGAACGCATGGACACCGCGCCCACCATGTCCACGCCATGCGGCACGCCCGCCGGCACCCACAGCGCGCGCAGCGGCGGCAGGGCCCAGAAGCCGCTGGGCGTGGTGACGCGCATGACGCCTTCGACCGCGTAGACCAGTTGCGCGCGCGGATGCGAGTGGGTGCCCGTGCGGGTGCCTGGCAGGAATTCCTTGGCCATGGCCGTCACGGCGCGCGGCCGGTGCTGGTAGTCCTGCGGATTGACGCTGCGGGCGGGGTCGGGCAAAAGGAGTCGGGCGGGCATGCGTGTCACTTCCGGCATAAGGATGAGTTGGGCGGCTCAGGGGTGGTTTGCGTATTTTGTCACCATATTTTGTCACTTGAGCGACGAAAATTGGCAGATCGGTTCCGTCCCGGATTCCTACACTGGGTATTGGTCCGGCGTGGCGCTGGACATGTCCATCCCCCTTACTTGCGTCCATCGCCCATGAATCCCCCTCAGAACTCCGCCGCCGGCGTCGCCGACGCCAATCCGGTCCCGCCGTCCGCCGCTTCCTCGGACCCATCCACTGCCTTCAAGGTGCTGGGCGCGATCAGCGTGGCGCACCTGATGAACGACATGATCCAGTCGATCCTGTTGGCCATCTATCCCATGCTGAAGGATTCATTCAGCCTGTCGTTCGCGCAGATCGGGCTGATCACGCTGGTCTATCAGCTCGCGGCCTCGCTGCTGCAGCCCTTCATCGGTTTCTATACGGACCGCAATCCCAAACCGTACTCGCTGCCGGTGGGCATGGGCTTCACCCTGGTGGGGCTGTTGCTGCTGTCGATGGCGCCGTCGTTCGGCTGGCTGCTGGTGGCCGCGGTGCTGGTGGGCACGGGCTCGTCGGTGTTCCACCCGGAATCCTCGCGCGTGGCGCGCATGGCCTCCGGCGGACGCCATGGCCTGGCGCAGTCGCTGTTCCAGGTGGGCGGCAACGTGGGCTCGGCGCTGGGGCCGCTGCTGGCCGCGCTCTTCATCATCCCGCACGGGCAGCGCAGCGTGGCCTGGTTTTCGCTGGCGGCGCTGTTCGGCATCGTGGTGTTGACCGGCATCGGCCGCTGGTACAGCGCCAACCGCGTCCTGCTCAAGCCGCGCGCGCGGCGCGAGGGCGCGGGCAACGGGCTGTCGCGCAACCAGGTGCTGGGCGCGCTGGCGGTGCTGGGCGTGCTGGTGTTCTCCAAGTATTTCTACCTGGCCAGCCTGAACAGCTATTTCACGTTCTACCTGATCGACAAGTTCGCGCTGTCGGTGCGCGAGGCGCAGCTCTACCTGTTCCTGTTCCTGGCCGCGGTGGCGGTAGGCACGGTGGTGGGCGGACCGGTAGGCGACCGCATCGGCCGCAAGATCGTGATCTGGGTGTCCATCCTGGGCGTGGCGCCGTTCACGCTGCTGCTGCCCTATGTGAACCTGTTCTGGACCGGCGTGCTGGTGGTGATTATCGGCATGGTACTGGCCTCGGCGTTCTCGGCCATCGTGGTCTATGCGCAGGAGCTGGTGCCGGGCAAGGTGGGGATGATCGCCGGACTGTTCTTCGGCTTTGCCTTCGGCATGGGCGGCGTGGGCGCCGCGGCGCTGGGCAAGCTGGCTGATGCCACCAGCATCGGCTATGTGTACCAGGTCTGCGCCTATCTGCCCTTGCTGGGCGTGGTGGCGATCCTGCTGCCGAACGTGGAGAAGGCGCGCCGCTGAAGGCGGGCGCCGGGCCTGGCGCCGTCAAGCCAGGAGGCTTACAGCGCCAGGCAGGGACCGCATCAGCCGGCCTGCACCGCGTTCAGGCGGGGGCGGCTGATGTCGATGCCGGTGATGTCGCCGGCCGCGCCGTGGTGGACGACGCAGGTGTGCGCGGAGCGCACCTGCATCAGCTGCGCCGGGCTGATTGCGAAGCTGGCCGCCACGCGGCGGTCGCCCACCGGCTTGATGGGCTTGCGGCGGTCCTTACCTGCGAACTTGCGGTGGTTGTAGACGGCCCAGCCCACCAGCACGCCCGCGTTGACCAGGGCCAGCAGCGCATAGCCCCACAGCGTGTGCACGGTGGGCAGGAACACCGGCCAGAGCGAGACATCGGGGCCGCCCGCGGCGGCGCGCAGGATCGCCAGGATGCCGGCGCCGAACAGATAGACGAAGGCGAACCAGCCGACGGCGGTCAGGACGAGGTCGAACAGATAGCCTGCGCGGGAACGTTGCGTGGTGATGATCATGACGTTGCGTCCGGTGATTTGATGCCCCGGTCCGGGCTGGTCCAGCGCGCGCGCCGGGCCTGCTTGCGGAGCATGACTTTGGGGAAACTGACCAGGGTGGTGAACAGGCTCACCATCCAGAAGGCCAGTGGATACCAGATGACCCAGTACAGCGAGCGGGCCAGGCCGGGCTCGTAGCGGCGGTCGATCAGGATGCTGACGACGAACTGCAGCAGGCAGACCACGGCCAGCATCATGCCGGTGAAGGCGGGCGGCATCAGGCTGGCGATCTGCATGTTGTTGGGCAGCGTGACCACCTGGCTGACGGCCCACAGCAGCACCGACACGCCGAAGGCGAAGGCCCAGGCGGTGGACAAGCAGAACTCGGCCATCAGCGGCCACAGGCGGCGGTGACGCCAGACCCAGATCGAACGCAGGTTCTTCAGGAAGACCTCGGCGCCGCCCTGGGCCCAGCGCAGCCGCTGCTTCCACAGTCCGCGCAGGGTTTCGGGCATCAGGATCCAGCACAGGCCGCGCGGCTCATAGAAGATCGACCAGTGGTCGCGCTGCAGCTTCCAGCTGATGTCGATGTCCTCGGTGATCATGTCCAGGCTCCAGTAGCCCACGCGGTCCAGCGCCGCGCGCCGGAAGGCGGCGACCACGCCGGATACGGTGAACACCTGGCCGTAGACGCGCTGGGTGCGCTTGATCAGGCCGATGATGGAAGAGAATTCGCCCACCTGGATGCGCCCGATCATGGTGGAGCGGGTGCGGATGCGCGGGTTGCCGGTGACGGCGCCCACGCGCGGGTTGTCGATCAGCGGCGCCACCAGGTAGGCGGCCGCGTCCGGGTCCAGCATGGCGTCGCCGTCGATGCAGACCAGGTACTCGCTGCGCGCAGCCATGGCGCCCATGCGCAGCGCCATGGCCTTGCCCTGGTTCTGCGCCAGGTGCACCACGCGCAGCCGCGGATGGGCGGCGGCCATGCGGTCCAGCATGTCGGCGGTGCCGTCGCTGGAGCCGTCGTTGATGGCGATGACCTCGATGTGCGGATAGTTCTGGCCCAGGGCGGCCAGCAGCGTCTCTTCGCCGTTGTCGGCCTCGTTGTAGCAGGGCACCAGGATGGACACCAGCGGATTGCCGGCCAGGACTGGCGGCTGGCTGTCCTTGCCCCATTTCCAGTGCCGCTCCCAATGCCACCAGAAGTAGATGCCGCCGGCCATCCACATGCCGGACATGAACAGGGGGTAGAAGAACACGAAGCCCAGCAGCGCTTCGCCGGTCAGCATCAGGGTGAAGCCGAAGGGCGCGCCAAGCACCGCGCAGAGAATCAGCAGGGCAATCAGTCGGTCTATCATTTGATCGGATACCAGGCTTCGGAGATGGCGGGCCGGATGCCTTGCAACCGGGGCTGGTCTTGCGAGAAATCGTCGGGGTAGTAGCCGAAGCTGCGCGAGCCGCGCAGCTGCAGCCGCTTCATCCAGCCGGCCAGCACGGCCGTGTCGACCGGCGTGGCTTCGGGGCGGCCGGGGCCGGTGCGCCAGTCGCGGGCCTGCAGCTCGAACACGGTCCTGTCCAGCGCCCCGGGGCGCTGCGCGACGGTATCGACCAGCCGGTCCAGCCAGGCGTTTTCCTGGCCGGCGGGCACGTTTTCCATCAGCGGCATCGCCATCGGCGCGGTCCAGTCGTAGGCGCCGAGGAAGTCGTCCAGGTTCTGCGCGAACCAGGTTTCGCTGCCGGGGTTCAGGATGGGTTCGGCAAAGATGTTGCGCGCCGTCTTGATTTGCGGGCCGCGCACCGCGCGCACCCGCTGCGTGAGTTCGGCGGTGAAGTCCACCAGCGCGCGGCTCTTGTAGCGGGTCCAGCGTTGCAGGGTGTCCGGATCCGCGCGCAGTTCGGCGATGCTGCCCGGCAGGCCCGCGGCCCGGTAGGCGGCCAGCGCGCCGGGGCTGGCGTCTTCGAAGTCCGACAGCAGCGCGTCGTCATGGAACAGGATGCCGTCGAAGATCGCGTAGCGGGACAGGTCCTCGTACAGATCGCCGATGCGCGCACGCACGGTCGGGTCGAACGGCGACAGGCGGCGGTACTGGTCGGGATCCGGCTCTGGCTGCGCCTGGCCTTCCTCCCAGCGCGTGACGCGGGGCAGGGCGGGATCCAGGTCGAAGGACAGCACCGGCATCCAGGCGTAGACCATCACGTTGGCGCGGTTGTGCAGCTGCCATGCGGCGCGGTTGAAGAGATCGGCGCGCATAGGCAGCCAGCGGTTGGGGAAGTAGACGGACTTCACCAGGCCGTCGCCCACGGGGTCCGAGTAGGCCTGCAGGAACACCGTGTTGATCTGCATGTCGAGGATGCGCTGCACCAGCTCACCCAGGTTGCGGTCGGTTTGCGCCGGGTCCGGGTCGTAGACGTAGTCCAGGTCCACGTGCGCCACGCGCATGAAGGGCTGGGCTTCCATGCCGACCACGCTGTTGGCGAAGGGCTTGAGCGTCGGGTCGCTGGACAGCAGCAGGCGCGGCGTGGACATCAGGCGGCCGACGCGGCCCGGGCCGTCCTCCAGCGTCAGCGCCAGCTGATAACCGTGCTCGGCGGTAATGCGCAGGGTGGAGCCGCCTTCGGCGCCATAAGGCCAGACCCAGACGCGCGGCTTCTTGCCGGTGGCGCGGCGGATCTTTTCGGTGATGGCGGCGACGTCGCCGCCCATGCGCGCGTCGAACTCCGCTTCGGTCTCGTAGCGGCGGGTCTGCGCATCGTAGGCTCGGATGGCGGCGGCGGGCTCGGTATTGCCCTGGGGATTGGCCAGCGCGCCGTAGTGCGAGGCATTGGTGTGCGCGGCAATTTCGACCAGCCCCGAGCGCGAGATCTCGCGGACCTCGTCCCAGTTCAGGAAGCGCTTGCGGTCTTCGGGGCTGCCGCCGAAGTCCACGCGCTGGTTGGCCGGCGTGTCCATCCAGACGCCGACCGGCGCCAGCAGCGCGGGCCATTGATAGGCTTTCAGGATGGGAAGCACGCGGGTGTAGAAGCTGCGGTAGCCGTCGTCAAAGGACAGCAGCACGGCGCGCTCGGGCAGCGGCTTGCCGCCCTGGCGCGCGGCCAGGATCTGATCCACGGTGACGGCCTGGTAGCCATTGGCGCGCAGCCAGGCCAGCTGTTCGACCAGACGGTCGGTGCGCACGCTGAGAAAGCCCTGGTCGGGGTCTTCGTCTTCCACGTCGTGGTAGGCCAGGGCCAGGAACTGGCCCTGCACCCAGGGCTGTTCGGCGGGGGCGAGCGGGCGCTGGTCCGGCGGCGTGTAGACCGGGATGTCCTTGGCGCAGGCGGTCAGCGCCAGGATCGCAAGCAACAGCAGGCCGGCGAGAATCAGGCGGGTATGGGTTTTAAGCATCATGGCGTTACTCGGATCCGGGTTCAGAAGCGGTACGTCAGGTCGAACACGATGCGCAGTTCGCGCTCGCGTTCGCCGTCGTACGGGCGGCTGGTGCCGGTGATCATGGCGCCCATGTCGAGGACGTCGTTGGCGCGGTATCGCTGGCCGTAGCCCAGCGCGATCACGCCGCCGGTGCCGTAGCCTTGCTGGGTGTAAGCGCCTGCGCCCAGGGTGCCGATCTGCTCCCAGGCGGTTTCGTAGCGGCGGTACAGGGTGTGCGTCAGGCGCACGCCGGGCAGCAGCATCAGGTCCGACCGCGGATTGAAATAGGGCACGTTGCTGTCGTGGCTGTTGCGCTGGGTGGACGCCTCGAACTCCAGGTCCGCCAGCAGGTGCGGCGAGGTGTAGACGCGCTCGCGCCCGGCCAGGCCCAGCGCCCAGCGGTTGTTGCCGTCGCTGAAGTGCGAAGGCGACAGCGCCAGCGTCCATTCGCGGCGCTCGTCGGCTCGCCAGCGCACGTAGGCCGACAGGCTGTTGGAATAGATGCCGCTGGTCAGCGCGCGCAGCGGCGTTTCGCGCGACATGATTTCGCCCGAGCCGCCCACCTGCCAATGGTCGTCCAGGTCGTAGGCGGCCGACAGGCGCGCGCCCGGCTTCACGCCGTGGCCATAGTCGTGGGTGGAGACTTCGCCTTCGATCGTGAGGTCGCGGCCGCGCCATTCCACGCCGGTGCGCAGCCAGCGGTAGTTGCCGCGGCCTTCCTCGAAGTCGCCGGAGGCGTAGCCGCCGCCGCCGAAGACCCGCCAGTTGTAGTCCAGCGGCGCGGAGTACAGCACGGCGTCGATGCCGAAGTCGCCGCTGCCGGTGACCGGGCTGTCGGATGCCAGGCCGCGGTAACCGTTGATGCGCAGCTCGGCCTTGTTGTGCACTTCCCATTCGCGCGCCAGGCGGCGGCTGGTCAGGTTTTCGGGCGAGCGGGCCATGGTGTCCTGCGACAGCGCTTCGGCCTGGCGCCATTCCTGCAAGTCCAGGGCGGTGAAGCCCTGGCCGTTCTCCACGCCCAGGCTGCGCGGCGCCAGGGTCTCGGCCATCTTCAATTCGACCTCCGAGGCGCGGGGGAGCGATTGGGCGCGGTAGACGGTGGCCAGGTCGCTGCGCAGTCCGGAGTTGTTGGGCGCGTTCTCGACCATCTCTTCGAGGCGCTGCCGGGCGGCGACGGTGTCGTTGGCCTGCAGGCGAGCCGACGCCAGGGTCTGGCGGCTTTCCAGGTTCAGGTCGTTGGGCATGCGGGTGGCCTGGCCCTTGTAGTACAGCCAGGGGGCGTAGCCCGATTCGACGCCTTCGGTGACGGCGCTGGTCTCGTTGAATTGTTCGCCCTCGGCCAGCGAGTAGTACAGGCCGGTCTCGGTCGCCAGGCGCTGCTCGGCATCGTCGCCGCGCAGGGCGTCGTCGGCCGCGACCTGCCGATAGATGTCGCGGGCGCGTTCGGGCTGGCGCACGTACAGGTAGGCCGATGCCACGTCGTTCAAGGCGTAACGCGGCACCGTGACGCCCTCGGCCAGCAGGGCTTCGTATTCGCGGACCAGATCGGCCATGCGCACGCGGACGTGCAGGGCGTGCAAGCGGTCGATACGGGCGCGCAGCGCGTCGGCGCGGGCGTCTTCCTGCTGCTGCCAGACGGGGATCAGTTCGTCGTAACGCGCCAAAGCCTTGTCGGCCAACACGAAACGTTCAGCTTCCGACCGCGTGGGCATGGCCGCCAGCCGCACCTGTTGGGCCAGCGCGTCGGCCTCGAAGCCGCGCATCTGGCCAGCGTCGAACAGATCCTGGTGACGGCGCGCCAACTCCAGCGCCACGTCCGCCATGCGCGCGCGCTGCAGCGCCCAGATGTACTCGCGCAACACGTAAGGGGTGCCGGGCGCGGCGGCCAGGGCCAGGTCGGCCTGGTGCAGCGCTTCATAAGGCTCGCCCTGGCGGGCGTGGACGTAGCTCAGGGCAAGGCGGGCGTCGACATCGCGGGGATGCCGCTTGAGCCAGCGCGCCGCAGCCTCGCGCGCCTCGGGGTAGCGGCCGGCATCGGCCAGGGTCATGATTTCGCCGGCGCGAAAAGCGGACTGGCCGGGATGGCGGCGCGCGCCCTCCTGGTACGCGGCCAGCGCCTCGGGCCAGCGCTGCAGGTCGCGGTAGGCGCGCGCGACGGAAAGCTGGATGTCGCCGGGCAGCGCCGCGCCTTGCGGCAATTGCTCGTAGGCGGCGACGGCTTCGGCGGGCTTGCCGGCCCATCCGGCGATGATGATGTGGTCGTAGATGGCGCGGCTGCCGCCGGCCGGACCTTGCTGGCGCAGCATCGCCAGCGCGGGCTCGTAGTCGCCGGCGCGCGCTCTGGCGATCAAGGCGTCGTAGTCGTTGCCGGGGCCGGCCAGCGCCATGGCTGGAGCCAGGATGGCGCAAGCCGCCAGCAGGCTCAGTCTCGGTCCAACGGCACCCAGGGGTGTCGATCCTCTGTTTTGCATCTGTAATACTTCCGCAGTTGCGACTCGGGGCGTTCCTGGTCCGGCCGGCCGTGGGCGTGCCTTTTTTCGGCGCGAGCCGAGGCGACGCGCAGCACAAAGGCGCCGGCGGCGGCGGGAAGGAACACTTTTTGGTTAGGACTGCGCGGCGCCCGCTGCGGGGACCTTCGCACTCGCGCTATGGGAGTGCATGGCTAGTACGCGCCACGCCCGTAGGGCGTGATTGCGGCGCTCTTGATGGCACCGTCAATGGCCCGAATTATAAGTGTGTTAACTGTCAGTCAACTGTCAATTAGTGCAAAGGGCCATGGCGAAAGTGCGGCCGTGGCGTATTCTTCGTCGCTTGCCGCGCAATCGTCTTGGCGCGGGCGGTAAAGGTTCAGGGCGAAACGGCGTGCGGCGACGGACGGGCGCCAGGTTGTGCCGGTCTGTCGCTGTACGGGTAACAAAAAGCGTCAGGGGTGGTGGGATGTAACGCCGCCTCATGAGGCATGAACCCAGTGCAACAGCAATGACGAGCGACGGCGAACGCCCGCGGGGCGCAAGCCGGCAAACACCATGACGACTTCTCTTTTCTTTCTGATGTGGGGCCTGGCCACGGCTCTGGCATTGCCGTTGCTGGCGCCATTGCGCGCCCGCGACGTGGGCGGCGTCGCCGCGTTCACGGCGGGCAACGCGCTGGCCGTGCTGTCGCTGCTGGCCTATGCGGCCTCGCCCATCCTGCCGTCCGCCGTCTATGTGATGGTCTCGAACGCCGCCTGGGTCTGCGCGGTCAGCCTGGTCTACGTCGGCGTGCGGCAGTTCTTCGGCCTGCGTCCGCTGGCGCGGCGCACGGCGGCGCTGGGCGCGCTCAGTATCGCTGCGTTCGCGCTGCTGCTGTACGTGGCGGATGACCTGCGGGCGCGCATGCTGCTGTTTTCCGCCTACACCTTCGTGGCCATGATGGCGACGGGCATGGTGTTCTTCCGCCAGCGCAAGCGGCTGCACACGCGCGGCGTGATGCTGTACATGATGCTGGCAAGCTTCGGCCTAGCCGCGCTGCATGCCCTGCGCCTGGCGGTCTACAGCGTGGGCGGACAAGAACCCTCGTCGCTGCTCGAGCCCAGTCCCTGGGGCCTGTTCTTCATTGTCTGCGGGACGGTGACCGTGCCCGGGCTGTTCCTGGCGCTGCTGCTCCTGATCCAGACCAGCCTGTCCGAACAGATGGAAGCTGCGCTGACCTTCGACGGCCTTACAGGCGCCTATTCGCGCCGCAGCATCCTGGACGAGCTGGAGCGCGAGTTGCAGCGCTGCCAGCGCGCCGGCGGCAAGCTGGCGGTGTTGGTGCTGGACATCGACCATTTCAAGTCCATCAACGACCGTTACGGCCATGCCGCGGGCGACGCGGCGCTGCGCCATTTTTCAAAGGTGGTGCAGCGGGCGGTGCGCGCCAGCGACCGCTTCGGCCGGTTGGGCGGCGAGGAATTCGTGCTGCTGATGTACGACTGCGATCCGGCCCGCGCGCTGGTGCAGGCGCAGCGCGTCTGCGACGCCCTGCGCGACACGCCCTTCCACCTGCAAGGGCGCGAAGTAAGGATGACCACCAGCGGCGGCCTGGCTTCGTATCAGTCGGGAGACGGCGCGGACGGCATCCTGGCACGAGCCGACGATGCGCTGTACCGCGCCAAGGAACATGGGCGCGACCGCGTCGAGATGGCCTGGATCGGCCGTCCCGCGGGCCGCGCGCAGGAGCGCGGCCCGACGGTGGTGGAGGAGGAGGTCAGGGCTTGAGATGTTCCGTCAGGAACTTCTCCATGGCTTCGTAGAACTCGAATTTGTTCTCGTCGTTGTGGAAGCCGTGGCCTTCGTTGTCCTTGACCATGTACTCGACCTCGACGCCGCGGGCGCGCAGCGCCTTGACCATCTGGTCGCTTTCGTCCTTGTTCACGCGCGGATCCTTGGCGCCCTGCGCCACGAACAGCGGCGTCTTGATCCTGTCCGCGTGCAGCGCGGGCGAGGTGGCGGCCAGGCGTTCGCGGTCGCGTTCGGGGTCGCCCACCATGTCCTGCATCTTGTCCAGCATGGGCTTCCAGTATGGCGGAATGGACTTCATGAACGTGAACAGGTTGGACACCCCCACGTAGTCCACCGCGGCGGCATACAGGTCGGGCGTGAACGCCACGCCGGCCAGCGTGGCGTAGCCGCCATAGCTGGCTCCGTAGATGCCGATGCGCTTGGGATCGGCGATGCCTTGCCCGATGAGCCACTGCACGCCATCGGTGATGTCGTCCTGCATCTTCAGGCCCCATTGGCCGAAGCTGGCTTCCCAGAAGGCGCGGCCATAGCCGGTCGATCCGCGGAAGTTCATCTGCAGCACGCAGAAGCCGCGGTTGGCCAGGAACTGGACTTCAGGGTTGTAGCCCCAGCCGTCGCGCGCCCACGGGCCGCCGTGAGGATTCACGATGCAAGGCAGGTTCCTGGGATCGCGGCCGGCGGGCAGCGTCAGGTAGCCGTGGACCGTCAGGCCGTCGCGGGTCTGGTAGCTGATGGGCTGCACGCGCGACATGTCCGCCTCGGGAATGGCGGGATTGATGTCGGCCAGCTTGGTCAGCGTGTCGGCAGCGGCGTCGTAGATGTAGCGCGAGCCGGGCGTGCGGTCGTTGTAGGCGGCGACGATGAACTTGTCTTCGTCGCGGTTGGATCCCTGGATGGCGAAGTCGTAGCCAGTGAGCTTGGCCGACAGTTTCTTGAAGAGCGTCTCGCTCTGCGCGTCGAAGAACTTGTATTGCGGCTTGTCGGTCTGGTAGGCGGCTACCGTCAGCACGCGGCGCTTGCGCGAGTAGCCGGCGGAATCCAGGTCGACGGTGTCGGGCGTGAAGATTTCTTCCTCGGCCTCGGGCTGGGCGGGGTCGATCACCACCAGCGACAGCTTGTCGCGCCCGCGGTTGGACAGGGCGTAGAACTTCTTGTCGTCGAAGGTGAAGAACGCCGGACTGACGCTGGTGCGGTAGTCGGTGGTGATGAGCGGACGGAATTCGGAAGATTCGTCGTCGCGGTAGAGCAGGGTGGTGTTCAGGCCGTCGCTGGCGACGGCGGCGCGCACCTTGCCGGCGTGGTCGGTCTGCCAGCCGACGATGTTGCCCGGGTTCTGCGCCACCAGCTCCGCGGCGCCCGTGTGGACGTTGACGCGGTAGACGTCGAAGACTTCCGGATTGCGCTGGTTGTGGCTGATGAGGACGTGGTCGGGATCGTCTTCCAGATCGTCCTCGATGCCGGCGCGCACGCCTTCATACGGCGTCAGGTCGGTGATCTTGCCGGTCTTGGCGTTGACGGCCAGCACGTGGAAGTTCTCATCGCCGCCGAAATCCTTCTGGTAGAGCACCACGTCGGCGCCTTTCCAGAAGAAGTTGCTGATGTCGCGCGCGGTCTCGCTGGTCAGTTGCCGCGGGTCGCCGACAGGCGTGCTGCCTTGCAGCGGCTGCACGTAGATGTTCATGCGGGCGGGATTGCCGTCCACGCTGGTGGGCTGCATGAAGCCCAATGTGCGGCCGTCGTCGGCCAGGCGGAAGAAGCCCCGTTCGGGGTTGCGGAAGAAATCCTTGAGGGGATAGACGCGCGGCGGTTGCGCGGCGCTGGCGCCCAGCGAGACGCCGATGATGCTGGCGGCCAGGACGGTGCGCTTGAGGAATGAGAACAAGGGGGACCTCCGAAGTTGCCGCGGCGGGCGCTTGAGGCCGGCCGCCGGGTGGTCCGCCGATAATGCCATAGCGGCGCGGGCGGTGTCGAACCGCCCGCGGACGCTGCCGGGCCTGCGCCGGCCTTATTGCGGCTCCAGCCCCGTGGCCTTGACGATGGCGCCGTACTTGGCCATTTCGGCGCCGATGAAGGTTTTGAATTCCTGGGGCGGCTTGTAGGAAATGGCCAGCCCCTGGCCCTGCAGTTTTTCCTTCACGTCGGCGGCCTGCAGCGCCTGGGCCGTGTCCTTGGAAATGCGTTCCACCAGGGCCGGCGGCATGCCGGCGGGGCCGAACAGGCCGAACCAGTTGGAAATGTCGAAGTCGTCCAGACCGACCTCCTTGGCCGTCGGGGTCGAAGGCAGGATGTCCTGACGCTGGGGACCGGCGATGAACAGCGGGTGCAGCTTGCCGGCGCCGATCTGGCCGATGATGGCTGGCGCCGTGGCGAAGAAGATATCGATCTGGCCGCCCACCAGATCGGCCACGGCCAGCGCCGTGCCGCGGTAGGGCACGTGGGTCAGGTTCATGCCGGAGCGCACTCGCAGCAGTTCGCCGGCCAGATGCTGCTGGCCGCCCATGCCCGGCGAACCGTACACCAGCGGCGCCTTTGCGCCTTGTTGCTTGAGATCGGCGTAGGTGGTGGCGGGCAGCTTGGGACCGCTGACCAGCACCAGCGGCGCATCCGCCACCAGGGCGATGGGCTGCAGGTCCTTCAACGGGTCGTAGCGCATCTGCTTGTAGACCAGCTTGTTGATGGAGACCTCGGGCGTGTAGGCCAGCAGCAGGGTGTAGCCGTCGGGTGTGGCGCGCGCGACCTGTTCGGCGCCTATCATGCCGCTGGCGCCGGACTTGTTCTCCACGATGACCTGCTGGCCCCAACTGGTGCTGAGCTTTGCCGCGAGGATGCGGGCGATCACGTCGGTGGCGCCGCCGGGCGTGTAGGCAACGATCAGGCGCACCGGCTTGTCGGGATAGGGCTGCGCCTGCGCATACATGGGAAGGCAGGCGGCGGCCAGCAGTCCCGCGAGTTTGATTGCGTATCGAAACATGGGGTGGCTCCTGTGCGGGGAATGAGGGTTCAACTGCGCTGGATCAACAGCACGGCCTGGCCGGGCAGATGCAGGCGCGCGTACTCGGCCCAATCGTCCCCGGTCTGCAGCGCGCGCTGGGCCGTCAGGTCGACGACGCGCTTGAACGCGCCGGCCTCGATCTGACGCTTGAGGGCCGGTCCGGGGCCGTAGGCCAGTTCATAGGTCTGCTCGCCGCAGCGGTAGCGGCACAGACGCAGACCGGCTTCGCCGTCGATGCGTTCGACCGATCCGGCGCCTGTGGCCTGGCCTGCAAAGACCGCGTTCAGCGCGGCCAGCGCCAGTCCGGCGGGGCGCGGATCGTAGCGGCGGTCGATCAGGCCGTTGCGCGGAAAGTAGCCGCGATCCACGTCCATGAAGGTGTCGAAGGAATAGCTCACCGCGTCCGTGGTCCGGGCCGCCAGGAAGGCTTCGGCCACCAGCGCGGCGATGGCGGTGTCGTCGGTGTTGGCCGCCGCCAGGCGGTCGGCCAGCTTGACGCCCACGTTCACCGTCGCGCCCCAGTCGCGCGCCTGCGCGGCCAGTTGCTGGTGCGTGGCGATCAGGTCGGCGCCCCAGTCCAGGCGTACGGTGAAACCGTCCAGGTTCTTCTGCGCGAAGTGCGGCAGCAGCGCGGATTGCGCCGCTTCGAGCTCGGACGCACGCAGGCCGGTGTTGACGAAATGGCTGTAGTGCTTGCCGTCGAAGTGGGCATCGTCCGCGCCCGTGCGGATCTTGCAATAGACAAGGCGGGCGTCGGTGCGCGCGCGCAGGCGCTGCAAGGCTGCGCCCGCCTCTTCCAGCGCCTGGGCGTTCAGGTTGATCTCGATAGCGGCGATGGCCACGCCATGCTCGCGCGCCTGTTGCAGCAGCCTGGCGTCCGGCAGCCCCAGCGAGGTCAGCACGAAGCGGTGGCCGACGTCGGACATGAGGCGCGCACGGCGCAAGGTCTTGTCGTCGCGCAGATCCTGCACGGGAATCTTGAGCGTGCGCAGCCCCATTTCCCACATGGACATCAGCGGGTAGTCGTTGCGCGCCAGCTTGCGGCCGAACTCCTGTACGCCGCCGGTGCAGGGGATTTCGACGATCTCGGCCCAGGGATGCCGCATCTCGACCGCGATGCCGTCGCAGGCGGCGGTCTTGGTATGGACGGTAGGCAGGGTGCGCGCCGCCGCCCGGCCCGGTTCGGCCTCGCCGCGCATGGCGCCGTGCGTGCGGATCAGCTTGGCGACATGCCCCTGCTCATGCACGTCGACGATGAAATAGCCGAATTTTTCCACGTCGCCGCGGCCGAATTCGTCCGCCGGCGGCACCCGGTAGAACTCGGAAAAGTCATGCCGCAGGAAGGCGGTCGACGGCAGCATGTAGACCTCCGCGACGCCGATGACGTCGTACCAGAAATTGTGGACGTGGCCGGCGAACACGCCTTCGACGCGCGGATCGGCCAGGCGCGACAGCAGCCAGCCGCGGCCGGGCTCGTCGATGTTGTCGTAGGACCCGCGTTCGTTGGCGTCATGCAGATAGGGCGGGTAATGCAGCGACACGAAGACGCGGCCGCTGGCGCCTGCCAATTGCTCGTCGATCCAGGCGCGCTGCGCGTCATCCGCCGCCAGTCCGGAGTTGAACAGCAGCGCGTTCAGGAACAGGAAGCGCACGCCGCCATGGTCCACCGCGTAATAGTCCGGCCCGAACACCTGGCGGTACTTGTCCAGGTAGTCGTCGCAGACGATGTCGGCGGGCATCCAGTCGATGCGCTTGTCGCCGACGTCGTGGTTGCCGGGCACCAGGTGCAGCGGCATGTCGATCTGGCCGGCGATGGCCTTGAAGCGGTCGGCCGCCACCTCGAACGAAGGCATGCTGGGCACCGGGTGGACGATGTCTCCCAGGTGGATGGTGAAGGCGGGCGCGGGGTCCAGGCTGGCGATGTCGGCGAAGACGTGCCGCGCCCGGGCATTGGCGCGGGCATTGGTGGCGAAGGGCGACGCGCAGGTGTCTTCGGATTCATTGACGTGGGTGTCGGCCACCACGGCAAAGCTGAACAGGCGGGCGCCCAGCGGCTGGCGGGAAAAGCGGGAATTCGTCATCAACTACCCTTTCAATTTCAATAAATGGAATTCAAGTGTTTATAGTGAACGGAATGTTTGTATTTCGGCAGGCGATATACTGTCAATGCTCCGAATCCCTAGGCCGCCATGCACTCGAAAACGCCGCTCAACTACGAACTCGAATCCCGCGCCTCGCTGGAAGCGCACCCGCGCTTTGCCTCCACGCTTTCCAACGGGCTCGACGTGCTCAAGTGCTTTTCGGCGGCCGAGCCGCAGCTGGGCAACAAGGAAATCGCCGAAATGCTCGGCCTGACGCGCCCGACGGTGTCCAGGCTGACGTTCACGCTGGTGGGGCTGGGCTATCTGCGGCGCGACGAACGCACCGGCAAATATTCGCTGGGTCCGGCGGTGCTGACGCTGGGCTATCCCTTGCTGGTGCACCTGACGCTGCGGCAGCTGGCGGCGCACGACATGATCGAACTGGCGCGCTATGCCAAGGGGCCGGTGTCCATGGCCATCCGCGACCGCCTGCAGGTGGTCTACGTGGAAACGGTGCACGACGGCGCGTCCAATGCCTCGCGCCCGGACATCGGGTCGGCCCGCCCCTTGCTGCGCACCGCCACCGGGCGCGCGCTGCTGTATGCGCAGACGCCGGACGAGCGTGAGCTCATCTGCGCCCGGCTGGCCGAGGAGTTCCCGGAGGACTGGGAACGCTTCGGCCCATCGCTGCAACCCGCGTTCGATGCCATCGCCGAGCACGGCTTCTGCGTGGTCAGCAAGGACTGGCGGGCCGAGCTGTGCGGCATCGCCACGCCGATGCGCTATCGCTCCAATGACTTGCCGCTGGCCTTCAACGTGACGATCCCGGCTGACAACCTGGACGAAAAGCACGTGTACGAGACCCTGGGGCCGCGCCTGCGGACCCTGGTGAAGAACCTGGAGTACCGCATCGGGATCATGTGAACGCGGCTGCGCTTATCGCGCGCAGCCGATATGCGGGATAATCGCGGGCACTGATCTGGAGATACACATGTACTGGAAACTGGTCGCGGCTTCGGCGCTGGCCCTGGGCCTGGCGGGCTGCTCGATGGGCATTTCGCCCGGCACGTCGCCGCACAGCGAATTCAAGGCCCCGGTGGCCTTCAAGGACGCCTACGACGCGGCGATCCGGCAGGCCAATGCGTGCCTGCGCAGCACCGACAACGCCTATCGCGTGGTGGACACCATGAACGAAAGCGCGCAGTCCGGCGTGGTGCAGGTGCTGGCGCCCTATAGCGACAATGAGATGACGCGGGTCGAATTGAAGGCGGCCGGCCCCAAGACCACCGATGTGCGCATCGCGGTGTGGGGCAAGGGCACCTGGGACGCGGCCGCCATGCGCGCGATGCAGGACGCCGTCTATTACAGCCTGGTGTCGTGCAGCAGCTATATGCCGCTGGATCCGCGCCCGCCGGTCAAGCCTTCGCGCGACCTGCCCAACTGATGCGCGGGCGCTGGCGGCTTGCCGCCGCCGGCGCGCTCAGTCCCCGCCCGGGCGGCGGCGGATGATCTTGAAGGTGGCGGTGGCGCGCGCCACCAGCTCGCCGTCGGCGCGCCGGACCTCGCCTTCGCAGAAGGCGATCGACGCCCCTTTGCGCAGGCAGCGCGCCTCGATCACCAGGTCGCCCGTGCCGGGCGACAGGAACGAGGTGTTCATGTCGATGGTGGCCATGCCTTCCGTGCCGTCGGCCGAGCCGCGGGCGGCGGCGCTGAGCGTGAAGTCCAGCACGCTCATCAGCGTGCCTCCATGCACGTCGCCGCGGCTGTTGGTCAGGTCGGCGCGCCAGGGCAGCGAGGTACGGGCATAGGCCGGCGCGATGCTCTCGGGCACCAGGCCGATGAAATGCATGAAGGGGATGGTCAGGCCGAAGTAGTCGGTTTGAGGCGTGGAGGCTGCAGTCATGGACCGTTGCGGGCAGGAATGGAAAGTCGGTTGTCGGCGGTCATAATATATGTTTTGCCACGGGGTTTCAGGCGATGAACGGCTCATGGGGGCATCACCACCATGATTGAATTACGGAAGATCGTGCACGTGGACATGGACGCGTTCTATGCCTCCGTGGAACAGCGCGACAACCCCGAACTGCGCGGCAAGCCCGTGGTCGTGGCCTGGACCGGACCGCGCTCGGTGGTGTGCGCCGCGTCCTACGAGGCGCGGCGGTTCGGCATCCATTCGGCCATGTCCGCCGCCCGCGCGGAGCGCCTGTGTCCCCATGCGATCTACGTGCCGCCGGATTTCAACCGCTACCGCGAGGTCTCGCGCCAGGTCAGGCAGATCTTTGCCCGCCATACCGACATGATCGAACCCTTGTCGCTGGACGAGGCCTACCTCGACGTTACCGTCAACAAGCTGGGTCTGCCCTCGGCCACCGAGGTCGCGCAAGTCATCCGGCAGCAGATCCGCGAGGAAACCGGGCTGACGGCCTCGGCGGGAGTCGCGCCCAATAAATTCCTGGCCAAGATCGCGTCCGACTGGAACAAGCCGGACGGCCTGTTCGTGGTCCGGCCCGCCAAGGTGCTGGCCTTTCTGGAGCCCTTGCCGGTGCGCAAAGTGCCGGGCGTGGGCAAGGTGACGCAGGCGCGCCTGGAGCAACTGGGCATCCATACCGTGGGAGACCTGGCCACGCACAGCGCCCAGGAGCTGGAGCATTACTTCGGCCGCTATGGCCGGCGCCTGTACGAATTGGCGCGCGGCATCGACGAGCGCGAGGTGCAGACGGATCAGCCTTTGCAGCAGGTATCGTCGGAGACGACGTTCTCGCAGGATATCCGCCTGGACGCGGTGGGCGAGGCCATCGACCGCATGGCGGAACGGGTGTGGGACCAGGCGTTGAAGAAGGGCGCCCTGGGCCGTACCGTGGTGCTCAAGTTGAAGACGGACCGTTTCCGCATCCTGACGCGCAGCCAGACCAGCCTGAACCCGCCCGGATCGGCGGTGGAGCTGGCCGCCGTCGCCAGGCTGCTGTGCGAGCGCGTGGACTTGCCGCCGGAAACGCTGTACCGGCTGGCGGGGGTGGGGATGAGCAATTTCGCCGACCCGCAGGAGCAGTCGCGCCAGCCCGATCTGTTCGGGGGCGCGTTCTGAGCCGAGCGGGGCGGCTGGCTACCGTGTCTGGCTGGAAGCCGAACGGCAGCCAGGCATGTGCGGACTCAGGCCAGGCGGGCCTTCACTTGCTGTGACAGCGCCGTCATGTCGGCGCGGCCGGCCAGGGCCTGCTTCAGCAGCGCCATGACCTTGCCCATGGCGGGCGCGCCGGTCACGCCCTGCGCGGCCACTTCCGCCAGCGCGGCGTCGATGGCGGCCGAGACTTCCTCGGGCGTGGCGGCTTGCGGCAGGAATTCCTGCAGCACCAGCAGTTCGGCCTTTTCCTGTTCGGCGGTTTCGGTGCGGCCGGCCTGTTCGAACGCGGCGATGGACTCGCGGCGCTGTTTGACCTGCTTTTCGATGATGGCCGTGATCTCGGCGTCGTTCAGGTCGCGGCGTTCGTCCACTTCCTTCTGCTTGACGGCAGCCAGCAGGAAGCGCAGCGTGGTCAGGCGTTCGGCGGCCTTGGCGCGCATCGCGTCCTTGACGGCATCGGAGAGGCGGGTCTTGAGCGTAGCAGTGCTCATGGGTAAACCTTTGTGGTGTTGCGACAAACAAGCAGTTTAAACCGGCGGCCGGCGATTTCCGGCGGCGGGCGATTTCCCGCGGGCGCCGGTTCACCTTGCTTACTTTACCTTGGCCAGGTCGCCACGCAGGGCGACGCCGGCCACCATCGCGCCGGCATGGCATTCGTAGTCGGTCTTGCTGCTGTATTCGTTCTTGCGGTAGTAGCTGATGATATTGGTCACCGCGTTCGCACCGGCCTTCTTGGCCGCTTCGTGCAGGGCGATGATGGCGGATTGGGCCACCCACAGGCAGGCGTCCTCGTCCTTCTTGGCGAAGGCGTTGGTCTTGCGGTTGGTGACGACGCCGGATTCCAGCACCGTGCCCTTGGGGCCGGTGCCGGCAAGGTAGAACTTGACGCTGCCGTCGATCTTGCCGGCGGCCTGGGCGGCTTCGACTGCGGCCTGCATGGGCAGATGGACGGTACGATCCGCAGCCAGGGCTTGCGCCGAGCATGCCAGCGACAAAAGCAGGGCGGCGGACAGCTTGTAAGAAACGTTCATGACAGGCATTCCATTCTTGAGAGGGAAAAACGCGGATATTGCGAACTTCAGCGCCAGCGGCGGAAGATCAACGAGGTGTTGATGCCGCCAAAGGCGAAGTTGTTGTTCATGACATATTCGTTGCTCATGTTGCGGCCCTCGGTCAGGTAGTCGAGTTCGCCGCAGCGCGGGTCGACGTTGCGCAGATTGAGCGTGGGCGCATACCAGTCGCGGTTGAGCATTTCAATGCTGAACCACGACTCCAGCACGCCGCAGGCGCCCAGGGTGTGGCCCAGGTAGCTCTTTTGCGAGCTGATGGGCATGCGGCTGCCGAACAGGCCGTGCGTGGCCTGCGTTTCGGCGATGTCGCCCTGTTCCGTGGCGGTGCCGTGGCCGTTGACGTAGCCGATGGCTTGCGGCGGCAGGCCCGCGTCGGCCAGCGCCATTTCCATGGCGATGCGCATGGTGCCGGCCTCGGGGCGGGTGATGTGCGTGCCGTCCGAATTGCTGCCGAAGCCGACGATTTCCGCGTGGATGCGCGCGCCGCGCGCCAGTGCGTGGTCCAGCGATTCCAGCACCAGCATGCCGCCGCCTTCGCCGATCACCAGGCCGTCGCGGTCGCGGTCGTAGGGGCGCGGCGTGAGTTCGGGCGTGTCGTTTTTCTGGCTGGTCGCGTAGAGCGCGTCGAACACCAGGGCTTCGCTGGCGCAGAGCTCTTCCGCGCCGCCTGCCAGCATCAGCTCCTGGCGGCCGTAGCGGATGGCTTCGTAGGCGTAGCCTATGCCCTGGCTGCCCGAGGTGCAGGCGCTGGAGGTCGGGATGATGCGGCCCTTCAGCTCGAAGAAGATGCCGACGTTGGCCGCGGTGGTGTGGGGCATCATGCGGACGTAGGAATTGGCGTTGAGATCATCCGTGACGCCATTGAGCAGCATGTTGCCGAAGGCGCGGATTTCCGCCGTGCTGCCCACCGAGGAGCCGCAGGCCACGCCCATGCGACCGTCGGCGATGCATGGGTCGCCCAGCAGCGCCGCGTCGTCCAGCGCCAGTTCCGCGGCGCGCACCGCCAGCTGGGAAACCCGTCCCATGCTGCGCAACTGCTTGCGGGTCCAGTGCGCGGGCGTCTGGAAGCCTTCGATGGGGCCGGCCAGGCGGGTGTTCAGTTCGGCGTAGCGCGACCAGTCGGGCATGACGCGGATCGCGCTGCGCCCCGCCTGGAACGCCTGCTGCACGCTGGACCAGTCGTTGCCGAGCGCGCTGATGCCGCCCATGCCGGTGATGACGACGCGTTTCATCAGCACAGCCCTCCGTTGACGGCGATGACCTGGCGCGTGATGTAGGCGGCGCCGGGAGACATCAGGAATACGACGGCGGCGGCCACTTCCTCGGGCCGCCCCATGCGTTGCGCGGGCACGGCCTTCAGGATTTCCTCGACCGGCACGTGCTCGTCGATCATGTCGGTGTCGATCAGGCCCGGCGCCACGCAGTTGACGGTGATCTGGCGCTTGGCCAGTTCCACGGCCAGAGCTTTCGCGGCGCCGATGAGGCCGGCCTTGGAGGCGCTGTAGTTCACCTGGCCGCGGTTGCCGATCAGGCCGGACACGGACGCCATGCAGACCACGCGGCCAGGCGCGCGGCGGCGGATCATGGGCATGGCGAGCGGACTGAGCACGTTGTAGAAGCCGTCGAGGTTGGTGCGCAGCACCTGGTCCCAATCGTCGCCTGTCAAAGCGGGAAACGCGCCGTCGCGGGTCAGGCCGGCGTTGAGGACCACGCCGTAATAGGCGCCGTGCGCGTCGATGTCGGCCTGCAGGGCGGCGGCGCATTGCTGGCGGTCCGCCACATCGAATTGCAGCACGCGCGCCTGGCGTCCGCGCGCCTGGACTTCGGCCTGCACGGCTTGCGCCTGGTCGAGCCGCTGGCGGCAGTGCAGCACCAGGTCGTGGCCGGCGTCGGCCAGGGCCAGCGCGATGGCGCGGCCGATGCCGCGGCTCGAGCCGGTTACGAGTATCGGGGCGGTGCTCATTCGGGTGATTCTTCCTGGATAAAAGCGGCGGGGTCCTTGGGCTGATAGACGTTCAGCCTGGCCTTGGCCAGCAGGCGCGCGTCGTCGCGCAGTTCGCATTCGAAGACGCTCATGCCGCTGGCGTCGATCAGCCCGCGGCGCGCATGTATGGTCAGGCGGGCGCCGGCGGGCAGCGCGTCCGCGTGGCTTTCGTAGCGCCGGGTGCCGAGCAGAAAGCCCAGTTTGACGGGTTCGCCGGCCTGGCGCGCCTGGCAGCCGGCCCAGGCGCCCACGGCCTGCGCCATCAGCTCCATGCCCAGCCATGGCGGCAATGAGCCGTCGGGCAGCGAGTAGGGGCCGGGCCTGACCACGGCTCGCGCGGTCAGGCTGTCGGCGTCGTGGCTGCAGACCTCGTCGATCAGGATCATGTCGCCGGCGTGCGGCAGCAGGCTGGATACCGGCCAGGTCGTCATGCTTGGGCTCCCAGGATCAGGCTGGCGTTGTTGCCGCCGAAGGCGAAGGAATTGCTCATGGCCAGGCGCGGCCGGCCTTGCGCGTAGCGGTGCTGCGCGGTGCTGAAATCCAGCGCCGGCAGGGTTGGATCGGGCTGCCCGTCCCAGACGTGGGGCATCAGCCGTCCTTCGGCATTGCCGGCCGACAGCGTGGCCCAGGCCAGCGCCGCTTCCAGCGCGCCTGCCGCGCCCAGCGCGTGGCCGGTAAGCGCCTTGGTCGAGGCGCAGGGCACGCCCTGCGGAAAGACGGCGTGCATGGCCTGGCTTTCCATGGCGTCGTTGTGGAGGGTGCCGGTGCCGTGCAGATTGACCCAGCCTATGCTGGCCGCGTCCACGCCGGCGGAATGCAGCGCGGCCTGCATGGCTGCCCGCGCGCCGGCGCCGCTGGGTTCGGGCGCGGACATGTGCCAGGCGTCGGAGCTGGCGCCGCCGCCCAGCAGCGCCACGGAGCGCTCCCCTGCGGGCTCGCGTTCCATCAGGAACAGCACGCCGGCTTCGCCGATGTTGATGCCGCGGCGGTTAGCAGAGAAGGGCAGGCACAGCATGTCGTCGATGGCTTCCAGCGTGGCGAAGCCGTTGATGGTCAGGCGGCACAGGGTGTCCGCGCCGCCGCAGACCACGGCGTCGCACAGGCCCGAGGCGAGCAGGCGGCGCGCGGACAGCAGGGCGCGGGCGCTGGAGGTGCAGGCCGTGGACAGCGTGTAGGCGGGGCCGGTGGCGCCCAGCCAGTCCGCGAAAAAGGCGGCGGGGGACGACAGCGCCTGGCGGCGGTAGTCGTAGCCGTCCGGCCATGCGCCCTGCGCCGCCAGTTGGCGGAAGGCCGGCGCATTGTCGTTGACGCCGGAAGTGCTGGTGCCCAGCACGACGGCGACGCGGCTGGCGCCATGGCGGGCCACGGCGGCGCGCAGTTGCGGTTCGATCTGCAAAGCGGCGGCCAGCAGCAATTGGTTGTTGCGGCTGTGGTGATGGGCGGGCAGCGTGTCGGGGATGGGCGGCAGCGCGTCCGCATGGCCGCCCAGCGTCAGCGTGCGGCCATGGACCCAATCCGGCTGCGGGCCCATGCCCGAGGTGTCGCCGGCGAAGGCGGCGCGGGCTACCGCGTCGATGCCGGCGCCCAGCGCGCACACCACGCCGGGCGTACCCAACCAGGTGTTCATGGCTGCTCCTTCAAGGGCGAGATCCGCCAGGTGACCTGGTCGGCAGTGGTGATGATGAACGTGCCGGTCTGCGCGGCCTGCGGCCAGCGCACGCTCCAGCGCGAACCGCCGCGGTCCAGCAGTTCGCGTTGCGCCGCGCCATCGTCCTCGCGGCTGGCGCGCCAGTTGCCGGCGCCGTAGGCCGCATCCAGTTCCGCTTCGGGCGTCCACGCAAACATCAGGGCGGCGAACAGATCGCGCGCCCCGGCATTGGGCCGCAGGAAGCCGTCGTTGCGCCATTGGCCGCGTTCCAGCATCTGGCGCGCCTGCGGCACGCCCATGGGATCGAACAGGGACCAGCGCAAGGCGGCGCCTTCGCGCTGCACCACCAGCAGCGTGTCCAGCGGCGGCTGGCCGGCGACGGCCTGCACCACATGCAGCTGCCGCGGCAGCGTGAAGTCCGCGTTGCGCGCCGGCAATGGCGGCGCGCCCGCGCAGCCTGCCAGCAGGGCAAGCGCCAGCAGCGCGCCCAGGGTGCGCGCGGCGGACAGGAAGGAGGAGCGGGTGGCGGCCATGGTCGGGATCAGGCGGGCAGCGGCTGCGCTTCGGCGCCGCGGCAAAGTTCGCTCAGCATGCGCAGGCGGCGCTGCGGGTTGGCGACGAAGGGGTTGTTCCGGTCCCAGGCGTAGCCCGCCAGGATGGAGCTGATCATGCGCCGGATCTCGGGCTGCGCGTTCTCGTAGAAGACCACATCCTGGAATTCCCCGCTGTACCAGCCCTGGACATAGGCGCGGAAGGTCTCCACGCCCACCATCAGCGGATCGGCGAATTCGGCCTGCCAGTCGACCTGCGCACCGGTCAGTTGGCGGTGCAGCGCGTCGGCCGCCAGCTTGGACGAGCGCAGGGCGATGGTGACGCCCGAGGAAAACACGGGGTCCAGGAATTCCGCCGCGTTGCCCAGCAGCGCGTAGCCGGGGCCGTGCAGCTGCGTCACGCTGGCCGAATAGCCGCCGATGGTATTGGCGGGCGTGTCCCAGACGGCGTTCTTCAGGACGCGCCTGAGATTGGGCGCGGCGTCGGCCATCTCGCGCAGCGTCGCCATCAGGTCCTGGCCGGGGCCGCCGAAGAGGTTTTCGCCGCCCACGACGCCGAACGAGCAGCGGCCGTTGGAGAAGGGGATCAGCCAGTACCAGATGCCGCGTTCTTGCGGGTGCACGCTGATCAGGATCTTCTCGCGGTCGAAGGCGGGGTCGTCGATGCGGTCCTCGATATGGGTGAAGATGGCCTTGCGCGGCGGCATCGACGACGGGCGCTCCAGGTCCAGCAGGCGCGCCAGCACGCGGCCGTAGCCGCTGGCATCGAGCACGAACCGGCTCTGCACCTGGTAGGACGCGCCATCGGCGCCGCGCACATCCAGCAAGGGGGCGTCGCCGTCGAAATCGGCCGCCGTCACTTCCTGCAGGTAGCGCACTTCCACGCCCTGGCGGGCGGCATCGTCCGCCAGCACTTTGTCGAAGTGCGCGCGCTGCACCTGGAACGTGGTGCCGGGGCCGGGGCTGAACTTGTCGCGGAAATCGAAGTGGGTATAGCGCTCGCCGCAGGCAAACGCCGCGCCGTTCTTCACCTGGAAGCCGGCGGCCTGCACCGCCGGCAGCATGCCCGCTTCTTCCACGAATTCCAGGCAATGGGCGAGCAGGCTTTCGCCGATGGAAAAACGCGGAAACTGCTGGCGTTCCAGCATCAGGACGTCATGTCCTTGGCGCTTCAACAGGGCGGCGGCGACCGCGCCTGCCGGCCCCGCTCCTATGACTACGACTTCGCGATGTTCCATGCCGGGTATTTCCTTTTAGTTATTGAAAGCAGGATGCGGCGCGGCGGCGCGCGGCGGATTGATCCATGGCGCCCACAGCAGCGAGAAGGCCACGCCCAGCGCGACCGCCAGCCCGAAGTTGGCGATGGCGGGCGTCTGGCTGACGGCGAGCAGGCCGAAGGACAGCAGCGTGGTGGCGGCGCCCAGCAGGATGCCGACCAGGCTGGCGGCCGCGCCCGCGACCCGCTCGTACATGAAGATGGCGTAATCCACGCCGATGGCCGACACCAGCAGCAAACCGAACAGGCTGAACAGGGTGAGCGGCTGGCCCAGATAGCCCAGCGCGGCCAGGCTGCATGCGGTGGCCGCGAGCGGCACGGCCAGGATGCGCCAGGCGGCGGCGCGGCCCAGAGTCAGCAGCAGCAACAGCGCCGCGACCCCATAGGACAGCAGCTTGAGCTCGGCGGCTTCGATGCGCGTGGCCGCGAACATGCGATTCAGTTCGCCGCTGCGGTCCACCAGCGTGACGTCCGGGGCAACCCGGGCGATGGCCTCGAGCGCGGACGCGTCGCGCAGGCCCAGCAAGGTCACCATGCCTGCGGCCTGTCCTTCACGCACGCCCAGCCACAGCGGCCGCCAGCGTTCGGCCAGCGGGCCTTGCAGCGCGTCTTCGATGGCCTGCGGCGGCAGCGCGGCCATGGATTGCAGTTCCAGGCGCAAGGCGGCGTAGGGGATGCCGATGTCGCTAAGCGGCTTCCAGGCGTCGGGCTGCCCGGCCAGGCTGGCCAGCGTCGCGCCCAGCGCCTTCTGGTCGGCGGCCGGCGAGACCAGCTGGCTCAAGGCGTTGTAGGCGGCGAGATCGCCGCGCGCGACCAGCGCATCCAGCGCCTGCGACACCCGCGCCTGCCTGCGCAGCAGCTCGTCGGCGTCGGGCGCGCGCACCAGGAAGAACTGGCTGGTCGGCATGAAGCCGGTGATTTCGCCGATCTGCCGGGCCTGCTGCAGCAAGGGCGCGGGCAGGCTCAGCCATTGCCGCAGATCGTCCTGGATGCTCAGCCGGCTGATGCCGCCGGCAGTGGCGGCGATAAGGGCCAGGGCGCCCAGCCACAGCGCGGCGCGGCGTCCGGCCAGGCGCTGACGCGCGTGCAGCGCGGCCTCGGCAAAACGCAGCAGCGGCTGCCAGGGGCGGGGCCGCCAGCCGTCCATCCAGGCCGGCAACTGGCACACGGTGCAGGCGTAGGCGCCCAGCAGGCCGGCGGCCGAGAACACCGCGGTCTGCGTCAGCGCGGGGAACGGGGTGAACGCCAGCGCGACGTAGCCGACCAGGCTGGCTGCCAGGCTGATGGTCAGCCCGGGCAGGACGCGCCGCAGCGCGGGCCAGGCCTGCCAGTCGGCCATGCCATAGCTCTTGCCGAGCCAATGCATGGGGAAATCCACCGCTACGCCGATCAGGCTCGCGCCGATCACCAGGGTCAGGACGTGGATGGAGCCGAACACTGCCACGCAGGCCACCGCGCCGGTCAGCAGCCCGACGGCGACCGGCACGAAAGCCAGCAGCGCGCGCACGCGCCGCAGCGCCAGCAGCAGGACCAGCACGATGCCGATGGTGGCGCCGGTACCGATCCAGCTGCTTTCGGCAACCGCTTGCGCCCGGCCTGCGGCGGCGTACAGGGGGCCGCCGGCCACCAGCAGCTCGGCGCCGGCCGCGCCGAGCGCCGCGCGGTCCTGTTCGAGCTGCGCGGCGATTTGTTGGGGCGCGGCCGCGTCGAACGCATCGCCGCGGGTTTCGGCGCGCACCAGCATCCAGCGTCTGCCGGCGTGTTCGGCCTGCAGGGTGCCCGTGCCCATGTCGTACTGCACCGCGCCGCCTGGGCGCAGCGCCTGTTCGGCGCGGCGCGTCAGGCCCAGCCAGTCCTGGTCCGCCGGCACCAGGCCCGAAGATGAAAATGGATCGGACAGCTCGCGTGCGCGGCGCTGGGCGTAGGCCGCGGGATCGGTCTCGAGCTGATGCCGGTCGGCCGCCGGCAGCATGGCCAGCCGGCCCGCCAGCAGTTGCGCGCGCAGCGCGGGCACGTCGATTTGCAGTTCCACCTGCACGGAAGAAAACAGGCCGCTGTCGGTCCAGCGCTGCGCCAGCAGGCGCGCGGGGGCCGCGGCATCCGCGCCGGCGTTTGCGCTTTGAGTCGCGACCAGCGCGATGAGCTGGCGCGACAGGGGCTCCTGGATGCGGGCCTCGGCTAATTGGCGGGTGGCGTCGGCGCCGGCCTGGGGCACCAGCTCCATCAGGTTGGCCGACACCGGCCAGCCGTGGCGGCTTTGCCAGGCGCCGGCGCAGAGAATCAGCAGCAGCCCCAGCTTGAACAGCCGCGGCAGCCAGCGCTCAATCGGCGAACGCACGTTGCTCCTCGGCGGTCAGGGCCTGGGCGGCCTGCGCATCCGTCATTTGCAGCACGCTGCGGTCGCCCTGCGTCTCGCGCAGTTCGATGCGGTCCACCAGCTTGCCCCCGTTGATCTGGATGTTGTCGAAGATCTGGCGCAGCAGAACCGAGCGCGGCGTCAGCAGCAGCTGCCAGGCATTGGCGTCGCCAGTGAGCGCCAGGTCGAAGTTTTCGCGCAGCCCGGCGGTGTCGCCTGCCAGCACGGACAGGAACAGCCGGTTCTCGCGGCCGGCGCCGGAATGCTGCGGCAGAGCCTGCCATTTGCCGGCTTCGTCGCGCCGGGAGATGCCGCGGGCGTCGATGCGCAGGTCCTGCGCGATCGGCGTGCGCAGCAGCCACAGCAGGCCCTTGCCCGCCGCCAGCGTGAAATCGCCGCGGCTGGTCAGCGGCTGCGGCAGCGAGCGCAGGAACTTCTGCTGCACGAAATGGCCGCGCACCACCGGCGTGGCGTTCAGCTGCGTTTGCAGGTCGGCCAGGTCGAAGGCGCGAGCGGCCAGCGGCAGCAGGGCCAAGGCCAGCAGGGCGCACAGGCGGCGTATGAAAACCAGGCGGCGCGTCATGCGGGCGTCTCCATCGATTGCAGCTTGCGTTGCACGGCATCGACCAGCGCGGCGGGCGAGGTCAGCTGCATCTCGCGGGTCTGGATGCAGACCGCCACCTGTTCGGACGTGGCCCGCGTCAGGCGCTGGCCGCTGGCGGCGTCCAGGATCAGGTAGTTGATCTTCAGCCGGTGCTCCCATTCCACCAGTTCGGCGCGCACCTTCAGGCGCTGGCCGAATTGTGCGGGCTGCGCGTAGCGCAGATGCAGGTCGATCACCGGCCAGGCGTAGCCGCTGGCGCGCATGGCGTCGTAGTTGTGTCCCAGCAGGTCCAGCAGTTCGCAGCGGGCCTGTTCCAGATACTTGACGTAGTGTCCGTGCCAGACGACGTTTAGCGGATCCACGTCGAAGAAGGGCACACGGATTTCGACTTCAGCGCCAATGGCGCCCCGTTTACGCATCGTCTTTCCAGAAAGGGTAGAAGTTGAACCATTGCAGCGGCGCCAGGTGGCAGTGTGCGGCCAGACGGTCGGCGTAGCGCTGGGCCAGCTCGGCGATCCGGGCCTGGCGCGTGGCGCGCGTCCATTCGATGCCGTCCGACAGGCGTTCCATCGCGACGCGGTAGCGTGCGCCGTGGCGCGTGCAGAACAGCAGGTTGACCGGGCAGCGCAACAGGCCCGCCAGCAGCCAGGGCCCTTGCGGGAACAGCGCGCTGGCGCCCAGAAAGTCCACCGGCGTGCAACGGTCGCCCTGCAGCGGCACGCGGTCGCCGGCGATGGCGAGCCATTCGCCGCGGTCCAGGCGCTGCGCCAGGTCCAGCATGGCCGGAGCATCCAGTTCGCTGACCTGGATCATGCGCAGCCCGCCGCCGGCCTCGTGCAGCAGCCGGCTGAAGTGAACCGCGTGCTTGTCGTGGACCAGCACATTGAGTTTCAAGGTGCCGCTTTGCTCCGCCAGCGCGCGGCAGACCTCGATATTGCCCAGGTGCGAGCCCACCAGGATCTGGCCGCGGTTGCTGCCCATCTGCGCGTGCAGGCCGTCAGGGTCGGAGATGTCCAGATGGGCCATCGTGATCTTGCCCTGCCAGACGTCCAGCTTGTCCAGGATGGCGTTGGCGAACGCGAGGTACTGGCGGTAGACCGGCATGCGGCGCGGCAGCGGCTCGGCCAGCGTGCCGGATTGCGCCAGACGGCGCTGGTAGGCCGCGATCGAACGCCGGGCGCGGGCGCCGCTGACATAGAAATACAGCACGACCAGCCAGACCACGGGCGCGACCAAACGGCGGCCCAGGGTGCGCGCGGCCCAGGCGGTCAGGCGCATCAGCAGGGCGCTGCCGCGCTCGGGCTGATCGGCCCAATGCTGATCTGTGGCGCTCATGGACGCTGACCTCCGGCAAGCCGGCGCCACAGCAGCGCCGGCGAGCGCGCCAGCATGCCGAAGAAGAGGCGCGCGTGCATGCGGCTGATCAGCAGGTTGTCGCGCAGGCCCTGGAAGTGGGAAATGCCGCCTTCCGGGTAGGCCACGCGCGTCGGCAGCCAGACCATCGCGACGCCGCGCCAGTGCAGGCGCACCAGGACGGCGATGTCGAAATCCATGCGCCGGCCCACGCGCGCGCCGTCGATCACGGGCAGCGCCGCGGCCAGCGGGTAGACGCGGAAACCGCACATGGCGTCGGGGATGTCGAGCGAAAGCGTATTGATCCAGACCCACACGCGCGTCAGCCAGCGGCCATAGAGACGGCTGCGTGGCACGTCGTCGCCATACAGCGGCGCGCCGCAGACGAGGGCTTCGGGGCGAGCACGGGAGGCCGCGGCGAAGGCCGCCGCGTCCGTCAGGGCGTGCTGACCGTCGGCGTCGACCTGCAAGGCATGGGTATAGCCCAGCGCCGCCGCCGCGCGCAGCCCGTCCTGCACCGCCGCGCCTTTGCCGCCGTTGACCGCGCACCGCAGCAGATGCGTATGCGGTTGGGCGGCCAGCGCATCCAGCGCGGCGGCGCAAGACGGTTCGGAGCCGTCATCCACCAGCACGCAGGGCAAGCCTTGCGCCACAAGCTGCGCGTGCACCGCGGCGACCGTGGCGCCGTGGTTGTACACGGGAATGAGCGCGCAGAGCTTATGCGGGGCCATGGCCGCCTGCCTGCAGAATGCGGCCGGAAGAGCAGGGCGCGCCGTTGACCGTGTAGGCGAAATACAGCTTCTGCTTCGAGGCGTCCCATTTGAGCGCCAGCATGGCGGTATCGCCCGGACGCAGCAGGCGCTGGAATTTCAGGGCTTCCATGCCGGCGAAACGCAGCTCGGGATGGAGGTCGCGTTGTGCCAGCGACATGGCCCAGCCGATCTGGACAACCCCGGGCACAACGGGAGCAGTGGGGAAGTGGCCGCTGAAATGCGCCAGGTCGCAGGGGATTTCCAGCCGGTAGCGGCGTTCGTGATCCGCCAGGCGCGGCAGTTCCTGCGCCTCGGGCGCAAGCGGCCGGGGGCCCGCGGCCGCTTCGAACACGCCGCGCGGCAGCTTGCCCTGGGCGTTGGCAGGCAGTTGCGCGAAGAAGCGCCAGGTGCGCGGAATGGCCAGCGATTCGAAGCCTGGGGCCAGATGCGCGCGCAGCGCATCCACTAGCGCCTTGCGGCCCTGGTTGCGCAAAGCATGCAGGCCGCCGGCCGACAGGGCGACCAGCGCGGCAAGGCGCGAGGTCCCGGCCAGACCTCCCAGGCGCGCTTCGGCGACGTAGGAATGGCGCGCCAGCGCCTGTTCCAGCATGGGCAGGGAAATGCGCTTTTCCTCGATCTTCACGATGCGGTCGAGGCGGCCGAGCAGCCGGAAACCGTCATGCGCAAGCTCCGCGCCGTCGGCGGTCTGCGCCTCGGCCGGGTTGACCCATGGCGATTGCACGCGCAGCGCGCCTTCGGCGTTCAGGTCGACGGCCACGCCGGGCAGCGGCTGCCAGGGACTGTCGCCTTCGCGCCAGGCGACGGCGCCGGTTTCGGAGCTGCCGTAGATCTCGCTGGGGCGCAGTCCCAGGTGCTGTGCGATATGGTCGGATGCGTCGATGGGCAATTCGCCGCCGGACGAGTGGATGCGGGTCAGGCGGCCGCGCAGCTGGTCCCAATCCAGCCGCTGTCCCAGGCGGCGCAGCAGCGCCGGGCTGGCGATCCAGGTGCAGGCCGGATGGCGCAGGCTGGCCTGCTGCAGCTCTTCCGGATAGAGGCGCTGCGGCCGGTCCAGCTGGCGCCCGGCGCACAGCGGCCACAGCACCCTGAAGGGCAGGCCGTACATGTGTTGCGCCGATACGCTGCCCAGCACGGGGCCGCGCGCATCCGGCCATTGCTGCTGCAGCGCGCGGACTTCGTCCATCAGTTGCCGCCAGTGCTTGGCGATATGTTTGGGCGTGCCGCTGGATCCCGAAGTGCACAGCACCAGCGTCAGCGCAGGGTCCAGTTCGGCGGGCGCGAGCGGTGCGTGGCCTTGCAGCTCGGCCAGCCGGCACAGCCGCTCGGCCGGCAGCGGCAGATCAGTGTCGCTCAGCCAGGCGTCCACCATGGCGTCGAGCGTGGCGCAGGTCTGCGCCTGGGCGTCGCCCGGCAGCACCGCGACCACGCCGGCGCGCCAGCATGCGAACAACGCGACGGCCATGCGGGCGGCGTCCTCGAACCAGATCGCGACGCGTTGCAACTGCCTGGCTTGCAAGGCGCCCGCGGCCTGCAGGCTGGCGCGAGCAAACGCCTCGCGCGTCAGTGGCGGCTCGTCGGCGACCAGCGCATCGGCCAAGTCAGGCGGGGCGGGCAGCAGCAGCTGCGCGAGATCGGTCCAGGCCATGCGTTACGCCGCCTTGGCGGCGGCGGGGCGCAGCAGCCATTCGCCCGCCAGCAGCAGGCCCATCAGCACATAGCTCACGGCGCCGTTGTAGACGGTCCACCAGCTCCAGGGTCCCCAGGCCGCAAGGGCCGCCGCCACACTGCCGTTCAGGGCGAAAAAGGCGCACCACACGCGGGTGACATTGCGGGTATAGCGCACGCCTTCGGGCGGCAGATCTGGGTGGCGCAGCCGGGCCAGTTGCTCGATCACGGGGCGGCCGCGCCGCAGGCTGGCGCCGAAGATAGCCAGCATCATGCCGTTGACCAGCACGGGATACCAGCGCAGCCAGTCTTGCGAATTCGAAACGGCCAGGACCAGGCAGAAGGCCACCGCCACAGCGGGCAGCAGGCGCGCGCCCGGCCGGGCGGCATCCGCGGTCAGGCCGCGCGCCAGCCACAGCAGGGCCAGCGGCAGCGCCAGCCAGGCGGCGCTTACCCGTCCCAGCGCCGCATGGACGGCGAAGGGATAGGCGATGCCGGCCACGGCCAGGGCTGCCGCCACGCCGCGTTTCATGCGGCGGGGTCCTGTTTCTGGCACATGGCCTGCACCACGTCCTCGACCGTGCGCACGGTGCGGAAGTCGTTGGCGTCGAGCTTGCGGCCGGTCTGGCGGCGCACATGGTCGATCAGGTCGATGGCGTCGATGCTGTCGATCTCCAGGTCCGTGTACAGGTTTGCTTCGGGCGTGATGCGTTCAGGTTCGATCTCGAACAGTTCGACCAGCGCGCCGCGCAGCGTGTTGAAGATTTCGTCGCGGGTATGCATCCTGGACTCCGTATCCTTTAGGCGCGGCGTTGCGCGGTGACAAACTCGGCCAGCTTGGCGATGCTGGCGAAATGCTCGCGCATGTTGCGCGTCTCGGGATCGATGGTGATGCCGTACCGCTTTTGCAGCGCGAGGCCCAGCTCCAGGGCGTCCACCGAGTCCAGCCCCAGTCCGTCGCCAAAGAGGTGGGCGTCGCTGTCGATATCGTCGGGCGCGATGTCTTCCAGGCCCAGCGAGTCGATGACGAGGGTCTTGAGTTCAAATTCCAGTTGGTTCATCCGGTCAGGACTCCACTTCCACCGCCCGAGGCGGTTGTTCATTCATGATGGCGCCGGCAGGCGCGGCGGGCGCCAGCTCGGCTTCGAAATAGGCGTGCAGGTAATCGTTCATCTTGCGTCCGGCGATGGGCAGCGGATGGGCGCCGCTCCAGGAGGCGGGATCGATGTCCTCGCCCACGCGGATCACATAGCGCATGCGGCAGGGCGGAATCCGGTACCAGGGCTCGCCCTTGGTCAGGCTGCGGGGATTCATGCTGATGACCACGGGCGTGACCACGCGCGCGCCGCGCAGCGCGATGGCGCAGGCGCCGCGATGAAAGCGCGGCATGGCGTCGCGCGGCGTGCGCGTGCCTTCGGGAAAGACGATCAGGGTTTCGCCCGCGCGCAGCACGTCGGCGGCGCGGTCGAACATGTCGAAGCTTTCGTCGTTGGTGATGTAGCCGGCATTGGCCACCGGGCCGCGGGTGAACGGGTTGGTGGCCAGGCCGTGCTTGACGATGCAGTTGGCGTTCTTGACGTGGCCGACCAGGAACACCACGTCCAGCAGCGAAGGGTGGTTGGCCAGGATCATCTGTCCGGGCTTGCCGAGGCGTTCGGCGCCCTTGAATTCCACGGTCAGGATGCCGGTGCGGACCATGAAGCGGATGAACAGGCGGAAGGTGCCGTTCAGCGCGCCGCGCGCGCGGCGCTGGCGGTCCGCCTTGTCGCCGGGCAGCAAGCGTTGGGGCGGGAACACCAGCACGCGCAGCAGCACGCCGCCCAGCCCGAAAAGGGTAAAGGCCATGCCGGTGGCGAACAGACGCCAGAGCCAGAAGTCCTGCCGGGGAGGCGTGGCGCTAGTCATGCCGTGCGTGTCCAGGTCCATAGTCGGGAGCGGTTGGCGTGGCGCCAGTCGGGCGTGCGCAGCAAGAGGTGGCGCAGCAGGTTCAGGGGATTGGGCCAGGCCTGCGCGCTGTCGGCGGCATCCCGCACCTGCGGGGCCAGGGCCAAGGTCCAGTCGGCGCCGGGCTGCAGATGCAGGGCGACCGCATAAGCGTAGGGCGCGTCATCCACCCAGGGGGCGTAAGCTGCGGGCGGCCGTTCCTCGGCCAGCACCACGAGCACGTCCTGGTGGCCGGCGTCGAACAGCATCGACGCCTCGATGCAGGCGTGCTCCAGGCCGTCGTCTTCCACCGACAAGGCCACGGATTCAGTGGTCTCGCGGCGTATGATCGACCACTGCGCGGCGATGGCGTTGTGGACCGACAGGCCGAAGGCCGTGGGCGACAGGGGTTCGTGCGCCGCCAGCGCTTGCAGCAGGCCGAAGTTGCGGGTGGTTTCGCCATGGCGGGAGGCAAACACCAGCGGCATGGGCGGGCGTCCCTCGGCCAATGGCCACGCGCACTCGAACACCCCGCGAGCCAGCGGGCTCAGGCGGCGGCGTTGCAAGGGTGGCAGGAAGTCCAGGCGGGGCGGATTCTGATTTCCGATCGGGCAGAACGGATGTTCGGCCCATTTCAACCAGTCGCCGGGGCCATCGATTCCTTGCGCCCAACCCTGCCATTGCGCGATCGAAAACGTCAACATAGCGCGCGATTCTACTATGGCGATGTCAGGCCATTTTGATTTAAAACGTTACATAATACACAATATTTCCTTTGTTTCTTACACTTCAGCTTGCTATTTGTTACTTTCTCCCGTGAACGTTCAGGAACTTTTAATCTGGTGGGCGGACAAAGGCGCGGCTGCGGGTTACCGCAGCCAGGAGCTGTCAGCGGAGGACGCCGCGCGCGCACAAGCGCTGCGCAGCCCGAAGGCGCAGCTCGATTGGCGGGTCAGCAGGGCTTTGCTGCAAGAGATCAGGCAGGCCATGCCGCCTGCGGCCCTGTCGCTCAGCCACAGCGGCGGCCACGCGGTCTGCGCGTCCGCCCCGGCCGGGTGGCAGTTGGGCGCCGATCTGGAGCGAGTGCGGCCGCGCGAGGTCTTGCGCCTGGCCGAGTGGGTATGCGCGCCGGCCGAGCAAGCCACGCTGGCTGGCCTGGAAGGCGCAGCCCAATTGGAACGCTTTTATCTCTTGTGGACGCTGAAGGAAGCCTTCATCAAGGCGGCCGGACTGGATTTCCCTGCGGACATGGCTTCGGTAGGCCTGGACTTCGGCGGCAAGGCGGAATGGCGCCTGCGTGCGCCGCCGGGGCAGTGGCGCGCCTGTTCATGGCGCCTGGGCGAGGACTGGATCGCGTCCGTGGCGTGGCGCGGACAGGCTGGCGGCGCCACGCGTCCCCAATGGCGCGCGGGGACCGATTGCGTGTTACCGCCGCTTGCCATCCTGGGCGCATGGGCCAGCGGGCCGGATTGAATCGCCCGGGGTTTTTCAGTGGGCATTTAAAGATGTATTATAAATGCATGTTTAATGGCGATTCCGATCGCGCCACAAGGAGCAGTTGATGTTGAGTCCCCAAATCCGCGCCCTGGTCAAGGGCACGGCGCCCGTTCTCAAGACGCACGGCGTCGCGCTGACCAAGCATTTCTATGCCCGCATGTTCAAGCACAACCCCGAGCTCAAGCATGTCTTCAACCAGGGCCACCAGGCTGGCGGCGAGCAGCAGCAGGCGCTGGCCGGCGCGGTCGCGGCTTACGCCGAGCACATCGACGATCCTTCCGTGCTGATGCCCGTGGTGACGCGCATCGTGCACAAGCATGTCAGCCTGGGCATCCGGCCCGAGCACTACCAGATCGTGGGCAAGCATCTGCTGGCCTCCATCAGCGAAGTGCTGGGCGAGGCAGCCACGGAAGAGCTGGTGGCGGCCTGGGCCGCGGCCTACGGCCAACTGGCCGACCTGCTGATCGCCGAAGAGGCGCGCCTGTACGCGGAGTCGGCCGCCAAGCCGGGCGGCTGGACGGGCTGGCGCGCGTTCCGCGTGGTGGGCAAGCAGCGTGAAAGCGCCGAGATCACGTCCTTCTACCTGGCGCCGGCCGATGGCGGCGAAGTGCCTGCCTACCGTCCCGGCCAGTACGTGTCGGTGCGCGTGTTCGTGCCCGAACTGGGCCTGATGCAGCCGCGCCAGTACAGCCTGTCGGACGCGCCGGGCCAGGACCGCCTGCGCATCTCGGTCAAGCGCGAAGCGGCGGGCGCCGATACGCCGGCCGGCCGGGTTTCCAACGCCCTGCATGACCGCCTGGAAGAGGGCGGGGTGCTGGACGTGGCGCCGCCCCAGGGCGACTTCCATCTGCGCGAGGAAGGCAGCGCGCCGGTGGTGCTGCTGAGCGGCGGCGTGGGCCTGACGCCCATGGTCTCCATCCTGAACCATCTGGTGGGGTTGAACGACGAGCGCCAGATCCGTTTCGTGCACGGCTGCCGCAATAACTCGGTCCACGCCATGCGCGATCACGTCAACAGCATCGCCGCCGAACGCGCCAACGTGCGCAAGGCGGTGTTCTACGAGGAGGTCGGCCACGGCGACCAACCTGGCCGCGACTACGACTACGCCGGCCGGGTGGATCTGAACGCCATCCGCGACGAAGTCATCGTGCCTGGCGCGGACTACTACCTGTGTGGCCCGGCCGGCTTCATGCGCGCGCAGCGCGAAGCCTTGACCGGCCTGGGCGTGCCCGCCGACCGCATCCATGCCGAAGCCTTCGGCAGCGGCGGTGCGCCCGCCTGAGCGGTGTATCCTGGCGGCCTGAACTTTCGGGCCGCCAGCGTCCATCCCTTTCGTCCCAGCCATGCAACTGACCCGATTCACCGATTTCGGCCTGCGCGTCCTGATGTACCTGACGCAATGCCGCGACCGGTCCGCCGCCGTCACCATTCCGGAGATCGCCGACCGCTTCAGCGTGTCGCGCAATCATCTGGTGAAGGTGGTGCACTTCATGGCGCAGCAGGGTTGGGTCAGCACCTCGCGGGGCAAGGGCGGCGGCCTGCGGCTGTCGCAGTCCGCCGACCGCTACCGGCTGGGCGACCTGATCCGGCAACTGGAGCAGCAGGGGCCGCTGATCGACTGCCGCGAACCTCCCTGTGCGCTGGACGGCGCATGCCGGCTGTCCGGCGTGCTGGCGCAGACCTTGCAGGCCTTCTACGAGGCGCTCAACGGCTACACCCTGGCCGACCTGGTGCGCGATCCCACGGCCGCCGCCATCATCAAGCTGCATCGCGCCGCCTGAGGCGGGGCATGATGTTTTGTTATGGACCCTGCGGAGTTTGGCATTTGCCGGACGGGCGGGGCGCGTCCCAGAATAGCGTCGTGTCCCTGTCTTTCTGGATCTAAGAGTATGCGGGTTTGCGTAATCGGCGCTGGCGTCGTGGGCGTCACGTCGGCCTATTTCCTGGCGCGCCAGGGCCATGACGTGGTGCTGGTGGATAGCCAGGCGCGTCCGGCCGAGGTCTCCAGCTACGCCAATGGCGGTCAGCTCAGTTATAGCTACGTGGCGCCTTTGGCCGGTCCGGGCGTGCTGCCCAGCGTGCCGGGCTGGCTGCTGCGCGAGGACTCCCCGCTGCGTTTCCGGCCCAGGCTGGATCCCCATCAATGGCGCTGGTGCCTGCAATTTGCGCTGGCGTGCCGGGCCTCGGTGGCCAAGGCTTCCACGGTCCAACTGGCTGGCCTGTCCTATCTGAGCCGGGACGTCATGCACTCGCTGCTGGAGCAGGAAGACCTGGATTTCGGCCATCTGAAGAACGGCAAGCTCATCGCCTACCGCAGTCCGGCCTTGCTGGACAAGGCGCGCGCGCTGGTGGCGTACCAGGCCGACCTCGGCGCTGAACAGCAGGTGCTGGACGCGGCGCAGACCCTGGCGCTGGAACCCGCGCTGGCCGGCATGGGCGCAAGCCTGGCCGGCGCCATCTACACCCCCAGCGAAGAAGCGGGCGACTGCCGCCAGTTCACCGAAGCGCTGTTCGACCGCCTGCAGACCATGGCCAACGTGCAATGCGTCATGTCCAATCCGGTATCGGGCCTGCAGCGCGAAGGCCGCCGCATCGTGGCGGTGAACACGCGCGACGGCGACATCGGCGCTGACGCCATCGTGCTGGCCACCGGTATCGGCACGCGCGCGCTGCTCAAGCCGCTGGGCCATGACGTGCCGCTGTATCCCTTGAAGGGCTACAGCCTGAGCGTGCCGCTGGCCGAGGACGACGATTCGGTGGCGCCGCGCATCAGCGTCACGGACTACGAACGGCGCATCGTCTACGCCCGCGTGGGCGGCGTGCTGCGGATCGCGGCCATGGTCGACATCGGCAGCGCCGATGCCGGCATCGACACGGCGCGCATCGGGCTGCTCAAGCGCCAGGTGCACGAGGCGTTTCCGGCGCTGGACCTGCGCCAGGCGGCGCCTTGGGCGGGGCTGCGTCCGGCCACTCCCACCAGCAAGCCGCTGATCGGACGCAGCCATGCCGCCGACAACCTGTGGCTGAACATCGGGCAGGGCGCGCTGGGCTTCACCCTGGCCTGCGGCAGCGCCGCGCTGTTGACGGCCCAGATGGGCGGGCTGGAGCTGCCGCTGGATCCGGCGCCATTCCGCCCCTGATACGGCGATGTCCATTTTGCGATAGTGACTGCCTTTTCATCGGCAGACGGACTGGATCGCGCTCAATAGGATAGCGATACTCCACCGCCTGCGTAGCCCCAAGCGGCGCCGCAAGCGGCCGGAGACCATCCCTCATCCTCCGAGCGCAACCACCATGTCCTACCTGTTTCCGTTGTTCGCCATTCTGTTCTGGGCGGGCAACGTCATCGTCTCCAAGATGGCCGCCAGCGCCATCTCGCCCACCGCCATCACCTTCTACCGGCTGGTGCTGGCCCTGTTCCTGATGGGCCTGTTCACGGCCGGCCCGGCCTGGCGCAACCGCAAGACCATCCTGCGCCATTGGCCCAAGCTGGCGCTGTACGGCGCCCTGTCGTCGGCGGTGTTCCAGGCGCTGTCCTATCGCGCCGCCGAAACTACCACGGCGACCAACATGGCCATCCTGACCGCGCTGATTCCCTTGCTGAGCATGCTGCTCAGCGTGGTGATCCTGCGGGATCCGCTGACCCTGGGCATGGCCGCTGGCGGCGCGCTGTCGTTCCTCGGCCTGCTGTACCTGGTGGGCCAGGGCGACATGCTTAGCGTGTTCCAGCACGGCATCCACGTCGGCGACGGCCTGATGCTGCTGGCTGCCTTGTCCTACGCGCTGTACGGAGTGTTGCTGCGCCACTGGAAGGTGCCGCTGCCGGCCTGGCAGTCCACCTTCGTGCAATCGATCTTCGCGCTGCTCTACATGCTGCCGCTGTACCTGCGCGTGCCGGCGGCGCAGGCTGCGCTGGACATGAACACGGTGCCGCTGATCCTGTACGCGGGCATCTTCTCGTCGGTGCTGCTGTCCTTCCTGTGGATCGAAGGCGTGCAGCGGCTGGGGCCCAACCGCTGCAGCATCTTCATCAACCTGCTGCCGCTGTTCACCGCGCTGGCCGCCTTCGTCATGCTGCGCGAGCAACTGCACATGTACCACCTGCTGGGCGGCGCGGTGACGCTGGCCGGCGTGCTGCTGGCGCAGACGGTGCAGCGCCCGCTGTTCGGTCGCGCCCGCACGCTGGCGCTGGACTAGGAAGTTTCACTGGCGTTCAAGACGGGCGCGCGCGGTACCGGCACAGTGGCTCTCTTTATAGGGAGAGAGCCCATGAGCATGTTCCAGAGAACGGCGATCGCGCTGGCGCGCAGCCCGGGCGTGGGGCGGGCGATGCGTGCCATGGCGGCCCGCACGTCGCTGGCGGCCCGTTTCGTCGGCGGCGCGGACGTCGACGCCGCGGTCCGCACGGCCGCCAGGCTGCGCGAGGCGCACGGCATCCGCGCCTCGCTCTTCTACCTGGGCGAGTACGTGGACGATCCCGAGGCCATCGAGCACAACGTGGCCCAGACGCTCGGCGCCTGCCGGGCGCTGGAGCACGCAGGGCTGGACGTGCACGTGTCAGTCGATCCCACCGCCATCGGCTATATGCGCGACGACGCGCTGGGCCGGGACAATGCCCGGCGCATCGGCCTGGCGGCGCGCCGGACGGTCGGCCTGGGGCGCGACTGGATGGTGCTGGACATGGAGGATTCCTCCCTCTGCGACCGCACCTGCGCCTTGCATCGCGAACTGCTGCAAGCCGGCATGCCGGCAGGCCTGACACTGCAGGCGCGGCGGCGCCGCACGCCGCTGGACCTGGCCTGGGCGATCCGTCAGCGCACCTCGCTGCGGCTGGTCAAGGGCGCGTTTCCGGAGCGCGCGCTGGACCACGCCGGCCGCGCGCGCATCGACCAGGCCTATCTGGACGCCGCCGCCATCATGCTGTCGCGCGAGGCGCTGGAGTCCGGCTTCCAGCCCGTTTTCGGTACCCATGACGACCGCCTGGCCGGCGCCATCCTGGAGCTGGCGCGGGAGCGCGGCTGGCCGCCAGAAGCCTTCGAGTTCGAAATGCTCTATGGCGTGCGTCCGGACTGGCAGCTCGCGTTGCGCCGTTTGGGCTATAACGTCAGGGTCTATCTGCCCTTCGGCGGTGATTGGTGGCCGTATGCCGTGCGCCGCGTGGGCGAGAATCCCCGCAACGCGTGGCTGTTGGCCCGCACGCTCACATCGGACCAGAGCTACTTCGGCTAGGCGCTACATCCTCACTTGTTCATGGCGGTTTCCCAACATATCTGGCATTGCGGCGCCGGCCTGCCCGGCGATGTTTTGATCGCAGACCTGCGCGGCTACCGCTATGCGCCGCATTTCCACGACGCCTGGTCCATCGGCGCCATCGCGCAGGGCCGTTGCGCCTTCACCGTGCATGGCGTGCCGCAGGCCGCGGGCGAGGGCGATCTGGTGGTGATTGCGCCCGGTCAGGTCCATACCGGGGGCACCTCGGACGCGCCGCTGGGGTACCGCATGGCCTATATCGATCCGGACTGGTTCAGGGATCACGAACTCACGTTGTTTGCGGGCGGGGCCAGCCTGGCTGGTCCCGTGATTCGCGATCCGGCGCTCTGCCAGGCCTGGCTGGACGCGCTCACGCCCGATCCCATCGCCGACGCGCAGCGCCGCGAACGCCTCTCCGCCGCCTTGTTCGGCCTGCTGGCGGCACATGCGCAAGCCCGTACGGCGGCGGCAGACGACGCGTCCGACGTCTGCTCGCTGCTGCGCGCGCGTATGGCCTCGGACCCAGCCTGCGCGCCGGACCTGGAGGCCCTGGCGGTGGCGCAGGACCGCCACCGCACCACGCTGGTCAAGCAGTTCGCCCGGCGCTACGGCTTGCCGCCGTTGGCCTGGCTGCGCAACTGGCGGGTGGCGCGGGCCCGGGCGCTGCTGCGCGACGGCCTGGCGCTGGCCGACGCCGCGCATGCCGTGGGTTTCGCCGACCAGGCCCATCTGACCCGCGTGTTCAAGCAGGTCTACGGCAGCACGCCCGGCGTGCTGCGCAGCGCGGGGGCGGGCTCCCAGACATTGCGGGCGCGCGGCGTTTCCACCCGGTAGTCCGAGTACTTGCGGGTAAAGAACGTGGTGCCCAGTTCGGCCGCCGCCTGCAGCGGCTGGCGCGGGTCCGCCGCGATCTCGCCGCGCAGGTTGCCGGCGCCGTGCACGTAGCCGATGAAGTCCGAATGGGTATAGCGCGCGTATTCCTGGATCTGGTGCACGATGCCCAGCGCCGCACCCGGGTAGGTTTCCTCGGATGCCACCGCCAGGCCCAGGCGCTTGCCGGTCATGCGCTGCTTGACCCGTTCCGGTTCGGGTCCCTGGCCGGCATAGTGGCTGAACGAACGGTCGAAGAACGCCTTGGTCTGCGCCGACATGCCGTACCAGTAGATCGGGGTGCAGATCAGCACGCCGTCGGCCGGCAGGAAGTGTTCCAGGAACAGCTCGGAATAGCGGTCGGTCGGCGGGGGCGAGCGCCGCAAGTCCGGCAAAAAGGCCCCGATGTAGTCGTCCAGGAACAGCAGCGTGGCCTGGGTGCCCGCCGCCTCGGCCCCGCGCAGCGCAGCCGCGCCCAGGGCCGCGCTGTTGCCGTCGCGCCGCGGGCTGCCGACCAGGATCAGCAGGCGCTTGTCGGGATGATCTGAATTCATGTTTGATTCCTCTTGTTGGCATGGACGTTTCCATGTGGTGAGGAAAATTCTGTCCTGGCGGCTGAAAGGCGACAAATGATGAATCCTTGAATATGATGAATTGATTTCATCCATAGGGCCAGGAATCCATGTTTGCCACGCTACCGGTGACCGCGCTGCGCACCTTCGAGGCGGCTGCCAGATTGCTCAGCTTCAAACTGGCCGCGGCCGAACTGGCGGTCACTGCCACGGCCGTGTCCCATCAGGTCAAGGCGCTCGAGCGGCACGTGGGCTACGCGCTTTTTGAACGCGTGCCGCGCGGCGTGCGCCTGACGGAGAAGGGCGCGCGCCTTTTTGCCGGCGTGCACGGCGCCTTGCTCGATGTGGCGCAGACCCTGGACGCCTTGCGCGCCGCGCCGGCCTCGGGCGCGCTGACCCTGTCCACCACACATTCGTTCGCGGCCCTGTGGCTGGTGCCGCGGCTGGGCCGCTTCTACGCGGCGTTTCCTCAATATCAACTGAACCTGAACACCAGCGCCGAAGCGGTGGACCTGTTGCGCGACGCCAGCGTGGACCTGGCCATCCGCTACAGCCGGGCGCGCTGGCCCGGGCTGCACGCCGCCTGCTCGTTGCAGGAATGGTTCGGCGTCTATGGCGCGCCGACGCTGGCCGCCCGTCCGGGCAGGCGCGCGCCGTCGCTGGTGACCGTGCGCTGGCGCGATTCGCAGCTGTACGAGCAGGGCTGGCAGGACTGGTGCGAGGCCGCCGGCCTGCCGTCCTGGCGCAAGCCGGCGGCGCTGCATGCCTACGAGGAAGAGCACTATGCCCTGCAGGCCGCCATTGCCGGCCAGGGACTGGTGCTGGCCAGCTCCGTCATGGTGTCGGACAGCGTGGCGGCGGGTACCCTGGTGGCGTATCGTCCTGAGGTGCGGGTGGCGGGGGCGGCCTACACCGCGCTGTGCGCGCCGGGCCGCGAACGCCACCCGCCGGTCAAGGCTTTCCTGGGGTGGTTGCGCAAGGAGTTCGAGGCTCAAGCATGAGGCCGGGAAGCATGCGGCTCATATCCTCTGTAACTGGATTGACGCGCCCCTGCACGCGCTTCTACTCTCTTCCCGAAAATCAGCGCGGAGGCCGCGAGGCGTGAATCGATTCCATGAAATGAGCGTGTTCCTGGCGGTGGCCGAGGCACAGAGTTTCGCCGCGGCCGCGCGCCGGCTGGAGATGTCCGCGCCCACCGTCACGCGCAGCGTGTCGGCGCTGGAGCGGCGGTTGGGCGCGTTGCTGCTGGTGCGCACCACGCGCAGCCTGCGACTGACCGAGGCCGGCCAGCGCTATGCCGACGACTGCCGCCGCATCCTCGACGAAGTCGAACAGGCCGACGATGCCGTGGCCGGCGCGATGGCCGCGCCGCGGGGCGCGCTCAGCATCACGGCGCCGGCGTTCTTTGGCGAATTGCACGTGATGCCGGCCGTGCTGGCTTATCTGCGCGCGCATCGCGAAGTCTCCGTGCGCACGCTGCTGGTGGACCGCGTGGTGAACCTGCTGGACGAACGCGTGGACGTGGCGGTGCGCATCGGCGCCTTGCCGGATTCGACGCTGACGGCGGTGCCGGTGGGGCAGGTACGCCGCGTGGTCTGCGCCGCGCCCGCCTTCCTGCGCGAACACGGCGTGCCGCAGGACCTGGAGTCCCTGCCGCGCTTTTGCACGGTCACTGCCGCCATGGAGGGCCGCACGCCGCAATGGCGCTTCCAGCAGGACGGCCAGCCCCGCAGCCTGCGCGTCGATTCGCAGCTGACGGTCACGTCCTTCCAGGCCGCGGTGCTCGCGGCCTGCGAGGGTTGGGGGCTGACGCAGGTGGTGTCCTACCAGGTGGCGCGGCACCTGGCCAGCGGCGCCCTGGAGGTGGTGCTGCGCGACTTCGAACTGCCGCCGCTGCCGGTCCACCTGGTGTACCCCGAAGGCCGCAAGAGTTCGGCCAAGGTGCGCAGCTTCGTGGAGTTCTGCGTCGAGGCCTTGCGGCGCGACCTGGCGACGCTGCCGGCGTAGCGACCCGTTCCTCGGACGCGCCCGCACGCAGGCCTTGAAGGGACGGGGCGGCCGTCCTCTTTCTTTCATCCGCTGCAAGAGTGTCTTGCCGGCGCTGGCCGTTCACGCGAGCCCGGCGCCGGCCCAAGATGGAGTCTGAATCCGACTTGGAGCCCGCTCATGCAAACCGCCCATACCCCTACGCTGACCTTCTACAGTTTTCCCTTGTCCGGCCACGCCCATCGCGTCGCCCTGATGCTGTCCCTGCTGGATGTGCCCCACCGCAAGGTCGATGTGGACCTGCGCGGCGGCGAGCAGAAGCGCCCGCCGTTCCTGGCTTTGAACGCCTTCGGCCAGGTGCCGGTCATCGACGATGGCGGGGTGGTGGTCGCGGATTCGACCGCCATCCTGGTCTACCTGGCCAAGCGCTACGGCGGCCAGGCCTGGCTGCCGGAAGACCCGGCCGGGGCGGCGGCGGTACAGCGCTGGCTGTCGGCGGCGTCCGGTCCGCTGGCGATCGGCCCGGCGGCTGCGCGCCTGGTGACCCTGTTCGGCGCGGCCTATGACGTGGACAGCACGCTGGCCCGCGCCCATGCCTTGCTCAAGGTCATGGACGGCGAACTGGCCGCACGGGATTTCCTGGCGGGCACGACGCCGACCATTGCGGACGTGGCCTGCTACGCCTATGTGGCGCATGCCCCCGAAGGCAATGTGTCGCTGGAGGCCTATCCGCACGTCCGCGCCTGGCTGGGCCGCATCGAAAGCCTGCCGCGTTTCGTGCCCATGGCCTCGTCGCCCGTGGGCCTGCTGGCCGCCTGAGGACAGGCGCCGCCCTCAAGGAGTACGCCATGGCCATCGCAGAACCTGCCGCCCTCCCGCCGTCGCCCTGGCACGCGGGCGAACGCCTGTTGCAACACCACGTCGGGATCGCCGAGCGCATGGCGATGACCGGACCCAAAGTCATCCGCGACTACATGCCGGACCAGCACCGCCTGTTTTTCGAGCAACTGCCGTTTCTGGTTGCCGGCGCGGTGGACGGGCAGGGCGATCCCTGGGCCGGCGTGCTGGAAGGCCTGCCCGGCTTCGTGTCCTCGCCCGATCCACGCAGCCTGCGCGTGTCCGCCGTGCCGGATGCCGACGATCCGCTGCTGGCCGGCCTGGGGATGGACCAGCAGGTGGGCCTGCTGGGAATCGAGCTGCACACGCGCCGACGCAACCGCGCCAACGGCCGCATCGCCGCCTGGGACGGCAAGCGCTTCGAGGTGGCGGTGATGCAGTCCTTCGGCAATTGCCCGCAATACATCCAGGCGCGGGAATTCCAGTTTTCGCGTTCGCCGGCGCTGCGCTTTCCGGGCGCGCCGAATGAGCGCACCGCGCTGGACGCCGCGGCGCGGGCGCTGATCGCCCGGTCCGACACGTTCTTCGTGGCGACCTACGCGGACGAGGGCGGCCGCAAGGTCGACGTCTCGCACCGCGGCGGCAAGCCGGGCTTCGTGCGGGTGGACGGCGACGTGCTGACCATTCCGGATTTTTCCGGGAACCGCTTTTTCAACACCCTGGGCAACATGGTGCTCAACCCGCGCGCCGGACTGCTGTTCATCGACTTCGAGCGCGGCGATGTGCTGCAGTTGACGGGCGCTGCTGAAGTCATCCTGGACAGCCCGGAGATCGCGCAGTTCGAGGGCGCCGAACGGCTGTGGCGGGTGCATGTGCGGCGCGTGGTGCGCCGGCCCGGCGCGCTGGCCTTGCGCTGGCGCTTCGATTCGTACTCGCCCACCGCGCTGGCGACCGGGCAATGGCCGGCCGCGGGGGCTGCCTAGCCCCGACCTAGCCCGGGAGGGCGGTCTTCTGCACCACGGCATCGTCCGGCCCGAGCAGGCGGCCGTCCTGCGCGCGGATTTCCAGCTTGCGCACGGGCTGGCCGCGCTTGCGGTCGATCAGCGTGGAATGGGGTTCGGCCGCGCCGTAGTAGTGGTCTTCGCCCCATTGGCGCAAGCCCACGATTACTGGAAAGAGCGCCCGGCCTTTGTCGGTCAGCACGTATTCCTGGTAGGCGCTGCCGTCCGAGGCCGGCGCCACTTCGAGGATGCCGTGGGCCACCAGCGTGCGCAGCCGGTCGCTGAGGATGTTCTTGGCCACGCCCAGGCTTTTCTGCAATTCGCCAAACCGCCGCAATCCATCGAAGGCGTCGCGCACGATCAACAGCGACCACCAGTCGCCGATCGCGTCCAGGGAGCGTGCCACCGGGCAGGCGGCGCCTTCGAGACTAGTGCGTTTGACCATGTCGGATCCTTGCTGAGGGAAAGGCGGTGATGGCTGGCGTATCGAAATTTCGGTTGCATTATAAAACCTCGAAAACTATTATTCTGGTTTTATAACGCAACCAGAGTGGAGCAAGAGATGTCAGCCCGACCAGAACCCGCCGATTCCGCACCCCCAAGTCCGATGCCCAGATCCCTGGTGATGCTGCTGGCGGTGGCCTGCGCCCTGAGCGTGGCCAACGTGTATTACGCGCAGCCTTTGCTGGACGCCATCGGCCGAGAGTTCGGCATCGCCGAAGGCGCGGTAGGCATCGTGGTCACGGCCACCCAACTGGGCTGCGCGCTGGCGCTTCTGTTCGTGGTGCCGCTGGGCGACCTGCTGGACCGCCGGCGCCTGATGCTGGGGCAGCTGGCGCTGCTGGTCCTGTCTTTGGCGGCCGTGGCGCTGTCGGCCGGCACGCCCTGGCTGTTGATGGGCATGGTGGCGCTGGGCTTGCTGGGAACGGCCATGACGCAGGGCCTGCTGGCCTTGTCCGCGGCGCTGGCCGCGCCGGGCGAGCGCGGCCGGGTGGTCGGCGCCGCGCAAGGCGGGGTGGTGATCGGCCTGCTGTTGGCGCGCACGCTGGCCGGGGCCGTGGCGGACCTGTGGGGCTGGCGCGCGGTCTACGTCGTGTCCGCTGCGCTGGCCGCCGTGCTGGCGGTGGTGCTGGCGCGGCGTTTGCCGCAACGCCGGCTGCCCGCGGTGGACATGGGTTACTGGGCCTTGCTGCGCTCGCTCTACGGCCTGTTGGCTACCGAGCGCGTGCTGCGCGTGCGCGGCATGATCGCGCTGCTGATGTTCGCCGCCTTCAGCGCCTTCTGGACCGCGCTGGTGCTGCCCCTGAGCGCGCCGCCGCATTCGCTGACGCACAGCGCGGTGGGCGCGTTCGGGCTGGTGGGCGTGGCGGGCGTGCTGATGGCGGCGCGGGCAGGGCGGCTGGCCGATAGCGGGCAAGGCGAGCGGACCACGGCCGTGGGCCTGGCGTTGCTCTGCCTGGCCTGGGTGCCGATTGCCTTTCTGGATCAGAGTCTGTGGTTGCTGGCGTTGGGTGTGTTGGTCCTGGATATCGCCTTGCAGGCGCTGCACGTGACGAATCAGACCATGATCTTCAGCGTGAATCCGCAGGCGCATAGTCGATTGGTCGGTGGCTACATGATGTTCTACGCGGTGGGGAGCGGGTTGGGGTCAATCGCTTCGACGGCGGTTTATGCGCAGGCGGGGTGGCTTGGGGTGTGCTTGCTGGGGGCGGGTATCAGTGTTGTGGCGCTGGCGTTCTGGGCGGTGACGTTGCCGCGTGGTGAGCGTTTGGCCGTTGGTTCTCAGGATGCTCGTCGTGGGGTTCTTTAGACGCCAGTCGCGTCGTGGGCTCGCGATGCGCGGGGCTGCGATTGCGGTCCGAAGCCTTCGCTCCGGACTTCCCCTTCGTCATCTTCGTCCTCGCCTTCGGCGACTCCTTCAGATTCCCTCGGGCTTATCGACGCCCCGCGCATCGCGAGCCCACGCCGCGACTGGCTCGGCTGCTTGAATCTCCACGGGCGCTGGGGCGGGCGGTGTGCTTGGCGTTCTGGCCACGGTCGGTGGGGGTGGTGGTGTGTTTTGCGGGGCCCGCCCCAGGCCGGCCGCGCGGGCGGCCTCTTGGGGCTTACGCTGTATCTTGCGTCGCGCGATGGCGCTGCGCGCGGGTGACGGGGGAGTTCTCGTGATGACGCGTGCGGCTGGCGAGAGCCAAGTTTGAATATGGTGGGTGCTGTGTTCGGGTTGATGGCGAAGCGCAAGGGTCGGCCAGCAATCGTCATTTCAACGCAGGTGCCGGATGGGTGGCGCGCGTCCAGGTCTGCATGCGCAAGCGGCCATTCGCCGCGCGCCACCCATCACCGCCCACTCCCCCGTGTGCTGGGGATCAATAGCAAATCAGTCACCGCATCCGCGCAAGCGAACACAATCGAAATTCAAGAAATCACGTATGTCATTCTCGGCCGCCCGCGCGGCCGAGAATGACGGGCAACACAAGCATCGTCCCTGCCCACGGCTCTAGCAGCGCCCCAATCCAAGATTCAAGTAGCTCGTCGGCGCGGGCGCCTGAGGGGTGGGCAACCTCGATGCGCCCGAGGGAATCTGAAGGGAAGGCCGAAGGCCTGGACGAAGATGACGACGGGGCAGTCCGGAGCGAACGCTCCGGACCGCAATCGTGGGCGCCCACCCCTCAGGCGCCCGCGCCGACGAGCGGCCTACGAAGCACTGGAACGAGACCCCGAAGCCATCGCCTACAAACAAGACCTCAGACGAGACCCTCATGTATCAAGGGCCCGCCGCAACACACCATAGACAGTTACGGCTGCACCTCATATTCCCCAGACCCAAGCACCACCGCCGCCATCCCCGGCGCCTGGCTCAGCTTATGCAACGCATAGCACTGCGCAGTCGCGATCTTTGCATCGTGGAAAACAGGATCTTCCTCGCGCAGATCCAAGCTCGCCAGCAGCGCCCGAGCCATCTGCCAGCCGGCAAACGTGGTGCCCGCCAGCAGCAGATAAGGCACGGCGGCCGCGAACACCGCGTTGGGACGGCTGGCGGCGTTGGCCAGCACGAAGTCGATGGCGTCGGCCAGCGCCGCGCGGGCCTGGCGCAGCGGCGTCAACATCAGGCGGGCAGCGGATTCGCTGCGGGCTTCCAGCGCCGCTTCGGTCTTGCCGACTTCCGCCAGCAGGGCGCGGGCGACTGCGCCGCCGTCGCGCAGGGTCTTGCGGCCCACCAGGTCGTTGGCCTGGATCGCCGTGGTGCCTTCGTAGATCGTGAGGATGCGCGCGTCGCGGTAGTATTGCGCCGCGCCGGTTTCCTCGATGAAGCCCATGCCGCCGTGCACCTGCACGCCCAGGCTGGCCACGTCGATGGACATCTCGGTGCACCAGCCCTTGACGATCGGCACCAGGTATTCCTGCACCGCCAGATGGCGCTTGCGGGCTTCGGTGTCCGGGCTGGCGTGCGCCAGATCGGCGTGGCCCGCGGTGTAGTAGGCCAGCGCGCGGCCGGCCTCGGTCAGGGCGCGCATCGTGCCCAGCATGCGCCGCACGTCGGGGTGCTGGATGATGGCCACCGCGTCCTTGGACGAACCATCCACCGGGCGGCTCTGCACGCGCTCGGCGGCATAGGCCAGCGCGTGCTGGTGGGCGCGGTCGGCGACGGCCACGCCCTGCACGCCTACCGCATAGCGCGCGGCATTCATCATGATGAACATGGCGTCCAGGCCGCGGTTTTCCTGTCCCACCAGATAGCCCAGCGCGCCGCCCGCGTCGCCGAACTGCAGCGTGCAGGTGGGACTGGCCTTGATGCCCAGCTTGTGTTCGATCGACACGCAATGGACATCGTTGCGCGCGCCCAGCGTGCCGTCTTCGTTGACCAGGAACTTGGGCACCAGGAACAGCGAAATGCCTTTGACGCCTTCTGGTGCGTCGGGCAGGCGCGCCAGCACCAGGTGCAGGATGTTCTCGGCCAGATCGTGTTCGCCGTAGGTGATGAAGATCTTGGTGCCCGAGATGCGGTAGGTGCCGTCGCCCACGGGTTGCGCGCGTGACCGCACCATGGCCAGGTCCGAGCCTGCCTGTGGCTCGGTCAGGTTCATGGTGCCGGTCCAGCGTCCGGAAATCATGGGCTCGATGAAGCGCTGCTTCAGTTCAGGCGAACCCGCCGTCAGCAGCGCCTCGATCGCGCCATTGGTCAGCAGCGGGCACAACGCGAACGACAGGTTGGCGGCGTTCAGCATTTCCGAGCAGGGTGAACCGATCAGGCCGGGCAGGCCCTGGCCGCCGTATTCCACCGGATGCGTCATGCCTTGCCAGCCGGCCTCCGCGTACATGTCGAAGGCTTGCTTGAAGCCAGGCGAAGTGGTGACGGCGCCGTCGCGCCAGGAGCTGGGCTCGCGGTCGGCTGCATGGTTCAGCGGCGCCAGCACGTCGCCGGCATAGCGCGCGGATTCTTCCAGCACGGCCTGGGTGGTGTCGGGCGTGGCTTCCTCGAAGCCGGGCAGCGCGGCAACTTGCGGCAGGCCCGCAAGGTGGTTCAGCACGAACAGCATGTCTTTCACGGGGGCTTGGTACGTCATGGCGTCGGAGCTCCTGGATGGGATGGAAACGTGGGATTCAACCGGCCTTGCCGGGGCCGGCCACGTCGATGGCCTTGGTCGCGCCGACGGCGGCGCGCAGTTCGAATTTCTGGATCTTGCCGGTGGAGGTCTTGGGCAGTTCGCCGAAGCGCACCGCGCGCGGCACCTTGAAGCCGGGCAGCAGCAGCTTGCAGTGCGCGATGATCTCTTCGGCGGTGGCGCTGCAGCCGGGCTTGAGTTCGACGAAGGCGCAAGGGGTTTCGCCCCATTTGGGGTCGGGCATGGCTACTACGGCCACCGCCGCCACCGCGGGATGGCGGTAGAGCGCGTCTTCCACTTCGATGCTGGAGATGTTCTCGCCGCCGGAAATGATGATGTCCTTGCTGCGGTCCTTGATGCGGACGTAGCCGTCGGCCGTCATCACGCCCAGGTCGCCGGTGCGGAACCAGCCGCCGGCGAAAGCCTGTTCGGTGGCGCGTTCGTTCTTCAGATAGCCCTTCATGCAGATGTTGCCGCGGAACATGACTTCGCCCACGGTCTGCTCGTCGGCCGGCACCTCTTCCATGGTGTCGGGATCGCGCACGGACACGCCCGCCTGCAGGTGGTAGCGCACGCCCTGGCGCGCATTGCGCAGCGCGCGTTCTTCCTCGTCCAGCGCGTCCCAGGCTTCCTGGCGGGCGCACACGGCTGCGGGTCCATAGACTTCGGTCAGACCGTACACATGGGTCAATTCGAAACCGATGTCGCGCATCTTGGCGATGACGGCGGGCGCGGGCGCGGCGCCCGCCACCATGGTGCGCACTGTGTGGTCGATGCCGGCGCGCAGTTCGGCCGGCGCGTTGGCCAGCGCGCTCTGCACGATGGGCGCGCCGCAATAATGGGTGACGCCTTCATTGCGGATCAGGTCGAACACGGTCTGCGGATCGAACTTGCGCAGGCACACGTTGACGCCGGCGCGCGCGGCGACCGTCCAGGCAAAGCACCAGCCGTTGCAGTGGAACAGCGGCAGGGTCCACAGATAGACCGGATGCTTGGGCATGTCCCATTCGAGGATGTTGCTGATGGCGTTCAGGTAGGCGCCGCGGTAGTGGTAGACCACGCCCTTGGGATCGCCGGTGGTGCCGGACGTGTAATTCAGTGCGATGGCGTCCCATTCGTCCGCGGGGGGCTTCCAGTCGTAGCGGGCTGGGGCGCCGGCCAGGAAGGCTTCGTAATCGACCGCGCCGGGCAGCTCCGCCGGGGCGGTTTCCAGGTCGTGCACCGAAATGAGCTTCAGGTGCGGGAACTCGGCCCGGGCGCGCTGGGCGAGTTCGGCGTACTCCGTGTCCACGATCAGCGCCTGCGCTTCGCCGTGGCCCAGCATGAACAGCACGCTGGGGGTGTCCAGGCGGGTATTCAGGGTATTGAGCACCGCGCCCAGCATGGGCACGCCGAAATGGGCTTCGACCATGGCGGGAATGTTGGGCAGCATCACGGCCACGGTGTCGCCGCGCTTGATGCCGGCTTGCGCCAGCGCGCCGGCCAGGCGCTGCGCGCGCTCGTAGGTCTGGGCCCAGTTGCGCCGCACCTCGCCGTGGACGATGGCCAGCCGCTGGCCATAGACCTGGGCTGCGCGCGCGATGAAATCCACCGGGGTCAGGGCTTCGTAGTTGGCGTCGCGGCGCTCAAGGCCGCGGTCGAACATACCGCTCATGCTTGTCTCCAGTTGGGACGCGCAGGCGTCCCTTATCCGTGTGCGGGGAGTTTGATCCCCGTCGCTTGCCCTAGCTTACGGGGCCGCCGAAAATGCTGTCTGTCACCTGCATGACAGACGGCCGGCCGACCTGGCTTCCCCAAGTTTTACACAGTTATTCCCATGTCCGACGTTTCAAACATCGTTTCCGCCGAGGAACTGGCCGGCCTGTTCGGATCCTGTGCCTGGTTTACCGCGCTGGAGGCCCGCCACCAGGATCTGGTGCTGGCGACCGCGCGCGCCGAACACGTGCCCAACGGCGCCTGGATCGCGCGGCGCAATGCGCCGTCGGACTATTGGCTGGGCGTGCACACGGGTCTGTTGAAGCTGGCCATCTACAACGAATCGGGCCGCAGCTGCACCTTTTCGGGCGTGCCGCCGGGCGGCTGGTTCGGCGAGGGCAGCGTCATCAAGCGCGAACTGCGCAAGTACGACGTGGTGGCGATCCAGCCGTCGCTGGTGTTGCTGGTGCCTACGGCCACCTTCCATGCGCTGTTGTCGGCCAGTCTGCCTTTTTCGCATTTCGTCATCGGCCAGTTGAACAACCGCATGGGCGAGTTCATCGCTTCCATCCAGAACCACCGTTTGCTGGATGCGGACGCGCGCGTGGCGCAGTCGCTGGCGCAGCTGTTCAATCCGCAGCTGTATCCGTCCACCGATCTGACGCTGGCGATCTCGCAGGAAGAACTAGGCTATCTGACGGGCCTGTCGCGCCAGCGGGTCAACCAGGCGCTGCAGACGCTGGCCGACCAGGGCATCCTGGCGCTGGCCTACAACCAGATCAAGGTGCTGGACCTGGAGCGCTTGCGCCAATACGGCCTGGACCAGATCTGAGGGCGCCGGATCAGGCGCCGCGCAAGGCGCGGGTGAGCGCGGCGCGCGCCAGGATGCGGGTCGAATCCAGCGTGGGCAGGGCCGAATTGCCGTCGTTCAGCACCAGCGGCAACTCGGTGCAGCCCAGTACCACGGCGTCGCAGCCAGCCTCGCGCAGGCGCTCGATCACGGCTTGCAGCTTCGCCACGGATTCCGGCTTGAACACGCCGTACACCAGTTCATCCATGATGACGCGGGCCAGCGTGTCGCGGTCCGCTTGCGCCGGCCGCAACCATTGCAGCCCGCGCGCTTCCAGCTTGTCCGGATAGACGCTGCTGTCCACCAGCCAGCGCGTGCCCAGGATGCCGATGCGGCGCAAGCCGCGCGCCTGGGCCTCGGCCGCGACCTCTTCGGCGATATGCAGCCAGGGCAGGGGCGACTGCGGCAGCACATGGTCCAGCGCCTGGTGGATGGTGTTGTCCGGGCAGATCAGGAAATCCGCGCCCGCGCGCGCCAGCTTGCCCGCCGACGACTGCATCAGCGCGCCCACCCCGGCCAGGTCGGCCTGGTCCAGGCAGGCGACATAGTCCGCCAGCGAATGCGTGTGCAGCGAAATCTCCGGGTGCGCGTGCGGGCCCAGGCGCTGGGCGCCTTCCGCGCACAGCGTGCGGTAGCAAAGCGCGGCGCCTTCCGCCGAGCAGGCGACGATGCCGATGTGCAGGGGCGTGGCGTTCATTCAGCAGACTCCTTGTTGGATGCGCGCACGTGGCGCGCGATGTCCAGGAAGCTCGCCGCCATGGCGTCTTGCTGCGCCTGCGGCAGCCGCGACAGGAACAGTTCGTCGACGGCGGGGCCGTAGACCTTCCACATCTCGCGGCGCAGCGCGCGGCCCTTGGGCGTGAGGCGGGCGTAGGTGGCGCGGCGGTCTTCGTCCGAGCGGAAGCGTTCGACCAGGCCTTCGGCCTCGATGCGGTCCATCAGGCGCGTCAGGTTGTAGCGCGCGATCACCATGCGCTCGGCGATCTCGAACATCCTGGCCGTGCCGTCGGGCGCGCGCTCCAGCGCCCATAAGGCGTCATACCAGGCCAGCGGCGGCAGGCCGGCGGCTGACAGGCGCTTTTCGATTTCTTCCACTACCAGCGCATGCGCGGTCAGGAAGAGGCTCCACGCATCGGGCTTGCCCGTGGCCATGCGGTCGGTTCCTTTGAAAGAGGTGGGAATGCTGCGGGGATTGTAAGAGGCGGGCGCCAGGCGCGACGCCGGCATTTCGCGGTCCAAACAACCCTTTATTGGTGATTTATACCCTGGCTGGCCACGGTGAAAAAAACCGTTTGAATTGCAATGCCATGATTTTCATGGGATTTTTCCTGGCACGGAATTCGCATATGGGTACGTACCCCAAAACCGCAACACTGGAGGGCGTTCCCATCATGGGTCCGTATCGGAAATTATGGTTCACCTTGATCGCCGTATTGGCGGTCACGTTCGCATTGCTGGGCTTCTACGGCGGCGAGGTCTATCGCCAGGCGCCGCCGATTCCCGGGCAGGTCGTGACGACCGACGGCAAACCGCTGTTCGGCCGCGACGACATCCTGGACGGCCAGACGGCCTGGCAATCGGTCGGCGGCATGCAGCTGGGATCGGTCTGGGGACACGGCGCCTACCAGGCGCCGGACTGGACGGCCGACTGGCTGCACCGTGAACTGACCGCCTGGCTGGACCTGGCCGCGCGCGAGCAGCACGGCCGGGACTATGCGCAGCTGGACGCGGGCGCCCAGGCAGCGTTGCGCGCGGAACTGAAGGCCGAATACCGCGCCAACCGCAGCGACGCCGCCACCGACACGCTGGCGGTGAGTCCGCGGCGCGCGCGCGCCATGGCGCAGACCGCCGCCTATTACGACCAGCTGTTCTCCGACGCGCCCGCGCTGCACCGCAGCCGCGAAAATTTCGCGATGAAGGAAAACACGCTGCCCGACGCCGCGCGCCGCACCCAGCTCACGCATTTCTTCTTCTGGACGGCATGGGCCGCGGCCACCGAGCGCGAAGGCAAGGCGGTCACCTACACCAACAACTGGCCGCATGAACCCCTGATCGACAACGTGCCCAGCGCCGAGAACGTCATGTGGTCCATCCTCAGCGTGGTGGTGCTGCTGGCCGGCATCGGCTTCCTGGTCTGGGCCTGGGCTTTCCTGCGCGGCAAGGAAGACGACGAGCCGCTGGCGCCCGCCAAGGACCCGCTGACCACTTTCGCCCTGACGCCGTCGCAGCGCGCCTTGGGCAAGTACCTGTTCCTGGTGGTGGCGCTGTTCGGCTTCCAGGTGCTGCTGGGCGCCTTCACCGCGCACTACACCGTCGAAGGGCAGAAGTTCTATGGCGTCGACCTGTCGCGGTGGTTCCCGTATTCGCTGGTGCGCACCTGGCATATCCAGAGCGCGCTGTTCTGGATCGCCACGGGCTTCCTGGCCGCCGGCCTGTTTCTGGCGCCGTTGATCAACGGCGGGCGCGATCCCAAGTTCCAGAAGCTTGGCGTCGACATCCTGTTCTGGGCGCTGGTGCTGGTGGTGGTCGGATCGTTCACCGGGAACTACCTCGCGATCGCGCAGATCATGCCGCCGGACCTGAACTTCTGGCTGGGCCACCAGGGCTATGAATACGTGGACCTGGGCCGCCTGTGGCAGATCGGCAAGTTCGCCGGCATCTGCTTCTGGCTGGTGCTGATGCTGCGCGGCATCGTGCCGGCGCTGCGCACGCCGGGCGGGGACAAGAACCTGCTGGCGCTCCTGACCGCTTCGGTCGGCGCCATCGGCCTGTTCTACGGCGCCGGCTTCTTCTACGGCGAACGCACGCACCTGACGGTGATGGAGTACTGGCGCTGGTGGATCGTGCACCTGTGGGTGGAAGGCTTCTTCGAAGTCTTCGCGACCACGGCGCTGGCCTTCATCTTCTCCACGCTGGGCCTGGTGTCGCGCCGCATGGCCACCACGGCCAGCCTGGCCTCGGCCTCGCTCTTCATGCTGGGCGGCATACCCGGCACCTTCCATCACCTGTACTTCGCCGGCACTACCACGCCCGTGATGGCCATCGGGGCCAGCTTCTCGGCGCTGGAAGTGGTGCCGCTCATCGTGCTGGGGCATGAGGCCTGGGAGAACTGGCGCCTGAAGACCCGCGCGCCCTGGATGGAAAACCTGAAGTGGCCGCTGATGTGCTTCGTCGCCGTGGCCTTCTGGAACATGCTGGGCGCGGGCGTCTTCGGCTTCATGATCAACCCGCCCGTTTCGCTGTACTACATCCAGGGTCTGAACACCACGCCGGTGCACGCGCACGCGGCCCTGTTCGGCGTGTATGGCTTCCTGGCGCTGGGCTTCACCCTGCTGGTGCTGCGCTACATCCGTCCGCAGTACGCGCTGAGCCCCGGTTTGATGAAGCTGGCGTTCTGGGGCATGAACCTGGGCCTCGCGCTGATGATCTTCACCAGCCTGCTGCCGGTGGGGCTGATCCAGTTCCACGCCAGCGTCAGCGAGGGCATGTGGTACGCCCGCAGCGAAGGCTTCATGCAGCAGGAGCTGCTGCAGAACCTGCGCTGGGGCCGCACCTTCGGCGACGTGGTGTTCCTGCTGGGCGCGCTGGCCATCGTGATGCAGGTGATCCTGGGCCTTCTGAGCGGCAAGCCCGCGCAGGCCGAGCCGCGCCTGCAGGCCAAGGCGGCGCGCGGGTAGCGGCGCGCGGCGCGCGGCGAGCGGCGCGCGGCGAGCGTCGGGCTCTTTGCTTCAGCGCAAAGAGCCCGGCCGCGGCAGCCGGTCCAATGGAATCCAGCCCGCGCCCGACCGGCGCGGGCATTCCGGAGAACCGCCGCATGCGCATCCTGCCGACCGTCATCGTTTCATTGCTGTTGACCGCTTGCGGGCCCCAGGACGGGGTCCGTTTTGCGTTGCCGGAAATCACGCGGCTGCCGCCGGGCGAGGTGAGCTACGTGCCGCCGGGCGAGGCCTTGCGCAACGGCTATCCCGCCACGCCCGCGCCGCGCGTCGCGCGCTATCCGGATGGCCTGGTCATCATGACACGACAGGTCAGCCAGGCCGAATACGCAGCGTGCGTGGAGGCCGGCGCATGCAAGGCGTTGGATCCCGCGCAGCGCCAGGCGGTTGCGCCCGACCTGCCCGCGGTAGGCATCAGCTGGACCGACGCGGTTGCCTATGCTGCGTGGCTGTCCGAACGCACCGGCAGGCGCCTGCGCCTGCCCAGCTATGCCGAATGGGTCTACGCGGCGGGCGAAGCCTATCGCGCGGACGTCTTGCCGGCCTTGCCCGATGGCAGCGACCCGGCGCAGCGCTGGCTGGCGGAATACGAACAACAGAGCCTGCGCGGCGCGCAGGGCGACGTCACGGTGCGCGCCTTCGGCGCCTATGGCCGCAACCGCGCCGGCCTGATGGACATGGCGGGCAGCGTGTGGGACTGGACCGACGATTGCCATGCGCGGCGCGTGCTGGACGGGCTGCGCGATGGCGCAAGCGGCAATGCGGCGCAGGAGCAGGAGCAGGAAAGCCGCAACTGCGGCATACGCGTCGCGGCCGGCAGGCACGTCGCGTATCTGCCCGATTTCATCCGCGACCCCAAGGGCGGCGCGTGTTCGGTCGGCGTGCCGCCCGCCAACCTGGGGCTGCGGCTGGTGCTGGAACCCGGCTAGGCCGCGTTGCCTGCGCGCTATGCGCCGGTCAGCTCGGCGCTCGCGTCGCAGGCCTCGTCCGCGGCCGGCGACCCGTGGCGACAGGACAGGCAGGCCGAGCAATCCACGGCGGGCGCGGCGTGCTCGCCCAGGCGGGCCAAGGCGGCGGGCGAGCGCAGCACCACGCGCTTGCGTCCGGCCGAGACGATGCCGCGCTGCTTCCAGTCGCTGAGCAGCCGGCTGACCGTGTGCAAGGTGGTGCCGGTCATTTCGGCGATGTCCTGGCGGGTGATGGGAAAGCCGATGCCGATGCCGTCCTGCATGGGCTGGCCGGATTGCTGCACCAGCCTCAGGATGGCGCGCGCGACCCGTTGCTCGACTTCATCGGTGGACAGCTCCTGGATGCGGACGTGCGCGTCCTGCAAGCGCTGTCCCATGGTTTGCAGTGCGGCCGCGCCCAACTGGGGATGGCAGGCGATGAAGCGTTCCCAGGCCGTGGCCGGCCACGCCAGGCAGACGCTTTCCTGTACGGTCTGCACCGTAGCCGGATAGCAGGGCTGCCGCATGGCGCAGGCCAGCCCGAACATGTCGCCGGGATTCACGTAGCGCACCACGACCTGTTCGCCCTCCGGCGTCAGCTGCGCCACCTTCAGGCAGCCATGCAGCAGCACGAAAAAATGCGCGGCAGCGGCGCCCTGGCGATAGGCCAAGGCGCCGGCCTCCAGGCGGCAAGGCACCGCGCCGCGCAGCGCGGCGTCCAGCTGCGCATCGGACAAGGGCCTGAACAGATCCAGGTTGCGAAGCAGGGCATGGCACAGGGGCGACGACGCCGCAGGCTGCCCGGAAGCGTGTGGAGGGTCCATGCCTTGATGGTGACATCGCGGCCGCGCGGCGGCAATGCACGGCGGCTCGCAAGCTGGTCTGAAGTTTGCGCTACAGCAAAGAACGCAAAAGGTGGCGAGCCTTCAATGGAAGCGCCGACAGACTCGGCGTTGCAGAAACCCGAACAGGAGTTGCACATGAACGCTTTGCGCCCCACCTTGCTTGCCATGGCATTGATCGCAGCGATGGCGGGCGGCCCGGCAGCCGCCCAGAACGCCGATCAGCTGGAACGCGCCAAGGTTGCGCTGGTCGCCCCGCCCATGGTCCACCCGCATGAGCAGGTGGCCCGTTCGGGTCCCAAGGTGATCGAATTCACGATGACCATCGAGGAGAAGAAGATGGTCATCGATGACAAGGGCACGACCTTGCAGGCAATGACGTTCAACGGGTCCATGCCCGGTCCGACCCTGGTGGTGCATGAAGGCGATTATGTCGAACTGACCCTGGTCAATCCGGCCACCAACGCCATGCCGCACAACGTGGATTTCCACGCCGCCACCGGCGCGCTGGGCGGGGCCAAGCTCACCAACGTGAACCCGGGCGAGCAGGCCACGCTGCGCTTCAAGGCGGATCGCAGCGGCACCTTCGTCTACCACTGTGCGCCCGAAGGCATGGTGCCCTGGCACGTGGTGGCGGGCATGAGCGGCACGCTGATGGTGCTGCCGCGCGACGGCCTGAAGGATCCGCAGGGCAAGCCGCTGCGCTACGATCGTGCCTACACCATAGGCGAGTTCGACCTGTACATCCCCAAGGACGCGAACGGCAAATACAAGGACTACGCGACCCTGGCGGAAAGCTATGGCGACACGGTCGAAGTCATGCGCACGCTGACGCCGTCGCACATCGTCTTCAATGGCAAGGTCGGGGCCTTGACGGGGGCGAACGCGCTCACGGCCAAGGTCGGCGAGACGGTGCTCCTGATCCATTCGCAGGCCAATCGCGATACGCGCCCGCATCTGATCGGCGGCCATGGCGACTGGGTCTGGGAAACCGGCAAGTTCGCCAACCCGCCGCAGAAGGACCTGGAGACCTGGTTCATCCGCGGCGGTTCGGCGGGCGCGGCGCTCTACACCTTCAAGCAGCCCGGCGTGTACGCCTACCTGAACCACAACCTGATCGAAGCCTTCGAACTGGGCGCGGCCGGGCATATCAAGGTCGAGGGCAAATGGAATGACGACCTGATGAAGCAGATCAAGGCGCCGGGTCCGATCCCGCGCTGAGCGCGGCGGCAGGGCGCGCGTGGCGCGCCTTGCCCTTGTCTATCCGCTACGCCGTCACGCTTTTTCCTTTCGGAGCCTTGCCATGTCCTCGCTGTATCGAATTGCGTTCGCCGCCGCCCTGGCCAGCCTGCCCGTCGCGCAAGCGGGGGCCGAGTCGCTGGCCGCCATCAACCCCGCGGGCGAAAAGCTCTACAAGTCCGCCTGTGTCGTATGCCACGCCAGCGGGGTCGCCAATGCGCCCAGGCTGGGCGACAAGCAAGCCTGGTCACCCTTTATTGCGCAGGGCACGGACGCGCTGTTGGCCACCGTGCTCAAGGGCAAGGGCGCGATGCCGCCGCGCGGCGGCTCGTCCGCGGACGAACCGACCCTGAGGGCCGCGGTGGAATTCATGATGGCTGCGTCCCGCTAGCGGGGAGGGCCTGGGGACCTGTCCTGAAATAGTTGCACTTGCAATTATTAGAATTCCTCCATACGATTGCAATTGCACATGATGCAATTGCAATTCACGATGCGAAATGACGGCGGCCGTACACCGGGATGCCGCCTTCGCGCCCACCAGGAGGACGCCATGGACACCCCGATAGAACCGACCGACGCCGACCCGCAGGAAACCCAGGAATGGCTGGAGGCCATGCAGGCCGTGCTGGCCCACGAGGGCCGGCCGCGCACCCACTATCTGCTGGACCAACTGATCGGCCAGGACCGCGCCGGCCACGGCGGCTATGCCGCGCCGAACGCCACGCCCTACGTCAACACGATCCGGCCGGCGGAGCAGGGTTCGTTTCCGGGCGACATGGGCATCGAGCTGCGGCTGGACGCCTATCTGCGCTGGAACGCCATGGCCATGGTGCTGCGCGCGGGCAAGACCTCGGGCGTGGGCGGACACATCGCGACCTACGCCTCGGCCACGACGCTGTACGAAACCGGCTTTCGCCACTTCTTCCGTGCGGCCACGCCGGACTTCCTGGGTGACATGCTGTACATCCAGGGCCATTCCGCGCCCGGCATCTATGCGCGCGCCTATCTGGAGGGCCGCATTTCCGAGGAAGAACTCGACCGCTTCCGGCGCGAGACGGCCGGCGGCGGGCTGGCGTCCTATCCGCATCCGCGCACCATGCCCGGGTTCTGGCAGTTTCCGACCGTGTCGATGGGACTGGGACCGCTGATGGCCGCCTATCAGGCGCGCTACATGCGCTACCTGGAAGACCGCGAGCTGATCCCCGCGCAAGGCCGCAAGGTCTGGGGCTTTCTGGGCGACGGCGAACAGGACCAGCCCGAGACGCTGGCGGCGGTGGCGATGGCCGGGCGCGAAAAACTGGACAACCTGATCTTCGTGGTGAACTGCAATCTGCAGCGCCTGGACGGCCCGGTGCGCGGCAACGCCAAGATCATCCAGGAACTGGAAAGCGTGTACCGCGGCGCCGGTTGGAACGTCATCAAGGTGATCTGGGGAGCCGGCTGGGACGCGCTGCTGGCGCAAGACCATGACGGCCGCCTGCGCCGGCGAATGATGCAGTGCGTGGACGGCGAGTACCAGGTGTTCAAGGCGCGCGGCGGCGCATACGTGCGCGAACATTTCTTCGGCGCCGACCCGGTGCTGCTGGAGCGCGTGGCGCACCTGAGCGATGAGGAAATCGGCGCGCTCAACCGCGGCGGCCATGATCCTGCCAAGATCTATGCCGCCTACGCCTCGGCGCTGGCCTATCGTGGCCAGCCCACCGTCATCCTGGCCAAGACCGTCAAGGGCTATGGCATGGGCGCGGCGGGCGAGGCGGCCAACACCAATCACCAGCAGAAGAAGATGGCGGATCCGGCCGTGCGCGCCTTCCGCGACCGCTTCTCCATCCCGGTGCCCGACGATCTGCTGGAACAGATCCCCTACATCAAGCCCGCGCCCGGCAGCGCCGAGCGGACCTATTTCGACGCCGCGATCGCGCGCGCGGGCGGCCATCTGCCGCGGCGGCAGGCCGGACCCGGGCCGCTGGCCACGCCGCCGCTGGAGGCGTTCTCCGCGCACCTGAAGGGCAGCGACGGCCGCGAGTTCTCGACCACGATGGCCTTTGTGCGGGTGCTGGCGCAATTGCTCAAGGACCCCGCCATCGGCCAGCGCGTGGTGCCCATCGTGCCCGACGAGTCGCGCACCTTCGGCATGGACGGCATGTTCCGGCAGGTGGGCATTTATTCGCACGTGGGGCAGTTGTACACGCCGCAGGACGCAGACCAGTTGAGCGTCTACCGCGAAGACCGGCGCGGCCAGATCCTGCAGGAAGGCATCAACGAGTCGGGCGCGATGGCCTCGTGGATCGCGGCCGCCACCGCGCACAGCACGCACGGCGTGGCCACGATTCCGTTCTACATCTTCTACTCCATGTTCGGCTTCCAGCGCGTGGGCGACCTGGCCTGGGCGGCGGGCGACATCCGCGCGCGCGGCTTCCTGCTGGGCGCGACCTCCGGACGCACCACGCTGGAAGGCGAAGGACTGCAGCACGACGACGGCCACAGCCACGTGCTGGCCTCGGTCATCCCTTCATGCGTGGCCTACGACCCGGCCTATGCCTATGAAATCGCGGTGATCGTGCAGGACGGCATGCGGCGCATGTACCAGGAGGAGGAAGACGTCTTCTATTACCTGACGCTGATCAACGAGAAGACCGCGCATCCGCCCATGCCGCAGGGCGCCGAGGAGGGCATCCTGCGCGGCATGTACCGCCTGCGCGAAGGCGGCGACGGCGCGCTGCGGGTGCAGTTGCTGGGCAGCGGCGCGATCCTGGGCGAAACGCTGGCGGCGGCAGAGCTGCTGCGGCAGGACTTCGGCGTGGCGGCCGACGTCTGGAGCGTGACCAGCTATTCGGAACTGGGCCGCGACGGCCAGGAAGCCGAACGCTGGAGCCGCCTGCATCCGCTGGAGAACAGGCGCGCCGGCTACGCGGAGACGGTCCTGGCGGACAGCGAGGGGCCGGTGGTGGCCGCCACCGACTACATGAAGACGGTGGCCGAACAGATACGTCCGTTCATGCAGGACCGCCGCTATGTCACGCTGGGGACCGACGGCTTTGGCCGGTCAGACACGCGGGCAGCCCTGCGGGCCTACTTCGAGGTGGACCGGCATCACATCGCGCTGGCGGCCCTGAAGGCGCTGGCGGACGACGGACTGATGCCGCACGAGCGCGCGGCCGACGCCATCGCCCGCTACGGCATCGACCCGGAGGCCGTGTCCGCGGCGCGGCCCTAGGGGCAGGCTAGACGCGCCGCGCCAGCAAGGCCCAGATCCCGGCGGCGGACAGCAGGGCGCCGCCGCCCAGGTTGAAGCCGCGCTGGGCGCGGGGCGAGGCCAACAGGCGCCGGGCGGACCCGGCAAAGATGGCATAGGCCGTGGCGTTGATGCCGGCGCAGGCAACGAAGGTGGCCGACAGGATCCAGAGCTGGCGCGTCACGTCGCCCGCCGGATCGATGAACTGCGGCAGGAAAGCCACGAAGAAGATGATGCCCTTGGGGTTCAGCGCCGTCACCAGATAGGTGTTGGCGAACAGCTTCCAGCGCGAACCGGACGCGCCGGCGGCGGGCAGGGTCGCCGGCGACACGCCGGCGCGCAGCAGCCTGAAGCCCAGGTACAGCAGGTACAGGCCGCCCACGATCTTGACCACCGTGAACCAGAACGCCGACGCCGCCAGCAGGGCGCCCAGGCCCAGCAGCGACAGCAGCAGGGCGGTGGAGTCGCCCAGCGCCACCGCCAGCACCAGCGGCAGGCGTGCGCGCCGGCCTTGCGCAATGGAGTAGCTGATGACGGTGAGTATCGTGGGGCCGGGCAGCATCACGAGGAGGGCGGACGCGCCCAGGAAGGCCAGCCAGGTTTCAAGCGACATGGGATCTGCTCCAGGGGTGGGGCTGCGCGCGGCGGCCAGCCTGCGGGCCACTGTATAGCAATCGCGGCCGCCTGCAAACCGGACGTGGCCGGGCGCGCGCGCCGGGTGGTGTTAAATACGGTTTTCCCCGGACAGTGAGCGCGGGCCTGCAAGGGCGCGCGAAGGAAACATCATGGCATTCGATTTTGATCTGTTTGTGATCGGCGCGGGCTCCGGCGGCGTGCGCGCGGCGCGTTTCGCGGCGGGCTTCGGCGCGCGCGTGGCGGTGGCGGAAAGCCGCTACCTGGGCGGCACCTGCGTGAACGTGGGCTGCGTGCCCAAGAAGCTGCTGGTCTATGGCGCGCACTACAGCGAGGACTTCGAGCAGGCCCGCGGCTTCGGCTGGAACGCCGGCGAGCCCAGCTTCGACTGGCCCACGCTGATCGCGAACAAGAACCGGGAAATCGAACGTCTTAACGGCATTTATCGCAATTTGCTGGTCAATAGCGGCGTGACCCTGCTGGAAGGCCACGCCCGCATCCTCGATCCGCACACGGTCGAAATCAACGGCAAATCCTACCGCGCCGCCAATATCCTGGTGGCGACCGGCGGCTGGCCCCAGGTGCCGGACATTCCGGGCAAGGAACACGCCACCACGTCGAACGAAGCCTTCTTCCTGAAGGAACTGCCGCGCCGCGTGCTGGTGGTGGGCGGCGGCTATATCGCCGTGGAATTCGCCTCCATTTTCAACGGCATGGGCGCGCAGACCACGCAGGTCTACCGTGGTCCGTTGTTCCTGCGCGGCTTTGACCAGGGCGTGCGCGAGCATCTGCGCGACGAACTGGTGAAAAAGGGCATCGACCTGCGCTTCAATTCGGAAGTGACGCGCATCGACAAGCAGGCCGACGGCACGCTGGCCGCCACGCTGAAGGACGGCTCCGTGGTCGAGGCCGATTGCGTGTTCTACGCCACTGGCCGCCGGCCCATGCTGGACAACCTGGGCCTGGAGAACACGGCGGTCAAGCTGGGCAAGGGCGGTTTCATCGAGGTGGACGACGAATACCGCACGGCCGAGCCTTCCATCCTGGCCATCGGCGACGTGATCGGCCGGGTGCCGCTGACGCCCGTGGCGCTGGCCGAAGGCATGGCGGTGGCGCGGCGCCTGTTCCGTCCCGAGGAATACCGCAAGGTCGACTACCAGCTGATTCCGACCGCCGTGTTCAGCCTGCCGAACATCGGCACGGTGGGCATGACGACGGAAGAGGCGCGCGCCGCCGGCCACGAGGTCAAGCTGTTCGAAAGCCGCTTCCGGCCCATGAAGCTGACGCTGACCGAGTCGCAGGAAAAGACGCTGATGAAGCTGATCGTGGACGCCAAGACCGACCGCGTGCTGGGCGTGCACATGGTCGGCCCGGACGCGGGCGAGATCGTGCAGGGCATCGCGATCGCGCTGAAGGCCGGCGCGACCAAGCAGGTGTTCGACGAGACCATCGGCATCCATCCCACGGCTGCCGAAGAGTTCGTGACCCTGCGCACGCCGGTCGCCCAATAAGGCGCTACAGCCGTTCGATCATGGCGCGCGCCGCCATCGGCGCGCGTTCCTTCGCGCCATTGATGAAGAACGCAAAGACGTCTCCCGGCCGCGCCTTTTCTTCCGGGGCGCCGGTGAGCGGCAGGTCGGCCGGGTGGCCGCCGCGGGCCCAGCTGCGCAGGCGGTCCGCCCAGGCGTCCAGCGCCTTGGGCGGGTAGCCCGCCTTGTAGGCCGTGCTGGCGCGCATCAGCCGCGCATAGACGAAAGCGGCGGTACGGTCGGCGATGGACGGGTAGTCCTCGCTGTCCGTGTAGACGGTGGCCGCGCCGTGGCGCCGCGCCAGCTCCAGGTATTCCTCGCAGGCGAAGCTGTCATGGCGCACGTCCAGTACGTGGCGCAGCGGCAAGCCGTCCACCTTGTCCGGCAGCAGCGCGAGGAAGGCGCCGAAATCGTCCGCATCGAATACCTTGGTCGGCGCGAACTGCCAGACGATGGGCCCCAGCTTGGGGCCCAGTTCGGCGATGCCGCTGTGCACGAAGCGGTGGATCGAATCCTTGGCGCCCGCCAGTTCGCGGCGGTTGGTCGCGTAGCGCGAGGCCTTCAGCGAAAACACGAAGCCTGCGGGCGTCTCATCGCGCCATTTGGCGAAGGTGGCCGGCTTCTGGGTACTGTAGTAGGTGCCGTTGATCTCGATGGCGGTGAGCTGGCTGCTGGCGTATTCCAGTTCGCGCGCATGCGGCAGGTTTTCGGGGTAGAAGACGCCGCGCCAGGGGGCGTAGGTCCAGCCGCCGATACCGATGCGGATGGCGCCGTCTTTCGGATGAGAATGCGCTTGCGGCATGGCCGGCCCTCCAGGCGTGGGAACCGGACAACTGTATCGCCGGCGCCACTGGTCCGCAAACCCCCGCCGGAAGTTCGCTGTTCCGATACAGTTTTGCGCTAAGGTGTGGATTCACGTTTCCACTTTCCGCGCGGCCCCGCGCCGGCCCATCATGCCCGACCTTACCCATCTGATGACGTTCGCCCTGGTTGCCCTGGGCATGGTGCTCACACCCGGGCCCAACATGATCTACCTGGTATCCCGTTCCATCTCGCAGGGCGCGCAGGCGGGCCTGATTTCGCTGGGGGGCGTGGCGGTCGGCTTCGTCTTCTACGTGCTCTGCGCGGCGTTCGGCATCACGGCGCTGCTGATGGCGGTGCCCTACGCCTACGACGCGCTGCGCATCGGCGGCGCGCTGTACCTGCTGTACATGGCCTGGCAGGCGCTGCGTCCGGGCGGGCGTTCGCCGTTCCAGGTGCGCGAACTGCCCAAGAGCAGCCCGCGCACGCTGTTCACGATGGGGCTGGTGACCAATCTGCTCAATCCCAAGATCGCGATCATGTACGTGTCGCTGCTGCCGCAGTTCATCCAGCCCGAGCGCGGCAGCGTGTTCACGCAGTCGCTGGCGCTGGGCATGACGCAGGTCGCGATCAGCCTGACGGTCAATGCGCTGATCGCCATCATGGCCGGTTCCATCGCCGGGTTCCTGGCGGGCCGCCCCTTGTGGATGGTGGTGCAGCGCTGGTTGATGGGTACGGTGCTGGCCGGGCTGGCGGTACGCATGCTGATGGATAACCGCCGCTGATGCAGGCCGAAGACGGTTTCTTTGCTTCCTTGGGCGGCATGCTGGGCGAGGCGCTGCGCGGGGTCGTCGCGGGCTTGAAGTGGCTGCTGGGCGGCCTGGGCCATGCCTTCGGCGATTTCTACTCGGGGCTGGCCGGCGCAATGGGCATGAGCCCGTCGATCTTCAATTTCATCCTGCTGGTGCTGGGGCTGATGTGCCTGTGGGCCGCGGTCAAGGCGCTGCTGCGCCGTTCGATCATCGGATTCCTGTTCTGGGTGATCGTCGCGCTACTGCTGCTGGGCGGACTGGGCGCCTAGCGCTTCTCCAAGCGCTTCCCGCAAGAGGTCGACGCGGGGATTGGATGGTCCCTTCCGGGTTATCAAGGCCACCACGCTGGAAGGCGGTTCCGGGTGCGCGCGTATCTGCTTGACCGCGCCCGCGGGGGCCACAGTGTCGCGGATGAGGGCCATGTCCGGCACGATGCCGATGCCCAGGCCGCTGGCGACGAACTGCACGCCGGTGGTGGGGCTGGTGGATTCCACCACGGGCAGGGGCGCGGGCAGGCCGGCATGGGTGAAGCAGTCTTCAATCAGCTTGCGGCCCATGGATCCTTCGGCCGGCATTACCCAACGTTCCCGTGCCAGGCTGGCCCAGTCCACGCGCCGCGCGCGGACCAGCGGATGGCTGGCGGCCGCAATCACCGCGAACTGCACTTCAAACAATTTGACGTACTGAAACGCGGCCGCCCCGGATCCCAGCATCTGCAGCGGGAAAGTGGAAATCAGCGCGTCGATTTCGCCCAGCTCCAGCGCGTGGAGCAGGGCGGGCACGCGTTCTTCGAGCAATTGCACGCGCATCGGCCTGGCATGGTTCACCAGTTTCTCGACCACGCCGCGCAAGTAGGTCTGCGCCAGGAAGGGCGGCGCGCCGATGCGGATCTTCGCCGCGTAGCGATCGGCGGTCTGGGCGTCGGCGCGCAGATGTCCAAGCTCTTCAAGCAACAGCGCGGCGCCGCGCAGCACCACCTCTCCTTGCGGTGTCGGTTTCAGGCCGCGCGCGGTGCGCAGGAACAAGGCAAAGCCAAACGCGCTTTCGACTTCCGTCAGCGCCTTGCTCAGCGCGGGTTGCGTCAAGTTGAGCGCCTGGCTCGCGGCGCGCAGGCTGCCCGTGCTCTGCACCACTTGCAGCATGCGCAGATGGCGAAAGCGCAGCTTGGCTACCAGATGGTCGGGTTCGATGGCGCCGGTCATGGGTTGAGATAGAACTGAAAGTTATCGCTATATCAAAATATATCAATTTTTTGATTAGCTGCGATCGCCTATCCTGCCCGCATAACAAGGAGACAACATGCAACGTCGTACTTTTTGCCTGGGCGCCCTTGGCGCGGGCATGATGTTCCGTTCCATGGCGAACGCCGCAGAGAGCTATCCGTCGCGGGCCGTGCGCGTCGTCGTGCCCTATGCCGCTGGCGGGGGACCCGACATCATGGTGCGGCAATTCGGCCCGGTGCTCGGCGCCAGGATGGGTCAGACCATCGTGGTGGAAAACAAGGTGGGCGCGGGCGGCGTGCTGGCCGCCCAATACGTGGCCCAGGCTGCGCCCGACGGCTATACCGTGCTGCTGGGTTCCAACTCGCACCTGATCCAGAAAGCCCTGCAGCCGAGCCTGATGTTCGATCCCGAGCAGGACTTTCTGCCGGTTACGGTGATCGGCGCCTCGCCCAGCGTCCTGGTCGTGTCCGCCAAGTCACCCTACCGCACGGCGCAAGACCTGATCGCCGCCCTGAAGGCGCAACCGGGCAAGATGAACTACGCCTCGGGCGGCATCGGATCGGCCGCGCATCTGGGCGGCGCGACCTTCGTCACGCTGCTGGGGGCCGAAGCCACGCACGTTCCGTTCAAGGGGTCGGTGGAGATCCCGACCTCGCTGCTGCGCGGGGACACGGATTTCGCCTTCGCCATTGCCGGGACCGCCGTGCCGCAGGTGCAGGGCGGCCGGCTGCGCGCGCTGGCCGTGACCAGCCGCGAACCCATGGCAGAGCTTGCCGGCGTGCCCACGCTGCGGGAGATCCTGGGCAGCGATCTGGCGGTCCAGGAATTCTGGTTCGCCTTCTGGCTGCCGCGCAAATCGAGCGCCGAGGTGGCCGACAAGCTCTATGGCGCAACCACGGCGTCGCTCAAGAACCCGGGCGTCAAGAGCAACTTCGAGGCGGCAGGCGTCAGCGTGATCCAAAGCGACAGCCCGGAAGCCGCCGCGTCGTTCGTGCGCAGCGAGGCCCGCAAATGGGCTGAAATCATCAAACTGACCGGCATCACCGCCGGCTGACCCGCAGGAAATCCATGGCCAAGCCTCTTGAAGGCGTACGCGTGCTCGACTTGTCGCACGTGATCGCCGGTCCTCTCGCTTCGTTTTATCTGGCGCAACTGGGCGCTGAAGTCATCAAGGTCGAACCGCCCCTGGCGGGCGAAGTCCTGCGCTCGATGAAGAACGGCGTCGACACCGACACGCCCACCGGATTCGCGGCCATCAACGCCGGCAAGCAATCGCTGGCGCTGGACATCCGGACCCGCCAGGGCGCGGACCTGCTGCGCTCGCTGGCCGCCTCGGCCGATGTGTTCATCGAAAACTTCAGGCCGGGCGTGGTGGCGCGCTACGGGCTGGACTACGCCTCGATCAAGGCGGTCAAGCCCGACATCGTGTATTGCTCCATCTCGGGCTTTGGCCAGCAAGGGGCCTGGTCGCAGCGCGGCGCCTACGACCATGTGGTCCAGGCGATGACCGGCATGATGATGATGTCGGGCGAGGGCGACGACGCGCCGCCGCTGAAAGTGGGCTTTCCGGTGATCGACGTGGCCGTGGGCATGCTGGGCGCGCTGTCCATCGTGTCGGCGCTGCATCGCAGACTGCGCGAAGGCGCCGGGCAATACATCGACGCGTCCATGGTCCAGGCCTCGCTGGCGCTGATGTACACCAACACCTGCGCCTACCTGAGCGACGGCACGCCGACGCGCCGGGTCGGCAACCGGGGCTACACCGGCAGTCCCGCGGCCGATACCTACCGCTGTGCGGACGGCTGGCTGGCGGTGGCCGCGAACACGCCGGAACAATTCCGCAAGTTGACCGCCGCCATCGGAGTGGAGGCGCTGTGCAGCGACGCCAGGGCGCTGGATCTGGATGCCTTCAACCTGCCTAACGGATTCGTGGTGCCGAACGACCGCGAGTACGTGGTGCAACGGCTGAGAGCCGCGTTTTCGACCCGCAGCGCCGCGCAGCTCGAGGACCTGCTCAGCCAGGCCGGCGTGCCCGCGGCCAAAGTGAGAAAGCTCGAGGAGTTCCTCGACGAGGCGGACGCCACCGGTTGCGTGAGCCTGCCTGATCATCGTTTTCACCAGGGTGGACGCGAGCTGCGCACGCATGGGCTAGGCTTTGCCTTCGAGCAGGACGGCGGCCCGACTCAGGCAGGCGCTCCCGCGCTGGGCGAGGGCACGCGCGAGGTGCTCAGGCGCGTGGGCCTGGACGACGCCGCGATAGCCGAGCTCGAGCGCGCCGGCGTCCTGCGGACCCAGGCCGACACCGCGCTTCCCCTGATCCCCTGAACAACCATTCATCCGGAGACTCTATGACTCAACTTTTGCAAGGCCGCGTCGCCATCGTGACCGGAGCCGGGCGTGGATTGGGCCGCTCGCATGCGCTGGAGCTTGCGCAGCACGGCGCCAAGGTGCTGGTGAACGACCTGGGCGCCGACCGGCCGGACTCGCCGGCCCAGGCCGTGGTGGACGCGATCCGCGCGGCTGGCGGGGACGCCATGGCGCATGGCGCCGACGTGACCCAGCCGCAGCAGGCCGAGGCGATGGTGCAGGCGGCCATCGCAAATTGGGGGCGCGTCGACATCCTGGTCAACAACGCGGGCATCCTGCGCGACAAGACCTTCGCCAAGATGGGCCTGGAGGACTTCCGCCTCGTGATCGAGGTCCATCTGATGGGCGCGGTGCATTGCACCCAGGCGGTGTGGAACGCCATGCGCGAACAGAACTATGGCCGCATCGTCATGACCACCTCGTCCTCGGGACTCTATGGCAACTTCGGCCAGGCCAATTACGGCGCGGCGAAGATGGCGCTGGTCGGCCTGATGCAGACCCTTGCCCTCGAAGGCGAGCGCTACGGCGTGCGCGTGAATTGCCTGGCGCCGACGGCCGCCACGGCCATGACCGAAGGCCTGCTCGATGAGCAGGCGCTGGCCTTGTTGACGCCGGACTCGGTCAGTCCCGCCCTGGTTGCCCTGGTGGCCGAAAACGCGCCCACCCGGACCATTCTGATGGCGGGCGCGGGCAGTTTCGAGCAGGCCAATATCACCATGACCCGCGGTATCCATCTGAGTGGAGAGGAGTTGTCCGCGCAGGCCCTGATCGGCCGCCTGGACGAAGTGTCCGACCGCGCGCAGGAAACGGTTCCCGCCACCGGTTTCGACCAGTTGCGCCACGAGATCGCCAAGGCCCTGGCATGCGAAACCGAGAAGTTGTAGTCCTGTCTGGCGTGCGCACGCCCATCGGCAGTTTCGGCAAGAGCCTGAAGGACGTCCCGCCCACGGCGCTGGCCGCCGAGGTGTTGAAAGCCGCCGTGGCGCGCGCGGGCCTGGCGCCTGCGCAGATCGAGCACGTCTGCTTCGGCCAGGTCATCACGACCGAAGCGCGTGACCTGTACTTGTCGCGGGTGGCGGCGATCGAGGCCGGTTGCGCCGACGGCACGCCGGCATTCAACGTCAACCGCTTGTGCGGCTCGGGATTGCAGGCGGTCGTTTCGGCGGCGCAGTCCATCCTGCTGGGCGACTGCAAGGTCGCGGTGGCGGGCGGCGCCGAGAGCATGTCGCGCGCGCCGTACGCCACATCGGCGCTGCGCTTCGGCGCGCGCATGGGCGATGCGCCGATGACCGATATGCTGCTGGGCGTCTTGCATGATCCGTTCCACCGCATCCACATGGGCGTCACGGCGGAAAACGTCGCCAGGCGCTACGGCATTACGCGGGACGCGCAGGATGCGCTGGCGCTGGAGAGCCACCGCCGCGCCGCGCGCGCCGTGGCCGAAGGCCGCTTCGACGCGCAGCTCGTGGCCATCACGACGCCCGGCCGCAAGCCCATTGTGTTCGCGCAGGACGAGCACGTCCGCGCCGACATCGCGCCGTCGGACCTGGCCGCCCTGAGGCCCGTATTTTCTTCCGACGATGGCACGGTCACGGCGGGCAACTCCTCCGGCATCAATGACGGTGCGGCCGCGCTGGTACTGATGGAGCGTGCCGAGGCGCTGGCCCTGGGCGCGCGCCCCATGGCCCGCCTGCTTGCTTACGCCCATGCCGGCGTGGACCCGCGCTACATGGGCATGGGCCCGGTTCCCGCCGTGCGCGCCGCCCTGGCCAAGGCAGGCCTGTCCGCCGCCGATATGGATGTGATCGAGTCCAACGAGGCCTTTGCGGCGCAGGCCTGCGCGGTGGCGAGCGAACTGGATCTGGATCCGGCCAAGGTCAATCCCAATGGTTCGGGCATTGCGCTGGGGCATCCGGTGGGAGCCACGGGCGCGATCATCGCTGTCAAGGCCTTGCACGAACTCGAGCGCATCGGCGGACGGTACGCGCTGGTCACCATGTGCATAGGCGGCGGGCAGGGCATCGCCGCAATCTTTGAACGCATCTGAAGCCGCCATGACACGCAATCCTGTTGCATCTCCTCTGCCGTTCGACTCGATCCAGTCCTTGCTGAACGCCGTGGGGCAACCTCCCATTGTTTCCGACGCGCTGCTGATCGATCAGGACATGATCGACCGGTTCGCGCAGGTCACGCTCGATACGCAGTGGATCCATGTGGACCGGCTGCGCGCGCAAGCGGAATCCCCCTATGGCGACACCATCGCGCATGGCTTTCTGGCGCTGTCGCTGCTGACGCACTGGCAGAACAGCTGCATCGCCTTTCCGGGCGCAGCGATGTTGCTGAATTACGGATTCGACAGGGTCCGCTTCACCGCGCCCGTGGTTTCCGGCACGCGCGTGGCCGCCAGCTTTTCCTTGGCCGAGGTCGTGGAGACCGGCACGGGCATGGCCCGCTGCGCCTGGAAGGTCGCGATCCAGGCGGAGGGGACGCTCAGGCCGTCGGTGCATGCCGACTGGCTGATCATGGTGCGGTACGGGAGCCCGTGAGTCCTAACGTCACGTCGCGGAGCCTGCGCACCAGGCCCGCGAACCGCTCGGCTCCGGTATTGCCATATCCGATCACCAGGCCATTGTCCTCCGCCCGCGGCGCCACCGCGAACGAGGACAACGCGCCCGGATTCATCCCGATCTTGCGCGCCTGTTCCACGATCTCCCGGTCGGGATATGCAGCAGGCAGCCGCACCGTCAGATGCAGCCCGGAATGTCCGCCCAGGACTTCGTGTTCGATCCCCAGATGCGCCGCCAGCGCCTCGCGCAATGCTCCCTGGCGTTCTCGGTACAGGCGCCGCATGCGGCCCAGGTGGCGCGAGAACTGGCCGTTTTCCATGAAGGCCGCCATGGTCAGCTGTTCCAGCCGGTGGCCGCCGCGCAGCATCTCGATAATGGATGGCATCGCCTGCGCGGCGATGGCTTCGGGCAGCACCACGAAACCCAGGCGCAGCGCCGGGAACATGGTCTTGCTGAAGGTGCCCACGTAGAGCACCGGCGCGTCCTCGACCAGGCCCTGCATCGCGGCGATGGGTTCGCCCTGGTGGCGGAATTCGCTGTCGTAGTCGTCCTCGATGATCCAGGCGCCGGCCTGGCGGGCGCGTTCGATCAAGCCCAGGCGGCGCGGCAGGGACAGCACCGCGCCGGTCGGGTACTGGTGCGACGGCGTTGTCTGGATGAGGCGGGGCGGGCGTTCCTGCCAGGCGCTTTCGGGAATCACGATGCCGTCCGCGTCCACGCGCATGGCAACCACGTCCAGGTCGCCGCCATGGAAGGCGGACTTGGCGCCGCGGTAGCCGGGGTCTTCCAGCCAGGCGGTGTCGCCAGGGTTGGTCAACAGTTGCACGCAGAGCGCCAGCGCGCCCTGGGCGCCTTCGGTGATGACGATGCGCGAGGCGTCGCAGCGCACGCCGCGCGACACGCGCAGGTATTGGGCGATGGCTTCGCGTAGCGCCGGCTCGCCCACGGGATGGCCGTAGCCCAGGGCCGTGGCCGGGGCGGCTTGCAGCGCGCGGTCCTGCGCGCGGCGCCATGCATTGATGGGAAACTGCGTCAGCGCAGGCGTGCCGGGCGTCATGGGCAGCGAACCGTCGTGGGCGTAGCGCGTGGAGACGATGCGCGTCAGCCGCTTGGCGGTGAGCGAGGGCTGGTCCGTGGGCGGCGTCGCGCGCTTGGCGGCGATGGCCGCGGCGGCCGACAGGGGAGCGACCCGCGTGCCCTGGCGGTCGGCGATCACGTAGCCTTCGGCCGTGAGCTGCTCGTAGGCGATCAGCACCGTGTTGCGCGAGATGGCCAGTTCTTCTGACAGGGCGCGCGACGAGGGCAGCTTGCCGCCCGCGGGCAGCTGTCCGGCCAGGATGGCTTGCTTGAGGCGCTGGATCAGTTGGCGCTGGCGCGGCAGGGCGCCGGGGCCGCGCGTGAGCGGGCTGGAAAGCAGGGCGGGGGTATTCATCTTGGCCCTATTAAAATTCTGGATCGTGGTGCTTTTTATGATGCCACGATTCCGATATCGTGAGGGCATGCGTACTGCGCCCGTCCCTTCGGGCGGTGCGCCAACCTGAAGAGGCTCCGTAGCATGCAACCCCGCGTCAACGCCTACCAGCAACCCATCGGCCCGGACATGACGGGCTGGACCACGCGTCCGCGTCCGCCCCTGACACCCATCGTCGGCCGCTATTGCCGGCTGGAGCCGCTGTCGGCCGAGCGTCACGCCGAGGATCTGTTCCACGCGTTCAGCGAGGCGCCGGACGACAGCGACTGGACCTACATGTCGGTGGGACCCTTCGCGGACCTGGCGGCCTACCGCCAGTTCGCCGAGAAGGCGCAGGCCGGCAATGACCCCTTGCATCACGCCATCATCGACCTGGAAACGGGGCGCGCCATCGGCACGCTGGCGCTGATGCGCATCGACCCGGCCAACGGCGCGATCGAGGTCGGCTTCGTGTCGTTCTCGCGCCAGCTCAAGCGCACGCGCATCGCCACCGAGGCCCAGTTCCTGCTGATGAGCCGCGCCTTCGACGAACTGGGCTACCGCCGCTATGAATGGAAGTGCGATAGCCTGAACGCGCCGTCGCGCGCGGCGGCTCTGCGGCTGGGTTTCCAGTTCGAGGGCATCTTCCGCCAGGCCACGGTGTACAAGGGCCGCAGCCGCGACACGGCCTGGTTCGCCATGGTCGACGGCGACTGGCCCGCGCTGCGTGCCGCCTATGAGCGCTGGCTGAGCCCCGACAATTTCGATGCCCAGGGCAAGCAGCGGCAGGGCCTGTCCGAACTGACGGCACAGGCGCGCGCCGCGTGCGCCTGATCCCGGTTGCGCTGGCCCTGTTCTGGGGCCTGAACTGGCCGGCGGTGAAGATCATCCTGTCGATTTTCCCGCCGTTCACGCTGCGCCTGCTCGGCCTGGGCAGCGGCGCGGTGCTGCTGTTGCTGCTGGCGCGAGCCAAGCGGGTGCCCCTGCTGCCGCCGCGCGAGTCGTGGCGCGGCATCATCGTGGGCGGCCTGCTTGCCGTCGCGGCCTTCAACCTGCTGGTGGCCTGGGCGCAGCTCAGCACCAGCACCTCGCGCGCGGCGGTGCTGACCTTCACCATGCCCATGATGTCGGCCGTGCTGGCCTGGGCGGTGCTGGGCGAACGCCTGGACCGGCGCCGGGCGCTGGCGCTGCTGCTGGGCGCGGCCGGGGTTTCCATCCTGGCCTGGCCGGTGCTGCGCGCAGTCTTCGGCGAACACGACGCGGCCGCGGCCAAGGGTCTGGTGTTTCCGCTGGTGGCGGCTTTCGGCTGGGCCGCCGGCACGGTCTACCTGAAGGGCTGGCCGGTGGCCGGCGATCGCATCGTCGTCACGGCCTGGCAGTTGGCGGTGGGCGCGGCTTGCGCCTTGGGCGGCATGCTGATCGCGGGCGAATCGTTCCCCACGCAGGGCTGGAACGGCCGTGTGGTGGCGGCGCTGTCGTTCCACATCATCCTGGGCACCGCCGTCGCGTACTGGCTCTGGTTCGTGCTGAGCGAGCGCGTCAGCGCCACGGTGGCCGCGCTGACCACATTGATGGTGCCGGTGGTGGGAGTGCTGGGCGCGATGGCGCTGGTGGGCGACCGGCCCGCCGCCTTGGACTGGTGGGGATTCGCCCTGGTGCTGGGAGGCGCCGCGCTGATCGTGCTGAACCTGGGCGCGGCGCCCGCGCCGCGATCCAGGCCATAGGCGCGGGTGGATCAGCGCGCGCGCCGCAGCTTCTCGCGCAGCAGTTCGGCGCCGCTCACCAGGGTGATGCCGGTCAGCACCAGCAGCGCGCCCAGCACGAAACCGGCGTCCAGCGGTTCGTCCAGGATGAGCACGCCGAAGCTCACGCCGAACAGCGGCGTCATGAACGACAGGACGGACAAGCGCGAAGCCAGGTAGCGGCGCAGCAGCCAGAACCAGGCCAGATAGCTGGACAGGGCCACCACCACGGACTGGAAGGCGACGCTGAGCACTGCCGCCTGCGTATAGCGAAAGCCGGCGTTGCCGGTGGCCGCGGCGTAGGCCAGCAGGGTAATGGCCGCGACCGCCATCTGATAGAACAGCGTCTTGGCAGGCGCGGCTTCGGACAGCGAGGTCTTGCGGATCGCCACGGTGGTGGCGCCCCAGAACAGGCCGGCCAGGAGGCCCATCGCATCGCCCAGCAGCATGTTGGGCGCGCCGGCCGATCCCGCCGGCTGGCCCTTGCCGAGGAAGGCCACGGCGATGCCGCAGAACGCCACGGCCACGCCCACCCACTGCAGCGGCTTCAGGCGTTCTTCGGGCAGCAGCCAGTGCAGTCCCAGCGCGGTGAAGATGGGCGCGGTGTACAGGAACACCGACATGTGCGAGGCCGTGGTGTAGACCAGACCCTGCGCCACGAACAGAAATTCCCCGGCGAACAGCAGGCCCACGATGAGACCGGGCAGCGCCGTGCCGTCCATGACGGCACGCAGGCCTTCGCGCCGCCACACGGCCACGGCCAGCACCAGCGCCGCGAACGCCGAGCGCAGTCCGATCTGCATGATGGGCGAAACATCCGCGGCCACCAGCTTGATGGCGATCTGCTGGAAGCCCCAGCAGACGCATAAGAGCAGCATGGCGCCGGTCGCCAGCCCGTCCAGCGGCTGGCGCAAGGGCTTGGCGGCGCTCACGGCAGTTCGGCGGGGTAGCTGTCCAGGGCCAGGCCGATCTGCTGGCGCAGATCCCATTCCGCCAGCGTCGATTGCACCGGGCCGAAGAAGGCGCCGTCGCGCGTCACGAACATGGCGGGCAGGTGGAAGACTTCGTAGCGCTCGACCAGGCCGCGGTTGTCGCCGGCGTCGACCCAGCACACGCGTTCCACGGGCAGCTCCAGCTGCGGCAGTTGTTCACGGGCGACGCGGCAGGTGCCACAGGTGCGGCTGTGGAAGACCAGCAGGGACAGCCCGGGCGCGTCCAGCAGGTAGCGGTCGGCGGTGCTGTCGTTGAGTTCTATCTGTTCCATGGGGCGGGCAAGGCGGGAGAGGGCGCCGGTCGCGGCGCGAGGCGCCCATTATGGCAGCGCCCCGCCCGCGGGCGGGAGATACCCGCGGGCCTGGCAGGGCCGTCCCGGCCTCAGGCGGCGCGCAGCTTGCGGTCCAGTTCCAGCACGGATTGGTACAGCACGCGGGTGCCGTCCAGCAGCTGCGCGGGTTCGATCCACTCTTCCGGACAGTGGCTGCGGCCGTTCAGGCAGGGGATGAAGATCATGCCGATGGGGCCGGTGGGCGCCATGTAGACCGCGTCGTGGCCCGCGCCGCTGG
>NZ_JACVAF010000008.1:0-204279 GCF_014851745.1 Achromobacter sp. ACM01
TTGGCGCCGCCGGTTGCGCCGCCCACGGCTCCGGTCACGTTGCCGAGCAGGCCCGTCACCGGCGCCAGCAGTCCGCCATTGGCGCCGCCGGTTGCGCCGCCCACGGCTCCGGTCACGTTGCCGAGCAGGCCCGTCACCGGCGCCAGCAGTCCGCCATTGGCGCCGCCGGTTGCGCCGCCCACGGCTCCGGTCACGTTGCCGAGCAAGCCCGTCACCGGCGCCAGCAGTCCGCCCGTACCACTCGCGCCGCCCGTCAGGCCACCGGTCACTCCGCCCAGGCCCAGGGTGCCGGTCAGCGAAGCTACGGCAGCCGTGGCGTTGTGTAGTGTCGAACCCAAGGGGTTGGGATTGGATGGCGAGGCATGGAGCAAGCCGCCCGCAGTGTTGAGCGCGCCGCCGAGGTTCCGTACGACATCGTTAAGCCCAGTCGCGTTTCCCGGCAAGGCGCTGCCCAGATTGGTGACGGTGCCGCCCAGGCTGCTTAGCAGCCCCGCCACCGGTGCGCCCAACTTGGCGCCATCGCCCACTTGCTGCGTCAGACCAGTAACCTTGGCGACCAGCGGACTGGCGGTCGAATCGAGTGCGTGGCCTACGCCGCCCAGCACGGGTTGGAGGCCCAGCGGCAACACGTTATCGACGGCCTGGCCTGTGTTGCCCAATGAGGGTTCCAGCACTCCCAACGCGGGGCCGCTCAAGACCTCTCCCGTCAGGCTGCCAACCACCTGGGTCAGGGGCTGCAGCAGGCCGCCCTGGCCCGATAGCGCCCCAGTCAGGGCGCCTATAGCGCCTGTGGTGTTGCCCAGCACTGTGGTCAGAGGATTCGGGTTGTTCGGGTTCGCACTCAGCAGGCCGCCGGTGCTGGCCACGGTTTTGCCCAGGCCATCCACCAGGCCTCCGACGCCGGTGCTCAGACCTCCAGGCAGTCCCGTGCCCTTGACGCTTGCGCCCAGGTCGCTGACCAGGCCGCCCACCTGCTTGACGACGCCGTCGGCGGGCTGGCCCAAGCCGGTCGTGGCGCCGATCTGCTGGGTCAGGCCGACGACGGTGTCGGCGACCGGCTTGATCGTGGGATCCAGCGCCTTGCCCACGCCGCTCAAGGTCGTGTCCAGATTGAGGGGCAGGGTGTTGTCGAGCGCCGCGCCGGTATTGCCCAACGTGGTTTCCAGCAGGCCGCTCACGCGCGGCGGGTTGGTGCCGCCGCCAGGATCGGTGCCGCCTCCGGGGTCAGTGCCGCCGGGGTTGGTCCCGCCGCCGGGGTTGGTCCCGCCACCGGGATTGGTACCACCGCCCGGGTCGGTGCCGCCGCCAGGGTTGGTACCGCCGCCGGGGTTCAGACCGCCGCCGGGATCCAGGCCGCCACCGCCAGGATTGGTCGGAATGTCCGTCCCGGGCAGGCCCGCGGTTTTCTTTCCGCCGCCGCCACCGCCGCAGGCGGCCAGGGCGCTTACCAGCGCGGTGGCAAGGACGGTGGCGGTCAGGACGCGTTGCAGGCGGCGCGTGTCGGAATGGGTATGCATGGCGAGCTCCTTTGGTTGGAAGAGTCAGGCGTCGAAACAACCCGATACGCTTCCTCATGCACAAATCATGCCAAGATTTTTCAGGCCCGCTTCAAGACGCCTGCTTCGGTAAATTCTGAGGAAATAAATCGCTTCATTATCAATGGGATATGGCGGTGATTAAGGGTTTTCCTTAAATCTGGAAAATCCTCACTTTTGCGATCGCCAGGAGCCTGCGAATGTTACGGAAAGCCGCCCATCCGACGTAACGTTACGGCGGGCGTTACGTAACGCCGGCGGCGTCGCCCAAGAAAAAACGCCCGTCATGGCGGGCGTTCATCGGCTTGTCGGGCGCGCTGTTCAGGACGGCTAGAACGCGTCGTAAAACAGCGAATAGTTGGCGTTGAAGCGCACGTCGCGGTTGTCGTTCACGGTGGCCGATCCCACCGGCTTGGCCACGTTGAAATCGAACAGATAGTATTTGTCGTCGGTAAAGCGCAAGCCGAGAGCCACGGAAGACAGGTGCCGCTGGTTCAAAGTCTGCAGGTCCTTGTTGTTGTACCAAGTGCGTGCGTAGTCGACCAGGGCGTAGGGCTGCACGCTGGAAAGGTATTCCCAGCCCACGCCGAAGCGGCGATTGATTTCCGCCGATACGCCGACGCCCTTGTCACCGCTTTGGTCGCCCTGCGGATAGCCCATGGCGTAACGCCAGCTACCGTACGAGATCTGTTCGGACGACGGCAGGATATTGCTGGAGTACTGCGCCGCACCCGAGAAAACCAGGCCGATCTGGGCGGGCAGCACGAAGGTCTGCCTGGCGTTGAGGTTGTAGCGGGTGAAGTCCAGGTCCAGCAGCGGGGTGGCGGAATAACCATAGTTGGTCGCGATGTCCTTCTTTGCCCCCGCCGCGTCGAACCCCTTGGCCACGCTCAACGTGACGTCGGTGGCCTTGGTCTCGGACACCTGGATGTAGCGCATTTCGGCGGTCGCCGCACGCACCTGCGCATCCTGCTGCAGCCACCGGTCGGTGCTGTGGGCCTCGTACCGGTCCTTCGAATTGGCCGCGTATACGCCCAGCGTTCCCGTCAGCGATCGGGTGTTGTTCAACAGGAACGGATAGCTCACGCCAACCCCGATGCGGTCGTTCTTCACGCGGCGTTCGAAGCCCAGCATTTCGATTGCGTCGTCCTGGGGCCGGGCGTCGTAGTGGTAGCCGTCGATCTTGATCGCCAGGCCGTCCGCACCAATCGGCACGCGGATTTCACCCGACACGTACTTCACGTCATCGGTATTGAAGGGCACCGAGGCTGTCAGCTTCACTTGCTCGCCCAGGGGCGTCAGGCTGTTGGTCGCCAGGTTCACGATGGGCTGCATGCCGGTGCCCAGGTCTGCGATGCCGCCGGTCAGGCTGACGGGCTGGCGGCTGGCCGCCAGCACCAGTTCGGTCGCGCCGTCCGCGCGGCGCGGCAAATCCAGGCTGGGCGTGAACTTGACGCCGGGCACGGTGCGCATCAGGTTCAACTGACGTTCCAGCGTGGCCTGCTTGAGCGGCCTTTCTTCCTGCATCGGCGCGGCCAGCGCTTCAAGCCGGTCCTGCGCATTGCCGATGTCGCCTTCGATCCGCACGTTGGCGATGTAGCCCTCGACCACTGTCACTACCACCAGGCCGTTGGCAAAGGTCTGGTTCTGCAGCAGCGCGAAGGAAAGCGGAAAGCCCTTGTCGCGGTAGAGCTGCGTGATCTTGTCGACTTCCTGGACCAGCTCGCCCAGGCTGATTTCCTTGCCAGCCAGAGGGCTGAGCAATCCGGACACTTCCTCGAATGGAATGGCGCGCACGCCGCTGACGTCGAAATTGCGCGGCACGATGCGTTGAGCCAGCCGGGCCTGCAAGGCCAGTTGTTCTGGCGTTGCGGTCTGGACGTAGGGCGGGGGTTGCGTTGCCGAGGGCGGACGCTCCAGCCGCGGCATGGCGTCCACCGGGTTGCCGCGTAGCGGGCCTTCCGCCCTGGCCTGAGAGCTGGCCGCCAATATGCACAAGAGGGCGAGGCAAATCGGACTCGCCGGAAACATGCGTCTCTTGCCTTTTTCGTCTCTCATTTCCGCTGGCGCTTCTGAACGGATAGCTGATCCCGATCGAGTATCGGATGGAAAAGGGCTGCAACAGTGTTAGGAAAAAGTTGCATTTGCCGGTGCGCATATGGTGCCAGCAATCCCGGCAGAATGACAATTAATTTCAAATTCCGCCTCCCTCGGCTCATCGCGTCGACATTATTTCGGAATATTCTTCCGTTGCGGAAACTATTTTCGGGCCAAGATAACCGCCGTTCAGCCGGATTTAATAATGTTTTCGAAAACTTAGGAGCGTTCGTTACACATCTTATGTCGCAATATAGCGAAATTCAGTGAAAACCCTGATGTGTATGATTTGGCAATATATAAACTAAAGATACGTATCAAAAATACGCAAAATGTGTGGCCCGCCCGGAGGTCAAGATGGCTGGGGATTACCGCAAGAATTGCTGCAACTGCCTGACGGCCGCGTATTGCCGTCATGGCTCGCCACAAGCGGGGCATTCATGAGCCCGGGCGATATCGTTCCGCTTTCATTCAATGGCGGTCTGGTGGCGCTTTCGTTCCTGATCGCCGCCTTGGGTTCGTATGTGGCCCTGCTGGCCGCAGCCGGTATTCGGGCAGAAACCCAGGACGGCGAAATCCGCATCGGCTATATCGTCATCGGCGCGGTGGCGATGGGCGGCGTGGGTATCTGGAGCATGCATTTCATCGGCATGCTGGCGCAGAACCTGCCGTTTGAAGTGGGTTACCAGGTCGGCCTGACGATACTCAGTTTCGTGGTTGCCGCAGGATTTTCCGGCTGGGCGTTCTGGTATGTCGGCCGCGAACGTTTCAGCTTTCTCCGATGCCTGGTCGGTGGCTGTGCCGCGGGGTTTGGCGTGGCCTCCATGCATTATGTCGGCATGAGCGCGGCGCGCATGCCGGCGGTATTGCTCTGGAACCTGCCGCTGGTGGTTTTGTCGGTGCTGATCGCCGTCATCGCGGCTACCGCGGCCTTGTGGCTTGCCTTCAATACCCAGAATGAACGCCAGCGCATCGGCGCGGCCGTTTTGATGGCCATCGCGGTTTGCGGCATGCACTACACCGGCGCGGCCGCCGGCGCCGTCATCTGCACGACCCAGAATGACGCCGTCGGCCTGCATATCGGCGGCGCCAAGCTGCCATACATCGCTTTCGCGCTCTCGATCGTCACCTTGTTCCTCATGCGTTGGCATTTGCAGCGCGCTTCCGAACGCTTTCGCGCGCGCACGGCGCAGCGCATCGACTCGATCATTGAATCGGCACCTGGCGCGGCTCCGGACAGATTGCCCGGAGCCACGCCAGGGCCGGGTTAGCTGGACCCTGGACGCGCGCCGTGCAAACAAGGGCGGCGCGTGGGCGGTTCCAGGCTTTAGGGGGCTGGCTCTGCTTCTTGAAGAATGTTGAAGAACGGCCCCGGTCATCAATCGAGACCCATGGAGCTCGACATGAAAGCAACACTCTCGCAGTTCTGGAATGACGAAGAGGGCATCACTGCCCTGGAGTACGGGCTGATCGCGGGCATGGTGGCGGTAGCCCTCATTGTCGCGGTGGGGGCGTTTACCGGCGCTTTGCAATCGATGTTCTCGGACCTCGGGACCAAGCTCGACACTGCCCGGACCACGCCTCCCGCGGAGTGAGCCGCAAGCCGATCCGCGCCGCGGCGGCAGCGTATCCATAGCCGCCGCGGCGCGTGCCCGCAACATCGCATCACTTGATTGAAGGAGTCCGCGCCGATCCGGCGCGCCCGTTGTCGCATTCGTTTTTTCAGAAGGTCTTAGCCTTGTATCCAGGGGTAGTGCTGTGGTGGCTGTTGTTCACATGCTGGATTCTGGCGCTGATCCACGCCGATCTGCGCTATCGCCGCGTCCCCAACCGGCTGATCATCGCGGGACTTGCGGGCCAATTGCTATGGCTGCTGGCGGCCTTGCTGGCGCCTGGCTGGGCCTATCCGCCGCGATGGTCGGGATGGTGGATGGCGCTGGCCGGCTTTTTGGTCGCGGCGCCATTCCTGCCCTTGTGGCGCAGGCGTCTCATGGGAGCAGGGGATATCAAGGCCATCGCCGTGCTCGGACTGCTGCTGGGCTTCGCGCCGCTGATGGTGACGCTGGCGCTGGCCAGCGTGCTGGCCGGCCTGCATGGCCTGCTGTATCTGGCGGTGTCCCGGGTCTGGGCGCTGAGCAACCGGGCGCGGCAGATCCCCTATGCCGCGTATCTGGGCCTCGCCGCCGGCATCGCGGTTCTTATTCCGTGGAGTTCGCCTTGGTATTCGTGGTGTTCTTCCTGGTGTTTTACGGGATCCTGACGTATTCCCTGGTGGTCGCCGCGCAGCATTCCGTGACCTTGGCCGCGCAGGATGGCGCGCGCAAGGTCCTGCAGTGGCAGGCGGGTTCCGCGTCGCTGACGGCGCGAGCCGACGCCGGCCGCGATTCCGCGCTGTACCAGGCGGAGTGGATCAGCACGATGTCCGCCGCGCCGGTCCAGGTGGCGGTCTGCGGCAGCGCGGGCGCGCTCAGCAGCGCGGCCGGCGGCGCCTGCAGCGGCATGCCGTTGGCGCAGGACCAGATCGAAGTCACCGTGTCCTACGCCTATGGCGCCCATCCGCTCATCCCCTCGGTGCCGCTGCTGCAGGCGGCGTTGATGCCGGCCTCCAGCGTGCTGAGTGCGCGCGCCACGGTGCATCTGGGCAATGCCCTGGGCGGGGGAGGCTGAGATGCGAGCCTGCGTGCAACTCCCTGCCGGCCAGACTTCACGCAAGCGCCAGCGCGGCATCGCGGCGTTGGAGTTTTCGCTGACGCTCACCTTGCTGCTGCTCTTCATCTGCGGCGTGGTCGGATTCGGCGCGCTGTTCTGGATGCAGCAGCAGTTGGCCGCCGCCGCGGCCGACGGCGCGCGCGCCGCGGTCTACGCCCGCTTCAGTGGTCAGGCCGATGTGCCTGCGGCGGCCTGCCTGGCGGCGATGGGCACCTTTTCCGCCGGCTCGGCGGTGCTGTGCAGCACCACGCGCGCGCCGTGTGCATGGACTGGGGCGGGCGGCAGGCCAGCCGATTGCGCCACCGTCGCCATGACCTACAACACGCAGTCCTGGCCGCTATTGGAGACCGTGCGAGGGCTGATCACGGCGTTGCCGGGCACGAACCGGAACTGGATACCCAACAGATTGCATTCGCAGGCCGTCGTGCAGATATCGCAGGGGACACCATGAGCAGTCTGAGCAAGATCATCGCGGGCATGTTGCTGGTGGCGGGCCTGGTGCTGGCCTTCGTGGCCTGGCGGCTGGCCTCGGCGCCCGCGAGTCCCCCGACCAGCGTGGCGCCTGCGCCTGTCGCGGCGACGCCGGCGGAACCGCTCAAACTCCATCCGGTGGTGGTGGCGCGAGAGCCGATTCCGGCCGGTTCGCGCATCGACAGCGCAAGAATGCTGACGGTGGCGCAGTGGCAGGTTGCACTGTCCGGCGGGTTTGCCGACGTCGCGCCGCTGGAGGGCGCGGTGACGAAGGTCGACATCGCCGCAGGCGATCCGATAGTGCCCAGCCTGTTGACGCAGGGCCTGGCGCGCCAGCTCAAACCGGGCGAACGCGCCGTCGCCATCGCGGTGGACGAAGTGATCGGCGGCGGCAATCGCATCGTTCCCGGCGACATGGTGGACGTGTTCTTCATGATCGAGAAAAGCGCCGAAGTGGCCGTCGGCCAGGCCCGCCTGCTGCAGTCGCAGGTGCGCGTGCTGGCGTATGGCAAGGCGACGGTGGAAGGGCCGGACGAAAAGTCGGCGCTGCAACAGGGCGGTCCCGGCCAGCCGGCGCGCACCGCGGTGCTGGCCGTGCCGGTCGATCGCGTCAACGAGCTGATGCTGGCCAGCCGCGCCGGGCGCCTGCAGTTGGCTTTGCGCCCGGTGGGCGATGACAGCATGCCCGACGCGCAGTTGTTCGCCCAGCGCGGCACGGTGCTGCCGGTGCGGGCCGACCTGACCCCTGCGCAGCGCGAATCGCTGCTGACGGGACCGAACCGCGCCTATGCCGGCGAGAGCCTGGTGCAACTGGACGGCACGACGGCCGCGGCGCTGGCGCCCGCCGCCCGCGCCGCCGGCCGGCCCCAGGGTTCCGGCGGCGGCAGGACTGTGGAAATCATCCGAGGAGAGAAATCCGAGCGCGTGCGCTATTGAACGGGGCTGCGGGCGGACCAGGCGCTGGCCGCAGCCGGACTTATTCCATCATCGGGTCCAGCACTATGAAGAAACATCAGCGCACCACCATGATTTGCCTGCTGTCGGGCGCGGCAGCGATGATGCATGGCGACCTAGGCCTGGCACAGACCGCAGCGCCCGCGGCAGGCGCGAATGCGCCGGCCCGCGACATCTCGATGGCGGTGAAGGGACAGCAGACCCTCATGCTGGATGGCGGCGCGCCCACGCGTATCGCCATCGGCGACCCGGATGTGGCGGACGTGAAGGTATTGCCCGCTTCCGGCAAGCGCGCGGGCTCAGTACTGCTCTATGGCAAGAAGCCCGGCACCACGCAATTGCAGGTCTGGTCCGGCAACAATGCGGCGCCGCAGATATGGAACGTCCGCGTCGGCGGCAGCGTGCAGGGCGCGTTGGCGAGCCGCGGCCTGGGCGGCGGCGCCAACGTGGACATCGCCGACGGCCATGCCGTGGTGTCGGGCCACGCCGAATCGCAGCTGGGGCAGATCGCGTCAGCCACCATGGCAGCATCCGCCGTGGGCGGGGAAAAGAATGTGGTGGACATGTCCACCGCAGGCGCCGGCGGCGTGGTGCAGGTGGAAGTGAAGGTCGTGGAAGTGTCGCGCTCGGTGATGAAGGCGGCCGGCATCAGCTTCACGGCCAGCAACGGCCCCTGGAGCGGCGGCAGCTCCACGATGCCCGCCAGTCTGGGCGGCGCGCTGGCTTCGGGTTTCTCGCTGTTCTACGACTCCAACAACTTTGCGGCGCGGCTGCGCCTGCTGCAGACCAATGGCATGGCGCGCGTCCTGGCCGAGCCGACCCTGGTGGCCCTGACCGGGCAGAGCGCCAGTTTCCTGGCCGGCGGCGAGCTGCCGATTCCGCAGGCCGGCGGCCTGGGCACGGTCAATGTGACCTTCAAGCCCTTCGGCATCGGCCTGACCGTCACGCCGACCGTGCTCTCGCGCGACCGCATCTCGCTGAAGGTCGCGCCCGAGGCCAGCGAACTCGACTACACCAACGGCATCGCCATCAATACCAGCGCGGACACCAGCACCATCATTCCCGCGTTGCGTACGCGCCGCGCTGATACCACGGTGGAACTGGGCGATGGCGAAAGCTTCGTGATCAGCGGCCTGGTATCGCGCCAGACCAAGGCCATGGTCAACAAGGTGCCCATGCTGGGCGACCTGCCCATCATCGGCGCGTTCTTTCGCAGCGTTGATTACTCCCAGGAGGACACCGAGCTGGTCATCGTCGTGACGCCGCGCCTGGTGCGCCCCATCGCGCGCGGCGTGGCCCTGCCGCTGCCGGGAGCCAAGCAGGAACAGACGGACACGGCATTCAACGCTTGGGGCTATTACCTGACCGGCCCGGTGGGCGGCCAGCAGATGCCGGGCTTTTCACGGTGAGCAATATGAAGACACATGCCAGCGAATGGGTGGGCCTGCAAAACGGCACGCGGTTCCTGTTCTGCTCCCAGGGCAACGCGGTTGCGGCGCAGTTGGGACAGGCTTTGGGCGACCTGGGGATGCTGACCCAGGAATCGCCGCGCATAGAGGAACTGGCGCGGCGCCTGACGGAGATCGCGCCGCAGGTGGTGTTCCTGGACTTCACCCTGAGCGACGACGAGCCCGGCAAACTGTTCAAGTCCGCCGAACTGGCGCGCTTGCTGGCCCGCATTGCGCCGACGTTGCCGCGCGTGGCGGTGGGCTTCCTGAGCCAGCCGGAAGGGGCGATCGCCGCCTTGCGGGCAGGCGTCAGCGATTTTGTCGATCCCTCGGTTGCGCCGCAGGAAATCAAGGAAGTGGTGCTGCGCCTGCTCGACCGGCCGTCCGATGGCCGCATGGACGGCACGCGCCGCAGCGTCGTGCTGCTGGGCGCGCGTCCGGGCGTGGGCGCCAGCACCCTGGCCGTGCATCTGGCGGGCATGGTGCAGGACCGCCTGAAGCTTGCGCACGGCCAGCGCGCCGCTGCCTTGGGAGCCAAGGCGGCCAAGCCTTCCGGCGAACCGCTGCCCTTGTCCAGCCGCGTGGCGCTGATGGACCTGGGCTGGCCCGTGGGCGATTGCCAGCTCTATCTGAATATCGGCGGCGACTTCGATTTCGCCGAGGCGGCCCGCAACCTGCGCCGCCTCGACTCGACGCTGCTGGGATCGGCCATGGCGCATACGGCCAACGGCTTGAGCGTGCTGTCGCTGCCGCGAGACCTGGGCCAGATGCGTGACGTGTCGCAGTCGGATTCGCTGCTGGTGTTCGAGCGCATGCGCCAGCACTTCTCGGTCGTGGTGGCCGATGCGGGCGGTTTCAGCAATCCCGAATTCGTGTCGGGGTTGGCGCGCGCCTCGCAGCTGAACTGGATCGTGACCGACCAGAGCGTCGGCGCGCTGGTGTCGCTGGCCGGCGTACTGCAGGAGCTGGAGCAGCAGCACGTGGACCGGCGCAGCCTGGGCCTGATCGTCAACCGCTATGACGAACGCTACGGCATGACGGCGCAGCAGATCGCCGAACGCTTCCAGCTGGAACTGGTGGGCACGCTGCCGGACCGCACGCTGCCCCTGATGGTGTGCACGAACCGGGGCCATCTGCTGCACGAAGAGGCCGAACGCGATGTCTACGTGCGCGCGGTGCAGGCGCTGGCGGAACGCCTGTGCGCCGAAGAGAACTCGCCTGGCGGGCGTGCAGGCTGGCTGGCCACCTGGCTGCCCGGCGTGCACCGCCGCATGGTGGTCGGTTGACGGACAGACAGACGGACGGCTACGGGATCCGACATGATCATGACAGCGACGATAGAGTTCGGCGGCGATGGCGACAAAGGCTTTTCGGCGTCGGACCGCTACCAGGAAGTGAAGACGGCGGCGTACGAGCACCTGCTGTCCCGCATCGAGGAGCTGGGTGCGGAGTTCGGCCGCTGGGCCAGGTCGGCGATCCAGGAATTCGTGGACATCGAGGTCGCGAGCTTCGTACGCCTGCGCCGGGTGCCGATCAACGAAGGGGAAATGCGCGCCATTGCCGAAGCGCTGACCAAGGAACTGGCCGGCCTGGGGCCCCTGGAGGATCTGCTGGCGGACCCGGCCGTGGAGGACATCCTGATCAACGGCTATGACAATGTCTTCGTCTCGCGCCGCGGCGTGCTGGCCCGCGAGACGCTGCGCTTCACCGACAATCAGCATGTGCTGCGCATCGTGCGCCGCATCCTGGCGCCGATCGGCCGGCGGCTCGACGAGTCCAGCCCCATGGTGGACGCGCGCCTGCCCGACGGCGGCCGCCTGAACGTGGTGATCGAACCATTGGCGGTCGACGGCCCCATGGTGTCGATCCGCAAGTTCCGCCAGGACCCGCTCAAGCCGGCGGACCTGCTGACCTTGGGCAGCTTCGATGAAGAGATCTACCGGCTGCTGAACGAGGCCGTGAAGAACCGCTGCAACATCCTGGTGTCCGGCGGCACCAGTTCGGGCAAGACTTCGCTGCTGAACGCGCTGGCGTTCTTCATTCCGGAAACGGAACGCGTGGTGACGGTGGAGGACACCGCCGAACTGTCGCTCAACCATCCCCACGTGGTGCGGCTGGAGTCGCGTCAGGGCGGCTTTGACGGCAGCGGCGCCGTCAGCATCCGCGAGCTGATCCGCAACAGCCTGCGCATGCGGCCGGACCGCGTGGTGGTGGGCGAAGTGCGCGGCGCCGAGGTCATGGACATGCTGCAGGCCATGAACACCGGACACGAGGGATCCATGGCGACCATCCATGCGAACTCCCCGCGCGAATGCCTGTACCGGATCGAGATGCTGGCCGGTTTCGCCGGATTTCAGGGCAGCGAGGACAGCCTGCGCAGGCAGATCGCCAGCGCGCTGGACTTCATCGTGCAGATCGGCCGCCTGTCCAACGGCAAGCGCCGCGTGCTGTCGGTGACCGAGATCACGGGCATGGGCGACAACGTGATCTCCACCCAGGAACTCTATCGCCACGAATCCTACGCAACGCAGGATGGCGAGGAGAAAGATCGCTGGAACTGGCTGGGCATTCATCCTCACACGCCCAAGCTGGCCAAGCTGCGCAACGAGGCGCGCGCCAGCGACAACCCGCCGGACGACCGCGATGGCGGGGGCGGCGGATTCTGGAGCAGGAGGCGCTGATGCAGGAAGCCCTGGCGCTTGCGAGCCTGGCCGTGGTGCTGACCATAGGAGCGGTGCTGCTGTGGCGCCATGCCGACCGCCGCGCCCGCCGGGCGGCCAGTTCCGCCTTTCTGGAGAGCCAGCTGCAGCGGGGCCGCGACGAGGCCGCCGCCGACGCGCCTTTCGCTGAGAACACACGTGAGTTCCGCAGCGGGTTTTCCGGTTGGGACCGCTTGCTGCGCCTGGCCGGCCTGCGGCAAAGCGCCGGCTTGTATGTGCGCATCGCGCTTCCCGTCGTGGTCGGCGCGGCGCTGGCATGGACATTCCTGGGGGCGCTTTCCGGCGCGGTGACCCTGCTGCTGCTGGCGGTGTTCGCCTACTTCCTGCTGTGGCTGAAGGCCGACAAGCGCCAGCGGCGCATGATCTCGCAGCTGCCCGCGTTCCTGGACAACATCGTGCGCCTGCTCACCATCGGCAACAGCATGGGCGCCGCGTTCCAGACGGCCGCCGCCGCTGCCGACGAACCTTTGCGCGAAGTGGTGGAGACGGCGGCCGGCCTTAGCCGCTCCAAGGAGCTCGACGCGGCCCTGGCGCACGTGTCGCGCCTGTATGGGCTGAAGGAGCTGTACATGGTGGCGGCGGTGGTGTCGTTGGCCCTGCGCTTCGGCGGCCGCAGCGACCAGGTGCTGGAACGCATGGCGGCCTTCATGCGCGACGTGGCGCAGGCGCGAAATGAACTGACCGCCAGTTCGGCCGAGGTCCGCTTGTCGGCCTGGATTCTGGCCTTGCTGCCGGTGGGCATCGCGGGCTTCATCATCGTCGCCAACAACAACTTGTTCATGGGCCTGTGGCAGGACCCGCAAGGCTTCAGGATGCTGCTGACCGCGGTCTGCCTGCAGATCGGCGGCTGTTATTGGCTCTATCGCATGGCCAAGGCCATTTGACCGGAGGGGCGCCATGCAAATCCTGCAATCCTGGAACGCTTCCACCGTGCTGGCGATGGCGCTGATGCTGGTGGCGGCTGGCCTGGTGGTGCTGGGCCTGGGCATGGCGCGGCGCCTGCGCAGCCAGGGCCGCAGTCGCCAGGTGGTGGATCAGGCGCTGGCCGCGCGCGACGGCGCGAGGGCGTCGGCGGCCGCGCGCAGCGAAGGCGGGCAGGGCAGGCTGGCAGCGGCCGCGCGGGCGGCCGACACGTTCGGCAAGCGCCTGAGCGAAGGCCGGCTGGCCGATGCGCTGCTGGCCGCCGAGGACCGCAAGCTGGTGGACATGGCTGGCTATGCCAACCCCGGCACCGCGCGTTCGCGCTTCGTCCTGATCCGGCTTGGCCTGGCGATCCTGCTGCCCGTGGCGGCGGTCATGCTGGACTGGCACAAGCATCTTCCGGATATGCCGCTGGGCGCTTTTGTCGTGGCCTTCGTGGCTTTCGCTGTCGGCTACATGCTGCCGAAATGGATCGTGCAGCGGCGCCTGGCGCGCCGTCGCAGGCAAGCGGCCGATGAGTTGCCCTTGCTGATTGACCTGTTGCGCCTGTTGCAGGGCGTGGGCCTGTCGATCGACCAGAGCCTGCAGGTGCTGGTCAAGGAGTTCGGCCAGGTGCTGCCGGTGCTGTCATTCGAATTGCGGCTGGCGTCCGAGCTCTATGTGCGTGGCCGCACGCGCGAACAATCGCTGGCCAGGATGGCCACGGGCTTCGACAACGACGACCTGTCCGCCATCTGCCGCCTGATCGCGCAGGTGGACCAGCACGGCGGCGCGGTGCAGGAGCCCTTGAACCGCTTCGGCGAACGCCTGCGCGACAAGCGGCGCCTGGAACTGAAGGAGAAGGTGGGCAAGACCACGGTCAAGATGACCGGGGTCATGATCGTGACGCTATTGCCCGCGCTGTTGATCGTGACGGGCGGGGCTGGGTTCATCGCGGTGTTGCGCGGTTTGTCGCGCATGGGGGGGATGTAATGAACGGCGCAACGGAAAGCAGCTCGCGCGCATGGCGCTGCGTGCTTGTCGTCACGGTGTTGGCGGCGGGCGCGGGTTTGAGCGGATGCAAGACCAACAACGCGGAATCCGCCTGGCAACTGATCCAGCAACAGCAGCAGGAGCAGGCGCTGTTGCGGCAGAAGGAGGACGAGGCCCAGAGCAAGAGCCGGCCCAAGGAACCCGAGATGATGCTGTCCATGATCGTCGAGGCGCAACGCCAGGAACGCTATTTCGCGTCGCTCGCGTACATCGACGGCTATCAGCAGAAGTACGGCAACGACGCGCGCGTGGCCGTGCTGCGCGCCGAGGCGCTGCGCCAGACCGGGCAGGCGGCGCTGAGCGAACAGGCCTATCGCGCGCTTACCGCCACCGACCAGGCGGCCGAGGGCTGGCACGGCCTGGGTCTGATCGCCGGTTCGCGCGGGCAGTTCGACCAGGCGGCCGATTATTTTTCGCGGGCGGCCAAGCTGGCTCCCATGGACGCGCGCATCCTGGGCGACCTGGGCTATGCGCGCCTGCGCGCGGGCGACCCGGCGGGCGCGCGCGTGCCGCTGGGGCAGGCGGCCGAATTGACGCCGGAAAGCGGCAAGGTGCTGGCGAACCTGGCGGTGTTGCTGCTGGTCGAGGGCGATCCGCTCAAGGCGCAGCGCCTGATGGAGCGGGCGCAACTGAATGAAGAGGCGCGCGGACAGGTGCTGCGCCTGGCCGCCGAGATCCGCGGCCAGCTGGCCCCGGCGGCGGGCGCTTCCTATGCGCCTGCCACCCGGGTGTCCAGCGGCGAACAGGCCGTCATGCCGTTGATGAGCCCCTTGATGGACGGCTTGGGTAACGGACCCATCGTGCGCTAACCCCGTTTTGAGGAAGACTGCCATGTCCCATTCGACCCAGCACGCCTTGTTCATCGTGGCCTGCGCGCTTGCGGCGCAGGCGCCCGCGGCCGTCCTGGCGCAATCCAATGCGCCGTTGACGGGCAGCATGTCGGGCGCCGCGGGCAGCGCGCCGTCCGCTCAGGCGCCTGCCGCCGTGTCGGCGCCGGAACCTGTGTCCGCCATGCTGGAGCGGGCCGTGGTGCAGCAGGTGCAGACTCCGCTGCCGCAGGCGCCCGCCGCCGCGCCTGCGGCGCAAGAAGGCTTTGGCGACGTGACGCGCGGGCTGCTGGCGGCGCAGGCCGACGGGCGGCGCGCTGGCAATGCCTTGCCCGTGCTGGGGCCGGTGTCTACCGCCGCCTGGAACCGCTATCTGGAGAGCTTCAAGCATCCCATTCCCGTGTGGTTCGACCGGAATGTGGAAATTCCCAACGTCCAATAGGTTCCGGGCGTTGGTATTCCCCGCCGCATGCGGGTATGGAGTCGCAAGAGCATGTCAGCCGGCCGTCCACATCCTTCCTCGCCGTCGCGGCAACGCGGCAGCATGACCGTCGCCGTCGTCTTCGCGGTGCTGGTGGGGGTGGTGTTGCTCGGCGTGCTGCAGCTTGGCTACGGCTTCTACATGAAGCGCGAAATGCAGAAGGCGGCGGACCTGGCGGCGCTGTCGGCCGTCCAGGTGCTGAGCCTGGGCTCCAGCGCGGATTGCGCCCGGGCCGCCGCCGCTGGCCGCGCTTCCGCCCTGGCCAATGTGCCGAACATCCTGGATGCGTTCACGGCCGCCGATTTCACGGTGGAATGCAAGGTGTGGGATCCGACGCGGTCCGATCCCTCTGGCATGCACGTCTTCGACGCGGCGGGCGGGCAGGCCTATAACGCAGTGCGGGTAGCGGCGCGCAAGCAACTGGCCAATCTTATCCCTGGCGTGGGCGGCGTCACGGCGTCGGTGGCGGCGGTGGCGACCAACACCCAACCCGTGGCGACCTTCACAGTGGGGTCGCGGCTATTGCGCCTGGAACGCGGCGGCCTGCTGTCGCAGCTGCTGGCCACGGTGGGGGCGTCGCCCACGCAACTGGACGTGCTGGACGCCGCCGGCCTGGCCAATGTCGGCATTACGCCGGCCGGCCTGCTGGAGGCGCTGGGCCTGCCGCTGTCGGTGGCTGCGGGCGTGGGCACGCCCGAGCAATTGACGGCGCTGAGCAACCTGACCCTGGGTCAGCTCTTGCGCGCCACGCTGAGCGTCATCGACAAGCAGAGAACCGCCAACGCCGATGTCGGATTGTTGAGCGAAGCCATCAACACGGTGTTGGACTTGATGCCGCTAAACCTGCCTGTGAAGCTGTTCGGCGATGGCGGCGTGCTGAATCTGAACCTGGTGGGCGGCGACCCCACCGCTGCCTTGCAGGCCCAGGTCAACGCGCTGAACATCCTGGAAACCGGACTGGCCATCGCCAACGGCAGCAACCTGATCAATCTGGGGCTGAGCGTGCCGCTGCTGGGCCTGGACGCCCGGGTGCGCATCGTCGAGCCGCCTGCCGTGGGCGTGGGCGGTGTCGGCGCGCAAGCCATCAGCGCCGGCATACGCGTGTATCTGCGCGTCAACACCAGCAACATCCCGCTGGTCGGGCCCTTGCTGGCCAACACCCTGAATACCAAGGTGGATCTGCCCATCATCATCGACGTGGCGCAATCCACAGGTACGCTGCGCAAGCTGTGCGAAGCGCCGCTGGCCGAGAACCAGGCGATGATCGATGTGACGTCGGCTGCGGCCAGCGTCTGTCTGGGCCGCTTCCCCGGCATGGCGTCAGCCACCGACCCGAGCGCCGCGAATTTCCAGTCGCTCACGAACCGCTGCGAGCCCAGCGCATTCGGCGCCATAGGACGGCATCAGGTCTTGAACGTACTGGGCATATTGCCGCTTACCGCCCGGGTCACGCTGCCGGTGTTCAGTTCCTCGGCGCCCGTGTCGGTGACGCTCACTGCGCCGCCATCGCCCAACGCCACCACCACCGTCAATGCCACCAACGTGGACCTGTCCAAGCTGGCCTCCAACCTGACGGACGCGCTGATCGGGGGCATCCTGGGGGATTTGTTCAACACCGGCACCCCGCTGACCGAAACGCAACGCACAGAGCTGGCGACGCAGTTGGTGGGCGGAGACAAGAACAACGCCGGCAAGACCATCTCCAAGGTCGTCAACGACATGCAGTGGTCCAAGACGGCGATGGACCAGCTCGGGGCGCGCCTGACCACGGGTGGCTTGACGGGGGTGTTGGGCGGCACGCTGCAACTGGTTGGCGGCATCCTGAACTCGCTCTTGTTGGCCCCCCTCAGCGACGTGACCTGCGCGCTGGCGCTGGTGCCGGACGCGATCCGGCAGTGCCGCGTCAACGCCGTCGGCGCGCTGGCCTTGAACGGCAGCGGGCAGGTGGGCGGCGTGCTGTCGGTCGTCATGGTGCTGCTGGATCCTTTGCTGAGTTCGTTGTCCGTGGCGTTGCAGCAACTGCTTAATGTGCTGGGCCTGAGCGTGGGCCAGACCGACGTAGCGCTGATTTCCGTGGATTGCGGCAAACCCCGCCTGGTGTATTGATGATGAAGCCTCTGACCCCTGTCCTTTCCATCCCCGCATGGTCCAAGCGATGAGCCAGAATTTCGCGCGCGAAGAATTCGACGTGTACGTCTGGGAAGGCACCTCCGACATTGCCAGCCGCGCCGAGCGTTGCCTGGCGGGTATGGACGTGTCGCTGCTGCGGGCGGACGCCGGCACCGCGTTTCCGCCGCCCCGCGACCTGGCGCGGCCCGCGGTGGCCCTGGTGTCGGTGTCGGTGATGGGCGACAAGCGCTTCAGCGGCTACGACTGGCTGGCGGCCCAAGGCCTGCCGGTCATCTGGGTCGCCGCGGAAGCGCGCGGACGCGACCCGCGCTACTACCCGCCGGAATACTCCTACACGCTGCCGCTGACCTTCACCACCGCGGACCTGCGCAAGCTGTTGTATGAGCTGCTGGGCACGCTGAATCAACTCAATCGCGCCGCGCCCCGGCGCGAGCAGCCGCTGATTGCCGTCTCCGCGACCATGCGGGACCTGCTGGCGGAAGTGGACATGTATGCAGACTGCCGCAGCAACGTGCTGATCCATGGTGAAACCGGCGTGGGCAAGGAACGCATTGCGCGCCTGCTGCATGAGCAGGCCGCCTGGTTCGACGGCCCCTTCGTGGCGGTCAACTGCGGCGCCATTCCGGAGGGCCTGTTCGAGGCGCATTTCTTCGGCCATGCCAAGGGCGCATTCACCGGCGCGATCGGCGCGCACAAGGGGTATTTCGAGCAGGCCAGCGGCGGCACGCTGTTCCTGGACGAAATCGGCGACCTGCCGCTGTACCAGCAGGTCAAGCTCTTGCGCGTCCTGGAGCAGAACACGGTGACGCGGCTGGGCTCGACCGTGGAAGTGCCGGTGGACTTCCGCCTGGTCGCCGCGACCAACAAGGATTTGCGCGTGCTGGTGGGGCAGGACGAGTTCCGCGCGGACCTGTATTACCGGCTGGCGGTGATCGAACTGCGCATACCCAACCTGGAGCAGCGCGGCCCGCAGGAGAAGGCGGCGATCTTCCGCGCCTTGCTGCAACGCCTGGGCGTGGAGGAGGAACCGCCGCAGTGGTTGCTGGAGCGCGTCTCGCGCACGCGCTACGAGGGCAATGTGCGTGAACTGTCCAACGTGGCCGAGCGCGTCGCGATCGTGCGGCGGCAGCTCCAGGCCTGGGACCCGCCGCGCATCGAACGCATCTTCGACCAATTGGCCGAGCCGCTGCACTCTGCTCCAGCCTCGGCAGCCGCGAGGGTCGAGCCCGCCGCCTTCACCGATGCCGAGCGCGCAGAACGCGAGCGCGTGCTGGCGGCGCTGGACGCCAACGGCTGGCGCCGTCAGGATACCGCCCACACCTTGGGCATCAGCCGCAAGGTGTTGTGGGAAAAAATGCGCAAGCTGCAACTCGGGACGGGCCAGGGAGAACCCGCCGATGGTCTCGCCGAGACGACGATGTGAACACGCAATAGGTAATGCCCCGTAGTGGGCGACAGTTGCGGAGCCGGCGCATGTAAGCGGGTCTGTCCCGGCCGAAATAAATTGCTATAGTTCCGCAACGATTTTTTTGGGGAAGGCATGAACGTCCAATTTATCCGTGGCGCCGCCCGCATGGCGCTGTTGGGCACGGCCCTGTCCGGCCTGGCCGCTTGCGCCAGCGCACAATCCGAAGCGCCCCGGGCCACGGTTAAACAGGTCGAGGACACGCAGGCGGCCTCCACGCCCGTGACTCCCCCCGCGCCGCCGCCCGCCGCGCGTCCGGCATCCACGCTGTCGGAGCTGCAAGGCCTGATCCAAAGCCGCCAGGTGTCGGAGCTGCGTACTGCCTATAACGGCACCTATGGCGCCAGCCTGCTGTTCAAGCCGGACGACCTGACCTATTACGTTGCCTTGTTCCAGCAGAAGGATTTCTGGCGCGTGGTGAAGAGCAAGTCGGACAAGCAGGCCGAAGCCACCTACCGCGCCTTCGTCGCCCAATCCGCCGAGCTGGCCGAGGTGGACATCAAGCGCATCAAGATGCAGGCTGAATACGCGCACGCCGAGAAGCTGCTGGCCAGCCGCAGCGCCGAACTGAGCACCCTGCAGGCCGACCGCGCGGTGCGCCTGCAGCAGGAAGAGCAGGTCGCGGCCCGCCAGGAGCAGTCGCGCCAGGAAGCCACGGCGCTGGCTGACCAGCAGAAGGACGTGCGCCAGCAATTGCGTGATCTGCAACGCCAGATCGACGCCTTGCAGGCGCAGCAGGCGCAAGTGGGAAACCCGGTGGCCCAGAACCGCGGCAAGTAACCCGCTGGGCAGGCTGAGTAGCGGGCCTGCGGGCCCGCTTTGTCTTGGCCGGCCGTGAATAGGCATTGCGCACGCAGGGGCTAAGCGCCTGCCCTGGGGCGCTTTCTTGTATTCTGGGAGTTGCACCCCATATAGACGCCATGGCACTTAAAGTTTTCGACCTCCAGTGCGAACACAGCCACATTTTCGAGGGCTGGTTCGGTTCGCACGAAGACTATGACGCGCAGCAGGCGCGTGGCCTGGTCACGTGCCCGGTTTGCGGTTCGGCCAGCATCACCAAGCGGCTGTCCGCGCCGCGCCTGAACGTCGCCCACCTGCACACGCCAGCCGCCCAGCCGCCGGCGTTGCCGGCCAACGCGTCTGACGCGGAAAAAATGGCCGCATTGCAGGCAGTCGTCATGCGCCAGGTGCGCGCCTTGCTGCGCAACACCGAAAACGTCGGGCCGCGCTTCGCCGAAGAGGCGCGCCGCATCCACGAAGGCGATGCCGACGACCGTCCCATCCGCGGCACGGCAACGCCGGAAGAGCGCGAATCGCTGGCCGAGGACGGCATCGACGTCATGGCGGTGCCGGATTTTCTGGATGACGAGCGCCTGCAGTGACCCGCTGCGCCGCCCCTAGCCGATTCGGACAGGAAAACGGGCGTACGGAATGTCAGGTGGTATGCCTGCGTTCACCGATCTTGGCCGAGAAGCGCAGCAGATAACCATCAGGGTCCTGAACCAGGAACTCGCGCACGCCGATTTCAACGTCATTGCCCCGATACCACTGCTCTACCGGATTCCGGAACAGTGGCCATTTGGCGTTAGCAAGCGCGGCAAGAAAGGGCTCCACAGAGGGCGCATCGATTTCGAAATTGATTCCCCTGCCCAGCGGCACGCTCAACGGACCTGTGATCCAACCGTTGTCGCCGCGCCGTTCGACGAGCATGACTTGCGCTCCGTCGAGGTCCAAATATACGAAGCCGTCTTCCTCGCGGCTGTACATGATCGAGAATCCACAGAGACCAACCCAGAATTGCAGACTTGCCGCGATATCTGCGACAAGCAACTCGGGCACCAGCTTTGCACGGCGAATTTCCACAGTCGCAGTTCTCCAGCTTAGGCAGAGTGTTGCCGCGGTCAGCGCAAGCATTCCGCTTCGTCAGGAAGTCGTCGATGAATGAGCGCGTTTCAGTTATTAGGCGTGAGCCGGTGGCCGAATAAGGCTTTCTGCGGGAATGCCGAGCTCGGTGTGCAAACGCCAGATCATTGGCAATGTCAAACCGCGCTTGCGGTTCAGCACTTCGTATACACGGTTGCGCTTGCCGATCATAGGCTCCAGATCCTTAGGGGTCAGGCCGCCTTGCTCCATCCGGAATTTAATGGCCTCGACAGGGTCTGGCAGATCGACCGGATAGTGCTTCATTTCATACGCTTGCACCAAGGTGGCCAGCACGTCCAGGCGGTCACCGTCAGGTGTGCCCAGTTCAGGATCAGACTCCATCAACCGGGAGATTTCCTTGAGCGCCGACTTGTAATCGGCCTCGGTATGTACGGGGCGGATTTCCATGTTCATTCCATTTCCACGGTTTCGGCGTCAATCTTGTCGTACTCCGCGTGAGTGCCGATGAACTTCACGTAGACGATGCTCAAGTTGAATGCGATTGCCACAATCAGGCGGAAATCATTGCCTTTGATGTTGAGCACCACACGCCGATTCTTCAGGATGCTGGCGTGGCAATACTGAGCCTTGATATCCGCAGGCTGCTTCCATTGCGCCTTGCTGGCCTCGTCCACCCACGCCTTGAGGGGTTGTTCTGCCGCTGGGTACCTTTCCCAGAACTGGCGGAGGGCGCTTAAGGCTATGAGTCGCATAGCGCAATGTTAGTCCCAATTTGGGACTAGGGCAGGTCCCATGTGGTCCGGCTATATGCCTTCAAGCAAGGGCCGCAAGATTGGTCAGGCAGACGGCAATAAAAAAGCCAGACCCGAAGGTCTGGCTTTTTCTTGCCTGCTTGCCGGATCAGTTGTTGACGCGGCTGCGGTATTCGTTCGTGCGGGTGTCGATTTCGATCTTGTCGCCGATGGCGCAGAACAGCGGCACGTTCAGTTCGTAGCCGGTGTTGATCTTGGCGGGCTTGGTCACCTTGCCCGAGGTATCGCCACGCACGGCGGGTTCGGTGTAGGTGATTTCGCGCACGAGCGTCGTGGGCAGTTCAACCGAAATGGCGCGGCCGTCGTAGAAGACCACTTCCACGGGCATCGCTTCTTCCAGGTAGTTCAGGGCGTCGCCCATGCTCTCGGCTTCGATTTCGTACTGGTTGTACTCTTCGTCCATGAAGACGTACATCGGGTCGCCGAAGTAGGAGTAGGTGCACTCCTTGCGGTCGAGCTGGACGACTTCGAACTTTTCGTCGGCCTTGTAGACCGATTCGCTGGCCGAGGCGGTCAACAGGTTCTTGAACTTCAGCTTCACAACAGCGGCGTTACGGCCCGACTTGTTGTATTCGGCTTTCTGGACCACGAGGGGATCCTTGCCGACCATGACCACGTTGCCGACTCGCAATTCCTGAGCGGTTTTCATCGATAAAACTCCGGGGGTGATGGGTGCACTCGCCGTGCTTGCAAAAAGCCGCCGCAGCTATAGCGTCTAGCGGCTTCGTGCACACCCCGGGAGGCGTCATAGTTGAGGCCCGACAAATACAGGGCGCTCGGAAAACTCTCTATTCTAACGTTTCTTGGCCAAGTCTGCGCAAAAATCAGCCAGATTTTCGGCAAGATCTGGTAGCGCGGCCTGGCTTGCGTCCCAGGCCCGCGCGGCGGCGGCCCAGTCCCCCCAGGCGGCTGGCGCCAGGGCGGCAGACAGCGCCGCAGCGGTTGCGCCCGTTTCCGGCTCGTTCCAGGCCCGGATCAGCGTCTGGGCGGTTTCCGGGGCCGGATAGCGCGCCAGCCACGCTTCCAGTTTCTCCAGATGCACGTTTTCGTCCTGGGGATAGATCTGCCAGACGAGCGGGCGCGCGGCCCAGGCGGCGCGGACGAAGGAATCCTCGCCCCGCACGAAATTCAGGTCGCAGCACCACAGCAGACGGTCGAAATCCGGCTGCGCCACGAAGGGCAGCCGGGCCACCGCCGGCGCGCCCGGCGCCGCACAGGCGGCTTCCAGCCCGGGGGCCACGCCTTCGGGGGCAAGCAGCAGGGTGGGCCGCGGATCCGCCGCCAGAGCCTCGGCCAGCGCCGTTACCGGCGCCGTCGGATAGCAAAACAGGGACACGGTGCGCGCGCCGTCGCGGCGGCGCAACAGCAGGTCCTGTGGCACGCCCAGCGACCGCAGGAAGGCTTCCTGGTCTTGCGGCGATGTCTGCAGGGCGTCGCGCTCCGCCGACAGGCCCGGCTCGCGCAGCAGTCCGCCGGTGGCGCTGGTGAAGCCGGGAAAGAAAAAGTGCTTGACCAGCCCGTCCGGCCGCTGCGAGGGCAGGCCGTGGCAGCTTTCCACCCAGGATTCGGCGCTCAGGTATTCCAGGTTGACCCAGGCCGGATGCTCACGCCGCATGCTCTCCAGGAATGCCTCGGGGGGATCGCAGGCGAATGCCTCGATCACCACATCGCGCGCGGCGAGCGCCGGATCCGGGGATTCGGTCCAGTGCACGATGTCGATGCCCGCCAGTTGCTGGCGCGGGCTATCCGTGGCGATCCCGGGCTGGATGTGGGCGAAGCTGGCCAGGTCGTCGACCCACAGGCGCACATCCCAGCCGCGGCCGTGCGCCAACCGGCGCGCCAGCCGCCAGCAGACGCCGATGTCGCCATAGTTGTCGACGACCCGGCAGAAGATGTCCGCTTGCATTGCCGCCTAGTGGAACTTGGCCGGCGAGGCTTCCGCGTCCTCGGGCAGTTCGGCGTGCACCAGTTCGCCCAGCGGATTCGGGAAGTAGGGCGCGCCGCAGTCTTCACAGTACTCGGGAGGCAGCACGCCGGGGATGCGGCGCACTTCAGTGACGCCGTATTCCTTGAGCAGCGCGGCGATCTCGTCCACCACGTCGGGCTGGCCTTCGTCAGCCGGCAGGTCTTCCTCGCGCCCATACAGCGGCCAGACGCAGCCGTAGTACACGTCGTTGCTGCTGCGCGCGGTGAAGCCGATGCGGTACTCGTCGATGCGGCTTTCGCCGCAGCCGGCCACCACCGCGCGCAACTGGGAGGCTTCCAGGCTGACCGCGCCCTCGAGCCAGCTGACCGCTGCACGCAGCGACAGCGGGCGCACGCGCCGGTCGGCTTCACGGTTGCTGACATAGTAGGCGTCGGGCAGCAGGGCTTCGAAACCGCAGCCCGGCAGCAGATTGGCGAGGGTCGGCTGGGCCTGCGCCGCCCATTGTTCCTGGCAGGCATCGCGGCTGGCGTCGGCTTCGCCCAGCTGTTCCTGCCAGCGGAAGATCGGCTCGCCTTCGGGCACCGCGACGGCCGCCACGATGTAGCGCGTATCGGCCAGCATGTTGGCCGTTTCGGTCTCGGTGTTCAAGGCGGGCTTGGCGGTTTCTGCGCCCAGCGCCTGGGTGCCCAGGCGCTGCAGCCATTGCCAGGTTTCGGAGAAGGTGCGCGGCATCTGGTCCACACTGACCAGCACCGGCATCAGCGAGCTGCGGGCCTTGCTGGACAGGACATGCCCATGCAATTGCGCCATCAGGGCCTGTTGCGCGCCGGCGGCGATCGGGCCGGTCGGAATGGCGTAGCGGGTCCAGGCGACGATGGGGGCCACGACCAGCAAAATGTCGTAGTGGACGCCATTTTTCTCGATCTTCATCGATTCGGACAGGGTTTCGGCCTGTTCGATCAGGATCTCGTATGCGCCCACGTCGCTCTGGGCGAGGTGGTCCAGGGCCGCTTCCAGGGGGGCATCCTGCCCCGCCTTCAGCAGCTTCGGAATCGCTACGCCAAGCTGGTTCTCCCAGAACACGTCTTCGAGGCGGCTGCCCGAGCGGTTGAGCGCCTGGGCAAGCGCGACCAGTTTGGCGGCGTCACGGGTGAGGCGGGGAGCGGATTGGCTGCGGGATCGGGCCATAACTTCGGGGAGCGTCCAGTAAGTGTGCAACTGTGTAGTTTAACGCCCGGCGCGGACGGCGGCGCGCACCTCCGGCGGCGGGGCGCAACAACGGCGCGACGGTGTGATTGATGCTAAATAAGCAACAGATAATGCCGAGCCAAGGGGTTTATTGCTGAGAAGAATCGACGGAAAATCTAGCCATCTACTCAATATCAGGAGGCACCGCCATGCGTTGGCCTACGCTTTTCGTATCCCATGGATCCCCCATGCTCGCCGTGGAACCCGGACTGACCGGCCCGGCGCTCGCCGCCTGGAGCGCCGAGCAGGGCCGCAAGCCCAAGGGCATCCTGGTGGTCTCGCCGCACTGGATGGGCGAGGGCCTGGCGCTGTCCACCCGCGACCGCCAGGTGGCCTGGCACGATTTCGGCGGCTTTCCGCCGGAACTCTATGAATTGCAGTACACAGCCCCCGGTTCGCCGGAGTTGGCGGCGCGGGTGCAGGCCCTGCTGGCCGACTCGGGTATCGCTGCAGACCTGGACCCCCGACGGCCGCTGGACCATGGCGCCTGGGTGCCACTGCGCTACCTCTATCCGGAAGCGGACGTGCCGGTGGTGCAACTGTCCCTGGACATGGGGCGCGACGCGGCTGGCCAACTGGAACTGGGCCGCGCGCTGGCCCGGCTGCGGGACGAAGACATCCTGGTCATCGGCTCCGGTTCGCTGACGCATAACCTGCGCCACGTGCGCATGCCGCAAGACGCGCCCGCGCTGCCTTACGTGCCGGCTTTCCAGCAGTGGTACGCGGACAAGCTGGGCGGCCATGACCTGCCGGCGCTCTTGGATTGGGAGGCCCAGGCGCCGGGCGCGGCGCAGGCCCATCCGCACGACGACCACCTGATGCCCTTGTATGTGGCGCTGGGTGCGGGCGGAGCCGGTTTCCGGCGCCTGACCGACGAAATCTCGTACGGCGCGCTGGCGATGGATGCCTACGAGTTCGCGGACTGATCCCAAGCGCGGCCGCGGCGCCGCGCAGGCCGCAATGAAAATGGCCCGGGAACCTCGCGGTTCCCGGGCCATTGCCTTGCCTGTCAGGAGATCAGGCAGCCAGCAGCTGGCGCAGCACGAAGGGCAGGATGCCGCCGTGCTGGTAGTAGTCCACCTCGATCGGGGTGTCGATGCGCAGCAGCACCGTGACGTCCTGCTTCGATCCGTCCTTGCGGGTGATCGTCAGCGTCACGTCCTGCATCGGCTTGATGCCGTTTTCCAGGCCGGAAATGTCGTAGGTTTCCTCGCCGGTGATGCCCAGCGACTGCACGCTGTCCGCGCCCTTGAACTGCAGGGGCAGCACGCCCATGCCGACCAGGTTGCTGCGGTGGATGCGTTCGAAGCTGCGGGTGATAACGGCCTTCACGCCCAGCAGCTGGGTGCCCTTGGCCGCCCAGTCGCGCGACGAGCCGGTGCCGTACTCTTCGCCGCCGAACACCACGGTGGGGGTGCCCGCGCCGACGTACTTCATGGCTGCGTCATAGATGGACATCTGTTCGCCGGTGGGCTGGAACAGGGTGTCGCCGCCCTCGAAGCGGCTGCCGTCCGGCAGCGCCGGAATCATGAGGTTCTTGATGCGCACGTTGGCGAAGGTGCCGCGCATCATGATTTCGTGGTTGCCGCGGCGTGAGCCGTAGCTGTTGAAGTCGGCCTTCATGACGCCGTTTTCCTTCAGCCACTTGCCCGCGGGCGAGGTCTCCTTGATGGAGCCGGCCGGCGAGATGTGGTCGGTGGTGACCGAGTCGCCGAACACGCCCAGCGCACGGGCGTTCTTGACCGTCGGCATCGCGCCCGGCGTCATGCCGAAGCCGTCAAAGAAGGGCGGCTCGGCGATGTAGGTGGAATCAGGCCAGTTGTACGTGTCGCCGGTCACGCCCTTGATGTTCTCCCAGAGTTGGCCGGGATTGCTCTTGACCTGGCCGTAGTTGGCCTCGAAGGCCTTGGGATCCAGGGCGTACTTCAGCAGCGATTCGATTTCCTCGGTGGTCGGCCAGATATCGCCCAGCCACACGTCGCCGTTCTTGCCGCGGCCCACGGGCTCGGTCATCAGGTCGCGCGTGACGGTGCCGGCCAGGGCGTAGGCCACGACCAGCGGGGGCGAGGCCAGGAAGTTGGCCTTGATGTTCGGGTGGATGCGGGCCTCGAAGTTGCGGTTGCCCGAGAGCACGGCCGAGCAGATCAGATCGTTGCCGGTGATGGCTTCGTTCAGGTCCGGGGTCAGGTCGCCGGCGTTGCCGATGCAGGTCGTGCAGCCGTAGGCGGCCACGTCGAAGCCCAGCTTTTCCAGGTAGGGCAGGAGACCCGTCTTGGTCAGGTATTCGGTGACCACGCGCGATCCGGGGGCCAGCGAGGTCTTGATGTGCTTGGGCACCGTCATGCCGGCTTCCACGGCCTTCTTGGCCAGCAGGCCGGCCGCCAGCAGCACGCTGGGGTTGGAGGTGTTGGTGCAGGACGTGATGGCGGCGATCAGGACGTCGCCGTTCTTGACCTGGGTGCCAGCGCTGGTGGTGAAGGTCTGGCCCAGCTTTTCGGCGGGCTGATTGAAGCCGTTTTCAGCTACCGGCTTGGAGTACAGGTCGATGAAGGTGTTCTTCACGTTGCCGATTTCGATGCGGTCCTGCGGACGCTTCGGGCCCGCCAGCGACGGCGCGACGGTGGACAGGTCCAGCGTCAGCAGCTTGGTGAAATTGATGTCCTTTGCCTTGGGCACGCCGAACATCTTCTGGGCCTTGAAATAGGCCTCGAAGGCGGCGATTTCGTCTTCGGTGCGGCCGGTGCCGCGGAAGTAGTCGATGGTGCGCTCGTCGACCGGGAAGAAGCCCATGGTGGCGCCGTACTCCGGCGCCATGTTGCCGATGGTGGCGCGTTCGGCCACCGACAGGCTGGCGGTGCCTTCGCCGCAGAATTCGACGAACTTGCCCACCACCTTCTCGCGGCGCAGCATTTCGGTGATGGTCAGCACCAGGTCGGTGGCGGTGACGCCGCCGCGCAGCTTGCCCTTGAGTTCCACGCCGACCACGTCGGGGGTCAGGAAGTACACGGGCTGGCCCAGCATGCCGGCCTCGGCTTCGATGCCGCCCACGCCCCAGCCCACCACGCCGATGCCGTTGATCATGGTGGTGTGGCTGTCGGTGCCCACCAGGGAATCCGGGTAGTAGACGTTGTTCTTCTTGTCCAGGTGCACGCCGCGCGCCAGATATTCCAGGTTGACCTGGTGGACGATGCCGAAGCCCGGAGGCACGACGCCGAAGGTGTCGAACGCCTGCATGCCCCACTTCATGAACTGGTAGCGCTCCTGGTTGCGCTTGAATTCCAGCTTCATGTTCAGGTCCAGCGCATTCTTGGTGCCGAAGTAGTCGATCATGACCGAGTGGTCCACCACCAGGTCCACCGGCACCAGCGGCTCGATGCTCTTGGGGCTCTTGCCCATCTTGTCGGCTACGGAACGCATGGCGGCGATGTCGGCGAGCAGCGGCACGCCGGTGAAGTCCTGCAGCACCACGCGGGCCACCACGAACGGAATTTCGTCTTCGCGCTTGGCATTGGCCTGCCAGTTCGCCAACTGCTTGACGTGCTCTTCGGTGACCTTCTTGCCGTCGCAGTTGCGCAGCACGGATTCCAGCACGATGCGGATCGAAACCGGGAGCCGCTGCACGTCGATGCCGAGGGACTTGCCCAGCGCCGGCAGCGAATAGTACTGACAGGATTTATTGCCGATCTTGAAATTCTTGAGGGTGTCTAGGGTGTTGTGCGGCATGATGGACTCCGTGGTTTTGCCCGGTTGAAGCCGGCATTTTCTGGCGTTTTTGCGCATTTGTCATTCTATGTGAGACTGGCGCCTGCGCGGCCGTATGTCTTATATCTTATATAAGACTTGAGCGAACCGCCAAAGTTCCCCTACTGCGATCAGGGGCGGGCGGCCGTTGGCCCAAACCGATACTCTGGCCGAGGCGTGCGCGGGTCGCAAGCCTCTTTTATCAAGAAAGTCCTACGCGGATGTTGCGGCCCTGCGAGGGAAGGCGGGTCTACGCAAGGAATTCGCGCAGCAGCACGGTCAGCTCGCTGCGCAGGAAATCGACGACCGCGCGCTGGGCGGTCGATGGATAAGGGTTGGGCGTGGTCAGGATGAACAACTTGTCGCCTGGCCCCAGGGCTTGGTATGCGGGCAGCACCGGCGTCAGCCGGCCCGCGGCAAGATCCTCATGCACCACGTAGGCCGGCAGCAGCGCGACGCCCGCGCCGGCGCGCGCGGCTTGCGCCAGGAACGGGAAGTACTCTGATTGCAGCCGCGGCGCGAGCTTGGCCTCATGCAGCTGGTCCTTGCGCCGCAGCCGCAGCGTGACCTGGGGCCTGGGGTCGGGCGGGCCCAGGAAGTGCAGGCGGCCGAGATCGCGCGGATGAGCCGGCGGGCCGAACTGCTGCAGATAGGAGGGCGCCGCGCACAGCACCCATTTGACGTCGCCCAGCGCGCGCGCCACGTAATCCTGCGGCGGGGTCGTCATGACCCGCAATGCCACGTCGATTTCCGACGAAATCAGGTCGCTCACCCGGTTTGAGAACAGCACGCGCAAGGTCAGCGACGGATGGCGCAGGGCGAAGCTCACCAGCAGTGGACGCAATTGGTCCAGTTCCCCCAATCCGGTGGGGATGCTCAGCCGGACGTGGCCCGCGGGCTCGGAACCGAGCTTCTGCAACGCATGGCGGGCGGATTCGACTTCGTGCGCCATGCGCGCGCCGTGCTCGTACAGCACCGAGCCTTGTTGCGTCAGTTCCAGCCGCCGGGTGCTGCGGCGGATGAGCTGGGCGCCGAAGGCGCGTTCCAGCTTCTGCAGATTGCGGCTCACGTGCGAACGGGTCACGCCGTGGCGCACCGCCGCCTCGCTCAAGGTGCCGGCGTCGACGATGGTGACGAACAGCTGTATCAGGTTGAGGTCCAGCGCGGGCAGGGCGGGCATGCGCAGTCCTATTGTTGACTGTGAGGAAACATAGTTTACGCAAGCTGCGGGATTGTCGCGGCGTGGCGGCGGTTGATATTCTGGCCACCATCGCAAAGGAGACCAGACCATGCCCCATAACCCGTCCGGCGGGATGTCCCCGCAAACCATGTTCCGCGCCGATCTATTTCGCGGCGAGCGCATCCTCGTCACCGGGGGCGGCACCGGCCTGGGCTACGCCATGGCCGAGCGCCTGGCGTCGTTGGGCGCCGCGCTGCACCTGTGGGGACGCCGCGCCGCCGTGCTGGAAGAAGCCGCCGCCGGGCTGCGCGCACGTTACGGCGCCGAGGTCCACGTTCAGGCGGTGGATATCCGGGATGCCGAGGCCGTGGACGCCGCCGTCGACGCCATCTGGACCGGGCACGGTCCGCTGACGGGCCTCATCAACAACGCCGCGGGCAATTTCATCAGCCCCACTGAAAAACTGTCGCCGCGCGGCTTCAACGCCATTGCCGACACCGTGTTCCGCGGCACTTTCTACACGACCCAGGCCGTGGGCAAGCGCTGGATCGCGCAAGGTACGGGCGGGGCGGTGCTGTCCATCGTGGTGACCTGGGTCTGGACCGGTTCGCCGTTCGTGGTGCCCTCGGCCATGTCCAAGGCCGGCATAGACGCCATGACCAAGTCGCTGGCCATCGAATGGGGCCGCCACGGCATCCGGCTGAACGCCATCGCGCCGGGCGTGATTCCGACCGAAGGGGCCAGCGCGCGGCTGCGGCCCAAGGACTCGGGCGCGGACGCGCAGACGCAGCAGAATCCTATGCGGCGCCTGGGCACCGGACATGACATCGGCGAGCTGGCGGCCTTCCTGCTGAGTCCGGGCTATGACTGGATCAACGGCCAGACCATTGCGCTGGACGGCGGCGACTATCTGGCCAACGGCGCTTACTTCAAGCAGTACGCGGAATGGAGCGACGCGGACTGGGCCGCCGCGCGCCAGGCCATCGAAGCGCGCACCGCGCAGGACAAGGCGCAGCGCAGCACGGGGGGCGCATGACAGGCAGCACCATCCACGCGGGCGGCGACCGCCTGTCGGGCGCGGCGCTGGCCGCACGCGGCGAACAGGTTGCCGCCGGGCTGGCGGCAATGGGCGTGCGGGAAGGCGACGTGATCGCCGTGCTATTGCGCAACGGCCTGCCTTATCTGGAGATCATCCAGGCCTGCAAGCGGCTGGGCTGCTACTACTGCCCGATCAATTGGCATTTCACCGCGGCGGAAGTGGCATTCCTCATCGAAGACAGCGGCGCCCGCCTGCTGGTCGCGCACGACGACCTGTGGCTTCCGCTGCGCGATGCGCTGCCCGCCGGCCTGCCGGTGCTGCTGGCCGGTCCCGGCGCGGCGCAATCAGGGCATGCCGACTACGACGCCTGGCGCGACCGCCAACTGCCCTACGACGGCCCGCGCGTGGCGCCGCGCGGTCATATGGCCTATACCTCGGGCACCACCGGTCGGCCCAAGGGCGTGGTGCGCGCGCCGTTCCCGCTGGAACACCTGGGGCGCCACCTGCAACAGGTCGAAGCGGTGGTGGAGGCGGCCTACGGCCTGCGCCCGGGATCGCGCGCGCTGCTGCCCGCGCCGATCTACCACAGTGCGCCCAGCGTATTCGCGCAGGTCGCCCTGCGGGTCTGCGAGACCTTCGTGCTGACGGACAGGTTCGATCCCGTGGAAGTCCTGCGCCTGATCGAGGCGCATCGCATCGATACGGTATATCTGGTGCCCATCATGTACGTGCGCCTCTTGAAGCTGGACGCCGCCACCCGCGCGGCGCACGACCTGTCGTCGCTGCGCTTCGTGGCCTCGACCGGCGCGCCCTGCGCGCCGGAAATCAAGCGCGCCATGATCGAATGGCTGGGACCGGTCATCCATGAAACCTATGCGTCGAGCGAGGCGGGCATGGTCACCGTCATCGATTCGCACGAAGCGCTCGCCCATCCCGGTAGCGCCGGCCGGCCTATCGGCGGCGCGCAGGTCAGGATCTATGGCGAAGACGGATCGCCCTGCGCGGCGGGCCAGGTCGGGCGGATCCACGTGCGCCAGCCGGCCTACGCGGACTTCACCTATCGCAACAACCCGCAGGCCCGCGCCGACGTGGAGAAGGACGGACTCATCGGTCTGGGCGACCTGGGCTATCTGGACGCGGACGGCTATCTCTATGTGTGCGACCGCGAATCGGACCTGGTGATCTCGGGCGGCGTGAACATCTATCCCGCCGAGGTCGAGCACCAGCTGATGCAGTATCCGGGCGTGGCGGATTGCGCGGTGTTCGGGGTGCCCGACGACGAATACGGCGAGCGGCTGATGGCGCTGGTGCAGCCCTCGGCGGGCGCCGCGCCCGACCCCGAGGCGCTGAGGCTATGGCTGGGTGAACGGATCGCGCGCTACAAGGTGCCGCGTGAACTACAACTGCGCGCGGAACTGCCGCGCGACGACAACGGGAAGATCGCCAAGCGCCGGCTGCGCGCCGAATTCTGGGCGGGCAGGCAGCGCCAGGTATAGCAGGGCGGCGCATCGCCGCAACAACAAAACCCACAAGGGAGACAGGCATGGCAATCAGGCTGAACCTCAGGCTGCGTCGCATCGCGACCGCGGCGATCGTCGCGCTCGCGGCTCCGGCCGCCGCGCTGGCGGCATTTCCGGACAAACCGGTCAAACTGGTCGTGCCCTATACGCCGGGCGGCTCCGCGGACCAATTGTCGCGGGTGCTGGCCGAAGGCATGTCGCGCGACCTTGGGCAACCCGTGGTGGTGGAGAACAAACCCGGCGCCAATACCATGGTCGCGGCGACCCAGGTGGCCAGGTCGGCGCCGGACGGATACACGGTTTTCCTCGCCAGCAACGCCAGCATGGTGCTCAATCCCATGCTTTATCAACGCATCGCCTATGACGCCGCGCGCGACTTCCGCGTGTTCGGCATCGCTGCCGAGCTGCCGCTGGTGGTCGTGGCGAACAACGAGGTCCCAGCGGGCACGCTGGCCGAGTTCGTCACTTATGCCAAGGCCCGGCCCGGCAAACTGAACTACGCCTCCGTGGGCATAGGCAATCCGCTGCAGTTGGCGACCGAACTGCTGAAATCGCGCACGGGCATGGACGTGGCGCATATCCCGTATAACGGCAGCGCGCCGGCCCTGACCTCGCTGATGGGCAATGACACGCAGCTCATGGTGGACGTGATCAGCACCTCGCTGCCGCTGGTGCGGGAACGCAAGATCAAGGCGCTGGCCGTCACGACCAGCGAGCGGCTGGCCGTGCTGCCGGAGGTGCCGACCGTGGCGGAAAGCGGCTTTCCGGGATTCCGCGCCGCCACCTGGTTCGGTCTGGCCGTGCCGCGCGCCGTGCCGCAGGCCGAAGCGCAGCGCTTGCAGGCGGCGCTGGACAAGGTGCTGAAGGATCCGGCATTCCGCGGCCGTTTTGAACCCCTGGGCCTGGTGATCCAGGCGCCCCGCAGCCAGGCAGAAATCGATGCCTACGTGCAGGAAGACCGCCAGCGCTGGGGCGCGGTGATCGAAGCCAATCACATCAAGCTGGACTGAGGCGGCCACGGCCGGCCGGCCCACGCCGCCTGGCCGTCGGCGCCGTCAGGCCTTCTTGCCGCCGCGGCGCGCCTTGCGCGTGACATTGCGCCGCGACATCTCGGAGTCTAGGATCAACCGGCCTTCGAGCTTGCCGTGCATGCGCTTGACCGAACGCATCGCGTCCTGCATGTGTTCGCTCATCAAGTCGCGCACCTTTTCCACGTCGCGCTCGCGCGCCGCAGCCAGGATCTTGCGGTGAAAGCCCGTATTGGCGCTGCCGAAACGCTGCTGCTCGGATAGCGGCATCTCGTTGTCGAACACGGTCAGCTGCCGGATCATTTCATTGGTCATCTCGCAGCTGAAGCGCAGGAACGGGTTGGGGCAGGCCGCCGCGAAGATGTCGTGGAAATTGATTTCTTCCTGGCGCTGCGCCAGCGGGTCATCGACGTGCTCGGCCGACGGATCGCAGCAGGCGATGTTCTCCTCCAGCGCAGCGAAATGCGCGTCCGTCAGGAACGGCACCGCGCTGGCCGCGAGCTCGGGCTCCAGCAGCTTGCGTACCTGGTAGATATCCTCGATCCGCACTTCCTTGAAGAACAGGTAGTTCTGCATCAGCTGGAAGGTGCGGTCCAGCGGCACCTCGACCACGGTGCCGCCGCCGCCCGGTCCGGTGCTGACCTTGACCAGCCCCTGCACCTCCAGCGACTTGAGCGCTTCGCGCATGGTGCTTTTGCTGACCGAGAACATGCTTTGCAGCTCGCTTTCGCGCGGCAGCTTGTCGCCCGGCAACAGGTTCTTGGCCGTGATCAGCCGCTTGATCTCTTCGGCGACCAGGTCGCTGCGCTTGGGCGGACTCGACGCGCCCGCGGCTTGTAGGTCGTGACTGTTGAACGCCATTGCGTTCCTCCGTTGCTGCGTGGTGTGCGCGGGGCATGCCCCGGGCGGGTTCTGCGCGGACCCCGGGTTATACCTGATGCGCCCGCTATTGACAGAGCCGGCTCGCCAAACTGATCATGATAATAATCCTATTTATCATGATAAATAGGATGGTAGTCGCAGTATAGGCATGAGCGCCGGGACTTGCGAGTACGCCCACGCGGCGGCAGCCCTGGCACGGGAGCTTGGAGCAGACAGAGTCGGAATGGGGACGCGCATGGTGCGCGCTCGACATCGTCAATATGCCGCGGCACCGCCAGCGGCAGCCAGGGAGAACCATCTTGAATCGCCGCAACCTGCTGAAATTGGCCGCGCTTGGCGCCGTGCCCGGATCACTCTGGACCGCCCGGTCCGCGCTGGCGCAAGCCGACGCCATCCAGTTCGGGTGTCCGGTGCCCATGTCGGGCGCCTTTGCCGCCAACGGCAAATACGCCGACCTGGGCATGAAACTGGCGCTGGAGCAGTATGGCCGCGCGCTGGACCGGCCGCTGGCCTATACCGTGCTGGACACCGAGGGCAAGCCGGCCACGGCGGTGCGCAAGGTCCAGGAAGTCTCGCAACAGAAGGGCGTCAAGTTCTTCGCCGGCGGCATCCTGTCGTCCGAAGCGCTGGCCATGGGCAAGGAAGTCGAGCGCGCCGGCGGCGTCTTCATCACCACCGCGGGCGCGGACGAAATCACCGGCAAGGACTGCAACCGGGCCACCTTCCGCTGGTCCGTGCCCACCTTTGGCGCCATCGAGCAGACCGTGCGTCCCTTGCTCGAAAAGCTGCCCAACGCCAAGCGCTGGTACACCATCACGCCGCAATACGTGTTCGGCGACGGCCTGCTCAGCGCGGCCAAGGCGATCTTCAAGGAAAAGGGCATCGAGCATGTGGGCAACAGCTATCACTCGCTGACCGAGAAGGAATTCAGCGGCTACCTCACCAACGCCATGGCCGCCAAGCCGGACGTGCTGCTGATCCTGAACTTCGGCTCGCAGTCCTCCGACACGCTGCGCCAGGCCGTCAGCTTCGGCATGAAGCAGAACTGCACCATCCTGGTGGCCTGGGCTTCGGGCCTGGAACAGTTCGAAGGCCTGGGCGCGGACCTGTGCGAAGGCGTGTACTTCGGGGCGCAGTACTGGCACGGCATCGACTCGCCGCTCAACAAGGAACTGGTACAGCTGTCCCGCGACAAGACGCGCGCCAATCCCAATTACAGCCTGGCGGGCTCCTACATCTGCACCCGCATCATGCTGGACGCCATCGCCCGGGCCGGCAGCGCCGACCCGGCCAAGGTGATCGCCGTCATGGAGGGCATGGCCTACGAGGGCCTGACGGGCAAGGAGGAAATCCGCAAGGAAGACCACCAGGTCCTGAAGAACTACTACCTGCTCAAGGGCCGCGCCAAGAAGGACATGAAGGACAAGGACGATTACGCCGAGATCGTGCATAGCGGCCGTTCCTTCCTGCCGCCCGCGGAAACCGGCTGCAAGCTGTAGCCCGCCCCTGAGGCGGGCGGCCGTGGGCGCGCCGCGTCCGCGGCCGCCGCGCGCCCCGCGGCCTTCCGTTACCTCCATCGGGCATACCCATGAACGTCTATCTCCTCCAGATCATCAATGGGATCGGGGTAGGCATGCTGTACTTCCTTCTGGCAGTCGGCCTGTCCATCGTCTTCGGTCTGTTGCGCTTCGTGAACTTCGCCCACGGGGCGTTCTATCTGCTGGGCGCCTACTTCTGTTTCCAGGCCATCCAATGGGGCCTGAATTTCTGGCTCGCGCTGGCCATCGTGCCGCTGCTGGTGGGCGCCGGCGCCTGGGTCGTGGAGAAAGTGCTGCTGCGCCACGTCTACGCGCAGGCGCATGAATTCCACATCCTGATCACCGTCGGCCTGGCGCTGGTCCTGCAGGAACTGGTCATCGTGATCTGGGGGCCGATAGGCGACAACGTCGCCGCACCCTCGGCCCTGCAGGGCGTGGTCATGTGGGGCAGCTTCATCTATCCCAAGTACCGTCTGTTCGTGATCGGCTTCACCGCTGTCTTCTCGTTGCTGCTCTGGTATGTGCTGGAAGGCACGCGGCTGGGCAGCGCGGTGCGCGCGGGCAGCGAATCGACCGAAATGGTGTCCATGCTGGGCATCAATGTGTTCCGCATGTTCAGCCTGGTCTTCGCGCTGGGCGCGGCGACCGCCGCCCTGGCCGGGGTGTTGGCCGCGCCCATACGCGGCGTCGAACCCTTCATGGGCATCGAGGCCCTGGGCATCGCCTTCGTCATCGTGGTGGTGGGCGGCATGGGCAGCTTCTTCGGCGCGCTGGTCGGCGGCCTCCTGATCGGCGTGGTGCAGAGCGTGATGAGCACGCTCTGGCCGGAAGGCGCGCGGCTGATGATCTATGTGGCGATGGCGGCGGTGCTGCTGCTGCGTCCCCACGGCCTGATGGGGAGAGGATGATGACGCGCTTGAAATCTCATGCCCAATTGCTGCTGGCGCTGGCCGTGGTGCTGCTGTTGCCGCTGTGCGTGCAGTCGGGCTCGCTGGCCACGGAAGTGCTGATCTACGCGCTGGCGGTGCTGGGCTGCAATCTGCTGCTGGGTTTCACCGGGCTGTTGTCGTTCGGCCAGGGCATCTTCTTCGGCCTGGGCAGCTATGCCGCCGGCATCCTGTTGACGCGTACCGGCCTGCCGATGCCGCTGGCGTTGCTGGCGGCGATGGCGGTGGGCGCGCTGGGCGCGACGCTGGTGGGCTGGTTCGCCATCCGCCAGCGCGGCACCTACTTCGTGATGCTGACGCTGGCCTTCGCGCAAATGTTCTACTTCCTGGCGTACAGCCTGCCTGACCTGACCGGCGGCGACAATGGCCTGCTGGACGTGCCGCGTCCGGCGCTGTCGGTGGCGGGCCTGCAGCTCATGCCGCTGGCCACGCCCTGGCAGTTCTACGCCTTCGTGGCGGTGTGCTTCCTGGCGATATTCTGGCTGCTGCTGCGCGTGACCAACTCGGTGTTCGGCCGCACGCTGCTGGCGATCCGCGACAACGAGGCGCGCGCCATGGCGGTGGGCTACAACGTGCGCCTCTTCAAGTTGGCGGCTTTCGCCATCTCGGGCGCCGTCACCGCGCTGGCGGGCGCCTTCCTGGCGATGATGACCGGCATCGCGCCGCTGTCCAGCATTGAATACCACAGCAGCGAGATGATCCTGGTCATGACGGTCATCGGCGGCACCGGCAACCTGTTCGCTTCAGTGCTGGGGGCAGCTTTCTACGTGCTGTTCGCGGACTGGCTTTCCACCTTGTGGCCGCGCTGGCTGATGCTGCTGGGCTTCCTGCTGATCGCGGTCAGCCTGTTCATGCAGAAGGGGCTGTGGGGGCTGGGAGAACGCATCTGGCTGGCGCTGCGGCGCAAGCCTGCCGGCGGCGAGCCGGCCGCCAAGGAGGGACGCGCATGAATCCGCAACATTCCGCGCCGCTGCTGCAGGCCAGGGGCATCGTCAAGCGCTTCGGCAAGTTCGTGGCCCTGCATGGGGTCGATCTGCAAGTGCAGCCGCGCACGGTGCACTCCGTCATCGGCCCGAACGGCGCGGGCAAGACCACACTGTTCCATACGCTGACGGGCACCTTGCGCACCAGCGAGGGCAGCATCGTGTTCGACGGCCATGACGTGACGCAGGAGGCCGATTATCAACGGGTGCAGCGCGGCATCGCGCGCTCTTTCCAGGTCACCAGCCTGTTCGCCAACCTGTCGGTGCAGGAGAACCTGCGGCTGGCGGCGCAGGGCGCGCATCGCGCCGGCGCTTTCGACTGCTGGCATACGCCCACCGGCCCGCGGGCGCAGCGCGAGATCGTCGACGCGGCGCTGGAACGGCTGGGCCTGTCGCGGCTGGCCAAGGTGGCGGCGGGCGCGCTGTCGCACGGCCAGCAGCGGCGCCTGGAAGTGGGCATGGCGCTGGCCGCCCGGCCGCGCGCGATTTTCCTGGACGAGCCCACCTCGGGCATGGGGGTGGACGACCTGGATGAGATGAAGCGCTTGATCCGCAGCCTGCGCGACGATCACACGGTGGTGCTGATCGAGCACAACATGAACATCGTGATGGATATCTCCGACACGATCACGGTGATGCAGCAGGGCCGCGTGCTGGTCGAAGGCACGCCTGCCGCGATCCGCAGCGACGAGCGGGTGCGCGCCGCGTACCTGGGCAACATGATCACGGGAGGCCGGGCATGATGCTGCATGTCGACGCCGTACACAGCTATTACGGCAAGAGCCATATTCTGCAAGGCGTGTCGCTCGAGCTGCCGCAGGGCGAGGTGATCACGCTGCTCGGGCGCAACGGCGCGGGCAAGTCGACCACGCTCAAGACCATCGCCGGCGTGATCGCGCCCAAGGGCGGCGCGGTGCGCTACGGCGGACGCGACATCGCCGGGCTGCCGGCGCACAAGATCGCGTCCATGGGGATCTGCCTGGTGCCCGAGCACCGCGGCATCTTCAAGCTGCTGACGGTCGAGGAAAACCTCAAGCTGGGCATGCGCCGCGATTCGCCCTGGCAGCTGGAAGACGTCTACCGCATCTTTCCCCGCCTGAAGGAGCGGCGCAGGAACGGCGGCGGCCAGTTGTCCGGCGGCGAACAGCAGATGCTGGCCATCGGGCGCGCGCTCATGAACCATCCGCGCGTGCTGATGCTGGACGAGCCGGTCGAAGGCCTGGCGCCGGTGATCGTCGAGGAGATCGTGGCGCAGATCAAGTCCATCAAGCAGGCCGGCGTCACCATCCTGCTGGTGGAGCAGAACCTGGAAGTCTGCACGCAGCTGGCCGACCGTCATTTCATCATCGAGCAGGGATCCATCGTCTACCAAGGCAGCAACGCGGCCTTCATGGCGGACGAAAACGTGAAGGACCGATACCTGGGCGTGGGCGTCTAGGGACCGCCTGCGCCGCGCAACCGAAGCAAGGGAAACACCATGGAAATGAACACATTGGAGGCCGTCAGCGGCATCCGCATCGATGGCAGCCGCCTCTGGAATTCGCTGATGGAATTGGCCCGCATCGGCGCCACCGACAAGGGCGGCGTGTGCCGGCTGGCGCTGAGCGACCTGGACCGGCAGGGCCGCGACCTGGTCTGCGCCTGGGCCCGCGAGCTGGGCTGCAGTGTGCGCGTGGACGCCATCGGCAACATCTTCATGCGTCGCCCCGGCCTGCGCGATGACTTGCCCGCCGTGATGACCGGCAGCCATATCGACACCCAGCCCACCGGCGGAAAATTCGACGGCAACTATGGGGTGCTTGCAGGCATCGAGGTCCTGCGCACGCTGCACGAACGCGGCATTGCCACCGAGGCGCCGCTGGAAGTGGTGGTGTGGACCAACGAGGAAGGCTCGCGCTTCGTACCCGTGATGATGGGTTCCGGCGTGTACGCCGGCGCTTTCACGCTGGAGCACGCGCTGGCTGCGCGCGACCGCGACGGCGTCAGCGTGGATGAAGCGCTGCGCGCCATCGGCTACGCCGGTCCGGAACCCGCGCGGCCCGGGGATGTCGGCGCCTACTTCGAGGCACACATCGAGCAAGGCCCCATCCTGGAGGACCGCGGCATCACCATCGGTTCGGTGCAGGGCGCCCTGGGGCAGCGCTGGTACGACGTCGCCATCACCGGCCAGGAGGCGCATGCGGGGCCCACGCCCATGGAACTGCGCCGCGACGCCTTGCTGACCGCGTCCAGGCTGGTGCTTGAGGTCAACCGGATCGCGCTGGAGCATGCGCCGCATGGCCGCGGCACGGTTGGCTGCATCGACAGCTTCCCGAACTCGCGCAACGTGATTCCCGGCCGCGTGGCGCTTACCGTAGACCTGCGCGCCGCCGACGACGCCACGTTGGACAGCATGGCCGCGGCGTTTGCGCGCGTCTGCGAGGAACTGGCCGAGCCGGGCCGCTTCCAGGTCGACAGCAAGGAGGTCGTGTACTTCCCGCCGCAGCCCTTCGAGCCGCGCCTGGTGCAGGCGATCCGCGACGGCGCGGCCACGCTGGGCCTGGATTCGCTGGACGTGATCAGCGGCGCGGGCCATGACGCCGTCTACATGGCGCGGGTGGCGCCCACCGCCATGATCTTCGTGCCGTGCAAGGACGGCATCAGCCACAACGAGATCGAGGACGCGCAGCCCGAGCACCTGGAGGCGGGCTGCAATGTGCTGCTGCACGCCATGCTGCGCTGCTGCGGGCGCATCCAGTTTTCCGGTGGGGGCGCGCAATGAAGGCGCTGATCGCGAGGTTGAACCACGAGACCAATACCTTCTCGCCGGTTCCCACGCCGCTGTCCGCCTTCGGCAACGGCGGCCCCGCCTACGATGCGGCGGCCTATGAAGAGAACAAGGGCAAGCGCACCGCGATGTCGGCGTTCATCGACCTGGCCGAAGCGCGCGGCGCCGAACTGGTCACCCCCGTGTCGGCCACCGCCTATCCCAGCGGCCGCGTCGATGGCCAGGCCTATGCCGAGCTATGCGACCGCATCGTGGCCGCAGCGCCGGGCTGCGACGTCATCCTGCTGGACCTGCATGGCGCCATGGCGGTGGAGACCACCGATGACGGCGAGGGCGACCTGCTTGAACGGCTGCGCGCCGCCGCGCCTGGCGTGCCGGTTGCCGTGGCGCTGGATCTGCACGGCAACGTCACGCAGAAGATGATGGACAACGCCGACGTCATCGTCAGCTTCAAGACCTATCCCCACATCGACATGTACGAAACCGGCGAACACGCCGGCAGGCTGCTGTTTGCGGGCATCGACGGCCGATGCAAGCCGGTCATGGCGTGGCGCCGGTTGCCGCTGGTGTCGCATTCCCTGCGCAGCAACACGGCCGAAGGCGCCATGCGCGCCGCCGTCGTAGCGGCGCGCCAGGCAGAGGCCGCGGGGGCGCTGGGCGTGTCGGTGCTGGCGGGCTTCGGCCTGGCCGACATCCCGCATCCCTGCGTCAGCGTGGTCGTGGTGGCCGACGGCGACCGCGCCGAGGCGGAGCGCGTGGCGGGCGAGATCGCCTCCCTGATCTGGGAGCAGCGCGACGGATTCTTCTATGACAGCGAGCCGCTGGCCGAGTCGCTGGCGCGCGCCAAGGTCCTGGCCGAAGGCGCAAGCAAGCCGGTGCTGCTGCTGGACCATGGCGACAATTGCATGAGCGGCGGCACTTGCGACACCCTGGACGTGCTGATGGCCGCGCTGGATGCGGGCCTGGAAGGCATACAGGCGGGGCTGTACTGCGATCCCGAGGCGGTGGCCGAATTGACCCGCGCCGGCGTCGGCGCCACGGTCGAGCTGCCGGTAGGCAACAAGCGCGCCATCGGCGAAATCGGCCGGGAGGCGCAGCCCGTCACGCTGCGCGGCACCGTGCGCGCGCTGAGCAATGGCGAGTACCTGATCACCGGGCCGACCTATACCGGGCAACTGGCCTGCATGGGCCGCAGCGCGGTGCTGGACATAGGCGCCGCGCAGCTGGTGCTGACCGAGCAGACCCACGAACCCTGGGATCTGGGCGTGTTCCAGAGTCTTGGACTGGATCCGTCCCGCGCCCGTTACGTGCTGGTGAAGTCGCGCATGTACTGCCGCCCGGTGTTCGTGCCGATCTCCCAGGCGCTGGTCGAATGTGACAGCCCCGGCGTGACCAGCTCCGACTGGTCGCTGTTCGAATTCCGCAGACGCGCGCGGCCGCTGTACCCGCTGGAACCCATGGCGGCGGCGGACTACGATCCTCGCGCGGGCGGCCGATAGACCCGCCGGAAAGAGCAGGGCGCCACAAGCGGCAGCTGTGGCGCCCGGGCAACGAACATTCTCAAACAAAAAGTAACATAAATGAGAATGATTCCGTTTGCCGTAGAATGGGGCGCTCAGCAATTCCAGTCCCCTTTGGTGCAGCCGGCCCGGCAAGGCCCTGGCCTTCCGGCACATTCCAGACGCATCCGTAATTCTTAGTGCGCGCGTGACCCCATCGGGATTTTGATCTCTGCCTGCGAACTTCCCGACATGAAAATCCGAACTCTTGCCTGCATGGCCGCCGCGCTGCCGTGCTATCTCCCCGTTGTCCACGCCCAATCCGCGTCCGATCAGGCCGGCTCCGTCGTTTCCATGGACGCCATCAAGGTCGAAGCCAGCGCCGATGCCTCGGCCGGCGGCCTGGCCGAACCCTTTGCCGGCGGGCAGGTCGCCCGGGGCGGCCGCGTCGGTTTGCTGGGTACGCAGGACCTGATGGACACGCCATTCAGCATCACCAGCTACACCAATGAACTGATCCAGGACCGGCTGGCCCGCAGCGTGGGCGACGTGCTGCAGAACGACCCGGGCGTGCGCGTGGCGCGCGGCTTCGGCAACTTCCAGGAGTCGTACTTCATCCGCGGCTTCATCCTGGGTTCGGACGACGTGGCCTACAACGGCCTCTACAGCCTGCTGCCGCGCCAATACATCGCCACCGAACTGTTCGAACGCGTGGAGGTTCTGCGCGGCGCGTCCACCTTCCTGACGGGCGCGGCGCCCGGCGGCGGCGGCATCGGCGGGGTGATCAACCTGGTGCCCAAGCGCGCACCGAACGAACCTCTGACCCGTGTTACCACCGGCGTGTCCAGCGGCGGGCAGTTCCAGTTGTCCACCGACATTGCTCGCCGCTTTGGCCCGGGCGACAGCACCGGCATCCGGCTCAACGCCGCACAGCGCAGCGGCGATACCGGTATCGACGATGAACATTCCCGTACCAGCCTGGTATCGCTGGGCCTGGATTGGCGTTCGGCCGACACCCGTTTGTCTGCCGATATCGGCTGGCAGGAGAACAAGCTCAAGCGCGCGCGTCCCAACGTGACGCTGGGCGCCGGCGTCACCAAGGTGCCCGACGCGCCCGACGCCAGCTCCAACTATGCGCAGCCCTGGTCGTATTCGAACGAGCGCGACGTCTTCGGCACCGTGCGCGGCGAACATGATTTCAGCGACAAGCTGACCGCCTACGCGGCCTTTGGCATGCGCCGCAGCGATGAAGCGAATTCGCTGGGCAACGTCACGCTGACCAACGGCAGCACGGGGGCGGGCACCTTCTACCGCTTCGACAATACCCGCGAAGACAGCGTGAACACGGGCGAACTGGGCCTGCGCGGCAAACTGCGCACGGGGCCGGTAGGCCACGAGTTCGTCGTGTCGGCATCCTTCTTCGACCTGAAGAAGAAAAATGCCTATGTGATGGACTGGCAGAACACGTATCCCACCAATATCTACAACCCGATTTCGTATGACAAGCCGCCATTCAGCGCCACCGCGCTGCGTGGCAACGACCTGGACGATCCGGCGCTGCAAGGCCGCACCCGCCTGAGCAGCTACGCCATCGGCGACACGCTGTCGTTCCTGGACGACAAGGTGCTGCTCACGGCGGGCATCCGCCATCAGCGCTTGTCGCAACGCGACTACGCGTACAACACCGGCAAGGAAAACGGCGCCTACGACGCCAGCCATAATTCGCCCGCCGCGGGCCTGGTCGTCAAGGTCGCGCCCAGCGTTTCGCTGTACGCGAACTACATCGAGGCGCTGGTCGCGGGACCGACCGCCCCGGCCAATGCCGGCGGCAAGCCGGTGCCCAACGCCGGCCAGAGCCTGCCGCCCTTCGTCTCCAAGCAGAAGGAAATCGGTGCGAAGTATGAAGGCGACGGACTGGGCGCGGGACTCGCGCTGTTCTCGACCGACAAGCCGCGCGCCATGTACAACGCCAGCAACGAACTGACCACGTCCGGCAAGGACCGCCATCAGGGCGTGGAGCTCACCATGTACGGCGAGCCCGTCAAGAGCGTGCGCCTGTTGGGCGGCCTGACTTGGCTGGACGCCACGCAGCGCTCCACCGGCAACCCGTCCATCGACGGCAACCGCGTGATCGGCGTGCCGCGCTTCCAGGCGAACATGGGCGTGGAATGGGACATCCCCGGCGTGCCGGGCCTGGCGGTGGATGGCCGCGTGGTCTATACCGGTTCGTCCTACGCGGACGACGCCAACACGCTCAAGGTGCCGGGCTGGACCCGCTTCGATGCGGGCCTGCGCTACATGATGGACGTGGACGGCCACGTCGTGACCCTGCGCGCCCGCGTGGACAACATCGCCAACCGCAACTACTGGTCGTCGGTGGGCGGTTATCCGGGTAACGGCTATCTGGTGCTGGGCGGACCGCGCACCTTCTCGCTCAGCGCGAGCATGGACTTCTGAGTTCAGGCGGCGGCGTTCACCAGAACCAGCCGCCGCGCGTGAGGTCGCTCTCGCAGCTCTTGTACTGCGCGGCGAACTTCTGGGCCCGTGCCTGCACTTTCTGCGACACGGTCTTGAGCCAGGCCTTGCGGTCGTAGCTGCGGTTGCGGTAGCCGGTCCAGCCTTCGTGGTAGTTCAGGTATTGGCCATAGGCGTCGGACTTGGACACGCCGTTGATGCGCTGGGTCTTGTTCATGTACCAGCCCATGAAATCCAGCGCGTCGGCGAAGTCGTCGCGGCTGGAACCCCAGCCGCCGGCATCTTTCTTGTAGTCGTCCCAGGTCTCGTCCTTGACCTGGGCGTAGCCGTAGGCGGAACTGACGCGTCCCCAGGGGATGAAGCCCAGGAAGTAATAGCGCGGCGGCACGGCGTCATGCTTGAAGGAGGACTCCTGGTACATCATGGCCATGGGCACCGGCACGGGCGCACCCCATTTCTTCTGCACCTTCAGGGCGGCATCGTGCCAGTCCGGCTTTTCGCGAAAGATGGCGCAGATGTTCTCGGGATTCGAGGGCGGCGCGGTGGCGCAGCCGGCAAGCGCCAGCAATAGCAGCGGCGGCAGCAAAAGCCGGGTCATTGGCGGTCTTCCTCCGGAGATCGGGGCAGGGTTGGGGGCGGATGTCACAAGTTACCGCGATTGTATGAAAACGTATCGCGGAAAAAGTTCCGTCCCTGAAATTCTCCGACCCGTGCCGCATGCGCCAGGCAAAGAAAAACGGCCCCGGATTGCTCCGGGGCCGTCTTGCAGGCGATGCAGCCAGGTTGCGCTGCCCGATGCTTAGACTTCGATGACGTCAGCCACGTCCTTGTAGTCCGCGATCTTGTCGAAGTTCAGGTACTGGTAGATCTGGTCGCCGCTCTTGTTGATGACGCCCATGTCGGCCATGTACTCGTCCTTGGTCGGGATGCGGCCCAGCTTCGAGCAGATGGCGGCCAGTTCGGCCGAACCCAGGTACACGTTGGTGTTCTTGCCCAGGCGGTTCGGGAAGTTGCGGGTGCTGGTCGACATGACGGTCGCGCCTTCGCGCACCTGTGCCTGGTTGCCCATGCACAGCGAGCAGCCCGGCATTTCCGTGCGGGCGCCGGCGGTGCCGAACACGCCGTAGTGGCCTTCCTCGGTCAGCTGGGTGGCGTCCATCTTGGTCGGGGGGGCGACCCACAGCTTGACCGGGATGTCGCGCTTGCCTTCCAGCAGCTTGGAGGCTGCGCGGAAGTGGCCGATGTTGGTCATGCAGCTGCCGATGAACACTTCGTCGATCTTGGCGCCAGCGACTTCCGACAGCGTCTTCACGTCGTCAGGGTCGTTCGGGCAGGCCACGATGGGCTCGTGCACGTCGGCCAGGTCGATCTCGATCACAGCGGCGTATTCGGCGTCGGCGTCCGGCTCCAGCAGCTTGGGGTCGGCCAGCCAGGCTTCCATGGCCTTGATGCGGCGGCCCAGCGTGCGCTCGTCTTCGTAACCGTTGGCGATCATCCACTTCAGCATCACGATGTTGCTGTTGATGTACTCGATGATCGGTTCCTTGTTCAGGCGCACCGAGCAGCCGGCGGCCGAACGTTCGGCGGAAGCGTCCGACAGTTCAAAGGCTTGTTCGACCTTCAGGTCGGGCAGGCCTTCGATTTCCAGGATGCGGCCGGAGAAGATGTTCTTCTTGCCTTGCTTGGCAACCGTCAGCAGGCCTTGCTTGATGGCGTACAGCGGAATCGCGTTGACCAGGTCGCGCAGGGTCACGCCGGGCTGCAGCTTGCCCTTGAAGCGGACCAGCACCGATTCCGGCATGTCCAGCGGCATCACGCCGGTGGCGGCGGCAAAGGCGACCAGGCCCGAGCCGGCCGGGAACGAGATGCCGATGGGGAAGCGGGTGTGCGAGTCGCCGCCGGTGCCGACGGTGTCGGGCAACAGCATGCGGTTGAGCCACGAGTGGATCACGCCGTCGCCCGGGCGCAGCGAGACGCCGCCGCGGGTGCTGATGAATTCCGGCAGCGTGTGGTGCGTCTTGACGTCCACGGGCTTCGGATAGGCGGCGGTGTGGCAGAACGACTGCATCACCAGGTCGGCCGAGAAGCCCAGGCAGGCCAGATCCTTCAGTTCGTCGCGGGTCATGGGGCCGGTGGTGTCCTGGCTGCCGACCGAGGTCATCTTCGGTTCGCAGTAGGTGCCCGGGCGGATGCCCTTGCCTTCGGCCAGGCCGCAGGCGCGGCCGACCATCTTCTGGGCCAGCGTGTAACCGCGGCCGGTGTCGGCGGGGTCCTTGGGCAGGCGGAACAGCGTCGAGGCCGGCAGGCCCAGCGCTTCGCGCGCCTTGGCGGTCAGGCCGCGGCCGATGATCAGCGGAATGCGGCCGCCGGCGCGCACTTCGTCGAACAGCACGTCGGACTTCACTTCGAATTCGGCGATGACTTCGCCGTTCTTCAGGGCGCGGCCTTCATAGGGGCGCAGTTCGACCACGTCGCCCATTTCCATCTTGGAAACGTCGAGTTCGATCGGCAGGGCGCCGGCGTCTTCCATGGTGTTGTAGAAGATCGGGGCGATCTTGTTGCCCAGGCACACGCCGCCGAAACGCTTGTTCGGCACGAAGGGGATGTCTTCGCCGGTGAACCACAGCACCGAGTTGGTGGCCGACTTGCGCGACGACCCCGTACCCACCACGTCGCCGACGTAGGCGACCAGGTGGCCCTTTTCCTTCAGGGATTCGATGAACTTGACCGGACCGCGCTTGCCGTCTTCTTCCGGTTCGAACGCGGCGCCGTCGCGCTTGTTCTTCAGCATCGCCAGGGCGTGCATCGGGATGTCGGGGCGGGTGGTGGCGTCGGGAGCCGGCGACAGGTCGTCGGTGTTGGTTTCGCCAGGCACCTTGAAGACGGTGATGGTCAGGCTCTGCGGCAGTTCCGGACGGCTGGTGAACCATTCGGCGTCGGCCCAGCTTTGCATCACGGACTTGGCGTTGGCGTTGCCCTTGTCCGCCTTTTCCTTCACGTCGTGGAAGGCGTCGAACATCAACAGGGTCTTCTTCAGCGCATCGGCGGCGATGGTGCCGATTTCAGCGTCGTCCAGCAGGTCGACCAGCGGGCCAATGTTGTAGCCGCCCAGCATGGTGCCGAGCAGTTCAGTCGCCTTGGCGCGGCTGATCAGCGCACAAGCTTCCTTGCCCAGCGCCACGGCAGCCAGGTACGAAGCCTTGACCTTGGCGGCGTCGTCCACGCCGGCGGGCACGCGGTGGGTCAGCAGGTCAACCAGGTTCTGCTCCTCGCCAGCGGGCGGGTTCTTGAGCAGTTCGATCAGTTCAGCGGTTTGTTTGGCCGTAAGGGGCAGCGGGGGGATCCCCAGAGCCGCGCGTTCGGCAACGTGTTGGCGGTAATTATCCAGCATGTGAGGCCTGCTCAAAGTCGGGTTGGAAGAAGGGTTGTTCGCCGAATTGTAGAGGGAACAGGGGGACGCAAGCAAATGTCTTATATCTTATATAAGACTTGAGCCCATAGCTGTTGCTTAAGGGCGACGCAGGACGGCACCCTAGCGCGGCCCGGCGTCGTACACCACGCCCACCCGGGCGAAGTTGCCGCCGTATTGCTTGACGTCGACCTGGAACGGCGCGCTTTCCTCCGGCTTGAGCTTGGGCAGCCGCAATTCCTGGAAAACCGCGCCGGTCAGCTTGTCCTGGGCGTCGTAAAGGCTGATCCAGACCTTGACGTTCTCGACCTCGGCCTGGCTGTCATTGCGCACGCGGCCGTGCACGGTCACGTACTTGTAGCGGAAGCGGTGGGTGAAGTTCAGGGTGCCGGTGCCGACCTGGGCCTCGGTGTTCTCGACCGTGACCGCCAGCTTGGGGCGCGGGCCGGGCAGGGCGGCGCGCTTGGCGGGCAGCCAGTCGGTCTTGACCTCGGTATAGCGGTCGACGCGGCCGGTCAACGCCACCGGCACCCGCTCGCCGGGGTACAGGCGCGCCGGCAGGCTCCAGCTCTGGCGCAGGTCCAGCCGGTTGGAACCGTCGAACACCGTAATGTTGGCTTTCGGCGACAGGACGACGTACTGGTCGCTGGTGTTGACCAGTTCGGCGTACAGGACCGGGCGCTCGATCTCGTCGAGCAGGCGGCGCGGCGCGGACAGCTTGAGCGCGCTGGCGTCGAACAGCGCGAAGTCCGGATCCAGCAGTTCCGCGGTCGTCAGGCGCACGTGCTCGATGATTCGCGGGTCGGCCGGGCTGACGCGCACGATGCGGCTGGCGGGCGTTTCCGCCTTGGACGCGGCAGACGCTGCCGTGTGGGTCTCGCTTTGCACCATGTAGTCGTAGGAGGCGACCCGGCCCTCGGTCAGCATCTCGCAGCGCACGTCAAAGGAGGTCAGCGCGTTCGGCGCCAGCGGGCTGGCGGCGCCGTAGCCGTTGCCGGTGCCGATCAGCTTGCCGTCCTCGTCGTACAGCATCACCGTGATCTGGCTGCTGTTGGCCTCGTTGGCGCCGTTGTTCTTCAAGAGGCCGACCAGGCGGTAGGCGCCGTCGTTGCGCACTAGCTGCACCTTGCTGGCGGCCACGTCGTTGTTCCTGTCCCGCGCCAGCGTCGGCTGCGAGACCTGCAGCGTATAGCGGCTGTAGGCCTGGCTGGGCGTGGAGATGATGACAGGCGTGTACTCGCCCGGCTGCAGCGAACGCGCCGGCGCCGAGCCGGAGTTCGACGGCAGCGACAGGTCGCCCTGGAAGAACGAAGCCGTGACGCGCGGCACGTCGATCTTCTTGCCCGTCTCGTTGCGCATGATCATGACCAGCTGCGTGCGGTCGCGGACCCGGATCTCCTGCACGTCCGTCAGCTTGACCAGCGAGGCGTCGATGGGAGGCGGCGCAGGCGGCTGCCGTGTGACGGTCGGTTTGGACCCGATCATGGAGGCGACCAAAGGCACGGCGATTACGGCGGCGACGGCGACTGCCACCGCCGCGATGGCGCGCGGACCGAGCTGCGGCTTGGGAGCCGGCTGCTGCATCCCGCGCAGGATCTTCTCCAGCCGTTGGGCGACGTTGTCTTCGACCAGCGTGACCGCGTGGCAATGGCTGCAGCGGTATTCGTTGGTGTCCAGCTTGGTGAATTGGGCGCTGCCGCAGGTCGAGCAGGTCAGCGTCACCGTGTTGATCGTGGTCTGTTTGGGCGTCATTCTCGCAGCCGTGCGCGCCGTATCCAGACGGCGCGGCGGATGGCGCGGCGGGAGCAAGGCGCAAGGGATTTACAGGGCGGCAAGGATAGCGGCAGGGCGCGCCGGTCATGGTGCACGAGCGCATCCAGTTGTGACAAAGTGTGAGTCGGCGCGTCCCGGTGCTATGATCGCCGGCGGAAAAAACCCGATCCCAAACCCCTAACGCTGTTCCCCGTCGATCCGCTCCCGCGCCGCGCAACGCGCCGCTCCGGGCAGAGCCGAGGCAGGTCAGGCTCTCCCATTAGCATGAGCATTTCCCAATATTTGCTGTTCCTCGCCTGCGTGGCGCTCGCCACCTATGCGCAGACCATGACGGGCTTCGCCTTCGGGCTGGTGTTGTTGGGCCTGTCGGGCGTGTTCCAGCTGGCTTCCGTGTCCGAAGTGGCCAACGTGGTCAGCGTGCTGTCGCTGGTGAATGCCGCCGTGACGCTGGCACGCGCCAAGCCGCAGGTGAACTGGTCGTTGATGCGGCCCGCGATGGCCAGCAGCCTGGTCGGCGTGGGGGCGGGCGTGGCGGCGCTGGCCTGGATCAGCGGCTCCATGGGCGTGCTGCTGCAACTGCTTTTGGGCTGCACCATCCTGGGCTGCGCGGTGCTGTTGATCGCGCGTGCGCAGCCGCTGGCGCATGTGTCCTCGCGCGGTTCGTTCGTGTTCTTCGGCGCGATTTCCGGCGTGCTGGGCGGATTGTTTTCCAGCGCGGGTCCGCCCATGGTCTATCACCTGTACCGCCAGCCCCTGCCGCTGGCCGCCATCCGCAACAGCCTGCTGATTCTGTTTTCGCTTAACGCGGTCGTGCGCCTGGCGCTCGTGACCGGGCAGGGGGCCTTCATGGCCTCGTCGTTCTGGTTGAGTCTGCTGGCGTTGCCGGTTGTGATCGGCGTCACCTGGGTGGCTCGCCGCTACAGCACGGCGGGCTCGATGAAGACCGTCAAGCGCATGGTGTTCGTGCTGTTGCTGGCGGCCGGCATGGGTTTGATCGTGCCGGCATTCAAGGCGCTCGCGGCGGGCTAGCCGCGAGTCTGTCGCATGGACCGCGCGGCGTCAGCCGCGTTCGCCGGTGATGTAGCGTTCGAGTTCGTGGATGATGAACTTCTGTTCGCTCATGACGTCCTTGACCAGGTCGCCGATGGAAAGCAGGCCGACCAGCTTGCCGTCCTCGATGACAGGCAGATGACGGAAGTGGCGTTCCGTCATCATCGCCATACAGTGTTCGCGCGTGTCCGCACGGCTGACGTAGTAGACGGAATCGGTCATGATGTCGCGCACCTTCGTGGTACGCGAGGAGCGGTCCTGCAGCACGATCTTGCGGGCGTAGTCGCGCTCGGTCAACATGCCCAGCACCGCGTCGCCCTGGACCACCACCACGGCGCCGATGCTGCGTTCCGCCATGATTCTGACGGCTTCGAAAACCGACGCGTCGGGCGAAACCGTCACGACGGAATGATTGGCTTTTTCCCTGAGTATCTCAGCAACTGTCTTCACGATGCGCTCCCGGATCGCTGGTGAGGATAAAACCCATGCTCCATCCTAAGCCTGGCGGCCGTGTTGCCGCAAGCGGCGCGCTTATTTCGCGTTCTTGTCCCGGAACGCCTGACTGGCCATTTCGCGCAGGTTGCGCGTGGCGCTGCGTTCGGTCGCGGGGTTCCATGCCAGCGAAATGCCGATCGTTGCATCCGCGGGAAAATCGGCCAGCGTCTTGTAGACGACGTTGGTGCCGGGCAGGCGCCGGCCGCCGGCCGGTACCAGGGCCACGCCCAGGCCGCTTTCCACCAGGCTGAGCAGCGTCTGCACCTGCACCGCCTCCTGCGTGATGCGGGGCGTGAAGCCGCGCAGCTGGCAGGCGTTGATGGCGGCCATGCGCAGGCCGGCAGCCTCGGTGGCGGTGTACATGATGAAGGCCTCGTCGGCCAGGTCCGCCAGGCGGATGCGGCCGCGCCGCGCCAGCGGATGCGTCTTGGGCACGGCCAGCGCGAAGTTCTCGGTCGTCAGCGGCGCGAGCCGCACGTTCGATCCCATCGCCACCGGCACGCGCACGATGCCGATCTCCAGCGTGTCTTCCTCGAGTTCCTGCATGATGCGTATGGAGGTGGCTTCGCGCAGCACCACGGTGACGCCGGGATAGCGTTGCCGGAACTGCGGCAGGATGCGCGGCAGCACGCCGTGCGTGGCCGAGCCCACGAAACCGATGCGCACGGTGCCGCCTTCGCCCGCGGCGCCGGCGCGCGCCGCCTGCCGGAACTGTTCGGCATGGAACAGGGCGCGGCGCGCCTCGTCCAACGCGGCCAGGCCGGCTTCGGTGAGTTTCACCCCCTGGCGTCCGCGCAGGAACAGCGGCACTCCCACCATCTCTTCGAGCTTGCGTATCGAGACGGACAGGGGCGGCTGCGACATGTGCAGTTTTTCGGCAGCGCGGTGGAAATTCAGCGTTTCGGCCAGGACCAGGAACTGCTGCAGATGACGGAAATCCATGCGGGCGCTCCAGATGGCATTGGGCATGGATGATATGAAGTTCGTATCGATAGGGGTATTGGTGCTATCCCTTCGGTATCGGGCATTCACGCCGCGCCAGCCCCGGGCACAAGACGGCGGCGGTATGATGGAACGCATTACAAGGAGGAAACACCATGAATGAAGTCATCGTCGCGTCCGCCGTCCGCACCGCCATCGGCGATTTCGGGGGCGCGCTGAAAGACGTGCCGCCGTGCGACCTGGGCGCAACCGTCATCAAGGCCGCGCTGGAACGCGCCGCCGTCAAGGGCGATGAGGTCGGGCACGTCGCCGTGGGCCACGTCATCAACACCGAACCCCGCGACATGTACCTGTCGCGCGTGGCGGCCATGAACGCCGGCATCGCCAAGGAAACCCCCGCCTTCAACGTCAACCGCCTTTGCGGTTCGGGCTTGCAGGCCATCGTGTCGGCTGCGCAGACCATCATGCTGGGCGATGCCGAAATCGCCATCGGCGCGGGCGCCGAAAGCATGAGCCGCGCGCCGTACATCGCGCCGGCGCAGCGCTGGGGCGCGCGCATGGGCGATAGCGTGATGCTGGACATGATGACCGGCGCGCTGTCGGATCCGTTCGGCCGCATGCACATGGGCGTGACCGCCGAGAACGTGGCGGCCAAGTTCGGCATCAGCCGCCAGGACCAGGACGCCGTGGCCGCGGAATCGCATCGCCGCGCCGCCGCCGCCATCGACGCGGGCTACTTCCGCGACCAGATCGTGCCGGTGGTGATGAAGTCGCGCAAGGGCGAAGTGGTGTTCGACACCGATGAGCACGTGCGCCGCGACGTCACGGCCGAAAACCTTGCGGGCCTGAAGCCGGTGTTCCAGAAGGAAAACGGCACGGTGACGGCGGGCAACGCTTCGGGCCTGAACGACGGCGCGGGCGCCGTGGTGCTGATGAACGCCTCGGTCGCGGCCAAGCGTGGCGTCAAGCCGCTGGCGCGCCTGGTGGCCTATGCCCACGCGGGCGTGGACCCCAACATCATGGGCATCGGTCCGGTGCCGGCCACGCAGGCCGCGCTCAAGCGCGCCGGCCTGACGGTGGATCAGCTGGACGTGATCGAAGCCAACGAAGCGTTCGCGGCGCAAGCCTGCGCGGTGTCGCGCGAACTGAAGCTGGATCCGGCCAAGGTGAACCCCAACGGCAGCGGCATCGGCCTGGGCCACCCCATCGGCGCCACCGGCGCGATCATCACCGTCAAGGCGCTGCACGAACTGCAGCGCGTGGGCGGGCGCTACGCGCTGGTGACCATGTGCATCGGCGGCGGCCAGGGCATTGCCGCCATCTTCGAGCGGATCTGAAGCGCCTAGGGGCGCCTCTGGGCGCCCGGCCGCAAGACTGCCCCCTCGCTGCGCGAGGGGGCTTTATTTTTCCAGGTAGTCCTGGGCCCACGCCTGGCACTCGGCGCGCAGCAGCGCGCCCATCTGCGCCCGCCGCGGCGCGTCCAGCCGGCTGCTGATCGCGCCGAAGCTGAATGCCACCCAGGTCAGTTCCGACACCCGGAACGCCACGCCCACGCCCGACACGCCGGGCGTGATGGTGTCCACGATTTCCGAATAGCCCGCTGCGCGCGCCTGCCTGACCGATTTCATCAGGGCAGCGCTGGATGCGCCGATCTGCGCGTAAGTAGCGGAGTGCCGCGCGTACAGCGCGGCGATTTCCTCGTCGGGCAGGGTGGCCATCAGCGCCAGGCCGCCCGCGCCCACGCCCAGAAGACGCCGCTCCCCCTGGTCGATGGTGAATACCTTGACGGGGAACGAGCCAGCCTCGCGCAGCAGGCACAGGGCGTAGTCGCCCTGGCGTATCACCAGGAACACCGTGTCGCCCGACAGGCGCGCGAGCTTCTGCGCAAACGGACGCAGCGCGTCCAGGAGCGGCGTGCGCCGCAGCGCCGCGAATCCCAGTTGCATGGAATCCACGCCCAGGCGGTAGCGCCGGGTCGTGGCGTCGCGCTCGGCGAATTGCTCTTCCAGCAGGCAACTGAGCAGCCGGTGCGCGGTGGAGCGTTCCAGTCCGGCCTCGGCCATGACGCCTTGCAGGTCTATGCCGTCTTCCTGGTGCTGCGCCAGTACGCGTAGCAGGCCGAGGGCGCGCCGCATGCTCTGGGTACCGCCAGTGGATCCACTGTTGTTCATAATGTGGGAAATATTGATTGAATATTTTGTATTTTAGGATTCCAGGTGCGTTAATTCAATCCAGTCGACCGCGCCGCCTCTCAAGGCGCGGCAGAACAAGGACGAGGAGACCATGGAATACGCCACCCTGGCCGTCGAGCGGCACGACTCGGTATGCCGCATCAGCCTCGCGCGCGAATCCGCGCGCAATGCCCAAAGCCAGCAGATGCTGGACGAACTGGATGACGCGTTGACGCGCGCAGAACGGGACGACTCGGTGCGGGTCGTGGTGTTGGCCGGGCGCGGCGCGCACTTTTCCGCGGGCCATGACCTGAAGGAAGCCCAGGCCAAACGCGCCGACTTCACGGTGGAGGAGCGCTGGGATTACGAGTCGCGCCGCTACTACGGCTATTGCATGCGCATCTGGGACTTTCCCAAACCGACGGTGGCGCAGGTGCAGGGCGCCTGCGTGGCGGGCGGTTTCATGATCGCCAATATGTGCGATCTGGTGGTGTGCTCCGACACCGCCTATTTTTCGGATCCCGTCGGCCACACGCTGGCGGCCGCCGCCACCGAGGTGCTGATCCATCCCTGGGTCATGGGGCTGCGCAAGGCCAAGGAAATGCTCTACACCGGCGAAAAGGTGGACGCGCAGGAAGCGCTGCGCATCGGCATGGTGAACCGCGTGGTGCCCGAGGCCGAGCTGGACGCCGCGACCCTGGCGCTGGCGCAGCGCATTGCCCAGGCGCCGCCCTTCGGCCTGCGCCTCATCAAGCGCTCGCTGAACCGCACCGCGGACGCACAGGGTTTCCGCACCGCTCTGTCGGCGCATTTCGATACGCACCAGCTGTCGCATCTGAGCGAGGAGTTCCAGGCCGTCCGTGCACGCGGCCTGGCGCAAGCCATCCAGCGCAACAAGCAAATGGCCCCACGCGACGCAAGCGCGCTGCCCCCCGAGGGGGCGCCTTTTGCCTTGGGGCGGCCCGGCGGCAAAACGGGTGAGGCAGCATGACTCTGGACCCCTTGCTCAACCCGCGCTCCATCGCGATGATCGGCGCCAGCGCCGACGCAGGGCGCATCGGCGGCATGCCGCTGGATCTGCTGACGCGCTTCGGCTATGCGGGCGGCATCTATCCCGTGAATCCGAAGTACCAGGAAGTCTTCGGCCGCCGCTGCTGGCCGGACATCGAGTCCGTGCCCGAGGCGGTGGACCTGGCGGTGCTGGCCATCGCGGCCGCGGACGTCACGCCCATGCTGCGCCGCTGCCACGCAAAGGGCGTGCGCGCCGCCATCGTCTACGCCGCGGGCTTTGCCGAAGCGGGCGGCGAGGGCGCGCGCCTGCAGGACGAGCTGGAGGCCTTCGTGGCCGAAAGCGGCATGGCCGTGGCGGGCCCGAATTGCATGGGCTTCGCCAACCTGAACACGCAGGCCTACACGGCGTTCGCCTCGGTCTTCAAGACCGCGCCGGCGCAGACGGGGCCGGGCAAGGTCAGCCTGCTGACGCAAAGCGGCAACGTGTGCGCGGCGGTGTACGCGATCGCGCGCCGGCTGGACCTGCCGTTCTCGCATTTCATCAACACCGGCAACGAAGCCTGCCTGGATTTCTCGCAATACCTGGAGTACCTGGCGGCCGACCCGCAGACGGAAATCGTCCTGGGCTACATAGAACAGTTGCGCGATGGCGAGCGCTTCAAGCGCGCCTGCCGCGAACTGGAGCGCCAGGGCAAGTTGCTGATCGCGCTGAAGGCCGGCACCACGGACAAGGGCGCGCAGGCGGTGCAGTCGCATACCTCGGCGCTGGCCGGGGACCGGCGCGTGTACGGGGCGGCCTTCCGCCAATTGAATGTGATCGAGGCCACCGATTTCGCGCAGATGGCGCATCTGGCCAGCCTGGCCACGCTACGTCACCGCTCGGCGGGCAAGCGCGTCGCGGTGCTGACCATGTCGGGCGCGCTGGGCGCCATCCTGGCGGACAAGTTCATCGGCGCAGGACTGGAGTTGCCCGATCTGCCGCCGGACCTGCAGGCGGTACTGCGCGGCGGGATTCCCGACTACGGCATGGTCGGCAATCCGGTGGACGTGACCGGCAACGTGGTCAACGATCCCGCCTTTGTGCATACCGTGCTGGAAGGGCTGGCCACCACCGATGCGATCGACGCCGTCGTCGTGTATGCGCCCGGCTACATGCTGGACCGCATGGCCGACGCGCTGACGGACGTGTCGCGCCGGCACAAGCGCCTGTTCGTCGCCATCGATACCGGCGTGGCCCAGAGCCGCGCGGCCTTGCGCGACGCCGAGGTGGCCGTGTTCGAGGACTTGGGTCTCGCGGTCGCGGCCCTGGCGCCTTACCTGCTGTGGTGCGAGGCGCGCGGCGCCAAGCGCATCGCGGCGGCGCCGCAACTGGACGCGCCAGCGGTGCCGGCTGTGCCCTGCAATGAAGCGGATGCGCGCGGGTACGTGGCTGCTTTCGGCCTGCCGCAAGCGCGGACCAAGGTGGCCGCGAACGCGGATGAAGCCGTCGCGCAGGCGCGGGAGGCCGGATATCCGGTTGCCCTGAAGATACTGAGCGCCGACATCGCCCACAAGACCGAGGCGGGCGGCGTGGCGCTGAACCTGGCCGACGACGACGCCGTGCGCCGCGCGTACGGCGAGGTGACGCGGGCGGCGGCCGCGGCGCAGCCAGGGGCGCGGATCGACGGCGTGATGGTGCAGAAGATGGAGCGCGGCGTGGCCGAGATCATCGTCGGCGCCACGCGCGATCCCGTCTTCGGTCCGGTGCTGACCGTGGGGCTGGGCGGCGTGTTGACCGAGCTGTACCAGGACACCAGCCATCGCCTGCTGCCGGTGGACGAGGACATTGCGCTGCAAATGCTGCAGGAGCTCAAGGCCTACGCGCTGCTTGACGGTTATCGCGGCAAGCCCCAGGCCGACGTGGCGGCCGCGTGCCGCAGCATCGTGGCCGTGGGCAATGCCTTGCTTGCCGCGCCCGCGCATGTGGCGGAAATCGAAGTCAATCCATTGCTGATCAAAGAGGCTGGACAGGGCGTTGCGGTACTGGACGCGCTGATCCTGCCCGCAACCCGTAGCGCCTAGCGCGCAATCCATCCCAGGAGGAGACAAGCATGATGAAGAAACTATTGGCCGGCGTCGCGCTGGCTTGCATCGGCGTCACGGGTCCGGCCATGGCCCAGGACAGCTATCCCAACCGTCCGATACGCATCGTGGTGCCGTTCTCGCCAGGAGGCGCGACCGACATTATGAGCCGCCTGCTGGCGGAAAAGCTCAGCGGCAAGCTGGGCCAGCCGGTAATCGTGGAAAACAAGCCGGGCGGCGGCACCATGATCGCGTCCGACTACGTGTCGCGCGCCGAACCCGACGGCTATACCTTGCTGATGGCGGCTTCGTCGCTGGGCATCGCGCCCAGCATCTACGCCAAGGTGAACTACGACCCGATCAAGGACTTCGCGCCCATCAGCCAGGTGGCGTCGGTGGTGCACGTGCTGGAAGTGCATCCCTCGGTGCCGGCCAAGAACGTGGGCGAGCTGATCGCCTACCTGAAGGCGAATCCGGGCAAGGTCAGCTACGGTTCGGTCGGCACCGGCAGCTCGACCCATCTGGAAGCCGAACTCTTCAACAGCATGGCGGGCGTGCAGATGACGCACATCCCGTACAAGGGCAGCGCGCCAGCGCTCAACGATCTGGTGGCGGGCCGCCTGCAGGTCATGTTCGACGCCTGGGCCTCATCCGGCCCCTTCGTGAAGGACGGCAAGCTGCGCGTGTTGGCGGTGACTACCGCCCAGCCCTCGGCCTCGGTGCCGGATCTGCCGACCGTCGCGGCCTCGGGCCTGCCGGGCTATTCCGCCATGCCCTGGCTGGGCCTGGTGGCGCCGGCGCGTACGCCGCAGCCGGTGGTGGACAAGATCTACAGCAATCTCGCGCAGATCCTGCAGCAGCCCGACGTCAAGGCGCAGTTCACCGGCCTGGGGCTGGACATCATCGGCAGCGATCCCAAGACTTTCGCCGCTTTCATCCGCCAGGACGTGACCACGTGGGCCAAGGTCGCGCGCGATTCGAACATCCGCCTGGAGTAATGGCATGACGCAGTTGGAAAGCGCCGCGCGGGAAGACGAGACGTTCCGCCTGGACCTGCGCGGCTGGCTGGCATCGGCCTACGCGGGTTTCGTCAAGGATTGGCCGGGCGGGGCCGAGCCGCGCAGCCTCGATTTCCGGCGGGCCTGGGAAGACACCCTGTGCGCCAACGGCTGGTCCGGTTTGGGCTGGCCCAAGGAGCACGGGGGCCGCGCCCTGCCGCTGTCGCGGCAGGCAGTGTTCCACGAAGAGCACGCGCGCTGCGGCGCGCCGCTGGGCGTGAACCTGATCGGGCACGGCATCCTGGCGCCGACGCTGCTGCATTTCGGCACCGAGGCGCAGAAGCGCCGCTTTTTGCCCGGCATCCTGTCGAACCGCGAGGTCTGGTGTCAGGGCTATTCGGAACCGGGCGCCGGCTCCGACCTGGCGTCGGTGCGCACGCGGGCGGAGGCGGCGCCGGGCGGCTATCGCTTGAACGGCCACAAGATCTGGACCTCGTTCGCCGACCGCGCGCAATGGTGCTTCGTGCTGGCGCGCACCGATGCGCAGGCGCCCAGGCACAAGGGGCTGAGCTTCCTGCTGGTGGACATGCGCAGCCCGGGCGTGCGGGTCGAACCGATCCGGCAGATCACGGGCGAGGCCGAATTCTGCGAGGTGTTCTTCGAGGATGTGTTCGTGCCTGAAGACTGCCTGCTAGGTGCGCCGAACCAGGGCTGGAAAATCGCCATGGCCGCGGCCAGCTTCGAGCGCGGCACCTACTTCATCCCGCGGCTGGTGCGCTTCGCGCAGGAACTGCGCCAGGTGCGCGAACTGGCGTTGCGCGCCGACGCCTACGGCCACGTTCCGGCGTCCTCGGCGGCGGTGCGCCATCAGTGGGCGCGGCTCGCGGCCGACAGCCATGTGCTGGCGTTGAAGTCGCAGCGCGCGCTGGCCGGCGCGATGCGCGGCGATCCGCCGGGGCCCGAGGGGTCTTCCACCAAGATCCATTGGAGCGAAGCGCATCAGCGGCTGCTGGAACTGTCGCTGCAACTGCTGGGCGAGGATGCCTGCCTGGCGGACGACGCGAGCGACGCGCATGCCGCCGAACTGACGCATGCCTATCTGTGGTCGCGCGCCGAAACCATATTGGCCGGCACCTCCGAAATCCAGCGCAATATCATCGCCGAGCAGATGCTCGGCCTGCCCAAGGCTTGAACCTCATGGATCTGCATCCGACCGAAGACCAGCGCATGCTGGACGACGCGGCCCGGCGCTTTCTGGCCGACCGCCATCCGCCCGCCACGGCACGCGCCGCGGCCGGCAAACCCTATGAAGCGCGCCTGGCGCAATGGCGCGAGATCGCCGCCCAGGGCTGGCCGGCGTTGCTGGCGCCGGCCGCGCAGGACGGACTGGGGCTGGGCATGCGCGAAGCCTGGATCGTGGCCGAAGCCGCCGGGCGGCACCTGTTGAGCCTGCCGCTGGCGGCCAACATGGCGATACTGCCGACCCTGTGCGCGGCGGGGCCGGCCGCGGGATGGGCTGCCGCCGTGATGGCGGGCGACACCTACTTTGCTGACGCTGCCGTGCGTCCCGACGGATCGGTCTTCATCGAAGGCGCGGGCGAGGGCGTGCGTGCACTGGCCGTGCGGCGCTTGAGCGCCACCGCCCTGCGCCTGGAGGCGCTGGCGCCCGTATCCGGCGAGGCGCGGCTCGATCCCACCATGCCGGTGGCGCGTGTGACCCGCCCGCAATTGCTGGACAGCGTCGATCTGGAGGTCGAGGCGGGAACCTGGGAGCGCCTGCGGACGCGCCTGCGCCTGTTGCGTTCGGCTGAGCTGCTGGGCGCTGCCTCGGTCGCGCTGGACATGGCGGCGGCCCATGCACGCGAACGCCGGCAATTCGACCGCGCCATCGGCGCCAATCAGGCGATCAAGCATCGGCTGGCGGAAGACTGGATGGCCCTGGACGACGCCAGGCTGGCGGGCGTGGCAGCGGTCGCGGCGCATGACGCGGACGCGGCTTCGGCGGAACGCGACAGCCTGTTCGCGCCATTGCTTGCGGTGGAGGCGGGCCGGCGCGCGGCGCAGAACGCCATCCAGGTCCACGGCGCGTTGGGCGTCACCTGGGAGTGCGATGCGCACCTTTACCTGAAGCGGGTGCTGCGGCTGGCGGCCGGCCTGCAAGCCGAAACGTCCCGCGCGGAACTGCTGGAACGCATCTGGGAGAGCGGGGACGACCGGCTGGCCGCCTGACGCAGAGGCGGCGTCCGACCTACAATCGCCGCCATGCATAAATCGAACTTTCCTTCCGAGCTGGACCAGCCGACCCTGTCCGAGGTGGACGGCGTCCGCTATCTGCACTTCAACACCGTCTGGGTCCAGGGCGCCATGCGCATCAAGAACCCGTCGGAGCTGGTGCTCGAGTACACCGCCCAGATGATGGCCTGGCTGCTGTTCCTGGAGCCGCCCAAGGACGAAGCCATCGGCATGCTGGGCCTGGGCGCCGGCTCGCTGGCGCGCTACTGCGTGAAGCACACGCGCAGCCCCTTGCTGGCGGTGGAATGGAATCCGCGGGTGACGGCGGCCTGCCATATGTTCTTCCGCCTGCCGGGCGCGAACCGCCTCGAAGTCGAACACGCCGACGCCGGCGCCTGGGTGGCCGATCCGCTCAACGCGGGGCGTTGCCCGGTGCTGATGGTGGACTTGTACGACGCCATGGCCGAGGGACCGGTGCGCGACAGCGTCAAGTTCTATCGCGACTGCCGCCGCGTGCTGGGCGAGGTCGGCGTGCTGGCCGTGAACCTGTTCGGCCGCCACGAGAGCTTCGGCAAGAACATCGACAATCTGTCCAAGGCCTTCGACGACCGCATCGTGCTGCTGCCCGAGGTCGAGGCGGGCAACCAGATCGTGCTGGCGTTCTCTGGCCCGCGCCTGGAAGTCACTCCCGCCGAGCTGTTGGCCCGCGCCGAGGTGGTGGAGGCCAAATACGGCCTGCCGGCGCGCCGCTGGGCCCGCTCCCTGACCCGCCACGCGGTCGATGGGGTGCTGCACTTCTGATTTTGTCCCCATTTTTCGAGATGAATCGACGGGCCTCCGGATGCCGGAGGCCCTTTTTATTCCTAGGGTAGCTACCGAGGAGCAAGGGGTTTTCTTTTTCCCGCATCCAGCACTATCATGGCCTTATTCATAATTATGAATTACGGTGCAGTCCAGGCCGCTGACCCATGACCCTTCCCATCGTCCGGCAAGCCCTCTACCTGGAAGTCGCGGATCGCCTGCGCGGCATGATCCACGCGCGTTCCCTGCGCAACGGCGAATGGATAGACGAATTGCGCCTGGCGGGCGAGCTGGGCATCTCCCGCACCCCCTTGCGCGAGGCGCTCAAGGTGCTGGCCACCGAAGGGCTGGTGCGGCTGGAGCCGCGCCGCGGCTGCTTCGTCAATGAACTCTCGGCGCAAGACCTGGAAGACATCTTCCCGCTGATGGCCATGCTGGAAGGGCGCTGCGCCTTCGAGGCCGCGCGCAAGGCCAGCGATGCCCAACTGGCCGAGCTTGAACCCCTGCACGCGGCGCTGGCGGGCCATGCCCAGGCTGGCCGCATCGATGCCTACTACAAGACCAACTACCTGATCCACGAAGCGGTGCAGGCCCTGGCCGGCAACCAATGGCTGTCGGACATGGTGGGCAATCTGCGCAAGGTGCTGAGCCTGTCGCGCCACCGCAGCCTGTCCCAGCCCGGCCGCATCCAGCAGTCCTGCGCCGAGCACCTGGCCATATTCGAAGCGCTCAAGGCGCACGACAGCGAGGCCGCGCAGGCGCTCGCGCACAACCACCTGATGCGCCAGCTGGAAGCGCTGCGCGCATTGAGCCATGCGGACGCCGCCGATGCGGCGCCGTCCGATCCCATCGTCATCGAGGAGCCCGCCCATGTCCGCACCCGCCAATCTCGCGCCCGCGCGCGGCGCACGCACGCCTGAGCCCGAGGCCGAGGCCATCGATGAAGCGGCCGCCGCCGAAAGCGCGGGCCTGATGTCCCGCCTGGGCAAGCTGTGGGAACGCGGCCGGCTGCCCAGTGAATCCGAAGTCCGGCGCTTGTTCGAAGCGCGCCTGACCGACGTGGCCGCCAACAAGCTGGCCCGCCGCTGGTGCGAACAGTACAGCGCCGCGGATGGCAAGGACCGCCGGCTGATGCTGACCGCGCTGGCGCAGGCGCGCGGCAGCTACGCTGGCGAAGGCGGCGAGGGCGTGCGCCTCTTCAAGCGCTTCAATGCGCAGCCCCAGGGCCTGCGCTTCCTGGTGGAGCTGCGCGCGGACATGCTGCGCTGGCGCAAGCAGGTGGCGGGCATTCAGATGCTGGACAAGGACCTCGAGGGTCTGCTGTCCGCCTGGTTCGACGTGGGCCTGCTGGAACTGCGGCCGCTGACCTGGGATTCGCCTGCGTCGTTACTGGAAAAGTTGATCCTTTACGAAGCCGTGCACGAGATCACCTCCTGGGACGACCTGCGCCGCCGCGTTTCGCCGGACCGTCGCTGCTACGCCTATTTCCATCCGCAGATGCCGGGCGTGCCGCTCATCTTCGTGGAAGTCGCCTTCGCCAGCCAGATGGCCGACAACGTGCAGGTGCTTTTGGACAGCACCCTGCCGCCGCAGGACCTGGACAAGGCGCGCTGGGCCATCTTCTATTCCATCTCCAACACGCAACCCGGCCTGAAGGGCATCAGCTTCGGCAACTTCCTGCTCAAGCGCGTGGTGGAGCAGCTGCTGCATGAACTGCCCAAGCTGAAGTCCTTCGCCACGCTGTCGCCCATCCCGGGCTTCGCCGACTGGCTGGGCAAGCTGGACGCCGAGGCGGTGGAGGCCATCGTGCGCGAGGACAAGGTGCGCGCCAAGGCGCGCAAGCGCGAGGGCGTGCCCGACGGGCGGCGCTGGGTTGCGCGCCTGGCCAAGGCGGCCCAGGGCAAGGCCGCCGACGTGGTCAAGCGCGCGGGTTTCCGCCTGACAGCCAATTATCTGCAGTCCATGAAGAACGGCATGCCGGTGGACGCGGTGGCGCGTTTCCACCTGGGCAATGGCGCGCGCATCGAACGGCTCAATTGGGCCGCGGATACCTCGCCCAAGGGACTCAAGCAGTCCTGCGGCTTGATGGTGAACTACCTCTACGACCTCGACGAGCTGGATGACAACCTGGCCCGGCTGGGCGAGGGCAAGCCCCAGGTCAGCCGCGGCGTGGGGCGGGTGGCATAGGCGTCGCGCCCGCGGCGCAACTACATAAGAAAGAGGGCAGGAGACATGACGGACAACGTGGCCGGCCGCGTGCTGCTGGAACGCGAGGGCGATCTGGCGCGGGTGACGCTATCGCACCCGGGGCGCCTGAACGCGATCACCGTGGGCATGTGGCATGAACTGCGGGACGTATTCACGCGCATTGCGCAGGACGATACCGTGCGCTGCGTGATCGTGCGCGGCGAGGGCGGCAACTTCGCCGCCGGCGCCGACATTCGCGAGTTCCCCGCGCAGCGCGGCGACATGGCCGGCGTGCAGCGCTACCACCGCCAGGTGCTGGCGCCTGCCTTGCAGGCGGTCGCCCTGTGTCCGCATCCGGTCGTCGCGCAGATCGAAGGCGTATGCGTGGGCGGGGGGCTTGAGATCGCCAGCCAGTGCGATCTGCGGATCGCGGGCGAATCCGCGCGTTTCGGCGTGCCGATCAACCGCCTGGGATTTCCCATGGCGCCGGACGAAATGAGCGGCCTGCTGGCCTTGGTCGGACGCGCCGCCACCCTGGCCATCCTGCTCGAAGGCCGCGTGTTCGGCGCGGCCGAGGCCCGCGAGCTGGGCCTGCTGACGCGCGTCGTTCCCGACGACCAGGTGGTCGACGCGGCCAAACGCAGCGCCGAGCGCATCGCGGCTGGCGCGCCGCTGGCCGCCCGCATCAACAAGCGCCTGTCGCGCAGGCTCGCCGCCGGCGGCGCCTTGACCGAAGACGAATACCAGGATTATTTCTCGTACGCCGACAGCCGGGACCACAAGGAGGGCGTGCGCGCCTTCCTGGCCGGCGTGGACCCTTCCTTTTCCGGAGACTAGACAAGGTGACCAACGCTAATCTATATGCTGTCCTGCAAGGCGGCTTTCCCAAAGACCGCAGCAAAGTCGCGCTGGAAACGCCCGACTTGCAATACACCTGGGACGACATCGATCGCGCCACCGCGTGCCTGGCCAATCTGCTGACCTCGCTGGATCTGCCGGCCGGTTCGCGCGTGGCGGTGCAGGTCGAAAAGTCGCCCGAAGCGCTGCTGCTGTACCTGGCCACCTTGCGTGCCGGCCTGGTCTACCTTCCGCTGAATACCGCCTACCGCGAATCGGAAATCGAGTACTTCCTGGGTAATGCCGAGCCGGCCGTGGTGGTCTGCGCCAGCAAGAACCTGGACTGGGTGCAGCGCGCGGCAGACAAGGCGGGCACCGCGCACGTGTACACGCTGAATGAAGACCGCAGCGGCACGCTGCTGGATGCCGCGGGCGGCCTGCCGCAGACTTTCAAGACCGTCGCGCGCAAGCCCGACGATCTGGCCGCCATCCTGTACACGTCCGGCACCACCGGGCGCAGCAAGGGCGCGATGCTGTCGCACGGCAACCTCGCCGCCAACGCCCGCGTGCTGCACGACTATTGGGGTTGGCGCCCGGACGACGTGCTGCTGCACATGCTGCCGATCTTCCATGTGCACGGCCTGTTCGTGGCCTCGCATGGCGCCTTGCTGGCAGGGGCCAGGATGATCTGGCTGCCCAAGCTCGACGTCGACCAGGCCTTGCACTACCTGCCGCAGAGCACCGTGATGATGGGCGTGCCAACGTACTACGTGCGTCTGCTGGCCGACCCGCGCTTTGACCGCAGCGTCTGCGCCAACATGCGCCTCTTCATCTCGGGCTCGGCGCCCTTGCTGGCAGAGACCTTCTCGGACTTCCAGAAACGCAGCGGCCACGCCATCCTGGAACGCTATGGCATGAGCGAGACGGTCATGCTTACCTCCAATCCCTATGACGCCAAGCTGGGCGAACGCCTGGCGGGTACCGTGGGCCGCGCTCTGCCGCAAGTGCAGGTGCGCGTGGTCGACGATGCCGGCATCGCGCTGGCGCCGGGCGAGATCGGCAACGTGCAGGTGCGCGGGCCGAACGTGTTCTCGGGCTACTGGCGCATGCCGGAAAAGACCGCCGAGGAATTCACCGCCGACGGCTGGTTCAAGACGGGCGACGTGGGCCGCTGGGGCGGCGAGTCCGCGGGACGCGACGTGCCCGCCGACTACCTGTCCATCGTGGGCCGCAGCAAGGACCTGATCATTTCCGGCGGCTTCAACGTGTACCCCAAGGAGATCGAAACGCTGATCGACGACATGCCCGGCGTGGCCGAATCGGCGGTCATCGGCGTGCCGCACGCAGACTTCGGCGAGGCCGTGGTGGCCGTGGTGGTGCCCAAGGAAGGCGCGGCGCTGGACGCGGACGCGATGCAGGCCGAGCTGAAATCGCGCATCGCCAATTTCAAGGTACCCAAGCGCGTGCACATCATTGGCGAACTGCCGCGCAACACCATGGGCAAGGTGCAGAAGAACGTGCTGCGCGAAACCTACAAGGCGCTCTGACGTACTTGCCGACCGCTCCCCGATCTGGGGAGCGGGTTTTCTTCAGGCCCGGCGTGTGATGCGCAGGCCATCTTTCAGGAGCGCTCGCCCCCAAAAAAACCGCAAGTCCCAGCAGCCCATTCCATACAAAAACTTCAAGAGACGAGACGCACATAACCGCGCCGTCCCCATGCTGCAGCAAGAGGAGACAATATGAAATATCGCACCACCGCCGCGGCCGTATTCGCCGTGGCCGCCCTGGGCTTTGGCGGCGTCGCCGCCGCACAATGGCCCGAACGCCCGATCACGCTGATCGTCCCGTTCCCCGCAGGCGGCGGCACGGACACCTTTGCCCGTCCGCTGGCCCAGCAACTGACCACGCAGCTGGGCCAGCCCGTGGTCATCGACAACAAGGGCGGGGCGGGCGGAACCGTGGGCGCGGGCGTCGCGGCCAAGGCCAGGCCTGACGGCTACACCTTCTTCATGGGCGGCGCGCACCATGCGCTGGCCCCCTCGCTGTACAAGAACCTGAACTACGACATCCAGAAGGACTTCGTGCCGGTCGCGCTGGTCGCCCAGCCGCCGCAGGTCATCGTCATCAATCCGTCCAAGCTGCCGGTGAAGACGGTGCAGGAATTGATCGACTACGCCAAGAAGCGTCCCGGAGAAATCAACTTCGGCACTGCCGGCAAGGGCAGCACGCATCACCTGGCCGGCGAGCTGTTCGCCATGCAGACCGGCATCAAATTGGTGGACGTGCCCTACCAGGGCGCCGGGCCCATGCTGTCGGCCCTGATCGGCGGACAGGTGGACCTGGCGTTCGACGGCCTGGGTTCGTCCGCCGGCCATATACGCTCCGGCACGATCAAGCCCCTGGCCGTGGCTGCCACCGAACGCTCGCAATCGCTGCCCGACGTGCCCACCACCGCCGAGGCCGGCGTGCCGAACTACGTGGTGTCGACCTGGTACGCGATCTGGGCGCCCGCTGGCACGCCCAAGGAAGCGGTGGATCGGATGAGCGCCGAGATCACCAAGGCCCTGAATGCGCCGAAGATCAAGGAAACCTGGGCCGGCAACGGCTCGGCCGTGCCCACCCTGACCGGCGCCGAGTTCGGCAAGTTCGTCGATAGCGAGGTTGGGCGTTGGGCCAAGGTGGTGAAGGACTCGGGGGTGAAGCTGGATTGATGGCCGCGAGTCAGGCGTGCGCCACGTGGCGCGCGCCCTCCCTCACCGCCATTCACTCGCCTGGCTCAGCTTGGCCAACTGATCATGCGTCAGCGCCAGGCTGGCCGCCTTGACCAGTTCGTCCAGTTGCTCGAGCGAGGTCGCGCTGACGATGGGCGAGGTGATGCCGGGTTGCGCGATCTGCCAGGCCAGCGCGGCCTGGGCGGGCGTGCAGTTGGCGTCCTCGGACACTTCGTCCAGCGCTTTCAGGATCCGGTAGCCGCGGTCGTTGAGATAGGTGTCGACGATCTTGCGTCCGCGCGGGCTCTTGCCCGCGTCCGCGGGGCTGCGGTACTTGCCGCTGAGGAATCCGCTGGCCAGGGCGTAATAGTTGATCGTGCCCATCTGCTGCGTCTTCACCAGGCTTTGCAACCCGGACTCGAAGGGTTCGCGGCGGTACAGGTTGTATTCCGGTTGGATGCTCTCGTAGCGCGGCAGGCTGTGCCGTTCGCTCGCGATCAGCGCTTCGGACAGCCGCACCGCGGTGTAGTTGGAGGCGCCGATGGCGCGCACCTTGCCGGACTCGATGTGCTTGGCGTATTCGGCCAGGGTGTCGGTCAGCGGCGTGTCGGGGTCGTCCTGGTGCGACTGGTAGAGGTCGATGTGGTCCGTCTGCAGCCGGGCCAGCGAGGCTTCCAGCGAACGGCGGATGTAGGCGGGCGCCAGGCCCTTGGCGTCGGGTCCCATTTCCATGCCGACCTTGGTGGCGATCAGCACGCGGTCGCGCTTGCCGGAGCGCTTCAGCCATTTGCCGATCAGGGTCTCGGATTCGCCGCCCTGATTGCCCGGAACCCAGCGCGAATACACGTCCGCCGTGTCGATGAAGTTCAGGCCGGCGTCCACCAGCGCGTCCAGCAGCGAGTACGTGCCGGCTTCGTCCACGGTCCAGCCGAAGACGTTGCCGCCGAAGGTGAGGGGAGGAATCTGCAGGCCGGAACGGCCCAATGCGCGTTTGATCATGGTGAGGCCTCTGGATGCTGCGGTTGGCGGCGTGAAAGAAGTCCGGTTTCTGCGGATCCGGCCGCTGCGATTCCGGGCTTTTCAGTATATTGACGCCGCTGCGCCCCGCTGCGGGGCATGCTGTTGCGGCATGCACCATTTCAGGGATTCCCCCGAAACGCTTTGGGTGGGCGGCAAGTTAGACTATACGGCTTTATGGCTAGTCCGGCCGGCGGGGAGCCGCCAGCGGCGCCGTAATAATGAGCAAAAACAAGGGTTCAAGGAGCTTATCTATGCTGATCGGAAAAAAACATTTTCTGACGGTTGGCGCCATGGCGCTGGCGATGGCTATCGCCGCGCCTGTGTCCGCGCAGCAGAAATCCGTGGCGGTCACCGCCATCGTCGAGCATCCGGCGCTGGACGCCGTGCGTGACGGGGTGCAGGATGCCCTCAAGCAGGCCGGCTACGAGCCGGGCAAGAACCTGAAGTGGCAATACCAGAGCGCCCAGGGCAACAACGGCACCGCCGCCCAGATCGCGCGCAAGTTCGTCGGCGACAAGCCCGACGCCATCGTCGCGATCGCCACGCCGTCGGCACAGGCCGTCGTCGCCGCTACCAAGGACGTGCCGGTGGTGTATTCCGCCGTGACCGATCCGGTCGCTGCCCAACTGGTCGCCAGCATGGACGCCTCGGGCACGAACGTGACCGGCGTGTCGGATCTGCTGGCCCTGGACAAGCAGGTCGAACTGATCAAGAAAATCGTCCCTAACGCCAAGCGCGTGGGCATCGTCTACAACCCGGGCGAGGCCAACTCGGTCGTGGTCGTGAAGAAGCTGCAGGAAATCCTGCCGAAGTCTGGCATGAGCCTGGTCGAAGCGGCAGCGCCGCGCTCGGTGGACGTGGCTTCCGCCGCCCGCAGCCTGATCGGCAAGGTCGACGTCATCTACACCAACACCGACAACAACGTCGTGTCGGCCTATGAGTCGCTGGTCAAGGTCGGCAACGACGCCAAGATCCCCCTCATCGCTTCCGACACCGACAGCGTCAAGCGCGGCGGCATCGCCGCCCTGGGCATCAACTACCGCGACCTGGGCGTGCAGACGGGCAAGGTGGTGGTGCGCATCCTGAAGGGCGAGAAGCCCGGCGCCATTCCCTCGGAAACCATCTCCAAGCTCGAGCTCTACGTGAACCCGGGCGCTGCCGCCAAGCAGGGCGTGACCCTGTCCGATGCGATCATCAAGTCGGCCGCGGTGGTTGTGAAGTAATAATCAGCCGTACCCGCCCCGCCATGCCTACCCGGCGTGAGCGGGGCTTGTTTTATGTTCTGGTGTCTTGCCTTACCCCATGGTCTTCAGGGCGGCAGCATTCACAAGATGCTCGCGGCCCGGCGCAATGTGCTGGTCTTGAATGGCCGGCGGCCCGCCTTACGGCGTTGTGCCCGCCCGGCGTTTTTGCTCCCTGAATGGTCCTGCAGACTCATGCTGGCGGCCCGGCCGTCCGGCACGGGAAGGCTTTGGCAGGAAACCGGAGAAAATCCCTCGCAGGGAAACGTTTCTTGCGAAAGCTGGGGTAAAACTGACCCCGAAACGCAAGATATCCGACGCGGCAACTCTTTAATATGCTCGTTTCTTGCCTTCGTGCAAGTTTTTAATATGCCCGCTTCTTACTGATTGGATTTGACCCATGTCATTGTTCTCGTTGTTAGGTGCGTTGGAGATCGGCCTGATCTTCAGCCTGGTGGCTCTGGGCGTGTATATCTCGTTTCGCCTGTTGCGCTTCCCGGACCTGACCGTTGACGGCAGCTTCCCGTTGGGCGGCGCGGTCTGTGCCACGCTGATCGCCTCGGGCACCGACCCGTTCATGGCTACCGTCATCGCCACCATCGCTGGCGCCGCAGCCGGGCTGGTCACGGGCTGGTTGAACGTCAAGCTCAAGATCATGGATCTGCTGGCCAGCATCCTGATGATGATCGCGTTGTACTCGGTCAACCTGCGCATCATGGGCAAGCCCAATGTCCCGCTGATCACCGAACCCACCGTATTCACCATCCTGCAGCCTGAGTGGTTGTCGGACTACGTCGCCCGCCCGTTGATCCTGATCGTGATCGTGATCCTGGCCAAACTGGCGCTGGACTGGTTCTTCGCCACGCAGACCGGCCTGGCGGTGCGCGCCACCGGTTCCAACGGCCGCATGGCCCGCGCCCAGGGCGTCAACACCGGCCGCATGATTCTGGGCGGCATGGCGCTGTCCAACGCGCTGGTCGCGCTGGCGGGCGCGCTGTTCGCGCAGACCCAGGGCGGTTCGGACATTTCGATGGGCATCGGCACCATCGTGATCGGCCTGGCCGCGGTGATCGTGGGCGAAAGCATCCTGCCGTCGCGCAAGCTGGTGCTGGCCACGCTGGCCGTCATCATCGGCGCCATTGTCTACCGCTTCTTCATCGCCCTGGCGCTGAACAGCGATTTCATCGGCCTGAAGGCGCAAGACCTGAACCTCGTCACTGCGGTGCTGGTCACGTTTGCCCTGGTCATTCCCATGCTCAAGCGCCGCCTGGTCGGCAAGAAAGGATGAGGCCCACCCCCGAAGCGCCTGCGGCGCTTCCCCCTCAAGGGGGCGCCGCGCGCGGACCGGCAAAGCCGGCTCCGCGGCGGCCCCGATCGGGCTGTATGGAATTGATGTGGCCTGTGTGCTGCGATTGCACAATGGAGTACTGAAATATGTTGTCCGCAAAAGACCTCAAAATCACGTTCAACGCGGGTACGCCCATCGAAACCCGCGCCTTGCGCGGCCTGTCGCTGGAGATCCCCTCGGGCCAGTTCGTGACCGTCATCGGCTCCAATGGCGCCGGCAAGTCCACCTTCCTGAATGCAGTGTCGGGCGACCTGCCGGTCGACTCCGGCCGCATCGACATCAATGGCGTCGACGTCACGCGCCAGCCGGTGTGGGCGCGGGCGGGCCGTGTGGCCCGCGTGTTCCAGGACCCCATGGCCGGCACCTGCGAAGACCTGACCATCGAAGAGAACATGGCGCTGGCGCAGATGCGCGGCGCGCGCCGCGGCTACAGCCGCGCGGTCAAGGCCTCCATGAAGGAGGGCTTTCGCGAGCGCCTGGCCACGCTGGGCCTGGGCCTGGAAAACCGCCTGACCGACCGCATCGGCCTGCTGTCTGGCGGTCAGCGCCAGGCGGTCAGCCTGTTGATGGCGGCCTTGCAGCCCTCGCGCATCCTGCTGCTGGACGAGCACACCGCGGCGCTGGACCCGCGCACGGCGGACTTCGTGCTGCAGCTGACCGCGCGCATCGTGGCCGAAAGCCAGCTCACCACGATGATGGTGACCCACAGCATGCGCCAGGCGCTGGACGTGGGCGACCGCACCGTCATGCTGCATCAAGGGCAGGTGGTGCTGGATGTGTCGGGCGACGAGCGCCGCGGCATGGACGTGCCGGATCTGCTGGCCATGTTCGAGCGCGTGCGCGGCGAGAAGATCTCGGACGACGCCCTGTTGCTGGGGTAAGCGCCAGGCGCCGGTTGTGTGAACCACAGCCGGCGGCTTCCTGCCGCACTAGATGAACCGACCGGGCCGGAAGGCCTCGTGGCGCGAGGCAGCGCCGCCATCACACATCAGTTCTCCCAGTATCCTGGCCGTGCCGGGCGCGGTGCTGAAGCCGATGTGCTGGTGGCCCAGCGCCAGCCACAGGCCGGGATGGCGCGGCGCTTCGCCTATCATCGGCCGGCTGTCGGGCAGCGTCGGACGCCGCCCCAGCCACGCCTCGGCGTCCAGCCGCCGGTCCAGCGGAAACGCCTCGCGGGCCCGCGCCTCCGCCAGGTCCAGCTGCAGCGGCCGGGCGGGCGCTTCGCAGGCGTCCAGTTCCACTCCCGTGGTCAGGCGCAGCCCGCGTGCCATGGGCGACAGCACGTAGCCGCCGCCGGTGTCGTAGACCGGGCGTGTCAGGCTGGCGCCGTCTGCGCCGCTGTAATGCATGTGGTAGCCGCGCTCGAACGCCATGGGCAGGTCTATGCCCGCCGTTTTCAACAGGCCCTTCGACCAGGGACCCAGCGCCACCACCAATCGATCCGCCGCTACTGACCCGGACTCCTGCGCGCCTTGCACGATCCAGCCCTGGCCCTCGCGGCGGATGGCGCTGGCGGTCAGGCGTTGGAACGCGCCGCCCGAGCGCCGGAACAGGGCGGCATAGGCCGCGACCACTTCGTGCGGGTCATCGACAGAGTAGGAGCCCTGGATCCACAGGGCGCGGTGGAAGATGGGCGCAAGCGCGGGTTCGATCTCAGCGAGTTCCGCGGGCTGCAAGACCTGGGTCGGCACCTGGTACTGGGCAAAGGTCTTGCGCGACAGTTCGCCGCTGTTCCAGCCCTGTTCCGAGCGGTACAGGAAAACCCAACCCGTATCGCGCAGCCGGTGCGCCGCGCCCGATTCGTTCAGCAGCCGCAGATGCTCGGGCGCCGAAAGCCGGATCAGGCCATCCAGCGCCTCCACGGTCTGCCTGAACACCGCCGGCCGGGCGTTGAGCAGGAAGCGGGCGGCCCAGCCCAGGTTCCGCGCCAGATAGCTCAGCTTGTAGCGGAACTGCACGGTGTCGTTCTTCAGCAGCCGCGGCAACTGCGGCCACAAGCCGGGGTGGTTGAACGGCATCAGCGAACTGCGCGCGATCACGCCGGCGTTGCCCAGCGAGGTTTCCAGGCCCGGCTCCTGCCGGTCCACCAGCGTGACGGACAGGCCGCGGCGCTGCAGTTCCAGGGCGCAGCAGACGCCCACGATACCCGCGCCTAGGACAACGACGTGCTTTCCCATGTCTTTTTATCTGAGTCCGGTCAGGAGGTGCCGTGATGCCCGGCAAGCTCGCGGAATTGTATTGCAGGCGGCCGGAGAATATGCGGTGCGCGAACTTCAGGCCTGCGGCGGCTTCTGGCCCATGATGCGTCCTGCCGCGGCCACGCCCCACCACGAGGCCTCCTCGAATACGGAATAGCCTGAAAGGTCTGAGTGCGCGAACAGCACCGGACCGTCCACGTCGCGCAGCGCGGCCAATCCCCGATTGGACAGGTAGCCGCATAGCGGCGAGGCCATGGCGTGGCCGCGCACCGTGATTTCCAGCTGGCGCGCATGGCGCCAGAACTCCTTGCCGTAGGCCGCGACCAGGTCGGACGCGGCCTCGGCCCGCAGTTCTTCCGGACTGGCGCGGGTCAGCCACTCGCGCGCGGCCCGGGGCGTCCGCCCGCTGAGCGCGTGATACGCCGTGAAGACGCAGCGCGGCGTGCGGGCCACGCGCAGCAGCTGGTGCGTGGAGACGACATAGCCCAGCGCCTTGCCCTGGTAGACGACGTTGTCCCAGGACAGCGGTTCGCCCGGGGCTTCGGCCGGGTAGCCTTCCATGACGAAGTTCGACACCATCCAGGGCGCGTGCGGCGGCGCGTGCACCGCCGGATCGTAGCCATAGGAGCGGATGTCGGGCAGGATGCGCTGGGCCACGAACAAGGGCATCGCGCACACGGCGCGGCGCGCCTGCACCGTGTAGGCGCTGGAAGACGAGGCGAGGCAGGTGACCAGCGCGCCGGCAGGCGTCTCCTGTACCCGGACCGCCGTGCCGGCGGCCAGCCAGTCGGCATTGCCGAGCTTGTTCGTGATGGCGTCGCGCATGCGCTGCATCAACGTCGACAGGCCTCCAGGCCAGGTCAGCACTGCGCCTTCGCCGGCATTTTCGGCATGGCCGTCGCGGCTGGCGAAGTAGTGCAGGCCCGCCCAGGCCGAAATCGCGTCGTACTGTGCGCCGTAGTCGTCGCGGCAGCAATAGTTCAGGTACCAGTGCAGCGCGGGCGAGGTATAGCCCTCGCGGTCCAGCCATTGCTTGAACGTAATCGCGTCCAGCGCGCGCCAGGCCGGGTCCTGCGACGACAGCGTGAGCGGAATGCTGAAGACCTTGCGGCCGTCGTTGCCGGTCTGCGTGTGCAGACGATCGATCAGCGCAAGAAATTTGCGGTGCTGCGCCAGGTCCGCTTCCGGCAGCCCGCTCATGGGCAGCAGGTTCTCTTCCCAATGGCCGCCGCGCAGCAGACGCTCCTGGGGCGAGTGCACCAGCGCGGTCTCGTCGTAGTAGGGTCGGGGGGTACTTGCGCCGCGCTCGATGATGCCGAAATCGGCCAGCATTTCGCGTATGTGCGTGGAGGCCATCGAGGGCAGCGGCAGGTAGTGCGCGCCCAAGGGGTAGTCCAGGCCGTCGCGCTGGCCGGCGGCCGCGTTGCCTTCGAGTTCGGGGCCCTGCACCACCAGGAAATCCGTGTGCCCTTCGCGCGCCAGCTTCCAGGCGCAGGACAGGCCTGCCACGCCCGAGCCCAGGATCACGACGTCGCGCTGGCGGCTGGCGGAGGGGTGCGGCCAGGCCGCTGCGTTGCGCAAGGCATGGCCTGCCTGCATGCCCGGGTAATGGATTTCTGGCGTGGTCTCGACGATGCGCGAACGGTAGTACCCGGCGGTGCCGGCGACGGCGGCCGTGGCCGCGCCCAAGAGGAAGCTGCGCCGCCGCATCAGCGGATGACCTTGCGCCAGTCCTCGTCGAAGTAGCGCACGAGCGATTGCTCGTTCAGACGGTTCGGAGGCATCGCCAGCGCGGGCATGTCGGCAGGGAAGTGGAACAGTTCGCGCGTCGTGACCGGGTCCAGGTAGCGCGTGGGCACGGTAATCGCGGCGGGCGGCTCGTAGTCGCGGCGCTTGCTGGCCAGAATGAAGCCCCAGTCGCCAAAGGACGGCACGTAGGTATGGTACGGCCAGGTGTTCAGGCCGGCTTCCTTCAAGGTGGCGTCCACGCTCCAGAATGAGCGCGGCGCGAAGTAGGGCGAGGTGGACTGCACCACCATATAGCCGTTCTCGGCCAGGTGGCGCGCCATCAGGTGATAGACCGGTACCGAGTAGAGGCGGCCCAGGCCGAAGTTGGACGGGTCCGGAAAATCCACCACGATGTAGTCATAGACCTCGGCGTGGGTTTCCAGCCAGCGGCCGGCGTCGTCATTGATCACCGTGACCCGGGGATCCTTCAGCGACCCCTGGTTCAGCTTGACCAGCGGTTCGGAGCGGGAGAACAGGCCGGTCATGGCCGGATCCAGATCCACCAGCGTCACATGTTCGATATTCTTGTACTTGAGGATTTCGCGCACCGCCAGGCCGTCGCCGCCGCCCAGCACCAGCACATTGCGCGCCCAGGGCAGGGCTTGCAGGCCGGGGTGCACCAGCGCTTCGTGATAGCGGTGCTCGTCGCGCGACGAGAACTGCAGGTTGCCGTTGATGTACAGGCGCAGGTCGTCGTGCCAGCGCGTGACCACCAGGCGCTGGTACTGCGTGGTTTCCGCGTGCACCACGTCGTCGCCGTACAGGCCTTTCTCGGCCCAGGCCGTCATGCTGCCGGAATAGATGAAGCCCATCCCCAGGAACCCGATCACCACCCCAGCACGGATGGCTTTTTCGCCGGGCCTGCGCAGTTCCGCGCGGAACAGCCAGGTGGTCCACAGCGCCACGCTGGCGTTCATGATGCCGAACAGGAAACTGGTGCGCAGCAATCCGAGCTTGGGTGCGAGCAGCAGGGGAAACACCAGCGACACGGCCAGCGCGCCCAGGTAGTCGAAGGTCAGCACGCGGCTGACGATTTCGCGGAACTCGGCCTTGCGCTGATTGAACACTCGCATCACCAGCGGAATCTCCATCCCGACCATCAGGCCGATGACGAAGACGCCGACATACAGGGCAGCGCGGAAGGGCGTGGAAAGCCAGGCGAAGACCAGGAACAGCACCGCGGCGGAGACGCCGCCCAACAGGGCGACCAGCAGCTCCACGTCGATGAAGCGATTCAAAACGTCTTCGTCTCTTACATATTTTGACAACCACGAACCTATGCCCATGGCGAAGAGATAGCAGCCGATGACGGAAGAGAACTGCAGTATCGAATCCCCCAGCAAATAGCTGGCCAGCGCGCTGCTGATGAGCTCATAGCCCAAACCGCAGGAGGCGACGATCAATACCGAAAGGATGAGAACGCGGTCGCGCATGAGGTGTCCGACACGAAAAATGCGTTCGCAGTATATCGAACGCGCCGTATATACTGCGCGCAATTAGGAGGGCGGCAATGGGAGAAGCAATGCATCCGGTGGTGACCTATCTTATCTACATGGCATCTGCGCTTGCCATGCTGGGTGTCTTCACCGTGGTCTACACGGCCGTCACGCGCTACAAGGAATTCGAGCTGATCCGCGAAGGCAATATCGCCGCCGCGCTGTCGTATGGCGGCGCGCTGGTCGGCTTCAGCTTCACCTTGTGCTCCAGCATCGCGATCCATGCCAGCTATGCCATGTTCCTGCTGTGGGGCCTGGTGGCCATGCTGGTGCAGCTGGTCGTGTACGTGGGCGTATCCCAGACCGTGCGCGGCATGAACGAGGCCATCGAAGAAAACAACATCGCCATGGGCGGGCTGATCGGCTCGATTTCCATCGCCGCGGGCATCGTCAACGCCGCCAGCCTGACCTGACGCGGCCGCGCGCCGCACTCGATCTGACAGGAGAACGACTCATGAGTCTCGGTTCATTCATCCGCAAACAGTTCATCGACATCCTGCAATGGAACGAGGACCGCGACGGCGTGCTCGCCTGGCGTCATCCCATGCAGGATTTCGAAATCCAGTACGGCGCCAGCCTGACCGTGCGCGAATCGCAGATGGCGGTGTTCGTCAACGAAGGCAAGGTGGCCGACGTGTTCGGCCCCGGCATGTACAAGCTGACCACGCAGACGCTGCCGATCCTGACCTACCTGAAGAACTGGGACAAGCTGTTCGAGTCTCCCTTCAAGTCGGATGTGATCTTCTTCAGCACGCGCCTGCAACTGGGCCGGCGCTGGGGCACGGCGCAGCCGGTGACGCTGCGCGACAGCGAATTCGGCATGGTGCGGCTGCGCGCTTTCGGCGTGTATTCCTATCAGATCTCCGATCCCGCCAAGTTCTACCGCGAGATCAGCGGCACGCGCGACGAATACACCGTCGACGACCTGGAAGCGCAACTGCGCAACATGGTGGTCGCGGCGATGACGACGGCGCTGGGCGGCTCCAAGGTGCCGTTCCTGGACATGGCCGGCAACCAGGGGCTGATGTCGCAAAGCATCGCTGAACAGCTGGCGCCGGTGTTCGACCGCTACGGCGTCAAGCTGGACAACTTCACGGTCGAGAACGTGTCGCTGCCGGAAGAGCTGCAGAAGGCGCTGGACACGCGGATCTCCATGGGCATGGCCGGCGACCTGGGCAAGTTCACCCAGTACCAGACCGCCACGGCCATACCGATGGCCGCGCAGAACGAAGGCGGCATCGCCGGCATCGGCGCGGGCCTGGCGGCCGGCGCGGCGCTGGGCCAGACCATGGCCGCGGGCTTGGCAGGCGCCCAGGGGCAGCCGCAGGCCGCGCCGCAGCCCGCCCAGCAGGCGCCCGCCGCCGCGGGCGCAGATCCGGCGCAGCGGCTGCAGCAGCTCAAGGATCTGCTGGACAAGGGCCTGATCACGGCCGCGGACTACGATTCGGCCAAGGCCGAAGTGCTGAAGAAACTCACCAGCTAAGGCTCCATGCAGCAGGTTCTGTGTCCGCAGTGCGGCGCCCCAGTCAAGTTCACGTCCGCGGCATCGGTCATGGCGGTCTGCGGCGCCTGCCGCAGCACCTTGCTGAAGGACGCCGAGTCGGTCAAGCGCATCGGCGAGGCGGCCGAGGTCCTGGAGGACTACTCGCCCTTGTGCCTGGGCGCGGCCGGCACTTATGAAGGCAAGCGCTTCGACCTGATCGGCCGCGTCCAGCTGCGCTACGACGACGGCTTCTGGAACGAGTGGTACCTGTGGTTCGAGGACGGTTCCGACGGCTGGCTGTCGGACGCGTCGGGCCAGTACGCCGTGACCCGGCGGCGCAAGGTCAAGTCTACGCAGGGCATGCCGGCGTTCGACGACATCGCGCCCGGCGATGAACTGAAGCTGGACGGCCAGCGCTTCACGGCCGCCGACGTGCGCGCCTGCCAGGCGGGCGGCACGCAAGGCGAGTTGCCCTTCGTGCCGGGCGAAGGTTGGTTGGCCAAGGTGGCCGACTACCGCTGCCTGGACGCGTTCCTGACGCTGGACTTTTCCGACGGGCCCGAGCCCGAGCTGTACATCGGCAAGGCATTCGACCTGTCCGCCATGCAGGCGGCATCGCTGCGGACCAACGAGCAGGTCGAGGAGACCGCCGGCCGTTTCCGCGGCCAGATCAAGGCGCTGGACTGCCCCAACTGCGGCGGCCCGATAAGCTTCGTGGCCGCGATGGCCACGCAAGTGGTCTGCCCCTCGTGCGCCGCCGCGGTCGACTGCTCGGGGCCCACGGCCGAAGTCATCGAAAAGGCCCGCAAGGTCAAAGCCATCAAGACCACCTTGTCGCTGGGCGCGGTGGCCAAGATCGATGGCGCGTCCTATACGCTCATCGGCCTGATGAAGTGCGCCGATCCGGATCCCGAGGAACCGTCCGACTGGATCGAATACCTGCTGTTCAATCCCGCAAAGGGTTTCATCTGGCTGGTGGAAACCGACGAGGGCTGGGAGCGGGTGCAGGTATGCGACACCTGGCCCAGCCACAACAACGCCAGCAGCGTGCGCTGGCGCTCCAAGCTTTATCAGAAGCTGTACGACTACACCTCGCGCGTGGAACTGGCCCTGGGCGCCTTCAACTGGCGCGTCAAGGTCGGCGACAGCACCAAGATCACGGATTACAAGGCCGGCAACCTCAAGCTGACCCGCGAACTGAGCGAGTCCGAATTGGGCTGGTCCGCCTCGGGGCCGGTGGCGCCGGCGCAGTTGGCTGAATGGTTCGGCGATCCCGAACTTGCCAAGCAGAAGGCCATGCCGCTCAGCGGCAAGCCCGGGGGCTATCGCAAGTTCGCCTGGACGGCCATGATCGTGCTGGCCTTCCTGAATATCGACACCATTTTCAGTGGCGGCATCGTCCCGATCCTGATCGGCGCGGCGTTCCTGTGGATTCCGGCGGCGGTGGCGGACAAATTATCTGGCAAGGACGAATAACAGGATGGGCAAGCTCTTTTACACCGTCTACGCCATCGTGGTGGTGATTTTCGCCACCGGCTTCAACACCCCCGGTGCGCGCATGTCCAGCGGCGGCTCCAGCAGCAGCTGGGGCAGCAGTTCTTCGGGCGGATCGGGCTGGTCCTCGGGCGGGTCCCACAAGTGACCCCGCACGCCACACCCGGCCGCCACGTGCTGGCGGATTTCCGCGGCGTGCCGGCGGATCGCCTGACCGACGCGCAAGCGCTGGAACGCGACCTGATCGCCGCGGCGCAGGCGGCGGGCGCGCACGTGCTGAGCGCGCACTTCCATCATTTCGGCGAGGGCGCGGGCGTGACCGGCGTGGTCCTGCTGAGCGAATCCCACATCAGCATCCACACCTGGCCCGAGCATGCGTTCGCGGCGCTGGACATCTTCATGTGCGGCGCGGCGCGGCCCGAGCTGGCGCTGGAGCACCTGCAGGCGCGGCTGGCGCCCGAGGCGGTGCACGCGACCACGGTGGCGCGCGGCTGAAGCCCGCGCCCGCCACTCCTTGATATTGCTCAATGCTCCCTTGGACAGCCAAATTGACGAGCGTTATATACCTATATATATTTCGTTACCGACTTAGCGATTTCCCCGGGAGAAGAACATGTTCCGCAAACGTCCGATCGTGGCGCTGTCCTTGGCGCTGGCCGCCGCATGGAGCGCCAACGCCACTGCCGGCGACCTGGTGGTGTCGGCCGCCGCCAGCCTGACCAACGCCTTCAAGGAGGTCGCGCAAGGCTACGAAAAAGAGCATGCCGGCACGAAGGTCATCCTGAACTTCGGCGCGTCCGACGTGCTGCTGCAGCAGATCGTCAAGGGCGCGCCGGCCGATGTGTTCGCCTCGGCGGACCAGAAGGCCATGGACAAGGCGGTCGAGGAAAAGGCCGTCAAGCCGGCCTCCCGCGTGGACTTTGCCGCCAATCAGGTGGTGCTGATCGTCCCGACGGACAGCAAGGCCAACATCACCGCGCTCAAGGACCTGACCCGCGACGACATCAAGCGCATCGCCTATGGCAACCCGGCATCGGTGCCGGTGGGCCGCTACACGCAGGGCGCGCTGGAGACGGCCGGCCTCTGGAGCGCGGTGCAGGCCAAGAGCGTGCTGGCCCAGAACGTCCGCCAGAGCCTGGACTACGTGGCGCGCGGCGAGGTCGATGCGGGCTTCGTGTTCGCGACCGACGCGGCCATCATGGCGGACAAGGTTAAGGTCGCGGTACGCGTGCCTTCGCAGACGCCGGTTACCTATCCCATCGCCGTCACCACCCGTGAAGCCGCTGCCAAGGAAGCCGAAAGCTTCGTTGCCTATGTGCTGTCTCCCGCAGGTCAGGCGATACTGTCGCGCTACGGCTTCCAGAAGCCCTGATATCCGTTGAATCGTAGGCATTGATGAGTGATCCGGTTTGGGTGCCCCTGCTGCTTTCCCTGAAAGTGGCGGGCTGGGCAACGCTGTTGGCGACCGTGGCGGGCACCGCCGCGGCTTATGGCCTGTCGCGCTGGCGCTGGCCGGGGCGCGACCTGCTGGACGCGCTGTTGACCTTGCCGCTGGTGTTGCCGCCCACGGTGCTCGGCTACTACCTGCTGGTGCTCCTGGGGCGCCGCGGCATCATCGGCGAGACGCTGGCGGGCTGGGGCATCGAACTGGTCTTCACCTGGCAGGGCGCGGTGATCGCGGCTTCGGTGGTGGCTTTTCCGCTGGTGTTCAAATCCGCCCGGGCCGCCTTCGAGAACGTTGATAGCCAACTGGAAAGCGCGGCGCGCGTGTTGGGCGTGTGCGAAGCGGGGGTCTTCTTCCGCGTCACCTTGCCGCTGGCCGCGCGCGGCATCGCCGCCGGGGTGCTGCTGGCCTTCGCGCGGGCGCTGGGCGAATTCGGCGCCACGCTGATGATCGCCGGCAACCTGCCGGGACGGACACAGACTCTGTCGGTCGCCATCTACGAGGCGGTGCAGGCGGGCGACGACGCCACGGCCAACATGCTGGTGCTGGTCACCTCGGTGACCTGCGTGGTGGTCCTGCTGCTGGCCGGCAAGCTGGTGCCCGTCAGCAGCGGCCGGCGCAACGGGAGCGCGCTATGAGCGTCAGCATCCGGGTGCGCAAGCAGATGGTGTCCGGCGACCGGCGCTTCGCGCTGGACGTCGCATTCGATTCGTCAGCCAAGCGTATAGCGCTGTTCGGCCCCTCGGGCGCGGGCAAGAGCCTGACCCTGCGCGCGGTGGCGGGCCTGCTGCGCCCTGACGCGGGCCGCATCGAGATCAACGGCCGCGTGCTGTTCGACACGGACGCCGGCGTCAACCTGCCGGCGCAATCGCGCCGGGTGGCCTACCTGTTCCAGGACTACGCCCTGTTTCCCCACCTGACAGTGGCGCAGAACATCGCTTTCGGGCTGCGCCGCGGCTGGCGCAACCCGCCCCGGCGCGAGGTCGGGCCCGAGGCGCAGCGCTGGGTGGACGCGTTCGAACTGGGTTCCATCGTGGGCAGCTATCCCAGCGAGATATCCGGCGGCCAGAAGCAGCGGGTGGCGTTGGCTCGAGCCCTCATGCTGCGGCCCGACATCCTGCTGCTGGACGAGCCCTTTTCAGCGCTGGATTCGCAGTTGCGCGGCAAGATGCGGCTGGAACTGAATGCCTTGCAGCGCCAGCTGGACGTGCCGATGCTGCTGATCACGCACGACCCGGCGGATGTGGATGCGCTGGCCGACGAGGTGTTCGAAGTGCGCGAGGGCAGGGTGCGACGCCACGATGAAGACGTGGGCGTCTGATCGGCTCAGTCCAGCACGCCCAGAATCACGCTGGAAGCCTTGAAGATCGCCACCGCGTCGGCGCCTGCGTCCAATCCCAGGTCCTGCGCGCTTTCATTGGTGACGATGGCCGCCAGCGTCATGCCGCCGTCCAGTCCGATCAGGATCTCGCTATTGACGGCGCCCGGGCGCAATGCCGTGATCTTGCCCGGCAGCTGATTACGCGCCGACAGGCGCAGGCCGGGGCCGGGCGCGCCCACGATGACGGACGACGCCTTGATCAGCGCGATGGCTTCCTTGCCGGTCGCCAGCCCCAATTCCTGCGTGCTTTCACGGGTGATGGTGGCCGTGATGGTCAGGCCCCCCGCGATGCGCAGCACGATTTCGTCATTGACGGCGCCGGCGCGGATCTGGATGACGGTGCCTAGCAGTTTGTTGCGTGCGCTGGTCTTGAGCATGAAACGCCTCATGAGATCGATGTCGCCACTGGCGTTCACGCCAGCGCGGGTCAGGTTTTCCATGAACTTGCGGTGTTCGGCTTCCAGGGCGCGGAAGGTGCCGATCAGGCCGCGCGCGCGGTCCGTCAGGCGCGTGCCGCCGCCGCCCTTGCCGCCGGCGGCCCTGATCACCAAAGGCTCGCCCGCCAGATTGTTCATGGCGTCGATGGCGTCCCATGCGCCCTTGTAGCTCATGCCCACGGCGCGCGCGGCGGCCGTGATGGATCCCGTGGCGTCGATCTGCGCCAGCAGGTCTATGCGGTTTTTTCCGCCCCAGGTCTGGGCGCCGGAGCGAAACCAAATCGAGCCGTCGAGTTCCAACATCTTTGTCGTGCCGTGGTCAGGGTATGGGATAGCTGAAAGTGTAATGGACGGGGGCTGTGCCCGTGGTTCACGGCGGACGCGATGCGAATGAGATTCTGTTGAAATTTTGCAGGCTTCGCGGCACTATGTTCAGGCATCGGGCTCACGGAGAAAACGACATGAAAGCGTTCAAATTGCTGGCTGCGGGTTCCATGACGGCGTTGTTGGCGGCCTGCGCCACTGGCCCTGACGTCAAGAGCGACTACGATCATCAGGCAAATTTCGCGCAGTACCGAACCTTCGGGTACATGACGCCGTTGGGCACCGACAAGGCCGGCTACAGCACCTTGCTGACCGAGCGCCTGAAGAACGCCACGCGCGGCCAGATGGAAATGCGCGGCTATACCTATAGCGCAGCAAATCCCGACCTGCTGGTCAACTTCAGCGCCAAGCTGCAGCAGAAGGTGCAGGTCACTCCGGCCGCGCCGCCCATGGGTCCGTACTACGGCTATCGCGCCGGCTTCTATGGCGGCTGGCCCGGCTACGGCTGGGGCGATGACGTCTACCAATATACTGAGGGCACCTTGAACATCGACCTCGTCGACGCGCGCCGCAGGCAGCTGGTGTGGGAAGGCGTGGCGGTGGGCGAGGTCCAGCCCGATGCCAGCGCCTCGCCCGAGAACACGGACAAGGTGGTAGCGCAGATCTTCTCCAAGTATCCGTTCCGCGCCGGCGTGGCTGCGCCGCAGTTGCCGGACAAAAGCAAGTAGGGCGGTCCGCCGGCCCTGCCTAGAGGAAGCCGCATGAGTACTCGCCGCAAGGCTCCGAAGCAAGACACCGGCGATACGCCGCCCTATGAAGTCGTCGCCCTGGTGCTGCAAGGCGGCGGGGCGCTGGGGGCCTACCAGGCCGGGGTGTACCAGGGGCTGCACGAAGCGGGTATCCGGCCCAACTGGATTTCCGGCATTTCCATCGGGTCGATCAACGCGGCCATCATCGCGGGGTCGCCCGAGGACGAGCGCGTGGAGCGCCTGCGCGGCTTCTGGGAAGCCATCTGCCGGCCTGCGGGTTTCGCTTCGGTACCCTGGGGCGAGACGCTCGGTCCCATGTTCGAAGGCTTGCCGTTCGGCTTTGGTTCGCCGGTCATGAACGGGCATGTGTCAGCCTTCCAGGCCTTGTTCTCGGGCCAGCCAGGCTTCTTCAAACCGCGTTTTCCGCCGCCCTACCTGGTGCATGGCAGGGGCGCGGCGTCCACCAGCTTCTACGACACCACGCCGCTGGCTGCGACCTTGCGGGAGTTCGTGGACTTCGACCTGCTCAATAGCGGGGCCGTGCGCGCCAGCTTTGGCGTGGTCAACGTGCGGACCGGCAACTTCGCCTACTTCGACAGCCTGAAGGACACGCTGCGGCCCGAGCACATCATGGCCTCGGGCGCCTTGCCGCCAGGCTTCCCTTCCGTCGAGATCGACGGCGAACACTATTGGGACGGCGGCGTCGTGTCCAACACGCCGCTGGCACAAGTGCTGACCACCGACAGCATGCGGGACACGCTGGCGTTCCAGGTCGATCTGTGGCCCGCGCGCGGCGGTCTGCCGAGCAACCTGGAGGAAGTGGCCGAGCGCCAGAAGGATATCCAGTACTCCAGCCGCACCCGCCTGGTCACGGACCAGCTGCGGCGCGTGCTCAAGCTGCGCCACGGCCTGCAACGCCTGCTGGCGAAGCTGCCGGCGGCCGAGCGCAACGCGGCGGAGTTCGCCGAGATCCGCAAGCTGTCCCATACGCCGGCCACCAACATCATCAACCTCATCTACGAGTCCAAGCACCGCGAGCGCTTTTCCAAGGACTACGAATTCGGCACCGAGGCCATGCGCGAGCACTGGGAGTCGGGCCTGGCCGACATCCGCGCGACGCTCGCCAAGCCCGGGATCCTGGCCCGTCCGACCCAGGACAGTTGTTTCGTCACTCACGATATCCATCGCAACGGCAAGCGCACCTGAGCTGGCGGGCAGGGGGGGCGAGTGCGGCACATCTGGACAAAGTCCGGACGGATTTCCTGCCGGATTGGTCTTATAGATGCCTTGCAATTTCAACGCCCACGGGTTCCAGCGGTAGGCTTTCGGGGCCAATTGCAACCTTGTTCCGGGAACCGGCCGCCACCCCGTGCGGCGCGGGCCTTCCTGGTGGAGATCCGTCGTGAATGCCCCCGCTCGCCTTGCACAGGTCGCGCCCGCCCGCGCGGCCGACACTTCTTACGCCATGGACGGCTGGTGGTCCCTGGTCTACCAGGGCTGGACACTGCTTACGCCCCATGGAGCCCGCATCGGCCTGACAGCCCTGGAGCGTACCTGCCTGCTTTGCCTGGCGGGCAATCCCGCCAGGGAATTGCGGCGCGATGAATTTATGGCGGTGCGCAAACGCACCACCATGCGCACACTGAATGTGGCGATCTGCCGCCTGCGCGGCAAGGTCCTGCTGGCCGGCGCCAGGCTGCCGCTGCATACCGTGCACGGCATGGGCTATGTGTTCCTGGGCAAGTTGCGGGAGCTTTCCGAGAGCTGATCTGTTGTATGAAATCCCCGCGCGCGTGGCATTTGAAGCACTAAAAATCAGTGATTTCCCCAATAACTGAGTTACATTACTGGGCTGATTACGTGCCTTGATGACGCATGCTTCTTATTTAACGTGGCCAATGTCGCGCTTAAATACTGCGATTACATGACGCGATTACGGTTAATTACGCTACGCGGGGGTTTCAATGCGGTTTTCGCCTAAACGTGTTTCAGGGCTGGCTTTTTCCGGCGGGGTCCTCGCACTGATATTGGCTGGTTGCGGCGAAAAGCCGCACATGAATCCAGGCATGCCCCAGGTCAGCGTCATTACGATCCAGCCGCAGCGCGCGCCCATCGTGTCCGAATTGCCCGGCCGCGTCGACGCCGTCCGGGATGCGCAGATCCGTTCGCGGGTCACCGGCATCGTCCAGAAGATCGCCTTCGAGCAAGGCGGCGACGTCAAGGAAAACCAACTGCTCTTCAAGATCGATCCGGCGCCCTACAAGGCTGCCTACGATCAGGCGACGGCGCAGCTCAAGCAGGCGCAGGCCAACCTGTTCAGCGCCAAGCTGCTGGCCGACCGTTACGCCCCGCTGGTCAAGGCCAACGCCGTCAGCAAGCAGGAATACGACAACGCCGTGGCTTCGTACCGCCAGGCCGACGCCTCCGTCGCCGCCGCCAAGGCGGCGCAGGACAATGCCGCCATCAACCTCGGCTACACCGACGTCACCTCGCCCATTACCGGCCGCATCGGCAAGCCGCTGGTCACCGAAGGCGCGCTGGTCGAGGCCACTTCGGCCACGCAGATGGCCACGGTGCAGCAGCTGGATCCGATCTACGTCGACTTCACCCAGTCCACCGCGGAACTCGCATCCTTGCGCCGCGCCTTCGCCAGCGGCCAACTGCAACAGGTCGGCAAGGATACGGCGCGCGCCACCATCGTGCTGGAAGACGGCTCCGAATACGGCCAGCCGGGCAAGCTGCTGTTCACCGGCATCACCGTGGATCCGACCACGGGCCAGGTGAACCTGCGCGCCGAAGTCCCCAACCCCGATGGCATCCTGCTGCCCGGCATGTACGTGCGCGTGCGCCTCGAGCAGGGCGTGGACGACAAGGCCCTGATGGTGCCGCAGCAAGCGCTGCAGCGTACCGCGGACGGCCTGCAAAGCCTGATGCTGGTCAAGGACAACAAGATCGAGCAGATTCCGGTCACCACCGGCGGCGCCCTCAAGAGCAACTGGATCGTCACCAGCGGCCTGAAGGCCGGCGACGTGGTCGTGGTGGAAGGATTCCAGAAGGTTCGCCCGGGCGCTCCGGTTCAGGCCAGCGAATGGAAGAACGGCACGCCCGCCCCGGGCGGCCAGGCGCCCGCGCAACCGGGCGCCAAGCCCGCGGAATCCGCCCCGCAGCCTGGCGCCAAGCCGGCCGAGCCTGCGCAGCAGGACAAGGCCGCAGGCCAGAAATCTTAAGCGGCACGCGGCGCAAGCGCCGCGTTCCTCTTTGGTGAGCATCGCTTTCAGAGTCAGCCCACATGCCGCAATTTTTTATTGATAGACCGATTTTCGCCTGGGTAGTCGCCCTGTTCATCCTGCTGGCCGGGGTGCTGGCGATCCCGAACATGCCGATTTCGCAGTACCCGGACGTAGCGCCGCCCGCGATCACGATCACGGCCACGTACCCCGGCGCGTCGGCCAACGAAGTGGCCGAGCAGGTCACCAGTATCATCGAAGACCAGCTCAACGGCGCCAAGGGCCTGATCTACTACGAGTCGGTCAGCGATTCCTACGGCACCTCGACCATCACCGCGACCTTCGCTCCTGGCACCAATCCAGACTTGGCGCAGGTGGACGTGCAGAACCGCGTGTCCAACGTGGTCGCGCAGTTGCCCACCGCCGTGCAGCAGCAGGGCCTGCAATATGAGCAGACCAGTACCGGCTTCCTGATGGTGGCGGCGGTGTCGTCCACGGACGGTTCGCTGGACCAGACGGCGCTGGCCGACTACATCACCCGCAACATCAAGAACCCGGTTTCCCGCGTGCCCGGCGTGGGCCAGTTCCAGCTGTTCGCGGCGCCGCGCGCCATGCGCGTGTGGGTCGATCCCGCCAAGCTGGTCGGGTTCAACCTGAGCATGTCGCAGGTCAACCAGGCCATCGCCCAGCAGAACGTGGTGATTTCCGGCGGCAGCATCGGCGCGCCGCCCAACCCGGATTCGCAGCGCATCACCGCCACGGTCACGGCCAACGGCCAGCTGAGCACGGTGGAGGGCTTCGGCAAGATCGTCCTGCGCGCCAACACCGACGGTTCCAAGGTGCTGCTGCGCGACGTCGCCCGCATCGAAGTCGGCGCGGACAACTACCAGTTCGGCGCCCGCCTGAACGGCAAGCCGACGGCCGCATTCGCCATCGTGCTGTCGCCCAACGCCAACGCGCTGGCCACCGCCCAGGGCGTGCGCCAGCAGATGGAAGAGCTGTCCAAGTACTTCCCGGGCAACATCACGTACTCCATTCCGTACGACACGGCGCCCTACGTCAAGGTGTCCATCGAGCAGGTGGTCCACACCCTGGCGGAAGCCATGGTGCTGGTGTTCCTGGTGATGTACCTGTTCCTGCAGAATGTCCGCTACACCCTGATCCCGGCCCTGGTGGTGCCGGTGGCCATGCTGGGGGCGTTCGCGGTGATGCTGGCGCTCGGGTTCTCCATCAACGTGCTGACCATGTTCGCCATGGTGCTGGCCATCGGGATTCTGGTGGACGACGCCATCGTGGTGGTGGAAAACGTCGAGCGGATCATGTCCACAGAGGGCTTGCCACCCAAGGAAGCCACCAAGAAAGCGATGCCGCAGATCAGCGGCGCCATCATCGGCATTACGCTGGTGCTGGTGACGGTGTTCCTGCCGCTGGCCTTCATGAGCGGTTCGGTGGGTGTGATCTACCGCCAGTTCTCGATCGCGATGGCCGTGTCGATCTTCTTCTCGGCACTGCTGGCCCTGACCTTCACCCCGGCGCTGTGCGCCACCATCCTCAAGCCGGTGCCCAAGGGCCACCACGAGGACAAGAAGGGCTTCTTCGGCTGGTTCAACCGCAAGTTCGACGCCACCACCCACAACTACCAGAACTGGGTGTCGCGCATCCTGCACAAGGGCGGCCGCATGATGCTGGCGTTCCTGCTGCTGGTCGTGCTGCTGGGCTGGCTGTACCTGCGCCTGCCTTCGTCCTTCCTGCCCGAGGAAGACCAGGGCTACGTGGTCAGCAACATCGAGCTGCCCACCGGCGCTACCGCCAACCGCACGGTCGAGGTCATCGAGCAGGTCGAGAAGTACTTCTCGGACGTGCCCGCGGTCGAGAACATCATCGCCGTGCAGGGCTACAGTTTCAACGGCAACGGCCTGAACGCCGCTATCGCCTTCGTCACGCTGAAGGACTTCAGCGAGCGCAAGTCGCGCCAGGACTCGGCGGGCGCCATTGCCTTCCATGCCTTCGAAAAGCAGCTGATGGGCATCCATGACGCGCAGGTGTTCACCTTGGTGCCACCCGCCATTTCGTCCCTGGGCAACGCGACCGGCTTCGACTTCCGCCTGCAGGATCGCGGCGCGGCGGGTTCCGCCGCCCTGGCCGCGGCCACCGGCGAACTCATGGGCCTGGTCATGAAGAGCCCCGTGCTGTCGCAGGTGCGCATCACCGGCCTGGGGCCGGGCGCGCAGCTCAGCCTGACCATCGACCGCGAGAAAGCGGCTGCGCTGGGCGTGGACTTCAACGAGGCTGCCTCGCTGATTTCCACCGCGGTCGGCTCCGCCTACCTGAGCAAGTTCCCCAACCTGGGCCGGATGCAGAACATCTGGGTGCAGGCCGACGCGCCGTACCGCATGCAGCTCAATGACGTGCTGCAGCTGAACGCCCGCAACAGCCAGGGCGGCATGGTGCCGCTGTCCACCTTCGTCAAGGCCGAGTGGAAGCAGGGTCCGGTGCAGGTGGTGCGCTACAACAGCTACGAGTCCATGCGTATCGGCGGCGACGCCGCCCCTGGTTACACCACGGGCGAGGCGATGGCCGAGATGGAGCGTCTGGTGGGCCAGTTGCCGCAGGGCTTCGGCTACGAGTGGAACGGCCTTTCCTACCAGGAACGCCAGGCCGGCAACCAGGCTCCGATCCTGATGGGCCTGTCGCTGCTGGTGGTGTTCCTGGTGCTGGCCGCCCTGTATGAAAGCTGGGCCATCCCGATTTCGGTGATGCTGGTGGTGCCGCTGGGTATGCTGGGCGCGGTGGCGTTGATCAGCGCGCTGGGCATGTCCAACGACGTGTACTTCCAGGTGGGCATGGTGACCGTGATCGGCTTGGCGGCCAAGAACGCCATTCTTATCGTGGAATTCGCCAAGGATCAGTACGCTCGCGGCATGGGGCTGTATGAATCCGCGGTGGAAGCCGCGAGGCTGCGGTTCCGTCCCATCCTGATGACGTCGCTGGCCTTCATCCTGGGCGTGGTGCCCCTGGCCATGGCGACCGGCGCAGGCGCCGCCAGCCAGCGCGCCGTGGGTCTGGGCGTGCTGGGCGGCATGTTGGCCGCCACGCCGTTCGCGGTGATTTTCGTGCCGACCTTCTTCGTGGTGGTGCTGGGCCTGTTCAAGACCCGTCCGCGCCTGTTGGGCGCTGAACTGCGCGCCTTCGAAGAAGAGCAGGCGGCCAAGAAGGCCGCAGCCGGACAGGCTGCGCCGGACGCGCCCGCGCAACACCCCGCACAACCCAACGGTGGCCAGGAGGGCAAGGAATGAAAGCCCTGAAGTTCAAACAGACCGCCTTGTCCGCTTTCGTGGCGGTGGCGTTGGCCGGCTGCTCGCTGGCGCCCGATTACAAGCGCCCCGATGCGCCGGTTTCCGGTACGTGGCCCGATCAGCCCAAGGTGCAGTATGGCGGCTACGCCAAGCCCACCTCGCTGGGCACCCAGCCGTCCACCGCGGTCATGCCGCAGGACGGCACGCCGGCGGCCAATCTGGGCTGGCGCGAGTTCTTCCGCGATCCGCGCCTGCAAAGCCTGATCGAGCTGGCGCTGGTCAACAACCGCGACCTGCGCGTGGCGGTGGAGCGCGTGGAAGAGGCTCGCGCCCAATACGGCATCCAGCGCGGCGCGCAATGGCCCAGCATCGGCGCCGGCATCCAGGGCCAGCGTCAGCATCTGCCCCAGAACATGCGGCAGCCCGGCGCGGGTTCGATCAGCAGCTCGTACCAGGCAGGCATCGGCCTGACCACCTTCGAGATCGACCTGTTCGGCCGCCTGCGCAACCTCTCCGAGGCGGCGTATCAGCAGTACCTGTCGACCGAGCAGGCGCAGAAGAGTGCGCAGATCACGCTGGTCGGCGCAGTCGCGCAGTCGTACTTCAACCTGCGCGCCGCCGAGGTCCAGCTGGACCTGACACAGCGCACCCTGGCGTCGCGCCAGGAATCCTATGACTTGGTCAAGCGGCGTTTCGACGGCGGCGTGGCTTCGGAGCTGGACCTGAACCAGGCCAAGTCGCTGCTGGATACGGCCTCGTCCGATCTGGCGCAACTGGCCCGCGCCCAGGCCCAGGCCATGAACGCGCTGGTGCTGCTGGTCGGCACGCCCTTGCCGCCGGACCTGCCGGCGCCGGCCGTGTTCGGCCGCGACCAGCTTCTGGCGACGGTGCCAGCCGGCCTGCCGTCCGATCTGCTCGAGCGCCGTCCGGACATCATGGCCGCGGAAAACCAGCTGCTGTCCGCCAACGCCAATATCGGCGCGGCGCGCGCGGCGTTCTTCCCGACCATCTCGCTGACCGGCCTGCTAGGGGTGGCCAGCCCCTCGTTGGGCGACCTGTTCAAGGGCGGCCAGGGCTATTGGAGCTTCTCGCCGTCGATCACCACGCCGCTGTTTGCCGGCGGCAGCATCCGCGAAGGGCTGAACCTGGCCAAGGCGCGCGACAATATCGCCGTGGCGCAGTACGAACAGTCCATCCAGCAGGCGTTCCGCGAAGTGTCGGACGCGCTGGCCGGCGAAGCCACCTACGGGGCGCAACTGGATGCCCAGCGCGCCCTGCAGGACGCGTCCGGCCGCACGCTGGAACTGTCGAATCTGCGTTATACCAATGGTATCGACAGCTACCTGCAGGTGCAGACCGCGCAGGTGGACTTTTTCAATGCCCAGCTCGCCCTGGTCCAGACTGGCCTGGCCGCGCTGATCAACCGCGTGGAGCTGTACAAGGCCCTGGGCGGCGGCTGGGAAGAAACAACGAAAGTGCAATGATAGAACTTGGTGTAAACATCGATCACGTTGCCACGCTGCGGCAACAGCGCCACACGACCTATCCGGACCCGGTGCTCGCCGCGCTGCGCGCGGAGGACGCCGGCGCCGATCTGATCACGCTGCATCTGCGTGAAGACCGGCGCCATATCCAGGACAAGGACGTCTACGCCATGCGTCCGCAATTGCGTACGCGCATGAACCTGGAATGCGCGGTGACGGCGGAAATGCTGGAGATCGCCTGCGCGGTCAAGCCCAGCGACGTTTGCCTGGTGCCCGAAAAGCGCACCGAACTGACGACCGAAGGCGGCCTGGAAGTCGCGGGCGCCATGGGGCCGGTGTCGGATGCGGTGGGCCTGCTGGCCGAGGCCGGCATCCGCGTGTCGCTCTTCATCGATCCGGATCCCGTGCAGATCGCGGCCGCGGCCAAGGCCGGCGCGCCGGTGATCGAATTGCACACCGGCGCCTACGCCGAAGCTGAAGGCGAGGCCGCCGAGGCCGAACTGCAGCGCTTGCGCCTGGCCGTGACCGAAGGGCTGCGCCACGGCTTGCGCGTGAACGCAGGCCACGGCCTGCATTACGGCAACGTCAAGCCGGTGGCCGCGCTGGAAGGCATTTCCGAACTCAACATCGGCCACGCCATCGTGGCGCAGGCGGTGTTCGACGGCTGGGAAAAAGCGGTGCGCGACATGAAGGCGCTGATGGTGCAGGCCCGCCTGCAAGCGCTGCGCGGGCTGTGACCGCGAGCCCGTTATCCCGTTTTTTCCTGCGGCCGCGCGCTGATTCCCATGTCTGACGCTTCCCGCCCCGCTGCGCCCGCAGGCGCCATTGCCGGCATCGGCATGGACCTGTTGCGCATCGACCGCATCGAGCGCGCGCTGGCGCGCCACGGCGACCGTTTCGCCGAAAAGATCCTGGGCGTCGAAGAACTGCAGAAGTTCCACGCGCGCCGCGCCCGCGACCCGGTGCGCGGCCTGCGTTTCCTGGCTACGCGCTTCGCGGCCAAGGAGGCGTTTTCCAAGGCCATAGGCCTGGGCATGCGCATGCCCATGACATGGCGGCGCGTGCAGACGCTGAACGCGCCCGGCGGGCGTCCCGTGCTGGTGATCGCGCCCGAACTGCTGCAATGGTACGAGCAGCGCTTTGGTGCGGCCCACGTTTCCATTACCGACGAATCCGACATGGCCGCCGCTTACGTGGTGGTCGAACGCAAGCCCTGATCGGCGGACTCGTGTCCGCCGCCGGCTTGCCAGACTTAGACAGAAGGACAGCCTGACATGGCCAAGAAGAAATCCAGGGCGGTCCTGCCGCCCGGCCCCGTGATGGTCGATGTGGCGGGACACTCGCTGACGAAGGCGGAGAAGAAGCGCCTGCGCCATCCGCTGGTGGGCGGCGTGATCCTGTTTGCGCGCAACTTCGAAAGCCGCAAGCAACTGACCGAGCTGACGCGCCAGATCCACAAGGCCCGCAAGGAGCCGCTCTTGATCCTGGTGGACCACGAAGGCGGCCGTGTGCAGCGCTTCCGCGACGACGGCTTCACGGCGCTTCCCGCCATGCGCGACCTGGGCGCGTTGTGGGACCGCGATCCGCTGCAGGCCATGCGCCTTGCGACCGAAGCCGGCTACGTGCTGGCCGCCGAGCTGCGCGCCTGCGGCGTGGACATGAGCTTCACGCCGGTGCTGGACCTGGACTACGGCGTCAGCAAGGTGATCGGCACCCGCGCCTTCCACCAGGACCCGCGCGTGGTCACGATGCTGTCGCGCGCGCTGATCCAGGGCTTGCAGCTGGCGGGCATGTCGGCCTGCGGCAAGCATTTCCCCGGCCATGGTTTCGTGGAGGCGGATTCGCACCACGAGATCCCGGTGGACCCGCGTCCGCTGGACAAGATCCTGCAGGACGATGCCGCGCCGTACGCCTGGCTGGGCGACGCAGTGCTGCCGTCGGTGATGCCTGCGCACGTGATCTATCCCAAGGTCGACAAGCACCCGGCCGGCTTCTCCAAGCGCTGGGTGCAGGACATCCTGCGCACCCGCCTGGGCTACGATGGAGTGGTGTTCTCGGACGACCTGACCATGGAAGGCGCCTCGGTCGCGGGCGACATCCTGGACCGTGCCAACGCGGCGCTGGGCGCCGGCTGCGACATGGTGCTCGTATGCAACCGGCCGGACCTGGCGGACGAATTGCTCGAACGCCTGAAGTTCGAGCACGCGCCCGAGTCCGTGGCGCGCATCCGCCGCCTGATGCCGCGCTTTGACGCGCCGGACTGGGATACCTTGCAGGCTGAAAGCCGTTATCAGAATGCCCGACGACTTCAATCTCAAATCGTTCCTGGCTGACCTGCCGCATCTGCCGGGCGTGTACCGGCATCTGGATGCGGCCGGAGAGGTCATGTATGTCGGCAAGGCGCGCGACCTGAAAAAGCGCGTCTCGTCGTATTTCCAGAAAAACCTGGCCAGCCCCCGCATCGCCCAGATGGTGGCGAAGGTGGCGCGGCTGGAGGTGACGGTGACGCGCTCCGAAGCGGAAGCGCTGATCCTCGAAAACAACCTCATCAAGACCCTGAAGCCGCGCTACAACATCCTGTTCCGCGACGACAAATCTTATCCCTACCTGCTGATCACCGGCCACGAATGGCCGCGCATTGCCTATTACCGCGGCGCCACCAACAAGCGCGGGCAGTACTTCGGGCCGTTCCCCAATGCCTGGGCCGTGCGCGAGACCATCCAGATCCTGCAGAAGGTATTCCGCCTGCGGACCTGTGAGGACTCGGTCTTCGCCAACCGTTCGCGACCCTGTCTGCTGCATCAGATCGGGCGCTGCTCGGCGCCCTGCGTCGGCGCGATCGAAGCCGCCGACTACGAACGCGACGTGCAGCGCGCCGTGCGCTTCCTCAACGGGGAAGCCAAGGAGGTGATGGGCGAAATCGAAAGCCGGATGCAGCAGGCGGCCAGCGAACTGCGCTTCGAGGAAGCGGCGGCGCTGCGCGACCAGATGGGGTCGCTGGCGCGCGTATTGCACCAGCAGACCATGGAAAACGTCAGCGGCGAGGACACCGACATCATTGCGGTGGCGATCGCGGGCGGCAAGGTCTGCGTTAATCTGGCCATGGTGCGGGGCGGCCGCCATCTTGGCGACAAGCCGTTCTTTCCCACGCATGCCGAGGGCGAGGCCGCGCCGCAGGTGCTGGAAGCCTTCGTGGCCCAGCACTACACCGACAATGCCATGCCGCCGGTGCTGGTCTGTTCGCACGCGTTGCCGGATCCTGACCTGATCGGCCTGTTGGTGGAACAGGCGGGCGGACGCCCGTCGCGGGTGCTGACGCGTCCGCAAGGCGCGCGCCGCGCCTGGCTGGAGCAGGCGGCCAAGAACGCCGAAATGGCCTTGGCCCGCGCCTTGACCGAGTCCGGCGCCCGCGCCGCCCGGACACTGGCGCTGGCCGAGGCGCTGGACCTGGACACGGACGAAGCCGCGCTCGACGCGTTGCGCATCGAATGCTTCGACATCAGCCACACGGCGGGCGAAGCGACCCAGGCGTCCTGCGTGGTGTTCGAACACCACGACATGCAGCCGTCGCTGTACCGCCGCTACAACATCGCCGGCATCACGCCGGGCGACGATTACGCCGCGATGCGCCAGGTACTGAGCCGCCGCTTCGCCAAGGTGGCGGACGGCGAGGCGCCCATGCCCGGCCTGGTGCTGATCGATGGCGGCAAGGGCCAGGTGGAAGTCGCCCGCCAGGTGTTCGTGGAACTGGGCCTGGATATCCAGACGTTGGTAGGCGTGGCCAAGGGGGAAGGGCGCAAGGTCGGCCTTGAGACCCTGGTGTTCGCCGACGCCCGCCCGCCGGTGGCGCTGGGCGGCGAATCCGCCGCGCTGATGCTGATCGCCCAAGTGCGCGACGAGGCGCACCGCTTCGCCATCACCGGCATGCGCGCCCGCCGCGCCAAGGCCCGCAACGTTTCTCGCCTGGAAGAAATCGAAGGCATCGGCGCCCGCCGCCGCCAGCGCCTGCTGGCCCGTTTCGGCGGCTTCTCCGGCGTGGCTTCGGCCAGCATCGAAGACCTGGCCTCGGTCGACGGCATCTCCCAAGACCTGGCGATCCGCATCTATGAAGCCCTGCGGTAGCCGCCATGCATAAATGCCGGCGGTTACTCACCCTCTGCTCGGTTACAGACGCAGCAACCGGCGTAGCGCCCGCCGGGCCGCGCGGATCCGGCTCCGCCGGTCCGCAGCGGCGCCCCCCTGGGGGGGAAGCGCCTCAGGCGCTTCGGGGGGGCGTCTTACTGTTAGCATACGGACACTATGCCAATTAATGTACCCATTATCCTGACATGGCTGCGCATCGCCATGATTCCGCTGGTGGTCGGGCTGTTCTACCTGCCCGAAAGCTGGATGTCGGTCCCTGTGCGCGACACTTTCGCCGCCTGGGCTTTCATTATTGCGGCGCTGACCGACTGGTTCGATGGCTGGCTGGCCCGCCGCTGGAACCAGACCTCGGCGTTCGGGGCCTTCCTGGATCCGGTCGCCGACAAGCTGATGGTCTGCGCGGCCCTGATCGTCCTACTGGACCTCAGCCGCGTCGACGCCTTTATTTCCCTGATCATCATCGGCCGTGAAATCACGATTTCCGCGCTGCGCGAATGGATGGCCAAGATCGGCGCCAGCGCCAGCGTGGCGGTGCACCGGCTGGGCAAGTTCAAGACGGCCGCGCAAATGGTGGCGATTCCCTGCCTGCTGTACAACCAGCCGATCTACGGCGTCAGCTCGCGCCTGCTGGGCGATGTGCTGATCATCGTGGCGGCGGTACTGACGGTGTGGTCGATGCTGTATTACCTGCAGCGCGCGTGGCCTGCCATCCGCGAAAAGGCCATGTAGTCCAGAGTCCGTATTTTTGTTTGGCAGAGCGGCGGCACGGCTCGCGCAAGGCGGCCGCCGTTACATACCAAGAGCGATCCGCCGGCGTGTCCGGGACGGCGCCTACAGTCCAACGCCCGGAACATCCGGACGTTGCCGGAGACAACCCGCGCACCGCCGCATCGGCGCCGCGCCACCTGCCGCTGACCGCGGCCGCCTGCAATGAACACCGCTGCGAATACCCTGGCCCTGGACGCCGCCGCCCGCCGGCGCGACTGGAAGATCATTCTGCTGATCGGGGTGGCCCACGCTTCCTCCCACTTCTTCCAACTGGTCCTGCCCTCGCTCTATGTCTCGCTGGGCAACGAGTTCGGCCTGGACTTTGCCCGCCTTGGGCTGCTGGTGTCCACGTTCTATGTGGTTTCCGGCATCGGCCAGGCGTCCTCGGGCTTCGTGGTGGACCGCATCGGCGCGCGGCCGGTGCTGTGGTTCGGGCTGGCGTGCTTCGTGTTGTCCGGCGTGCTGATCGGATCGGCCAACGGCTACGCCATGCTGATTGTGGCGGCCGTCGTGGGCGGCATCGGCAACTCCGTGTTCCATCCCGCCGACTATTCCATCATCAACCATCGCATTTCCGCGCCGCGCCTGGGACATGCCTTCTCCACGCACGGGCTGACGGGTAATCTGGGCTGGGCGCTTACCCCGGTTTTCATGACCAGCATCACCTTGCTCGCAGACTGGCGCGTAGCGGCCTATAGCGCCGCCGGGCTGGTGGCCTTGGTGCTGTTGTTGACGATTCTGGGTCGCGATCTGATCGGCGGCCCGTCGCCGCTGGAAGGCCACGCGGACGTGGAAGCCGGCAAGGCCGCTCCCAAGCCCACGGCAAAGCCGCAGGAAAGCGTGCTGACGACGCTGACCACGCTCTTGTCCAAGCCGGCGCTGTGGGGCGCGTTCCTGTTCTTCGCCTGCACCTCCATTGCGCTGTCCTCGGTGCAGAACTACACCATCCCCTTGCTGGGCCAGCTGTACGACCTGTCCAAGGTCGCGGCCAGTTCGGCGCTGTCCGGCTACATGGTGGCTTCGGCCGTCGGCATGGCCGCGGGCGGCTTTCTGGTGTCGGCCAATCCGCGCACCGAACGCACCGTGATGGTGGCCCTGATCCTGGCGGGCCTGACGCTGGTGGTGCTGGCGCTGGGTTTGGTGCCGGCTGTGATGGCCGCACCGGTGGTGGCCCTGGCGGGCTTCTGCTCCGGCGTCGCGGCGCCGTCGCGCGACATGCTGATCCGCCGCGTCACGCCCAAGGGTTCCACCGGCTCGGTCTACGGACTGGTGTACTCCGGCATGGACGTGGGCTCGGCCCTGGGGCCGCTGGCCTTCGGCCTGCTGCTGGACGCCGGGCTGCGGCAGGGCCCCTGGGTGGGCGCGGGCGTGGCATTCGCTGCCGCCGCCTTCCTGGCGCAATGGATCGCGGTGCAGGCGCGGCGTGCGGAACCCGCCGCTGCGGCTTCGGCGGCTGTGCGTTCCTGATCATGGCGGGCCCTGCACGGGCCCGACCGTTTGACCCGGCGCAAGGTTCGACCCGTTTCCCTCTGATGTAATGACCTTTATGGGACAAAGGTTATTTACAGGAGAAGCGAAATGAGAAGGGCAAGCGCGTTGCTGGCGGCCGGGGTCGCCTTGGGCAGTTGGATGGGTCTGGCCCAGGCGGCTTCGCAGGAACCGATACAGCCGGTGGAGCCGGCGGTCATCAAGGAGCCGGCCAAGGTCGAACTGGGCAAAAAGCTCTTCTTCGATCCGCGCCTGTCCCGTTCCGGCGCGATTTCCTGTAATTCCTGCCACAACCTGGGCATGGGCGGTTCGGACAATCTCAAGGCCTCGATCGGGCACAAGTGGCAGCAGGGCTCGATCAATTCGCCGACGGTGCTCAACTCCAGTCTGAACATCGCCCAGTTCTGGGACGGCCGGGCCAAGGACTTGCGCGAGCAGGCGGGCGGCCCCATCGCCAATCCCATGGAGATGGCGTCCACTCACGAACTAGCGGTGCAGGTGCTGAATTCCATTCCCGGCTACCGGGCGGAATTCAAGCAGGTCTTCGGCAAGGACGACATCACCATCGACGAGGTCACCGGCGCCCTGGCCGCGTTCGAGGAAACGCTGGTGACGCCCAATTCGCGTTTCGACCAGTGGCTGCGCGGCGACCAGAAGGCGCTGACGGTGCGCGAGCTGGCCGGCTACGAACTCTTCAAGAACAGCGGTTGCGTGGCCTGCCACAACGGCGTGGCGGTGGGCGGCAATTCGTTCCAGAAGATGGGCCTGGTTACGCCCTACGTCACCGAGAACAAGGCCGAGGGCCGCGCGGCGGTGACGGGCAAGGACGCCGACCGCTTCAACTTCAAGGTGCCGACGCTGCGCAACGTGGCGCTGACCTATCCGTACTTCCATGATGGCGAGGCAGCTACCTTGACGCAGGCCGTGGACGTGATGGGCCGGTTGCAGCTGGGCCGGACCTTCACGCCCGATGAGAACGCGCAGATCGTGGCGTTCCTGAAAACCCTGACGGGCGATCAGCCGGCGATCCAGTACCCGGTGCTGCCGCCGTCGGCGGATGACACGCCGCGGCCCGAGCCTTTTGTGAAGTAACGCGGTTTCCGGCGCCTACTGGCGGACGGTACGCACGTCCGCCGGCGGCCCGGCTTCGAAGTTGCTGCGCCAGGGGTTGATGTCCAGCCCGCCGCGGCGGGTATAGCGCGCATAGACCGTCAGTTGTTCCGGCCGGCAGGCCTGCATGATGTCGCTGAAGATGCGTTCCACGCAATGCTCGTGGAATTCCGCGTGCTGGCGGAACGAGACCACGTAGCGCAGCAGCGACTCGCGGTCTATGGGCGCGCCGCGGTAGCGGATCTGCACGCTGGCCCAGTCGGGCTGGCCCGTGACAGGGCAGTTCGATTTCAGCAGGCGCGAGGCCAGCGTTTCCTCGACCACGTCGCCCGGGCGGGTGCGCAACACTTCGGGCGCGGGCTCGTAGGTGTCGATCTCGATGTCCAGCTTGTCTATATAGATGCCGTCCATTTCGCCCATCTGCAATTCGGAGAAGCGCTGCGGCAGGAAGAAATCCAGCCCCACCGGCGCGCCGGCGGCGGCGCTCAGGTCGCGCTCCAGACGGCCGCGCAGGGCGGCCGAATTGACCAGGCGGGTCTGGTTGAACGAGTTCAGATAGAGCTTGAAGGACTTGGACTCGATGATGTTGGGGCTGTCGGCCGGCACCGAGAAGGTGGCCATGGCCACGCGCGGCTTGCCCTTGGCATCCAGCCAGGACAGCTCATAGGCATTCCACAGGTCCACGCCGGTAAAGGGCAGCTTGCCGGCTTCCAGGTTCAGCGCCGCGCGATTGTGCGAACGCGCGATGGGGAAGAGCAGGGAGGGGTCGTATTGCGAGGCGTAGGCCACGCTCTGGCCCAGCGGGCCGTGGGACAGCGTCATAGCGGAGTCATCGGAAACTTGAAGAATGAACGCATTGTAGGCGGTCGTAAAAAAGGCCGATTTTCCACATTGTGAAATGTAACCTTCGTCATGTGAAAGCCACTGCTGCGCAGCAGCGGGAGCCCATTTCACAGATGATAATTGCGTTCCGCAATACGAAATCAACTTTGTAATTAATTGATTTATAAGAATAATATTTTTCGTCTTCTATAAGACATCAGTCCACATTGCTCCGCAGCAGAGGCATAGACTTTGTCCAACGATTCACGCAACGCAGGACGCGAATCTTTTGAAGTCTTCCCATCACTGACCAGGAGCATCAACATGAGCAACCGCGAAACCGAAATCCGCAATCTGCAGAAGGACTGGGCTGAAAACGCCCGTTGGCAAGGCATCAAGCGCGACTACAGCGCCGAGGACGTCATCCGCCTGCGCGGCTCCATCGGCGTGGAACACACGCTGGCGCGCCGCGGCGCCACCCGTCTGTGGGAATTGCTGCATAGCGAGCCTTTCGTGAATTCGCTGGGCGCCCTGACCGGCAACCAGGCCATGCAGCAGGTCAAGGCCGGCTTGAAGGCGATCTACCTGTCCGGCTGGCAAGTTGCCGGCGACGCCAACCTGGCCGGCGAGATGTATCCCGACCAGTCGCTGTACCCCGCCAATTCGGTGCCGCAAGTGGTCCGCCGCATCAACAATTCGCTGACCCGCTGCGACCAGATCCAGTGGATGGAAGGCAAGAATCCGGGCGACGAAGGCTACATCGATTTCTTCGCCCCGATCGTGGCGGACGCCGAAGCCGGCTTCGGCGGCGTGCTGAATGCGTTCGAACTGATGAAGGCGATGATCGAGGCCGGTGCTTCGGGCGTGCACTTCGAAGACCAGCTGGCTTCGGTCAAGAAGTGCGGCCACATGGGCGGCAAGGTGCTGGTCCCGACCCGCGAGGCCGTCGCCAAGCTGGTGTCGGCGCGCCTGGCGGCCGACACGATGGGCACGCCCACCGTGCTGCTGGCCCGCACCGACGCTGACGCGGCCGACCTGGTGACCAGCGACGTCGACGAGAACGACCGTCCCTTCATCACCGGCGAGCGCACCGTCGAAGGCTTCTTCCGCACCAAGGCCGGCATCGACCAGGCCATCTCGCGCGGCCTGGCCTATGCGCCGTACGCCGACCTGATCTGGTGCGAAACGTCCACGCCCAACCTGGAATACGCCCGCAAGTTCGCCGAGGCCATCCATCGCCAGTTCCCGGGCAAGCTGCTGGCCTACAACTGCTCGCCCTCGTTCAACTGGAAGAAGAACCTGGACGACGGCACCATCGCCAAGTTCCAGCGCGAGCTGGGCGCCATGGGCTACAAGTTCCAGTTCATCACGCTGGCCGGCTTCCACGCGCTGAACTACGGCATGTTCGAACTGGCCCACGGCTACGCCCGCCGCCAGATGAGCGCCTTCGTCGAACTGCAGCAGAAGGAGTTCGCCGCCGCTGAAATGGGCTTCACCGCCGTGAAGCACCAGCGCGAGGTCGGCACCGGCTACTTCGACGCCGTGACGCAGACCATCGAAGGCGGCCAGTCCTCGACCACCGCGCTGACCGGTTCGACGGAGGAAGCGCAGTTCGAACACGGCAAGGAACAGAAGGCCGCGTAAGCATCGCAGGAGAGTTATGCAGTTGTAGTTGCTGTTGTAGGGTGGATTCGGGTGCCTTCGGGCACCCTTTTTTTTAGAGCCCGAAGAACGCCGAATACACCAGCCTTTCCTCCACCACGCGACGCTGCTGGATGGCGCCGGCGCGCCGTTCGGGCACGGCGTTGTCGGTGTAATAGCGTTCATACTCGCGCACCGCGATGCGCGCGGGCTTGCCGCCGCGGTCGGGCAGCGTGACGCTGGCGGACCAGATGACCGGGTCCAGCAGTTCGCCCAGCAGAGGCCCCTCCAGTACCGGCGGAAAACGCACCACCGGGCCGACCGCCACGTTGCCCAGGCGCGATAGATCGGCCAGCGTCGCGGGCGTGGCGGTTTCCAGGATGGGCAGTTCGCGCATGCGGTCTATGAGTATGGGGCCAGGTATCGGGCCGGGCGGCTGGGGCGCCGGCCCGGACGGGTCCAGCAGGCCCGACGCCAGCACGGCGGCGTCGCTCCAGGCCAGGTCGCTGTCCAGCGCCGGGTCGCGTGTCTGCAGCACCAGCTCTACGCGGTTGCGGCCGCTTTCGGCGGTCTGGCCTATGCCAGGGATGAAGGAGATGTTCAGGTACTCGGAGTCCAGCGGGAACTTCATGGGTCCATGCTTGGGCACCACGCCGCGCAGGCTGAACGCCAGCCGGCCGCGCTTGACCTCGAACACCGCGCGGCGGCGCGGCAGCACCTGGGAGAACTCGGCCTGCACCACCCGCGACAGCTTGGCCGAACCGATGGCGTTGGGCTGATAGCGCGCCAGCGCCAGGCGCACGAAGGGCATGTAGGTCCGGCCGGGATCGAGCTCGATGTCGCAGTACCAGCGCGCGCGTTCCTCGCTCCAGCGCACGCGGTGTCCGACCACGTGGACCAGCTGGGCCGGGATTTCCTGCAGATAGACCTGCTCGTCGGTGACGCGCGCCGAGAAGTCCGACACGCGCGCCTTGTGCTTGGGCGGGGGCGTCTCCCAGAGCGGATCCATGCCCCATTGCGTCACCAACGGCGTCAGCGGGTTGGTGATGTCGGTGAAGTTCTGGCCGTCGCCCGCGATCACCACGCCCAGCAGCTCGCCGTCGCCGGAGGAGAACCAGGGCCGCTCCAGCCAGACCCGCAGGCCGTTGCCCAGTCGCGTCACGTCCAGCTTGCCGTTGCTCGCCGTTTCCTCCCAGCGGAAGGTCGGCACGACGTAGGTCAGGACGGGGGCGTCCGGCGGCGCGCTGGCGCGCACGATGGTGTTCTGCGCCGTGCCGTCGCGCCTGAGCACCGGAGCGCCCGGGTCATCGTCCGCTCCTGTTTCCACCAGCGGGCCGTCGGCAACGGGCCCCAGCCGCGTGACCTTGTCCGTCTGCGCGTACAGCGAGGGCGGCAGGTATTCGCGGAACCGCGTGGCCGCGCGCAGGCGGTAGCGGATGAGGCGAAAGCGGGTGTCGCCGAATTCATGGCGGTCGCCGCGCGCGCGCAGCTTGCCGTCCGCGTTCAGTTGTTCCTTCACCGCATTGCTCAGGGTGAAGAGGTTTGCGTAGTTTTCGGACAAGGGAACCTCCGCCAGCACGCCATGGCCGGCCTGGCGTTCCGGACGCGGCTTCTGCAGGTCATCCACCCATTCGTGCCAGTCGGCCTCGATCTCGACCTTGCCGGTGGTGGGGCCGTGCAACCGCACGCGGGCATACAGGTTTGCATGGGCATCGCCAGGTCCGCGCTGCGGTTCCTCGGCCATCAGCAGCAGGGGCTCGCAGATCGGCTGCTGGGTCGCATGGACCAGCACCAGCGAGCGGTACGGCGTGACCATCCAGCAGCCGCCCAGCACGGACGACAGGCGCAGCGTCGCGCGCTCGCCTTCGTTGCTCGCCCAGGCGGGGATGCCGAAGGTGTTGGCCAGGCCGGGATTCACAAAACTGGAATAGCGCAAGCGGGCAATGCGCCCTTTGGGCAGGTAGAAGGTCAGGACCCGCTTGGCCTCGTCCCAGCTTGGGAGTCCGTCGTCGAGGAAATCCTCCGAGCAGGGCGGGTCGGCCAGGGTGGCGCGGCGCTCTTCCAGCACGATGCGCAAGCCCAGCGTGTCCGGCCACTTGGACGCATGCGCCACCAGCAGCACAAGTTCTTGCGCGGGCGTCAGCGCGATCACCGCGCTGGGTCCCAGCACCTTCGGTCCCGTGACGCCGGGCAGGGCATGGCCGGGCTGGGCGCGCAGCGCGATGCCGCCCGCAGCGGGGTCCGGCAAATAGGGCGTGAGCACCTGGGCTTCGCGGTGGATGACATATTGCCCGGCGGCCAGGCGCTCGCCGGTGGGGTGCTCGGGCGAGGGCTCTTTCGGCGGCACCTGTGCGGTGGTGGCGACCTGGTCCAACGCCTGCGGCGTCACGAGTTCTATGTCCGTGCCTGGTCCCTGGTCGTAGAGCGTGCCCGCGTCGCGGGCTGCGATTTCATAGGCCTGCTTGATGTTGGCGGGGTTGCCCATCATGCCGTCGAACAGGCCATGTGTTTCGCATTGCAGCTGCGAGGCCTTGGGCGGCACCACGTGGCGTTCATTGATGGCGGTATACGCGTAGTCCTTGGATGCGTCCTCCTGGCGTGCAGCCTTGAAATCGGGGCTGTCGAGGTAGGCCGCCGGGTCCATGCCGGTATTGCTGCGGATCACCATGCGTTCCAGCGACTCGCCTTCGCTCAGGCGGGCGCGCTGCACCAGCGCGGGCGGATCCACCGGTTCGAAGCGCCAGTAGACGACCGGCTGGGTGGCGTTGTCGTCGCGCTCAAGCGATGGATCGTCATGCGCCAGGCTGTTGCCGGCCAGGTCCACCAGGCGCGCGCGGAAGCGGTAGGGCATGCCGAAGCGCAGGCGCGGCAGGCTGCCCTTGGCCGCCGCGAAGCTGACCGCCAGGCCGTTGCCTTTCTCCGTGGCCGTGTCCTGCACCTCTTCCGGCGTTTCGCCCTGCACGCCGCTGTCCGGGTCCACGCGATCGCGCAGGGTGCGTCCCGGACGTGGCGCCACCAGGCTCCAGCCAGTCCAGCGGAACAGGGATTCATGCAGGTATTGGTCGTCCGGATTCTCTCCGCCGCTGGTGGAGGCGCCTTTCACATAGCCCTCGTCATCAGGAAATTGCAGCGGCGCGCCGCCGTCCGTGCAGCGGTAGGCGCCGGCGCGCTGGCACAACGAGCGCCATTTCGGGGAATCGCCCGGAGCCTGCGCTTGCGCATCCACGCGATAGCCGCGCAGCAGATCCTCGGCATAGAGCACGATGCTGCCCGGCGCGCCCGACAGGGCGGCATTCTTCAGGGCCGCGGCCGCCGCGTTCTGCGCCACTTCCCAGGCGCGGCCGCGCCGCGCCACGCCCAGGCCGCCCGAGCGCAGCGCGGCCACGCCCTGTTTGTCGCCGGTGGTGTAGGTCACCGCGCCGTCGGCGCCCAGCGCCAGGCTCCTGGCGATCAGATTTTGTGCGCTGAGCACGAAGTCCACGGTCTTGAGCGCCGCGCCGTCGGCGTCGACCTGGTAGACGTCGAACGGCGTGCGGGGTTCGTACAGGTTCCAGCTGTCGTCGGCGCGGCGCAGCTTCAGCATGCCGCGCTCATGGTCGGCGGGGTTTCGCGGACGCGTGGTGAAGCGTTCCGCGTCGCCCGTCCAAGCGGTGGCAGGGCAGGCGTCATCGCCGGCGTCGTGCCCGTCCTCCCACCGCAGGGTCAGGAAGAAATAGCCCTGCGCGGCGGGCGCCGCCGCCAACTGCTGCTCCAAGGCCGAGCCCGCCGGGACCAGGCAATCAATGACCAGTCCGAGCTGGCGCAGCAGCGCCGGGTAATCGCCGTAGGACGCCACGATGGCGTGGAAATCCATTTCCGGCTGGACGGGCGGCGCGGGTACGTTCTCGCCGTCCGGCCGCCGGATGCTGCGCTGTTGCGCCGTGGGCGGATCGCGGCGATAGAAGCGGTTGGCCTGGAACAGGGTGTACTCGGCCTGCGAGTTCCATAGCTTCATCAGGTTCTGGTCGGGGCCGGCGAGCCCGCCGTCGTTCCAGCGGGTGGGCAGGGCGCGCAGCGGAAAGCTCACCCCGGGCTGGGGATTGCCTTCAGCGTTCACGCCCGGCGCGGCGGCGTGGCCTTCGTAGACGCTGTGCGGGCCGTAGACCTGCGAGCGCAGCACGCGCTCGGCGCCGTCGCCGCCGTCGTCGAAGAAGCGGTCGAAGCCAGGCAGCGGCATTTCGACGCGCCGGTCGCCCAGCGAGATGAAGGTCGTGCGCGTGCCGCAGTCGCCCAGCATGTCCTTCAGGCCCGGATGCGCGTCGCGCCAGGGCAGCAGGGTGGGCGGCGTGCCGGTGGCCTGCACCGCCAGCCTGCCGTAGTGCTTGCGCGCCAAGCCCAGCACACCCGCCACCGAATACGAGAACAGGTTGACCTTGCTCATGTCGCGGAACACGAAGCCGGCGACCGGCGTGGTCTTGGGCAGCAGTCGTTCCCAGAGCGCCGCGTCGGCCTGCGCCTGCGGCTCCAGTTCGATCTCCGCCGCGCCGGTGTTCAGCGCAAAGCGCACGCGCTCCAGCGTGCGCGGCCAGTTGACCCAGTCGGCGAACGCGTGCAACTGCTGCTCGTTGACGGCCTGCGGCGTCAGGCGCGGCGAGGCCACGATGGAGATGCGCAGCCGGCCGGCGTCGGGGCCGGCGGGCACGCGGCCGTTGGGGATCGCGGTCCAGACTATCGTTTGCTTGGCCATGGACGTTCCTCAGGCAAAGGCTTCGGCGTATTCGCGCCAGGCGTACTCGCTGCTGTCGTCGATCTGCGCCAGTTCCTGCGCCAGCGGCAGGTCGGGATGCGGCCCCATCAGGTCGCGGAAGCCGGGGTCGCCATTGGACCCGGCGAACTTGCGTTCGCATGACAGCGACACGCTCATCGAGAACATGAAGACTTCGATCTCGACGGTGATGGTGGCGCGCCCCGCGCATTTGCCGCTTTCGAACTCGTAGCGCAGTTCCAGGTAGATCTCGATGGAAATGCTGACGATGCCGAGCACGCTGACGCAGCCGCCCATGCGGAAGTAGCCGGCCAGCGAGCAGGCGTTCTTTTCCATGCGGAAGTAGATGCCGGCCATGACGTGCACGCCGCCGGAGGCCACGCCCAGATTCACCGACACGCTGGCGCCGAACTCGAAGGCCGCTTCCATCAGCTGGATGCCGCTGGGATCCAGGGTGATGCCGAAAAACCCGCCGCCGCCGAACATGCATACCGACAGGTTGAAAGGCTGTTCGCGCGTGCAGAAATTGAAGCGCACGGACAGGGGCTGGCCGATGAAGGGCACGGTGAAGCCCGCGCCCAGACTGAGGTTGGACAGATTGAAGACGCCGATGGCGACGGCCGGCAGCGCCAGGTCGAAGCCGGCGTCCACGCCCTTGGCCGAGATATCCAGATAAGGCGGATCGGAGAATCCGTCCAGCGGGATCAGGTCGCGCAGCGTTTCGACGAAGGATAGCGGGCCCACGAACTTGATGTCTGTCAGCAGCACGTCCACGTCCATCTTCGCGGCCGTGTCGATGCGGAACTCGATCTTCTCGAAGTTCAGCTCCATGAAGCTGGCAGGCGCGATCAGGACCAGGTCGAAGTCCTTCAGCGAGCAGACCACCGACATCTTGGGCGCGCTCTGCCCGTTCTTGCGCACACGCGCTTCCACCGCCACGCGAAAGCCATGCGTATCGTTGACGCGGAACAGCGGCGGGTCGCCAGGCTTGATCGACCAGCTCTTGATCACCGGATTCCAGTCGAAGCGGAGGGTGAGCTCATCGCCGGTCAGCAGTTCCAGCAGCTCCGCGCTGGCCAGCACCGCATCGACCGCCAGCTTGACCGCCTGCAGCGCTGTCTGCGCGATCTGGCGCGGCGCGCCTTCCAGCAGGCGTGCGCCGCCTATGGTGCCGGACAGCGGATCGACCGCGGCCGTGATGGCCTGCAGACGCGGCCTGAGCGTCGCGGCGTCGGCGAACAGGTCGTCCAGCTGGTCGGGGTGGCCCACAACCGCGTCGAGCGCGTCATACAGCGCCTTGCCCTGCACCAGCAGCGCCGGCACGACGCCGACGCTGTCCAGGAGCGTCTGGGCGGTGTTGGCGGCCTGGCGCAGCGATTGCCGCAGGCCATCAGGCAAGTGCGCGCCGTTCACCTGCGCGTCCGCCGCCGTGCTCAACGCCCGCGCGGCATCGCGCGCGGCGGTGAGCACGGCAGGCAATCCCGGCAGCGCGGGCGCGGCGTCGAAGGACAGTCCGGCCAGCAGCGCGACCTGCGCGCGCACGGCGTCCAGCGCGGCGATCAGATCGTTGACGCGGGCCTTTGCGTCCTGCACCAGGTTCTGCGCGTAGGCCTGCGCCTGGCCGAGCAGATCCTGCAAGGTGTCTTTCAACACCTGCAACGCGGCCTCGGCGATGCGGCCTGGTTGCTGCGCCAGGTCCGCCACCAGGGCGTAGAGCCGGCCCATTTCGTTGACCAGGCTTTCCAGCTGGGAGCAGGCTTCCGATACGAAGCGCGGCACCCGCTCCGGCGTGCCGGCGGCGTTGGACACCGCTTCAATCACGTCACCCAGCGGTATGCAGCCGAACAGCAGCGGAAAGGGCAGGTCCGAGGACATGACCTTGGGGAAGATGTCCGGGCCGCTCATCTTGCCGGCGACGAAGTCCGAGACCTTGCCGCTGACCGGACCCGCCATGCGCGACAGCGCCGTGGGGCGCAGATTCGGCTGGACGAAGCCGCCCGCGCGGTCGCCCTGCGCGGAGAAGTTCAGCACCGCGTCGCCGCGATAGCCGGGCTCGGCGTCTATGTTGCCGAAGACCTGGCCGACGTTGCCGGAATCGAATCCGAACCGGAGGTAATGGTCGTTCCAGCTCAGCACGCTGTTGCTGTCGCTGCCGGTCAGTTCAGCCAGCGCGGCGATGCGGATCTCGGCGCGCTTGATGCCGGGATAGAACAGCGGGCCGTTCAAGGAGTCGCTGTAGGCGCGCAGCTGGGTATTGCCCGGATCGACCAAACCGTCGAACTCGATCGTCTCCGCTTGCGCGGCGGTATCGCCGGGCTTGAGCGGGGAGGCGAACGTGACGCGCTGCTGCTTGAACTGCGCGGTGCGGCGGCCGGATTCGGCATCGCGCCAGGCCTTGCGCGTCTGCTTCGCGAAAATCTCCGCGTTCACGTAGTCCGGCGTCAGCCATTGGCCGCTGAGCTTGCGCGGGCAGGCATGGCCGCCGTCCATGAAGATCATGGGCAGGTCGAACTGCACGATGCGGCCATCGATGTCGGTGGCCGAACAGGCGAAGCGGAAGGGGGTTCCGCCTATGCACGGCCAGAACAGCAATTGTCCCAGGCCATCGATGTTGCTGGCCTGGGAGGTAGGGGCATCCAAACTTGGCGTGACGGTGGTCAGGATGCGCACGCTGGAGAATGGCATCTGCCGATGCAGGAAGATCATGTTCCCCGAGTCGTCCCGCGCCTGCAGCTGCGGATCGGCATACACGCGTTCGCGCTGGCGCACGATGATGAACAGGCGTTGGCGCAGGTAGGCCGGGTTACCCGCCCTGGCCGTATGGAACTTGCGTTCGCTGACCTTCACCAGCGAAGCGCGGTGGCCGAAGGGGAACAGCAGGCCCTTGTAGACCACGCGGACGTAGTGGTCGCGGCCCATGGCGCCGCGATGCGTCCATTCTTCCAGCGACAGCCCGGGCGCGTCCCAGTTGCCGCGCGAGTCCAGCCAGGCGCCCAGCGCGGACAGCATCAGCAGCTTGGCGTCCACCGGCTGCGGCGTGTAGTTGGCGACGGAAAAATTCGACGACAGGTGCGCGATCTGGAACCGGTCGAAATCGTCCATCGGCATGCGGAAGGGCGAGGTGTTCGGTTGCGGCAGATAGGTCGTCGCCGGCACGGGAAACGCTGCCTGCATGGGCTTGGTCGTGCCTTCGCCGCCCAGCGCCCAGATAGCGCGCAGGGTCGGCTTGGGATCGTCCGCCTGCGGCGCCGTTGCGCTGTTCTGCGGCTGCGCGGCCAGCAGCTGGGTATGCCAGAGCTCGGTGTGCTGCGTGGCGGCGGAAGTCGCTGGCGCCTTGGCGTGGCGCCAGCGTTCGTCCGCATGCGGGCTGAGGATCAGCCGCCACGGCAGTTCTATCGCCGTCTGCTGCGCGGCGGGCAGCGCGGGCTTGGGGCCGCGCCTGAGGATTTCGATCAGGGCGCTGGTGCGCTGAACCTCACGGACCGGCGCGCCGCCGCCCAGGCGCAATGCGCGCAGGCCTGGCGCGCCGCCGGCCTGCCGCAGCAACAGCGCACCGGGCGCGTTCTGCTGCGTGGCGATGCGTGCGCTGCGCAGCGCGAAGCTCGATAGCGCCGCGCGTTGCACCGGCGAGAGCTTGTCGATGCGGGTGTCGAACAGATCGCGCAGGTTCAGGCGCGGCGCGCTGGGCCCGGGCGGGCGCGCATTGGCGGCCACGGTCAACGGCAGCGACTCCATCGCGGCCAGCACGCCTTCCAGCGTGTAGGGCACGTCGAAGCCGTCGGGAACGTCAAAGGCCAGCCGCGATTCGCCGGCGATGCGCGCGCGCACCGGCGGACCGGTGGGATCTTCCACGCCGCCTGGTTCCGGCTTGCCCGGCGTAGGACGGGGCGGCGGCTGGTTGGCGGTGCCGGGAGGCGGACGTTCGAAGAACGTCTCTTCGCTGATCGACTGCGGCGGGAAGTGGACGATGAGCGTGGCGGCCCCGTCGCCAGCCTTTTTCAGGCGAGGAGGTTGGCCCGGCGTGACCGTCAGGTTGCGCAGCTCCAGCCGCAAGGCCAGCAGATCGGCCGGGCGCAGCACGGCATGGCCGGGGCGGGTGCCGTCGAAGAAATTACGGTTGGGATTGGGGGCCAAAACAGGAATGTTCAGCCTTCTGGTGACCATGCCAGTTCTCCTGCAAATAAGGAAACCCAGGAACGAAATCCTGCACGTCCAGCTACCTGCGAATCGAACTGCCAATGTGGCGAAAATTATCGTTGTGTTGCGTTAGTAGTCAACAACGCACGAGCATGCGGCCGCTGTCGCCGCGGCCGCGCCGGCTTGAGAATCCGGATGTGGCTGAAAGATGTAGGAGAGGCGTGCTTACGCCGGGGAAGTTCATGCTTTGCATGAGACTTTTGCCGCCATCCTCAGCCACGCGAAGTGCTGCGGCGGAACCTGTCCGCGTGGGGGACGGGTGGCCGTCAGCGGAATTTATTTTGTACGAATGCGTAACGGCTATGGCCCCGGAAATCACGCCATCCGCGGCCGCGCCAGGATCTCAACTGGCGACCGCGGGCGCACCGCCCAGCGCCTGCAGGCATTCCGCCAGCGGAGGAATGGCGCTGGCCAGGGCCTGGACGGTTTGCGCGTCGACCTTGGCCAAGGGCGGAATCTCGGCCAGCACGCGGACGTCGCCAAAGCGCTCGATGGCTTCCTTGTTGCCCGCCGAAAGCGGTCCGCTCATGATCACGCCCAGAACCGGAATGCCGCGGCGCTTGAGGGCCTCCAGGCTGAGCAGGGTGTGGTTGATGGTGCCCAGTCCGCTGCGGGCGGCCAGCACCACCGGCATATCCAGCCTGGCGATCAGGTCGATCATCATGTGGGTGTCGTCGATCGGCACGTAGAGGCCGCCCGCGCCTTCCACGATCAGCGGCGCCTGCGTGGCCGGCGGGACGATGCTGGTGGCGTCGACGATGGTGTCTTCCAGCGTGGCCGCGGCCCAGGGCGACAGCGGCGCCTGCAGCACGTAGGCGGGCAGGTGCAGGCGTTCGGGCGGCAGCCCGGCCAGTTGCGCCACGGTCTCGGTGTCGCCGGGTTCTTCCGCCACGCCCGTCTGCACGGGCTTCCAGTAGTCGGCGTTCCAGGCGCGCGCCAGGATCGCGGACACCAGGGTCTTGCCGATGCCGGTATCAGTGCCGGTCACGAAAACGCCGGCGGGGGACTGGTTCGATTTTTTCCACATACCGTAGGCCAGGTGATAGGTCACCCCGGCTCCTTGTTCGTCAAACGCCGCCAGCACCCGCCGCAGTTGCGCCGCGCCCAGCGGCGCGCGTCCTGGAGCGGGCGTGGTGGCGCCTATGCCTTTCAGGGCGCGCAGGAAATGCAGCCCGTCAGGATGATTTTGTATCAGCCGTTCGCTGCGCACGCCACCCGCCAGATTGCCCCTGTCCGGATGGATGGAGGCGGCGGCCGGGTAACGCGGCGTGGCGGCGGCAAGCCCTGCCGCAGCATGGGCGGCCTGCCATTCCTGGAATGTGCCGTTCGCCAGCGTCGCCACGGCCAGGCAGCCGCCCGGGGCGAGCAGCGCGGCCAGCCGGCCCAGCCCGGCATTCAGGTCGGAAAACCATTGCACCGCCAGGCTGGAGCAGATCAGGTCGTAGCCGCCTTCGAGCCCCGCGGGGTGCTCGCCGTCCAGCAATTGATAGCGGGCCTGGCCTGGCAATGCGGGGCCGCGCTGCGCGGCCGCGAGCATGCCGGCAGCGATGTCGGTGACGGTCCAGTCGGCGGGACCGATGCGGCGCGCCAGCGCCTGGGTCAGCAGGCCGGTGCCGCAGCCGATCTCCAGGATGCGCGGGCGGGATGGCAGGGGCAGCAGCGCGATATCGCCGGCCAGCCGCTCGGCTGCCAGCCGCTGGACGGACGCGTGGTTTTCATAGGCGGGGGCGGCGGCGCCAAAGCGCGCGCCGACGCCAGCGTTGCGGGGAGCTTGCGTCATGCGGCGTGCGCCAGTCCGGCAACGAAGGCGCGGATCCGCTCCGCGCACCAGGGCGCATCCGACGCCGGCAGCAGGTGGCCGCCGCCAGCCCGCTCATGGATCTCCGTGTCGGCCTTGCCGGCAAAAACTGCCTGCGTCATGGCCGGGGGCACGATGAGGTCGTCCGCGCCAGCCAGGACCAACAGCGGCACGGGCAGCGCCGCCAGGGCCTCGCGCCGGTCCTCGTCGCGCAGGGCTTGCAGGTCGCGCGCCAGCGGCGCCAGCTGCGGCTCGCTGAAATCGGTGGCGTCGCCGCAGCGCTGGCGGAAGTCGCCCAGCACCGCCGCGGGGTCGGAGGACAGGCGCCTGGACATGCGATCCAGCACGCGCGGCGCCACGCCGGCCTCGAAGCCGGGGCCGGCGGAAAAGCGGGCGAAGCCGTTGATCGACACCAGGCCGAGGCAGTCTTGCGGCAGTTCGCGCAACAGGCGCAACACGCCCAGCGAATGGCCGATGGCGATCACCGGGCCGGCCATGGCAGGCTCCTGCGCCGGCCCGAAGTAGCCCGCGTCGAAGACGGCTTGCGGCCAGTCTGCGAGTTCGGCGCGCAGCGGCGTCCAGACCGAGCCGTCGAAGGCCCAGCCGTGTACGAACAGCAGGGTGGGGCGGGGCATGCCGGCTTGCATGGGAACGGCGGCCATCACGCCAGCGCGGCGGCGAAACCGTCGATCAGCCGCGCCACGTCCACGTCGCGGTGCGCGGCGCTCAGCGTGACGCGCAGGCGGCTGGTGCCGGCGGGGACGGTGGGCGGGCGGATCGCCACGGCCAGCAAGCCGCGCTGTTCCAGTCCCGAGGCCAGCGCCAGGGCGCGGGCTTCGTCACCCACGATGGCCGGCACGATCTGGGTGGAGGATGCCCCCGTGTCCAGCCCCATGCCGCGCAGCGCGGCGCGCAGGTTGTCGCCCGCGGCCGCCAGGCGGGCGCGTTCGGCGTCCAGCGTGGGCACCAGGTCCAGCGCCGCGTCCATGGCGCCCAGCACCGCGGGCGGCAGCGCCGTCGTGTAGATGAAGCCCGAGCAGGCGTTGACCAGGTAGTCGCACAGCGCGCGCGAACCGGCGACGTAGGCGCCGAATCCGCCCAGCGCCTTGCTGAACGTGCCCATGGCCAGGTCGATGCGGCCGGGCGCCAGCCCTGCCAGCCCCATGCCGCGGGGGCCCAGCACGCCGGTGGCGTGCGCTTCGTCCAGGTAGACGAAGGCGCGGTAGCGGTCGGCCAGGGTTGCCAGCCGTTCCACGTCGGTCCGGTCGCCGTCCATGCTGAACACGCTTTCGGTGACGATGAATCGCGATACAGGCTGGCCGGCCGCGCTGTCCGCCCTGGCGGCCAGCAGGCTTTCCAGATGGTCCAGGTCGTTGTGCCGGAAGCGGATCTGCTTCACGCCCGCCGCCTGGCAGCCATGGTGCAGGCTGGCGTGGTTGAGCTTGTCGGCATACAGCTCGACCTCGCCCTGGCTGGCGGCCGCGCGCAGCAGGGCGGGCAGCACGGCGGCGTTGGCTTGCCAGCCCGAGGCCAGCAGCAGCGCGGCTTCGGTGCCTTTCAGCCGGGCCAGCTTGGCTTCCACCTGTTCGTGCAGGTCCAGGTTGCCGGTCACCAGGCGCGACGCCTGGGCGCCCGCGCCGTGGCGGGCTGCCCATTCGCGCGACCGCTCGACCAGCAGCGGATGCCGCGACAGGCCGAGGTAATCATTGCTGGAGAAGTTCAGGACCGGCTCGCCCTCGAGGACGAGGCGTCCCGGGGCGGCGGCGGAGGCCGTGCGCAGGCGGCGGCGCACGCGGCGCGCTTCCGCGCGCGCCAGCTCGGAGGAGAAAAGCGGATCCAGCTTGGACATCTATATTTCCGGCAGCGGCCGGGCAGGGGGAGGCCGCGCCAGGCCGTAGAATGCGGGCCATTGTAGTGGAGGCGGACGCTGCCCCCGTTCCGGCCGGATGCGCCGGGCGGACCCGGCTCGCGCCGCCGGTATCGAGAGGTGAATCATGCACACGCCCGACTGGGTGGCCCAGGGCCAGCCCCATATCTGGCTACCCTATGCCCAAATGAAGACGGCCACGCCGCCGCTGCCCGTGGTGCGCAGCCATGGCAGCCGGCTTGAGCTGGCCGACGGCCGCAGCCTGATCGACGGCGTCGCGTCCTGGTGGACGGCCTGCCACGGCTACAACCACCCGCACATCGCCCAGGCGGTGCGCGCGCAGCTGGACGCCATGCCGCACGTCATGTTCGGCGGACTGACCCATGAACCCGCATTGACCCTGGCCCGCCGCCTGGCCGGCATGCTGGGGCCGGGACTGGACCGCGTCTTCTATACCGATTCCGGCTCGGTGGCGGTGGAAGTCGCCATGAAGATGGCGCTGCAGTTCTGGCTCAACCAGGGTGAACGCGGCCGCAGCCGTTTCCTGGCGTTCCGCGGCGGCTATCACGGCGACACCTTCGGCACCATGGCGGTGTGCGATCCGGATGAGGGCATGCACAGCCTGTACCGCGGCATGCTGGCCGAACACGACATCGTCGACCTGCCGCGCGGCGAAGCGGAGCTGGTTGCGCTGGAGGCCCACCTGGAATCCCATGGCTCGCGGCTGGCCGGCATCCTGGTCGAGCCGCTGGTTCAGGGCGCGGGCGGCATGCTGCTGCACGACCCGGAAGTACTGCGCCGTCTGCGCCGTTTGGCCGACCGGCACGGCCTGCTGCTGATCTTCGACGAGATCTTCACCGGCTTCGGCCGCACTGGCACCATGTTCGCCTTCGAGCAGGCCGGCATCCGGCCGGACATCGTGACCTTGTCCAAGGCGCTGACCGGAGGCACCCTGCCGCTGGCCGCCACGGTGGCCAGCAGCCGGGTATTCGAGGCGTTCTGGTCCGACGATCCTTCGCACGCGCTGATGCACGGCCCCACCTTCATGGGCAATGCGCTGGCCTGCGCCGCAGCCAACGCCTCGCTGGATCTCTTTGAGACCGAACCGCGGCTGGCCCAGGCGCAAGCGATCTCCGCGAGCCTGACGGCCGGCCTGGAACCGTGCCGCGAGCTGCCCTGGGTGCGCGACGTGCGCGTGCTGGGCGCGATCGGCGTGGTGGAACTGGACGGCATCGCCGACCGCGAGGGCCTGAAGCGGCGCCTGGTCGAAGCCGGCGTGTGGGTGCGGCCGTTCGGCAATGTGGTCTATCTCACGCCGGCGTTGACGATCGCCGACGGCGAACTCGCCAGCCTGATGCGGGCGGTAGTGGACGTGCTGCGCCGCCAGCGTCCCTGAGCCGGATCGCGCCCGGTCGGCGTTGCCGGGGCAAACCCGCCAGATCCGCCTTGATCCAGATCAAGGCGGCTTTGTAACGCGCTGAGTAACATCGGCGCATGCGAGCAAAATCGATCTTCGCCGTCCCGGCCGGCCTGTCCGACGCCGACCGCCAGCAGCGCCGCCATGCGCTGGTGCGCCTGTCGCTGGCGTGGCTGGCGATGATGCAGGTGATGATGTTCGCCTGGCCCGGCTACCTGCGGCATGAAAGCATGCCCGCCGATGCGCTGGAAACGCTGGACTGGGCCATCGTGCTGATGAACTGGGCCAGCTTTGCGCTGACTGTGCCGGTCGTGGTGTATTCGGCCTGGCCGATCTGGCGCCACGCCGGCGACAACCTGCGCCATGGCCGCGCCGGCATGGACGTGCCGGTGGCCCTGGGCATCGTCGCCGCCTTCATTCCCAGCGTCCACGCCACCTACACGGGGCGCGGCGAGGTCTACTTCGATTCGGTCACGATGTTCGTGGCCTTCCTGTTGACCGCGCGCTACCTGGAGCTGTGCGCCCGCCAGTCCTTCGGCGGCGCGGCAGGCGGTTTGCGCCACGAGCGCGTGGAGGCGCAGCGCCTGGAACTGGGCGCGCGCGCCGACCGGCTGGCCTCGCGCTTCGTCATGGTCCAGGTCGCGCTGGCGCTGGCCGCCGCGGCCGCCTGGGCCTACATCGATCCGGCGCACAGTATCCCGGTGATGGTGGCGCTCCTGGTGATGAGCTGTCCCTGCGCCATGTCGATGGCGGTGCCCACCGCCATGGCCTCCGCCCATTCGGCGCTGGCCGCCCATCCCAACATGTCCGATGCGGCGCTGGACAAACTGCTGGGCGAGGCGCGCCGCCGCGCTCGCCAGAACCTGAACGGATCGGTGGTCTGGCACCTGCTGATGACCCCGCTGGCGTTGGTCGGCTGGGTCACGCCATGGCTGGCCGCGATCACCATGCTGGTGTCCTCGCTGGCGGTCGCCTACAACTCGTGGCGCCTGTGCCGCCGCGACTGGGCTGGCGCGCCCGCGCCCGCCGCCGCGCTGGAAGCGGCGCAATGACCATCCTCTATCTGCTCCTGCCCCTGTCCCTGCTGTTCGTGCTGGCCATCGGGGTGTCGTTGTGGTGGGCCGTGTTCAACGGCCAGTATGACGACACCGATGACGCCGGCCGCGCCATCCTGCTCGATGACGACAGCGGCCCCGCCAGCCGCGGCTGAGCGGCGCGCTTGATTTCGCGCCTGGACCCGTTGCGCCGGCGCCGCGTTCCCCACCGTGTAACCAGATGCTTGATCCAGATCAACGCTGCCTTGTTTGACTAGTCCCATCATTGCAGCCTGGAGCTATCTGTAACTTTAGGGGAAGGGCGATGAACGATTGCGCCGCAATCGCAAGCAAGGCCGATACCTTCAACTACAAGATCGTGAGGCAATTCGCGCTCATGACGGTAGTGTGGGGCATCGTCGGCATGGCTGTGGGCGTTTTTCTCGCTGCGCAGCTTATCTGGCCGCAGCTGAACTTTGACACCGCATGGCTGAGCTACGGCCGCCTGCGCCCGCTGCACACCAACGCGGTGATCTTCGCCTTCGGCGGCAGCGCGTTGTTTACGACGTCGTACTACGTGGTCCAGCGCACCTGTCAGGCGCGCCTGTTCTGCGGCCCGTTGGCCGCCTTCACGTTCTGGGGCTGGCAGATCGTCATCGTCGCCGCCGCCATCACCTTGCCCATGGGCTTCACCAGCAGCAAGGAATACGCCGAACTCGAATGGCCCATCGACATCCTGATCACCCTGGTCTGGGTGGCCTACGCCATCGTGTTCTTCGGCACCATCATCAAGCGCCGTTCCAAGCACATCTACGTGGCCAACTGGTTCTTCGGCTCGTACATCCTGACCATCGCCATCCTGCACATCTTCAACAACATTGAAATGCCGGTGTCGATGTGGAAGTCCTATTCCGCCTACTCGGGCGTGCAGGACGCCATGGTGCAGTGGTGGTACGGCCATAACGCCGTGGGCTTCTTCCTGACCACCAGCTTCCTGGGCATGATGTATTACTTCGTGCCCAAGCAGGCCGGCCGTCCCATCTATTCCTACCGCCTGTCCATCGTCCACTTCTGGGCGCTGGCCTTCACCTACATGTGGGCGGGCCCGCACCACCTGCTGTACACCTCGCTGCCCGACTGGACCCAGTCGCTGGGCATGACCTTCTCGCTGATCCTGCTGGCGCCGTCCTGGGGCGGCATGATCAACGGCATCATGACCCTGCAGGGCGCCTGGTACAAGCTGCGCACCGATCCGATCCTGAAGTTCATGGTGACGGCGCTGTCGTTCTACGGCATGTCGACCTTCGAAGGCTCGATGATGTCGATCCGCACGGTCAACGCGCTGTCGCACTACACGGACTGGACCATCGGCCACGTGCACTCCGGCGCGCTGGGCTGGGTCGCCATGATCTCCTTCGGTTCGCTCTACTACCTGATCCCGCGCCTGTACGGCCGCGAGAAGATGTACAGCGTCAAGGCCATCGAACTGCATTTCTGGATCGCGACCATCGGCGTGGTGCTGTACATCGCCGCCATGTGGATCGCCGGCGTGCAGCAGGGCCTGATGTGGCGCGACACCGCCAGCGACGGCACCCTGGTCTACAGCTTCGTGGAAGAGCTGAAGACGCGCGTCCCGTACTACCTGATCCGTTTGCTGGGCGGCACCTTGTTCCTGTCGGGTGTGTTCGTCATGGCCTGGAACGTGTGGATGACGGTGCGCGGCGCGCAGCCGGTCAACCCCGCCATTCCGCAAGACGATCCCCATGCCGCACGCCAGCCGGTTCCCGCGACCGCTGTGCCGGCCACTGTTTGACGAGGACATCATGGCCAACAATAAATCTGGTTTCTTTTCGCACCAGACGCTCGAGAAGAACATCGGCTGGATGATCATCGCCAGCATCCTGGTGGTGTCCTTCGCGGGCCTGGTCCAGATCGTGCCGCTGTTCTTCCAGCACAGCACGACCCAGCCCATCGCGGGCGTGGAACCCTACAGCCCGCTGCGCCTGATGGGCCGCGACGTCTACATCCGCGAAGGCTGCGTCGGCTGCCATTCGCAGCAGGTGCGGGTGCTGGCGGCCGAAGTGCAGCGCTACGGTTCGTACTCGCTGGCCTCGGAATCGGTCTTTGACCATCCCTTCCTGTGGGGCTCCAAGCGCACCGGTCCCGACCTGGCGCGCGTGGGCGAACGTTATTCCGACGATTGGCACCGCATCCACCTGCGCGACCCGCGCAAGGTGGTGCCGGAGTCCAACATGCCCGCCTATCCCTGGCTGGAAAAGACCGTCATCACTGGCGAGAACGTGAGCGACCGCATGCGCGCCCTGCGCAAGCTGGGCGTGCCCTACACGGACGAGGAGATCGCCGAGGCGCCCAAGGCCATCGAAGGCAAGACCGAGGAAGACGCGCTGGTCGCCTACCTGCAAGGGCTGGGCGTGGGCGTGCGCAAGGCGAAGCAGGCCGAGCAGGCCAAGAAGGCGGAAGAGGCCAAGAAGGCCGCCGCACAACCTGCGGCGCAACCCGCCACCCAAGCCGCCGCGCCCGCGGCCGCGGGAGGCTGACCATGCTGGGCTATCTGAGCGCTGTCGTCACCGCCATTTCGATGGCAACTTTCTTCGGCATCGTCTGGTGGGCCTGCTCGCGCGGCCGCCAGAGCGCCAACCGCGAATCGGCCATGCTGCCGTTCGCACTGCCCGATGAGTTCGGGCAGGGACAACAAGATGGAGCGAATCGGTCATGAGCGATTTCGTTAGCGGCTTCTGGGGGTATTTCATCTCGATCGTCGCCGTGGGCGGCGTGGTCTGGTGCGTGTGGCTGCTGTACACGCAGCGCCGCTGGCTCAGCACCAAGCCGGCCAACGGCAAGGTCGAGGACACGGGCCACGTCTGGGACGGCGACCTGACCGAGCTGAACAACCCGGTGCCGGGCTGGTGGACCTGGATGTACCTGCTGGCCTGCGCCTTCGCGCTGGGCTATCTGTTCTTCATGCCGGGCCTGGGTGAGTACAAGGGCCAGCTGGGCTACAGCAGCACCGAGGAAGTGGCCAGGCAGCAGGCCAAGATGGCCGAAGCCGTGCGTCCGATCTACGCGCGCTTCGAGACCATGGACATTCCGCAGATCGCCCAGGATCCAGGCGCTCGCGAAATCGGCCAGCGCCTGTTCCTGAACACCTGCGCGCAATGCCATGGCTCGGACGCCAAGGGCGGCCCCAGCTTTCCCAACCTGGCCGACGGCGACTGGCTGCACGGCGGCTCGCCTGAAGCCATCATGCAGACCATCACGCAGGGCCGCGTGGGCGTGATGCCGCCCTGGAAGGCCGCGATCGACGCCAAGACGGCTGCCGATATCGCCCAGTACGTGCGCTCGCTGTCGGGCCTGACGGCGGATCCGGTCCGCGTGTTCCGCGGCAAGCGCGAGTTCGCCAATTACTGCGTGGCCTGTCACGGCGTCGACGGCAAGGGCAACCAGGCGCTGGGCGCGCCCAACCTGACGGACGACGTCTGGCTCTACGGCAGCTCTGAAGCGACCATCGTCAAGACCATCCTGGATGGCCGCGACAATCGCATGCCGGCGCATGGCGACATCCTGACGCCGGAGCAGATCAAGATCCTGACGGCCTGGGTCTGGGGCTTGTCGAACAAGCCCGAAGCGACGGCCAGCGCCGCGCCGGGCACGGCAACGAAGTAAAGGCTTTACAGCGCGTTTTTGGGGGCCGCGCCTGGCGTGGCCCCCATATCACTGGACATACAGCAGGGAGCAGGAAATGGAAGATGGGTCAGCCGCAAGGGTCGGCACTACGCCTGACGGTGACCCGCCGCCCTGGCGGCCGCATGTGAGGCCGCCGCGTCCGGGGACGGAAACCCTGGAGCAGACGCTGGCGGGCGTGCGCAGCAAGATCTACCCGCGGTCCGTCAGCGGCATCTTCGCGCGCTGGCGCATCGCGTTCGTCTTTCTGACCCAGCTGATTTTCTACGGCCTGCCATGGCTGCAATGGAACGGCCGCCAGGCCGTGCTGTTCGACCTGGGCGCGCGCAAGTTCTATCTCTTCGGCCTGGTGCTGTGGCCGCAGGACGTGGTCTACCTGGCGGTGCTGCTGGTGATTTCGGCGCTGGCGCTGTTCCTGTTCACGGCGGTGGCGGGGCGGCTGTTCTGCGGCTACGCCTGTCCGCAGACCGTGTACACCGAGATCTTCATGTGGATCGAGCGCAAGGTCGAAGGCGACCGCGTCGCGCGCATCCGCCTGGACGAATCGCCCTGGACCTGGCGCAAGGTGCGCCTGAAACTCACCAAGCATTTCCTGTGGATCGCGCTGGCCTGGTGGACGGGCTCCACCTTCATCGGCTATTTCGCACCCATCCGCGAACTGGGCCATGAGCTGTTCGCGCTGCAACTCGGCCCCTGGCAGTGGTTCTGGATGCTGTTCTACGGCTTCGCCACCTGGGGCAACGCCGGCTTCATGCGCGAATCCGTGTGCAAGTACATGTGCCCGTACGCGCGCTTCCAGAGCGTGATGGTGGACCCCGACACCTTCGTGGTCACCTACGACAAGCGCCGCGGCGATCCGCGCGGCGGCCGCTCGCGCAAGGTGGACCACAAGGCCGCCGGGCTGGGCGACTGCGTCGATTGCAGCCTGTGCGTGCAGGTCTGTCCGACCGGCATCGACATACGCGACGGCCTGCAATACATGTGCATAGGCTGCGGCGCCTGTATCGACGCCTGCGAACAGGTCATGGACAAGATGCAGTACGAGCCCGGCCTGATCCGCTATACCTCGGAACGTGCCATGTTGGACGGGCTGTCCGCCAAGAGCGCCCGCTCCCATCTGCTGCGTCCGCGCGTGCTGATCTACGGCACGCTGATCCTGGCGCTGGCCATCGCTTTCGTGGCGTCGCTGGCCATGCGCAACCCCTTGCGGGTGGACGTGATCCGCGACCGCGGCGCGCTGGGGCGCGAAGTGGCCGGCGGCATGATCGAAAACGTGTACCGCCTGCAGATCATCAATACTTCCGACCAGCCGATGCGCCTGCAGCTCTCGGTCGAGGGCATGCCCGGCCTGAAGGTGATGATGGGACAGCAGGGCTCGGACACGGTCGACGTCGAGGCGGCTGCCAACAAGCTGGTGCCCATGGTGATCCGCGCGCCGGCTGGCGCCGAGCCGGGCGCCCATGCCATCACGCTGCGCGCGCGCGGCCAGGACGGCGAGAGCCGTCCGGTCGAGACCGACGAGCCCGCCAGCTTCTACGTACCCGATTGAATACTGAAAAGGACAAGCCCATGACCGCCGCCCAACCCGCCAAGACCGCCAAGCCCTGGTACCGCGAGCCCTGGCCCTGGATCCTGATGGCCGGCCCGTTCGTGGCCATGATAGGCTGCTTCGTCACGATCTATTTCGCTTTCACCAACTTCAGCAATCAGCCGATCCAGGAGGGCGTGGTCAAGCGCGGCCTGGTCATCGAGCAGGCGGCGTCCAGCGCCAATCCGTAATCGGGGAGAACACAGATGGGCTTGCGATCATTGATGTGGATCCTGTGGCCGTCCTTCATGGCGGCCGCGGCGGGGAGCGCGCTGATCTTCGCCCTGATCGACCCCCTGGATGTGGCGATCTTCGGGCATGTGCCTACCGGACGCACCGGCTTCTACACCGTGTCTTTCTTCGTGCTGTGGGTGATGGCGGGGTTGTCCAGCACGCTGACCGCTTACCTGATGCCCAAGGCCGAGGAACCCGAGGACCTGTAGCCGGGGCGCGGCATGGCCGCGGCCCGGGGCCGTCGCAAGCGGCGGCCTATACCTTCTTCACGAACTCCGACTTCAGGCTCATCGCCCCGAAGCCGTCGATCTTGCAATCGATGTCGTGGTCGCTATCGACCAGGCGGATGCCCTTGACCTTGGTGCCCATCTTGATCACGCCGCCGGAACCCTTGAGTTTCAGGTCCTTGATGACAGTGACGGTGTCGCCGTCCTGCAGCACATTGCCGGCCGAGTCGCGGTAGACGCGCGCGGCTTCATCGGCAGATTCCGCGGCCTGCGCCGGCCATTCATGCGCGCATTCCGGGCAGACGTAGAGGGCGCCGTCTTCATAGGTGTATTCGGACTGGCATTTGGGACAGGCGGGCAGTGCGCTCACGTGTGGACCTCAGTGTAAAAAACGCGCGATGCGCAACACGCGATTGTACTGCGCGGCATGCTGTTTTCCCCTGCGCCGCGAGAGTTTTCCCCCTTTGCATTGCGCGCTCTCAAGCTGTTGCGTCGCCATGCAGCAAGCCCACGAAATGCCGCGCGGCGGCGCTCAGCGGACGGTCGCGCGGCACGATGCTGCCGAAGGCCGTCAGACTTTGCCGGATCTGGTAGGGCAGTATCGCCAGCAGGCCATGCGCCGCGTAACGGCTGGCCACCGATTCCGGAATCACGCCCAGCATCGTCGATTTCATCGCCAGGTTCGTCGTGGTCAGGATGGACGCCGATTCGATCAGGCCCCTGGGCGTGGAGGCGTTGTGCGAACGGAACTCCTGTTCGATGACGTCGCGCATCGGACTGCCATGCGGCTGCAGCACCCAGGGATAGTCCAGCATGGCGTCAAAGCTCACGCGCTTGCGGCCGGCCAGCGGATGGTCCACCGACGCGATCACCGACAGCGCCTCGTCGCCGATCGGGCGAAAGACGTACTGGCTGTCCGACAGGGTCAGCATGCGGCCGATCACCACGTCCAGCTTGCCTTCGTTCATGCGGCCGATCAGCAGGTCGCTGGTGCCGGTGGAGATTTCTACCGCCAGCAGCGGATAGGTCTGTTTCAGGCGCAGCAGGGCGTCGGTCAGATGGCCGGGCGATGCGGCCATGATGCTGCCGATGAACAGCTTGCCCGCGCTGCCCAGGCGCAGCTCCTCCAGTTCGCGCGCCAGCGACGAGACCGTGCCGCGCATGCCCCGGAAGTACCCCATCACGCATTCGCCCGCCGCGGTCAGCGCCAGCCCGCGGCCGACCCGTCCGTATAGAGGCTGGCCGATGGCCAGTTCCAGCTCGTGCAGCATCTTGCTGGCCGCGGACTGGGTCATGTTGAGCTGGCTGGCGGCGGCGCGCAGCGTGCCGCGTTCCTCGATCGCCAGCAACAGGACGATCTGCCGCATGCGCAGCCGGGCCAACAGGGAAGGGACGTGGATCGCGCGTTCCATGATTGATCGCCTCAGGTGAACGATTAGTGCAAAAGTTTCATTTTACGGAAACAGCGCTTCTTTCTAAGATGGACTCACAAAAGATTGCCTCTTCAACGGGCAAAAAACCAACCAAGGAGACAACCATGAAGACTAGGCTATTGGCCGCGATGGCGGCCGGCGCCCTGTGCCTGTCGGCCCTGGCGCCCGTCCAGGCGCAGACCGCCGACTGGCCCAACAAGCCCCTGCGCCTGCTGGTGGGATCCGCGCCGGGCGGCGGCACCGACGCCATGGCGCGCGCCGTGGCCGACAAGCTGGGGCCCTTGCTCAAGCAGACCGTGGTGGTCGAGAACAAGCCGGGCGCGTCCAATACGCTGGCGGCCGACCTGGCGGCCAAGTCCACGGACGGCCACACCATGGTGATGGGGGTCTCTACCGCCCATGCCATCGCGCCGCACCTGCTGAAGCTGGGCTATGACAACGACCGCGACCTGACGCCGGTGGTGTTCGTGGGCGCCGTTCCCAACATCCTGGTGGTCAACAACGACGTGCCGGCCAAGTCGGTGCAGGAACTGATCGCTCTGCTCAAGAGCAAGCCTGGCACCTACAACTTTGCCAGCAGCGGCTCGGGCAGCACCCAGCACATCGCCGCCGAGCTGTTCAAGGACGCTACCGGAGTGCAGATGATCCACATCCCGTACCGCGGCAGCGGCCCGGCGCTGGTGGACCTGATGGGCGGGCAAGTGCAGATCGCGTTCGAGACCGCGTCTTCCGTGATCCCCCACATCAAGAGCGGCAAGGTGCGCGCGCTGGCCGTGCTGAGCGCCAAGCGCAACGCCCAGTTGCCCGACGTGCCGACGATGGCCGAGGCCGGCGTCCCAGGCGTGGAAATGAGCGCCTGGTACGGCATCTACATGCCCAGCGCCACGCCCGCCGCCAATCAGAAGCGCATCCATGACGCCGTCAACGGCATCCTGGCCCTGCCCGACACGCAGGCCCGCCTGCAGGCGATCGGCGCTGACATCAACCCGATGAGCCAGGAGCAGTTCGCGCAGTTCCACAAGAGCGAAAACCAGCGCTACGCCGGCGTCATCAAGAAGAACAACATTTCCGTGGAATGATCCAGACATGAGCAAGCAGCAGAAACCCGTCATCGCCCTGACCCTGGGCGACCCCGCAGGCATCGGCGCCGAACTGATCGCCCGCCTGCTGGCCAGACCCGAAGCCATGCAACAGGCGAACATCGTGCTGGTGGGCGACGAGTGGCTGTGGCGCGAAGGCCAGCGGGTGGCGGGCGTGCAGGTCGCCACCCAGCCCGTGGACAGCATCGAGGCGGTGCGCGGCCGGCCGGACACCGGCGCGCCCGCCTGGCTGGGGATGGATACCATCGACCCCGGCCAGGTGCATGTCGGCCAGGCCGAGGCCGCGGGCGGCGCGTCGGTGCTGCGGGTGCTCAACGCCTGCATGGATGCCGCGCGCGACGGCCACGTCGACGCCATCTGTTTCGCGCCCCTGAACAAGTACGCCATGAAGCTGGGCGGCCTGAGGCACGACGACGAACTGCACCACTTTGCGCAGTACCTGGGCGTGACCGGCTACTTCTGCGAGTTCAATACCCTGGGCGACCTGTGGACTTCGCGCGTGTCCTCGCATATTCCGTTGAAGGACGCGGCGGCGGCGCTAAGCATCGACGGCATCAAGGACGCTACCCGGCTGATCTACCGTTCGTTGCAGGCCAACGGCATTGCCGAGCCGCGCGTGGCGGTGGCGGCCTTCAATCCGCATGGCGGCGACGGCGGCACCTGCGGCCGCGAAGAGGTGGACATCATCGCGCCCGCCGTGCGGCAACTGAACGATGAGGGGCTGCCGGTGCAGGGCCCGTTCCCCGCCGACACCATCTTCCTGAAGGCCCAGGCCGGCGAGTTCCAGGCCATCGTCACCATGTACCACGACCAGGGCCAGATCGCGATCAAGCTGCTGGGCTTTTCGCGTGGAGTGACGGTGCAGGGCGGCCTGCCCATTCCCATCACCACGCCGGCCCACGGTACCGCCTACGACATCGCCGGCCAGGGCCGCGCCAATCTGGACGCCACCTGGCAGGCCTTTCTCATCGCCTGCCGCATGGGCCTGTCGCACCGCGCATCGCGCACGCGGGCGGGCTGATCCGCCGCTTTCATTCCATACCCTTATTCCAAGCAGGAAATCCTCATGAAGATAAAATCCGTCCGCGCCCGCGTCTACGAGTGGACCGGCAAGACCGTGCCGCCGCAGGGCAATTTCTGCTCCAACGCCATGGACCTGCTGTATTCCAAGCAGGAAACCATGAGCACCTTCCGCTTCCACGGCTGGACCGTGGTCGAGGTGGAGACGGACGACGGCATCGTGGGCCTGGGCAACGTGGCGCTGGCGCCGCGCGTGGCCAAGGCCATCATCGACCAGTACCTGGCCCCGCTGGTGATCGGGCAGGATCCCTGGGATTACGAATACCTGTGGCAGCGCATGTACCGCTCCACCCACGCCTGGGGCCGCAAGGGCGTGACCATGGCCGCGATTTCGGCGGTGGACCTGGCCATCTGGGACATCCTGGGCAAGTCGGTGAACAAGCCCGTCTTCAAGCTGCTGGGCGGCCGAACCAAGGAAAAGATCCCGGTCTACTACTCCAAGCTCTACCGCACCGACCTGAAGGCCATGCAGGAAGAGGCCCAGACCTATCTGGACCAGGGCTTCACGGCCTTCAAGATGCGCTTCGGCTACGGTCCGGCGCACCTGCAGAAGGGCGTGTCGGAGAACCTGAAGTCGGTGGAGGCGGTGCGCGAGGTGATCGGCTACGACACCGACCTGATGCTGGAGTGCTATATGGGCTGGAACCTGGAGTACGCCAAGCGCATCCTGCCCAAGCTGGAAAAGTTCGAGCCGCGCTGGCTGGAAGAGCCCGTCATCGCCGACGACATCGACGGCTATGCGGAACTGAACCAGCTGACCTCGATCCCGATCTCCGGCGGCGAACACGAATTCTCGCTCTATGGCTTCAAACAGTTGCTGGACCGCAAGGCGGTGTCGGTGGTGCAGTACGACACCAACCGCGTGGGCGGCATCACGGCGGCGCACAAGATCAACGCGCTGTGCGAGGCCTACAGCGTGCCGGTGGTGCCGCATGCCGGCCAGATGCACAATTACCACCTGACCATGAGCACGCTGGCCTCGCCCATGAGCGAGTACTTCCCCATGTTCGACGTGGAGGTCGGCAACGAGCTGTTCTATTACATCTTCGACGGCGAGCCGGTGGCCAAGGAAGGTTTCATCGACCTGGACGACGACAAGCCCGGCCTGGGCCTGACGTTGAAGACGGAATACCTCAAAGACTTCAACATCATCGAATGAACATGGCTACCTACCAGAACCCGCGTTATCGCGGCATATTCCCGGTCGTGCCCACCACCTTCACCGAATCCGGCGAGCTGGATCTGCCCAGCCAGAAGCGCGCGGTGGATTTCATGATCGACTCGGGCGTGGACGGCCTTTGCATCCTGGCCAATTTCTCCGAGCAGTTCGTGCTGTCGGACGACGAGCGCGAAATCCTGACGCGGACCATCCTGGAGCACGTCGCCGGCCGCGTGCCGGTGATCGTGACCACCACGCACTTCAGCACCCAGGTCTGCGCCGCGCGCAGCCGGCGCGCGCAGGAGCAGGGCGCCGCCATGCTGATGATCATGCCGCCTTACCACGGCGCGACGATCCGGGTGTCCGAGGAACAGGTGGCGGGATTCTTCCAGCGCGTGTCGGACGCGGTGGATATCCCCATCATGATCCAGGATGCGCCGGTCGCAGGCACGCCGTTGTCGGCGGCGGCGCTGGCGCGGATGGCGCGCGAGATCGAGCACGTCGCCTACTTCAAGATCGAAACCGCGGGCGCGGCCAGCAAGCTGCGCGACCTGATCGCGCTGGGCGGCGAGGCCGTGGAAGGGCCCTGGGACGGCGAGGAAGCCATCACCCTGCTGCCCGACCTGGATGCCGGCGCCACCGGCTCCATGACCGGCGGCGGCTTCGCCGATGGCCTGCGGCCCATCATCGAGGCCCATCGCGCAGGCAGGCGCGACGAGGCCTACCGCCTGTACGAGCGCTGGTTGCCCCTGATCAATTACGAGAACCGGCAGGGCGGCATCCTCACGGCCAAGGCCTTGATGAAGGCCGGCGGCGTGATCGCGTGTGATGCGCCGCGCCACCCTTGGCCGGCCATGCGCGCGGAGGTCCGGCAGGGCCTGCTGGAGACCGCGAGCCGCCTTGATCCGCTGGTCCTGCGCTGGGCACGCTGAGCAGGGATTGATCAGCCTGCCAAACACACTGTTCCGTCACGGCGAACAAGCCTGTCACGCGTGACGGTTAAAATCCCTGGCTATCCATCCAGTCGGGGGCGCGTGTGCAGCCGGTCATTTCAGTTCAGGATCTATCCAAACGGTACGCATCCGGATTCCAGGCGCTCAAGAGCGTGAACCTGGATATCCGGCGCGGCGAGATCTTCGCCCTGCTCGGGCCCAACGGCGCGGGCAAGACCACGCTGATCAGCATCATCTGCGGCATCGTCAATCCCACCGCCGGCCGCGTGCTGGCAGACGGCCACGACATACTCACGGAGTTCCGCGCGGCCCGCGCCAAGATCGGCCTGGTGCCCCAGGAAATTTCCACCGACGCGTTCGAAAGCGTCTGGAACACCGTCAACTTCAGCCGCGGCCTGTTCGGCAAGCCGACCGACCACGCCTACATCGAAAAGGTGCTGCGCGACCTGTCCCTGTGGGACAAGAAGGACAGCCGCATCATGGCGCTGTCGGGCGGCATGAAGCGCCGCGTCATGATCGCCAAGGCGCTGTCACACGAACCCGCGATCCTGTTCCTGGACGAGCCCACCGCCGGCGTGGACGTCGAGTTGCGGCGCGGCATGTGGGAAATGGTGCGGCGCCTGCGCGAAAGCGGCGTCACCATCATCCTCACCACGCACTACATCGAGGAAGCCCAGGAAATGGCCGACCGCATCGGCGTGATCCGCAAGGGCGAGATCATCCTGGTCGAAGAGAAGCACGCGCTGATGGCCAAGCTGGGCAAGCGCCAGCTGGCGCTGACGCTGAAGGCGCCGCTGCCGGGCATCCCCACGGCGCTGGACGCCTTCCAGCTGGACCTGTCCGACAACGGCCACAAGCTGGTCTACACCTACGACAACCAGGGCGGCGGGGAAATCTCCCGGCTGCTGCATGAGCTCTCGCGCCTGGAGATCGAATTCACCGACCTGAATTCGTCGGAAAGCTCGCTCGAGGATATCTTTGTCAGCCTGGTGCACGGTCAATCATGAACTTCTACGCCATCCGCGCTATCTACCTGTTTGAAATGGCCCGCGCGTGGCGCACGCTGATGCAAAGCGTGCTGTCGCCCGTGATCTCCACCTCGCTGTATTTCGTGGTGTTCGGTTCCGCCATCGGTTCGCACATGGTCGAGATCGACGGCGTGAGCTACGGCGCCTTCATCGTGCCCGGCATGATCATGCTGTCGCTGCTGACGCAAAGCATCGCCAACGCGTCCTTCGGCATCTACATGCCGCGCTTCTCGGGCACCATCTACGAAATCCACTCGGCGCCCATCTCCTACGTGGAGATCGTCATGGGCTATGTGGGCGCTGCCGCCAGCAAGTCCATCATCCTGGGGCTCATCATGCTGGCCACGGCGCGCCTGTTCGTGTCGTTCGAGGTCGCGCATCCGTTCTGGATGCTGGGTTTCCTGGTGCTGACGGCCGTGACCTTCAGCCTGTTCGGCTTCATCATCGGCATCTGGGCGGATGGCTTCGAAAAGCTGCAGATCATCCCGCTGATGATCATCACGCCGCTGACCTTCCTGGGCGGCACCTTCTATTCCATCAAGATGCTGCCGCCGTTCTGGCAGACCGCCACGCTGTTCAATCCGGTGGTGTATCTGGTCAGCGGCTTTCGCTGGGCCTTCTATGGCGTGGCGGACGTCAGCGTCGGCGTCAGCGTGGGCATGACGCTGGTGTTCCTGCTGGCCTGCCTGATCGGCGTGCGCTGGATCTTCAAGACCGGCTACCGGCTGAAGACCTAGCGCAGACGGACAGGGGGACGGTGGCTCAGGCTTGGGCCGCCGGCGCGCGGCGGGCCAGGCCGTCATGGGCATCGAGCAGGCGCTCACGCCAGGCGTGGACCGGATCGTCCTGGGCCAGCAGTTCCAGCGTGCTGGTGCAGCGCGCCCACATGAACATGCCAAACACCGCGTAGTCGGCATAGGCCGGCTGCGCGCCCGCCAGATAGGGCTGCTTGCCCAGCATCTGCCGCAAGGGCAGCAGCGCCGCGCGCAGCGCGGCGATCTGGTCTTCATAGCCCGCCGGCAGGTCTTCCAGCCGGCCGAAGCGCTTCTCCCGCGTGGCGCGGAAATAGTCCCGGTCCTTTTCATGGATCAGGCCGTGGATGCTGGGCAGCAGCAGCCGCGCCAGCGTCGGCACCAGGGTTGTGTCCGACCATGAATTCACGAACAGGCTCAGCGCGCGGCCGCTGGCGCCGCCGAACAACGAGGGGCGCTCGGGGAAGGTGTCTTCCAGGTAGCAGGCGATCTGCCAGGAATCGCTGACCACATGTTCGCCATGCACCAGCACCGGCACCAGCTTCTGGCCGGAAAAGTCTATGGCTTCCTTTTCGGTGAAGCGCCAGGGTACGGTCGCCGCGGTCAGGCCCTTGTGGGCCAGGGCCATGTGGGTCTTCCAGCAATGCGGGCTGAAGCGCAGCGAGGCGTCGGCGCCCGCCAGGTCATAGAGAGTGAGATCCGGGGTCAAGATACTGCGCTCCTTCTACGTGTCGGTGAGGGAATCCGGAACAGGATAACCGGTTGCGCAGGGCGGGTGGCTCAGGCTTGCCGGACCCGCTATTTGCCGGCGTCGGGCCGGGCCAGCGTGCGGCCTAGCAATTGGCCGGGCCAGCCATTCACGTCGAAGGTCGAAATCCGTTCGTAGCCGCAGGATTCGTAGAAGCGCACCAGAGCGCCGCTGCCGCCGCCGTAGCAGTCCACCCGCATGCGTTCCACGCCGGCGGCGCGCGCCTGCTCATCGGCAAATGCCAACAGGCGCCGGCCCAGGCCGCGCGCCCGGTCGTCGCGCGAGGCCACCAGCAACCTTACGTAGATTTCTGGTGCGGTCGCCGCAGGCACATAGGGCATGGATGCGCCCAGCACCAGCGCGCCATGGATGCCCCCGCCCGGTTCCTCGGCGACCCACGCCCCGGGCAGCGCGCAGGCTTCGGTCACGTTGGCGATGCGCTTGGGCAAGGCCGACCAGGGCTCGCTGCCCCATTGCCCCTCATTGCCCATGTCCACGAACCAGGCGATCACTTCGTCGAAGACCCGCAATACTGCGGGGGCATCTTCCACGCGTGCGCGGCGGATCGTCAGCTGGTTTGTCTCGTTTGCCGTCAAGGTCACAACGCCTCCTGGTTCCTTTCGCTCGGGTATCCCGAACTGGCGTCATCATAGTTGCGCCGCCAGGAGCCTGGGCGATTCGCGCTCAGTTCCACAGCAGCCTGAGCGCCGCCGCCGACAGATAAAGGCCGCAGCCGAACACCGCATGCGTCGCCAGGCTGCGCAGGCGGTTCCTCCAGGGCGTGGGCGTGCGGGACGCTGCAATCCCCGCGCCCATGGCGGGCTGCATGACGAAAAACGGCATGACGACGGTTGCCACGCCCACGGCCAGCGCGGGCAGCCATGTGGGATCACGCAACCATGCCGCGCCCTGGACGCCGACGAGCAGCGCGGCGAAGGCTACGCCCACGGCGTAGTGGATCGTCCACCCCAGCGCCGATTCGCCCGCGATGGGCTCGGCCCGGCCGATATTGGCGTGGGCGAGCTTGCCCCGGCGCAGGTGGCCGGCCCACCGGCCGACCAGCGCGTAGCCCAGCGTGGGCATGCCCAGCGCTTTCTGGAGCATGCCCCACAGGTCCATCACGACCGTCGCGCCGATCCCGATCAAAACCACTTTCGCCGCCAATTCCATCGATTCCATGTCCTGTTCCTTCCGTTGATGACCGCATCGTTTGCAGGCATGATAGAAGTTGAAGTCAACTTCAAGTCAAGGAGGACGCCATGGATATCTCGGAAGTCGCCCGGCGCACGGGCCTGCCGGCCTCCACGCTGCGCTTCTATGAAAACAGGGGCTTGATCGCAGCGGTCAGCGCCGCCGGCGAGCGCCGGCGCTTTGCGCCCGGCGTGCTGGATCAACTGGCGCTGATTGCGCTGGGGCAGGCCGGCGGCCTGTCGCTGGACGAGATCCAGGCCATGCTTGCGCCCGACGGCGCGTTGCGGGTGGACAGGCAGTTGTTGCTGGACAAGGCCGACAGCATAGATGCGACCATCAAGCGCCTGCGGGCGATGAGTCAGGGCCTGCGCCATGCGGCGGTATGTCCTGCCGCCAACCATGCGCAATGCCCGACTTTCCAGCGCTTGCTGAAGGCGGCTTCCGGCAGGGTGAAGCAAAGCAGAACGGCTCCGGCCGCCGCAAGGAAAAAAAACGCCATCCGTTCCTGAGGACGGATGGCGCCAACACTAGCTCTCGGAGAGCCTTACCCTACTTCGCGGCGGGGGCGCCCTTGCCCATGCTCATCAAACGTTGCTTGAGCTGGGGGTCCTGCTGGATGGCCTGGCCGATGCCGTTGAATTCCTCGACGCTCAGGCCGTCGGCCTGCACCAGCTTCACCATCTTGGCGTCGGCTTCCTCGACGACCTTCTGCTTGGCGGCATCCGTCTTGGCGGCGTCGACCTTGGGACGGTATTCGTCGACGACGCCGGAAATCTTCTGCGAAGCCGAAGCGAAACGCTGCAATTGCTGGTCGGTCGGCTGGATCGCGGGTGGGGGCGCCATGCGCGGTTGGGCCTGGCCTTGCGCCTGGCTGGCTTGCTGCGCAAGGGCGGGAGCACCGGACAGCGCCGTCGCCAGCACGGCGGCGGACAGGAATGCATAAGTGGAACGCTGCATGAAACCTCCTTGTTCCGGTTGAATGTCGGGCCATGATGACGACCGGGGCGGTGCGGGGGCAAGTTTCGCGATGTGTTTTCCTGTTTCGGCAGGCCACGGGATCGGCGCGCGCCCCGGGAGGGAGTCCCCCGGGGCGCGGCGGAAACGTTTTGCGCGGTTTCGTAGTCGCTGCTGGCCGCGATGTTTCCTTAAATTTATGCGGGACGGGTCTACACGATCAGCATGCTCAGCATTACCAGCGCCAGCAGCAGCACGTAGACGCGGGCGTGCAGGCGGTCGGGGATGCGCGGGATCAGCGGCGCGGCCAACCGGATGCCGACCAGCGAGCCCAGCGCCAGCGCGGCGAAGGCCAGCAGGTCCACATAGCCCACGATCCAGGGCGCCAGCGGTTCGGCCAGGCCGCCGGCCGCAGCCATGTAGGCCAGCGTTCCCACCACCGCCACCGGCAGCGTCAGCGGGTTGGCCATTGCCGCCGCCTTGGCCATGGGCAGGCCGCGACGGCGCAGCAATGGCACCGTCATGACGCTGCCGCCCACGCCCAGGAAGGCCGCCACCGCACCGATGATCACGCCGCCGCCGACCAGGACCCCACGGTCCAGGGGCTGGGGAGACGCGTCCTGCTGCGCCATGAAACCCTGGCGCAGCAGGCAATCCAGGATGGTCACGCCCAGGTAGGCGATGAAGGCGTAGCGCACGAAGTCGCCGCTGGCGCGCGTGGCGGCGAGCGCGCCCAGCGCCGCGCCTGCGGCGATGAAGCCGGCCAGGGGCCAGACATAGGCCCGCAGGATGTTGCCGGCGCGCTGGTGCTTGCGCGTGGCCGCCACCGAATTCACGATCATGACGCAGGTGGAAGTGGCCACCGCGATGTGCATGGCCGCCAGGCCGATGGCGTCGTGCGCGCCGTGCGCGGCCGTCAACACCGCATACAGCACCGGCACCACGACAAAGCCGCCGCCAAAGCCGAACAGCACGGTCGTCACGCCGCTCAAGCAGCCGAACAGGGCCAGAACCAGATAAAGCATTGCTGCGTCCTTCCAGGGGAAAACGCCACGATACGGCGGCCGGCCTTGGCCCGCTTTCGAGGATGAGACAATAATGTTCGAGTTTCGGCCAATCGACCTGCCGTGAAGGCGCTTGAACGGGCCATGATTCCCAGGCTATGCGCCCCAGGCTATGCGCAATACCCACATCGACCGCTACGACCATCTGAACCGCGCCGTCGTCGCCATCGGCAACGACTATCCGCCTGGCCGGCTGCTGCCGGCCCACGCCCACCGCCGCGCGCAACTGCTGTATGGCGCCACCGGCGTCATGCACGTGGTCACGCGCGACGGCAATTGGGTGGTGCCGCCGCAGCGCGCGGTATGGATCCCGGCGGGCGTGACGCACCAGGTCCGCATGCTGGACGTCAGCACGCGCAGCGCCTACATCGAGCCGGGAGCGGCGCGCGCGGACCGCGAGGCCTGCGAAGTGATCGAGGTGTCGCCGCTGCTGCGGCAGCTGCTGCTGGACGCGGTCGACATGCCACCCGCCTACGATCTGGCGGGGCGTGACGGCGCGCTTGCAGCGCTGCTGCTGCACGAGGTCGAGCGCGCGCCGGTGCTGCCGCTGCATATCCCGCTGCCGCGCGACAGGCGCCTGGCGCCCTTGTGCAAGGCCTTCATCGCCGCGCCTGACGCGCGCGCGGCGCCGCAGGCCTGGGCCGAGCGCCTGCACATGAGTCCGCGCACCTTCAGCCGCCATTTCCGACAGCAGACGGGCATGGCGTTTTCGGAATGGCGGCAGCGCGCCTGCGTGGTGCTGGCCCTGGCCCGCCTGGCCTCGGGCGAGTCGGTGACCGCCATTGCGCTGGATTTCGGCTACCAGAGCCCGGCGTCGTTTTCGACGATGTTCCGGCGGGTGCTGGGCCGTCCGCCCACGGAGTATCTGCGCGAGGGCTGAGGGCAGTTGGTACTATGCCGGCTCCCGTGGCGGCCCCTTCGGGCCGCCGGGCCACGCCATTCCATGACCATTACACATACGCCGCTATCCATCGGCATCGCCGGCGCGGGCAGCGCCGGACTGGCCGCCGCGCTGGCGCTGGCGCAAGCTGGCCATCAGGTGCGCGTCTTTGAAAAGCACCAGGGGTTCACCACCCTGGGCGCGGGGCTGCTGCTGCAGCCGCCCGGCGTGCGCGCGCTCAAATCGCTGGGCGTCGACGTCGCGGCGCTGAACGTAGGCGCGCCGATCGACCGCCTGCTGGGCCTGTCGCATCGCGGCTGGCGGGTCGTGGACATCGATTACGTGGGCGACGGCGCGCGGGCCGTGACGCGGGCGGCGCTGGGCGGGGTGCTGTTCGAGGCCGCGCGGCGCGCGGGCGCCGAGTTCTCGTTCGGCTGTCCGGTCGAGACGCTTGCGACCCGCGAGGGCAGGGCGCACGTGACGCATGGCGCGGGCGCAGCCCGGGCCGAGTCCAGTTTCGATGTGTTCGTGGTGGCCGACGGCGCCGCGTCCGCGCTGCGCGAGCAGGTCGGATTGGCGGCAAGTTCGCGCGCCTATGCCTGGGGCGCGTTGTGGGGCCAGTTCTGGACGCCCGGATGGCACGGCGCGACGCAGCTGTTGCAGCGCTTTCGCGGCACCCGCGAAATGATGGGCTTGCTGCCCACCGAGATCGGCCCGCAGGGCGTGCGGCTGTCGCTGTTCTGGAGCATCCGGCACGACGCCTTGCCGGCCTGGCGCGCCGCGCCCATCGGCGCCTGGAAGGACCGCATGCTGTCCCTGTGGCCGGAGGCCGCGCCCGTGGTCGATCAGATTTCGCGGCACGACGACCTGGCGGTGGCCACCTACCGGCACACCTGGCCGCGCGGATTGGCGGCGGGCCCGTATTGCGCCGTGGGCGATGCGGGCCACGCGATGAGTCCTCAGCTGGGATTGGGAACGACGCTGGCGGTGCTGGATGCGATGGCGCTGGCGCGGGCCCTGGGGCAGCATGGCGCCGCCGCGGGACCCGCGCGCTACGCCCGCAGCCGCTTATTGCCTTCGCGCCTGTACCAGAGCCTCAGCCGGGCGCTGACACCGTGCTTCCAGGCTTCAGGGCCGGGGTTGTGGCGCGACCTGCTGTTCGGCGGCGGGCTGCTCGTGCCGGGGATGAAGTCATTGATGAAGCGCGGCCTGCTCGCCATGCCGCAGCCGGGGGAATCGGGCCGCGGCTGAGCGGCCGCGCGGCGGCCCTCAGGCCGCGTACCAGAGCACGGCGAAGAAGTGGCACACGGTGCCGGCGAGCACGAACAGATGCCAGATGAAATGGCTGTAGCGCCAACGGTTGTCGAGCACGAAGAAGGCCACGCCGCCGGTGTAGGCCAGTCCCCCCGCCACCAGCCACCACAGGCCGCCCGTGGGCACGCGCTCGATCAGCGGATTGACTGCGATGATCACCAGCCAGCCCATCGCCAGATACAGGCCCGTGGAGATGGCCGGGCGGTTGAGCCGCTTGCTGGCTTTCAGCCCGACTCCCAGCAGGGCCATGCCCCAGACCAGGCCGAACAGGGTCCAGCCCCAGGGGCCGCGCAGGGCGCCCAGGGCGAAGGGCGTGTAGGTGCCCGCGATCAGCAGATAGATGGCGGAATGGTCCAGCACGTTGAAAAGCTGCTTGGCGCGGCTTCTGGGCAGCGCGTGATAGATGGTGGACGCCAGGTACAGCAGGCACATCGTCGCGGCGAAGACCGCGGCGCCCGCGATGAAGGCGGCATCGCCCTGGCGCACGGCGGCCAGGATCAGGATGGGGGCAGAGGCCACGGCGCCGGCGGCGCCGACGCCGTGGCTGATGGCGTTGGCGATTTCCTCGCCCAGGGTCTGGGGTCTGTCGTTGGGAAACATGAATGCGTCTAGGTTGGTTTAGCCTACACCTTAGGCGCTTTGGGGCGGCGGCTCAAGGCGGCGTGCCGGTTGGCCGCGGTCGAGGCGGTATCCGTTTGATCTACTGCAAATCGACCTGCGCGTCGGCGTCCCGAAAGCGCTGCCTGGAAGTTACTCTGTGATACATTCAGCGCGCAAGCAAACGCAGGTTTACTGGCCGAGGCCCAGCAATGGCGCGCAGTTTCACCAACTTGTTTTTCAAGGCCGCGAAGAAAATCGGCAAGCTGCAGCGCGCCGCCATGCGCATGGCCACGCCCAAGGCCGCCAAGAAGCGCAGCGCGCCCAAGCGCCGGGCCGCCAAGCCCGCTGCGGCCTCCGCTTCCCGCAGCGCCGCCGCGCCTTCGCTGGGGACGGGCCGCTGGGAAGCCTCCCGGCAATTCTCCGACGCCCAGGGCCGCCGTCTCACCTTCGCGCGCTACACGCCCGCCGCGGCGCCGCGCGCCGGCATGCCGCTGGTGGTGATGCTGCACGGCTGCAGGCAGACGGCGCTGTCGTTCGCCCGCGGTTCGCGCATGAATCAATGGGCCGACGCGGGCGGCTTCATGGTGCTGTATCCGCAGCAATCCATGACCCGTCAGGTGCAGCGTTGCTGGCGCTGGTTCCAGCCCGACGACGCGCACGGCGGGGCGGAAGCCGACCTGATTGCCGCCCTGATCCGCGCGGAGTGCGCCAGGCATGCGCTGGACCCCGAACGCGTCTACATCGCGGGGCTTTCGGCCGGGGCCGGCATGGCCGCGCTGGTGGCATTGCGGCATCCGCGCCTGATTGCCGCCGTGGCCATGCATTCCGGGCCGGTCGCGGGGGACGCCCACAGCGCCACCGGGGGCATAGGCACCATGCGGCGCGGCGCGCTCAAGCCGTTATTGCCCTTGCTGGAAAAGGTCGCGGACCCGGCGGTGTTCCGCCTGGGCATGCCCGCCATGATTCTGCAGGGGCAGCTGGATCCTACGGTGGCGCCGCGCAACGCGCGGCAGTTGTTCGAACAGTTTCGCGCCGTGAACGATCTGCCGCCCGAAAGCGTACCGGTCGAGCGCGTGCTGGGGTTGGGCACGGATAAGTCCTACCGCCGCGTCGACATGCTGCGCGGCAGCCGCACGCTGCTGCGGCTATGCGAAATCACGCTCGTGGAGCACGCCTGGAGCGGCGGCGACGCCTCGGTACGCTATCACGCGCGCAGCGGGCCGGATGCCTCGGCGCTGATCTGGCGCTTCTTCCAGACGCACCGTCGCGTGGCGCGCGGGCAGGCGGAATAGGCCTGGGGCAGCCCGCGCAGCGGGTGGCGGTTCCGTCACCGCCTCGGCAGTAAGATCAGCGTGTTCCCGGCGTATTCCGCGCCTACCGCCTCGTCCCTGTAGGGAGCTCCGACATGTCACTATCCATGTATCAGGCCAGCGTGCCTGCCTTCGTCCGCGGCCTGAAGGTGCTGGCCGCGCTACTGCAAAAGGCCGCCGACCACGCGGCCGCCGCCGGCATGGATCCGGCCGAACTGATCAATGCCCGGCTGGCGCCGGACATGTATCCGTTGAGCGGCCAGATCCAGCGCGCCAGCGATGCGTCCAAGTTCGCGGTGCAGCGCCTGTCGCGGGTGGAAGCGCCCAAGTTTCCGGATGAGGAAACCACGTTCGAGCAATTGCAGCAGCGCATCGCCGCCACGCTCGCGTATCTGCAGGACGTGCCGGCGGACCGGCTGGATGGCGCCGAAGGCCGCAAGGTTTCGCTGGCGTTCGGCGACTTCAAGCAGGAGTTCCGCGGCGACGACTACCTGCTGACGTTCGCGCTGCCGAACTTCTACTTCCATGTCACGACGGCCTACGCCATCCTGCGCCACGCGGGCGTGAAGATCGGCAAGCTGGATTTCCTGGGGCCGTATCCGCAGCCGGCCGCTTAACTCTGTTTCTTGGTCGCGTCGCCGCAGCCTTCCATCGGCCCCATCTTCGCCATGTTCTCCTGGACTTCTTGCGGCGTCAGGTCGAACTTGTGCGTGGCGATGGACCAGCGGTGTCCGCAAGGGTCCACCACCTGGCCGTAGCGGTCGCCCCAGAACATGTCCGCCACGGGCATGGTCACCTGGGCGCCGGCCGCCACCGCCTGTTTCATCGCCGCGTCCACGTCGGCCACGTACAGGTGCAGGGTGACGGGCGTGCCTTTGAGCGCCTTCGGGCCCAGGCTGCCCCATTCGGGGAAGTCGTCCATCAGCATCATGACGGAATCGCCGATGCGTATGGCGGCATGCATGATCTTGCCGTTGGGGCCGGGCAGCCGGGCCAGCTCCTCGGCGTTGAAGGCTTTCTTGTAGAAGTCGATGGCCTGCGCCGCGCCTTCGCACACGATGTGCGGGGTGAGCGTATGCATGCCTTCGGGTATGGGTTTGCTTGCAGGGTTAGCCATGAGGTATCTCCAGATTGTTGCGTTTGAACGGGCGGGAAAGATCCTGCCGCCTCAGTTGCCTACCAGTGTGGCGAAGCCGCCCCAGCACATGCGCTTGAAGTCGAACACGCCTTCGCAGCAGTTCTCGGCCAGGCGCGGGTCCGACATGACCTTGGCGTTGATCCGGTCGCGCTCCGCCTTGTTGGCGTAGGTGATCCAGGCGAACACCACCGTCTCGTCCTCGCGCGCGCCGGCAGCGGCGCTGAATGCGGCGAAACCTTCCTTGTCGATCTCTTCGGCCACGCATTCCCGGTAGTCGAGGGCGCCATGCTCCAGCCACACTGTCTGCGCCTGCTGCGCCATCTTCCGGTAGGTTTCGAGGTTGGCCTTGGGCACGGGCAGCAGGAAGCCGTCTACATACTTTTCCATCAGTAACTCCTTGATCCACGTTGTTCTGTTCCGCGCCAGGACGCCCCGCAAGCCGCCCCTGGCGCTGCCCGGATCTCATTCCGGTAAGTGTCACTGTATCGGGATCGGCGGCGATCTCAGATAGGCGATTGCGACAATCTTGAGGGTGGATTGCGACAGCTGGCAGGCGTATGCTTTGCAGGATGAAAAACGTCGCCTTCCTACTGCCCCTGGGGGCAAACATCGCCTCGCTGGAAACCGCCAGGCATGGCTTCCTGGTCGCCAACGAATACCTGGCTGCGCACGGGCGCGAACCCCGGTTCACGGTGCGCACCCTGGCCGTGAACCGCGAAGTCCGCCTGGACCAAGGCCGCATCACGGTGCAGGCCGACATGGTCCTGGCCGATGCCCACGACATCGACATCTGCATCGCGCCGCCGCTGCTGGGCTCGGTGTCCGACGCGGTGTTGTCCAACCGCGAACTGATCGACTGGCTGTCACGCCATCACCGTGATGGCGGCGAAGTCGCCAGCCTGTGCATGGGCGCCGCGTTGCTGGCGGCGGGCGGCGTCCTGGACGGCCAGCAGGCGGTGGTCCACTGGGTGGCGCAGAACCTCTACGCCAGCATGTTTCCCAACGTGCAATGGGTCAGCGACCGCGTCGTCATGGCGGACAACGGTATCTACACCAGCGGCGGCGCGTTCTCAGCCGCGCACCTGGTGCTGCATCTGATCGAAAAATACACCGACCGCGACACTGCCATCTGGTGCGCCAAGTACTTCCAGCTGGACTGGAGCCGCCAGAGCCAGTTGCCATTCGCGGTGTTCGTGGGGCAGAAGGCCCACGCCGACGAGGTCGTGCGCGCGGTGCAGGATTACATCGAAGGCCGCTACACGGAAAAAATCACCGTCGAGGAACTGGCGGACCGCCACGCCATGGGACGCCGCACGCTGGAGCGCCGCTTTCGCCAGGCAACCGGCAACAGCATCGTCGAGTACGTGCAGCGGGTGCGGGTGGAAGCGGCCAAGAAGCGCCTGGAGACCTCGCGCAAGAGCGTGGCCGAAGTCATGTACGAAGTCGGCTACAACGACACCAAGGCCTTCCGCGATATTTTCAACAAGTACTGCGGCATGTCGCCGGTGGGCTATCGCGAGCGCTACCACTTCCAGTAGCGGCTTTAGCGCAATGCGGTGCGACCGGGTATCGCGCGCCGCGACATCCGCGGGTTCGGGCGCGCTACCTTAGCGTGGTCGCCGACACCCTGTCCGGATACCAAGCGGTGAATTTCATTGCGCCGGCCAGCGCCGCCACCGTCACTGCGATGGCGACCGCCTGCGGCAATTGGGGCTTGTACAGCAGCAGCGCGTCGGCCGCCACCATGCTCGCAAACGCCAGCGCCCAGGCCGTGGCCACGGCATAGTTCATGCGGGCATAGCGGCGGTTCTTCCAGACGTATTCCGGTTCTTTTTCCCGCGCATATTCCAGTGTGAACGGCCGGCGCAGCGCCAGGGTCAGCAGCACCAGGACCAGTATCCCGGCGTCGACCCGCAGGCGCGCCTGGGCGATCGTCCAGGAATCCCCGTCCGCCATCGGGGCATACAGGGTCAGTCCTGTGAACAGCAGCAGCGTGCCGGTTTCCAGGACCTTGATGCGCCGTTCGGGGCTGAGCCAGTCGCGAAGCACCAGCCCGGCGGATACGAAGGTGCCGGCAGCAAGCCCTTCCAGCACACCGACGGTTCTTTCAATGATGACAAACACGATGAACGGCGCGAACGCCAACAGGATATTCATCTTGGTTCCCCGACCTCGAGCGCGCGCCCCCGCGCGTTGTCAGCGTCGCCTTGAGAATCAAGACGCGAACTTGTCTATTTACGCCTGTCCGCCAGGGTGCGGGATACGACGCCGTTCGCCTATCGGCAAGGTGGCCGTGCACGTATGGACGATTGTTCCGGCGGCGCAGCGATGCATCGGCCGTCTGGCCGGCGCCGGCTGGCGCAAAGAAGTAGTTCGATGGGCGATGGCCGGCTGACGCGCGGCGCACAGGACGGACCACCTTCGGCGGACCTTCCGCCGCGACGACGCAGACGTTGATCCGCCAGCGGACGTCGGCTAAGGTCATGGGCTGATTACAACCCCGCCGCCGAGGAAACCATGACATCAGCCCTTCCGTCCACGACCCTGAGCGTGGATCCCGCCTGGATCGACGAGTACGGCCACATGAATGCCGCCCATTACGTGGGCATCTTCGACCGCGTCGGCTTCCAGTTGCTGCGCGAGGTCGGGGTGGGGCTGGACTACACCGAGGCCACGCGCTGCGGCATCTACACGATGAACGTGCACGTGGCTTATCTGCGTGAAGTGCTGGCGGGCGATCCGCTCGCGTTGCGCATCCGGCTGCTGGAAGCGGACGACAAGCGCCTGCTGTGCCTGATGGAGCTGATGCAGACCCGCGACGGCTACGTCGCGGCCACCATGGAGCAGCTGTCGCTGCATGTGGATCTGGAAACGCGGCGCGCCAAGCCGTTTCCGCCGGAGTTGGCGCAGCGGCTGGCGCGCACCGTCACGGAGCACGCCGCCCAGCCGCTGCCGGCGGGCTACCGGCGGCTCTTGCCGCTGAAGCCGCCGCGTTGAGTCATCCCGCCTGACCGGCCCGACCGTTCAGCGCGCGACCGCGATCGGCCGGTCGCCCGAGATCGTGGTGCGGTGCATCTCGCGGTCGAAGCCGTCATAGTCGTTCATGGCCAGGTGCTGGGTGCAGCGGTTGTCCCAAAGCGCCAGCGAGCCCGGCGCCCAGCGGAAGCGGCAGGTGAACTCCGGCCGCGCCGCGTGGCGGTACAGGAACTGCAGCAGGGGTTCGCTTTCTTCCTGGGTCATGCCGTCAAAGCGCAATGTATAGGTGCTGTTCACATACAGCGCCTTTTTGCCGGTGGCCGGGTGCACGCGCACCACGGGGTGGACCACTTCGCTGGCGGCGCGGTCGTCGGTGCGCACGTCCATCTTGTGGGCCGGGTCGCCGTTGTTCACCACCGCGCCACCCGCGCCATAGGAGCGCACCGCGCTGTGCACAGCGCCCAGCCCGTCCAGTATCTGCTTCAGCCGGTCCGACAGCGCGTCGTAGGCGCGGTACATGTTCGCCCACATGGTGTCGCCGCCGTAGGGCGGAATGACGCGGCCGTATAGCGCCGAGCCCAGCGGCGGCTCTTCGGCATAGCTCATGTCCGTGTGCCACAGGCCGCCGAACAGGCGCCGGGTGGTTTCCGCGCGGCCTTTCATCACGGGCAGGATGGTCGGGTGTCCTTCCAGCGCCCGCACGAAGGGCACTTCCAGCAGCTCGCCGAAGCGCGAGCTGAAATCGATGTGCTGCTGCGGCGTCAACTGCTGGTCGCGGAAGAACACCACCAGGTGCTCGTGCAGTGCGTTGCGCACTTCGTCGAACTGATCGTCCGATAGCGGCCGCGACAGGTCGATGCCGCGGATCTCGGCGCCCAGCGCGCCGGCTATCGGTTGGGTTTCCAGATGGCGATACGTGGTCATGCTTGTCTCCTTGCCTATTGAAGCTTGATCTGCGCCTTGCTCACCAGCGCGCCCCACTTGTCGGTTTCCGCCGCGATGTAGCGGCCGAAGTCCGCCGGCCCTTCGGCCGAAATGATGCCGCCCATGGCGCCTATCTGTTCGCGCACGTCGGGCATGGCCAGCACGGCCAGCAGTTCCTTGTTCAGGCGTTCGATGATGGGCTTGGGCGTGGCGGCAGGCGCCAGCACGCCGAACCATCCGGCGATCTCGTAGCCCGGCAGGCCTGCCTCGGCCATCGTCGGCACGTCGGGCAGCTGCGGCGAGCGCGCCGTGCTGGTGATCGCCAGCGCGCGCAGCTTGCCGGCCTTCACCAGTTGCAGCGCCGAGGGCATGTTGTCGAACATCATCGGCACGTGGCCCGCCACGGTGTCGTTCAGGCCCGGCGCGCTGCCGCGGTAGGGCACGTGGGTCAGGCGCACGCCCGCCGACGCGGCGAACAATTCGCCCGCCAGGTGCAGCGAGGTGCCCGCGCCGGGGGTGGCGTAGTCCAGCGGCGCTTTCGATTTCTTCGCGTAGGCGATCAGTTCCTGCACCGAACGCACCGGCAACGCGGGATTGACCACCAGCAGGTTGGGCACGCTCATCAGCATCGTGACGGGCGCCAGGTCCCGCTGAGGCTTGTAGGGCAGGTCCGGATAGAGCGCGGGGTTGATGGAAATGGGGCCGATATTGCCCATCACGATGGTGTAGCCGTCGGCCGGCTGCTTGACCGCGAAATCGGTGCCTATGTTGCCGCCGGCCCCCGCCTTGTTCTCGACGATGACTGGCTGGCCCAACCGTTCGCCGAGCTTGTGGCTGACCAAGCGGGCCAGCATGTCGGTCGATCCGCCCGGCGGGTAGGGCACGATCCATTTGACCGGCTGCGCGGGCCAGCTTGCTTGCGCTGCGGCGGATCCCGTACAGAACACGAGACCCGCCGCCAAGGCGAGTGCGATGCGTTTCATAGCTATGTCTCCTTCCCGGGCTCGCCGGTCTTGCCGGGAGCATCGTTTATGTGTATTGTTCACCTAGTGATCAATACGTTTATTAGGTGAACGATTGAAGAATAATAGATCGATTCAGCGGTGTCTATCCATCATGCGGGCCTTCCGCGGCAACGGCCGACCCACGCTGGCCGAACTTGCGCGCGCGGTCGACCTGCCGCACGCGACCGTGCTGCGGTTTCTGCAGACGCTGGAAGAAGAGGGCTACGCGGCGCGCGAAGACAGCCGCTGGCGGCTTACGCCGCTGGTTTTCGAGCTGGGGTTCGCGGCCATGGAGAGCCTGGGAGTGACGGACGCCGTGCAGGAGATCCTGCAGAACCTGGCCGACGCCTATTCAGGCACGTCCAACCTGGGCGAGGCCAACCCCGAAGGCGTGATCATCATCGGCCGCGCCATGGCGCCGGCCGAGCGCCGCCGCCTGGTGGTGATGAACCTGCGCGTGGGCAGCGTGCTGCCGCCGGCGAGCGCGTTGGCCGGCGGCTTGCGCCTGGGGCCGGGGGAGTGGACCCGGTTCGACTACCCGGACAGCAACCAGGTGTCGGTGGCCGTGCCCGTGCCGCAGGCCGGCTCGCGCCTGTTGTCGGTGGGGATTTCGGTGGCCGCCCCGGAAGTGGCAGGGAACCGGCTGGAAGGGGACATGGTGCCCGCCTTGCAACAGGCGGCGCAGACCATCGCTGGTGTGATCCGGGTCGGCGTGGTGTGAGCGCGACGGCCCGGATCAGTCCTGGGCCGTCTGCGGCAGTTTCGCGATCACCTTGATCTCGAAGTCGAAACCATTGAGCCAGGTCACGCCCACCGCGGTCAGGGCCGGGTACGGCGCCACGCCCCAGAATTCCGGCACCACCTGCCAGATCGTCTCGAACCGGGATGCCGGGTCGACCATGAACACCGTCACGTCGACCACGTCATCGAAGCTGCTGCCGGCCGCCGCCAGGATGGCTTGCAGATTGCGGAACGCAAGCCGCACATGCTCCTGCAGGTCGGGCTCGGGCGTGCCGTCCTCGCGGCTGCCCACCTGTCCCGAGACGAACAGGAATCCATTGGAACGAATTGCGGGTGAATAGCGGTCGCGCTCATACAAGGCGTGACGCCCCGGGGGAAAAACAACGTCGCGTTGGGTCATGGCTATCTCCATCTATGGGCCGCATCCGGCCCGGGATTGACGATGTAGGCACTTTAGGTGCCCCCGTTGCCGCGATAAACGGGCAAGTCCGTCCATCACTGTTTGTAGAATCCAAATAATCAGGAAGAGCGGGAGCAGAGATGGACCGTTTCGACGCGATGCAGGCCTTCGTCCGCGTGGTGGAAACCGGCAGCTTCACCAAGGCGGCCGAGACCTTGCACATGAGCAAGACCAGCGTGACGCAACTGGTGCAGCAGTTGGAGGCGCGCTTGCGCGTCAAGCTGCTGAACCGCACCACCCGCAAGGTCAACGTGACCGCCGACGGCGCCGCCTACTATGAGCGCGTGCTGAGGCTGCTGGCCGACATGGACGATGCCGAGACCAGCCTGTCCGGGGCGTCGGCGGTGCCGCGGGGGCGTTTGCGCGTGGACGTGCCCAGCCCGCTGGCGCGCATGATCCTGGTGCCGGCCTTGCCGGCGTTCCATGCGCAATATCCCGACATCCAGCTGGACATGGGCGTGAGCGACCGGATCGTCGATCTGATCGGCGAGAACGTCGACTGCGTGGTGCGCGGCGGCGAACTCACCGACCAGTCGCTGATGGCACGGCGCGTGGGCGACTTGCTGCTTGGCGTGTACGCGGCGCCGGAGTACCTGAAGCGCGCAGGCACGCCGGCGCATCCGCGCGAGCTGGAGGACACGCATCACCGTATCGTGGGCTTTCTGTGGGCGCGCAACGGCAAGGCTTTGCCCTACGCCATGCGCCGCGGCGGCGAAAGCCTCAAGGTGCACGGGCGCTACGTGCTGGCGGTCGACGACGGCAACGCCTATCTGGCGGCCGGTCTGGCCGGGCTGGGCGTGCTGTGGTTGCCGGACTACATGTCACGCGCTCACGTCGACAGCGGCGAGCTGGTGCCGCTGTTCCAGGACTGGCGCCTGGATTCCATGCCGATGTACGTGGCGTTTCCGCCCAACCGGCACGTGAGCGCCAAGCTGCGCGTGTTCATCGATTGGGTCGCCGGGCTGTTGGGGCAGTACACGCCGGACCGACCGCGCGCCTGAGACTGGCGCGCGGCGCGGGCCGGCTTCGCGTCTTTCAAGCCTGCTGGCTGCGCGCTCCGCGCAGCAGCTTGCCGGGCAGTTCGCCGGTGGCCGCGCCGCCTTCGAAGATCGGCAGGCCATTGACCAGCGTGGCCACGTAGCCGTCGGCGCGCTGGATCAAACGGCGGCCGCCGCCCGGCAGGTCGAACACCATCTCCGGGCAGTGCACGCGCACCGCATCGGGATCGATGATGTTGACGTCGGCCTTGTAGCCGGGCTGCAGCAGGCCGCGATCCAGCAGCCCGTACACGCTGGCGGTGTCGCGCGTCTGGCGCTTGACCACATGCTCCAGTTCCAGCAGCGGGCCGCGGCGGCGGTCGCGGGTCCAGTGGCTGAGCATGAAGGTGGGCATGCTCACGTCGCAGATATAGCCGCAATGCGCGCCGCCGTCGGACAGGCTGTTGACCGTGTAGGGCTGCTGCATCAGCTGGTGCAGGTGGTCCAGGTTCTCGTACGAATAGTTGAAGGACGGGTAGTAGAGGATCGCCTGGCCCTCGTTTTCCAGCATCAGGTCATAGACGATCTCCAGCGGCGCGCGGCCGCTGCGTTGCGCCATTGCTGCCACGCTTTCCCCGGGCAGCGGTTCGTAGTCGGGATCGCTGCCCAGGCGGAAGATCTTGTGGAAGCTGCTGAACAGCGTTTCAGCGCGGCGGTCCAGTAGGCCGCGCTGTTCGTTCATGATGCGGCTGCGCGTGGCGGGGTCGCGCAGGCGGGCCAGCTTTTCCGCCAGCGGCAGGGCATGCAGCGCCTGATAGCTGGGATGCGCGATGAACGGGTGCAGCGTGCTCTGCCACGAAAACAGGATGCCCAGCGGACGTCCGCTGATGCCTGCCAGCAGCGGCACGCCTGCGCGGTGCGCGCGGTCCAGGCTGCCGGCGATCTGCTTCCAGACGTCGGGCGCGGCGTCGGTCTGCTGCAGGTTGAACAGCACGGGCAGGCGGTTGTGGCGCGCCAGCTGCTCCAGCCACGGCATTTCGCCTTCCATGGCGGGATGGTTGGCGGTCATCTGGAACACGCCATGCCCGACTTCGCCCATGACCGAGCCCAGGGCGGTGATCTCCTCGCCGGTGGCGAAGGTGCCGGGCGGATACTTGCGTTCGTCGTACTTGTGCAGGAAGGTGCGCGACGTGGAGAAGCCCACCGCGCCGGCGGTCAGCGCTTCGCGCACCACTTCGCGCATGGCGATCAGGTCGCTGGGCGAGGCCTCGTCGTGGTGGATGGCGCGTTCGCCCATCACGTAGGCGCGCACCGCGCTGTGCGGGATCTGTGCGCCCACGTCCAGGGCCTTGGGGCGGCGGTCCAGCGCGTCCAGGTATTCGGGAAAGGTCTCCCAATCCCACTGGATGCCTTCGGAAAGCACCGAGCCGGGTATGTCCTCGACGCCCTCCATGACCTTGATCAGCCATTCGCGCCGTTCGGGTTTGACGGGGGCGAAGCCCACGCCGCAGTTGCCCATGATGGCCGTGGTGACGCCGTGCCAGGTGGAAGGGCTGAGATACGGGTCCCAGGTGGCCTGGCCGTCGTAGTGGGTGTGGATGTCCACCCAGCCCGGGGCCACCAGGCAGCCGTCGGCGCGGATCTCGCGGCGCGCCGCGCCGGCCCGGCCTTCGGCCTGGACCACGCGTCCGTCCTCGATCGCCAGGTCCGCCTGGTAGCGGGGCCGTCCCGATCCATCGACGATCGTGCCGCCGCGTATGACCAGATCATGCATTGCGCTCTCCTTTCGATACCTGCCGCGGTTACTGGAGGACCAGGCCGATGCGCTTGATCACCGCGCCCCAGCGTTCGCTGTCCTGCTGGACGATCTGCGCGAACTCCTTGGGACCCGCGCCGCTGACTTCATTGCCCTGGGACACGATGCTCTGGGTTACGTCGGGCGAGTCCAGCGCCTCGCGGAACACCTGGGCCACGCGCTCGGCCAGCGCGGGCGGCATGTCGCCGGGGCCGAAGATGCCTTGCCAGCCGACGATGTCCAGCCCGGGTATGCCTTGCTCCTTCAGGGTGGGCAGGTCCGGCAGCACGCTCAGGCGGCGGTCGGTGGCCGGGCCCAGCAGCTTGACCTTGCCGGCGCGCGCGTTTTCCACGGCGGTGGCCGTGCCGTCGAAGTAGACCTGGACCTCGCCCGCCAGCAGCGCGCGGCTGGCGTCGGCCGTGCCCTTGTAGGGGACGTGCACGATGTCGATGCCGGTCTGCTGCTTGAGTATTTCGCCGTTCAGATGCGAGGTGGACCCCGGGCTGTAGGAAGCGAAGTTCGGCTTGCCAGGATTGGCCCGCGCATAGTCGATCATCTGCGCCGTGGTCGAAAAGGGCGCGTCCTTGTTGGCGACCAGCACGGTGGCAGAACGCACCACCTGGATGACCGGGGTGAAGTCCTTCACCGGGTCGTAGGGCAGCTTCTTGTAGAGATGCGGATTCTGCGTGTGCGTGACGACGATGGTGTAGAGCAGGGTGTAGCCGTCGGGGCTGGCGCGGGCCACTTCCTGCGCGCCTATCATGGTGCCGGCGCCGGGCTTGTTGTCGATGATGACCGGTGCGCCGGTGCGTTGCGTGACCTTCATCGCCAGCATGCGCGCCAGCGCGTCGGACCCCGACCCGGCCGGAAACGGCACCACCAGGCGGATGGGCTTGCCGCCGCCCGGCCAGGGCGGCGCCTGCGTCAGCGGGGCGGCCGCCGCCGAAAGACAGGCCAGGGCGCCCAGCATGGCAGCCCCGCCGCTACCCAACAGCTTCAAGAACGACTTGCGGTTCATATTGTCTCCTCCTGGGGGTAGGCAATGTCGTGCATTGCTCTGGAATGAGGTTCACCACAGGGCGCCGGCGCTGCAATTTTCCGTCGCGGCAAGTCTTTTGTAGTCTTGCCTTTGCGCTCAATCAAATGCATATTTGGCCCAATATTGATGAGAAAAATACATGAGCCTCACAATACGGTCGCTCCAGCACTACGCCGTGCTGGTTGAGGAAAAGCACTACTCCCGGGCGGCGCAGCGGCTGCATCTGACGCAGTCGGCGCTGACGCGCAGCATCCAGTCGCTGGAAGACTCGCTGGGGCTGGTGCTGGTGGACCGGGCGTCCACGGGCGTCACGCCCACGCAGGCCGGGCGCATGGTGCTGGAGCGTGCGCAGCGCATCCTGGCAGAAACCCGCGACCTGCGGCGCGAGGCCGAATTGATCCGCGGCCACGACACGGGCCGCGTGAACCTGGGCGTGGGGGCGTTTCCGGCGGCCGGATTCCTGTCGCCGCTGCTGGTGCGCATCGCGCGCGAGCATCCGGGCCTGAGCGTGCACGTCGAGATCGAGAGCTGGCAGCGCCTGCTGGACAAGCTGCTGCAGGACAAGCTGGATTTCGCGGTGGCCGTGACGCACAGCCTGCCGCCGCCCGACGACTTTGCGGTGCGGCCGCTGCCGCCGCAGCACGGCGGCCTGTTCACGCGCGCCGGCCATCCGCTGCAGGGCCTGGGCAAGCCGCGCCTGCGCGCCGCGCTGGCGCAGTACCGGCTGGCCGCCACCGACCTGCCGCTGCGGGCGCGCGAGTACCTGGCCCGGCTGTATCAGGTGGCACGGCCGGAAGACCTGCCCATCGCCTTCGAATGCGATAGCGTCGCCACGTTGCGCGAGGTGGCGCTGGGCAGCGACGTGGTGCTGTTCTGCACGCGCGAGGCTATCGCGTCCGAACTTGCGCAGGGTGTGCTGGAGCCCTTGCCGCTGTCCTATCCCGCCGCCGGCCCGCTGACCTACAGCGTCATCCACCGCGCGCGCCGTACCCTGTCCCCGACCGCCGAGCGGGTCATCGAGCTGGTGCAGGACCTGCTGTCGGGCGCGGCCGCGCCGCAGGCCGTCTCAGGGAAAACGCGCCGGGCGCGGCGCTAGCGTCGCGGCCCAAGGGGGCTGAATGCCTGGGGCCGCGCCTACATCCGCTCGCCGGGCAGCGCGCTGGCCTGCTGCACCCAGTCCATGAACTGCGCTTCGTCCAGCTCATCGTCCTCACGGATATCCAGATAGCGCGTGTCCTGGCTCTTGGACGGTCCCGGCGGCACGGGCCGCAGCTGCGCGCCGCGAAAGAACGCCACCTTCACGTACTTGGTAAAGCAATGGATGCTCAGGAACCAGGCCTGGCCGTCCATGCCATACAGCGGCGAATTCCACTTGACCGCCTTCTGCACGCCGGGTGCTGCACGCTCGATCAAGGCGTCCAGGCGGCGTCCGAGATCGTTCTTCCAGCCAGGCATGGCCGCGATATAGGCCTGCACCGGCGCGTCGCCCGCGCCCTTGGCGATCTGCGGATTGCCGCCGGACAGCAGGACGGGTTGCGAACCTGCTTTCTTGGTGGCCTTCACGGATTTCGCCGTGGATTTTTCTGCCATGCGTGGGCTCCTTTCGCTTGACCTCAAGTCGACTTGAAGTGAAAGACTATCTGCATTCCGGCACGAGACGGACGGGAGTGTTCCCTTGCCCTGAGCCGTGACCAACAACCTGGGAGTTCAAGCATATGTGGGATGAACGCTACGCCGTCGACGAATACGTGTATGGAACCGAGCCGAACGCTTTCCTGGCGGAAAACGCCGGCTTGCTGTCCGGGCCGGTGCTCAGCCTGGCCGAGGGAGAGGGGCGCAACGCCGTCTTCCTGGCCTCGCTGGGCCTGGACGTGCTTGGTGTGGACGGCTCCGCCGTTGGACTCGCCAAGGCGCGCAGGCTGGCGGGGGCGAAGGGCGTATCGATCCGCACCGAAACGGCGGACTTCGCCGGGTACGAGCCGCCGCCGGCATCCTTCGGCGCGGTGGTGTCGATCTTCGCCCACATGCCCAGCCACGTGCGCAGGAGGCTGCACCGCCTGGCGGAACGCTCCCTGCGGCCAGGCGGCATCATCCTGCTGGAGGCATACCGGAAAGCGCAGTTGGGTCGCGGCACGGGCGGGCCTCCAGATGCGGACATGCTCATGGCGCGCGAGGACCTGGAGCAGGACTTCCCGAATTGCCAGGTGCTGCTTTCGCAGGAAATCGAACGCGACGTGGTCGAAGGCATATTCCACACGGGTCCGGCATGCGTGGTGCAGTTCATCGCCAGAAAGACGTGAGGGCGGCCAGGCCCACTCCTCAATCGGGAATCTCCGGTTCGACCAGCCGCATCAGCTGCGCCAGCGACTCCTGCCAGCCCAGGTAGCACATCTCCGGCGGTATCGCCGCCGGTATGCCTTCCTGCACGATGCTTACCTCCGTGCCGCAGGCGACCTGCCGCAGCGTAACGGTGGTCTGCATGCGGCCGGGCAGGTTCCGATCGTCGAACTGGTCCGAGTACCGGATCTTCTGGCCCGGCGACAATTCCAGGTACTCGCCGCCGAAGTCATGGCTGTGGCCCGTGCCGAAGTTGCGGAACGACATCTTGTGCATGCCGCCGACCTTTGCATCCAGTTGATGGACCTGGCAGGTGTAGCCGTAAGGAGGGAGCCAGCGCGCGATCGCGTCGGGTTCCAGGAACGCCCGATAGATGCGTTCGGCCGGCGCGCGCATGACGCGATGCAGGGTTACGGTTCCGGTAGTCATGGTAAGTCCGCCTTTCAGGAAAGTTGTGCGTACTGACACGACGTACGAGTTGACCGGAAATCGACAACCGAAATCCTGGGGAAAACCCTTAAACGGCACATCCAGTCACGATTGGCCGGGCCGATGCGGACCTTTATTCGATGGGCTCGCGCATCACCAGCACGGCGATCGTATGGTTCTTCCAGAACACCTGGTGTATGCGGGGCGCCAGCGCGCGCAGCTCCTCGGGCCCGGCGCCATCGAACGTCACCAGGACCGCGGGCCGTTCGCCCTCGCTAGGCACCCGCTGGATGCGGTCGCAGGATGGAAAGCCGTATTTCATGAGAAAACCGCGGATGTCCTCGTCGGAGGTGCTTTCTTCCACATGGTTGATCAGCAGGGCGGCCATGAGCGTTCTCCTTGGAAGCCTGCGGGCGTCAGAGGCGCACCGCTCAGAATTTGGCGGGGACCATGCGCAAGGGATGTCCCGGGTCGCGGTAGCCGCCGGCTTTCTGCCGCTTGGGCAGCTTCACCTTGGCCCGCGGCATGCGCTTGTACGGGATGCGGGCGAGCAGGTGGCTGATGATGTTCAGGCGCACCTTTTTCTTGTCGTCGGATTGCGCAACATACCAGGGCGCCACGCCGGTATCGGTGGCCGCGAACATGTCGTCGCGGGCGCGCGAGTAGTCGTACCAGCGGCTGTACGAATCCAGGTCCATTTTGGTCAGCTTCCAGATCTTGCGCTCGTCGTTGATGCGGGCCTGGAGCCGGCGGGTCTGTTCTTCTTCGCTGACTTCCAGCCAATACTTGAGCAGGATGATGCCCGAGCCCACGATGGCCCGTTCGACCAGCGGCACGCCTTTCAGGAAGATCTTGACGTCGTCCTTGGAGCAGAACCCCATTACCCGTTCGACGCCGGCCCGGTTGTACCAACTGCGGTCGAAGATCACGACCTCGCCCGCCGCCGGCAGGTAAGGCAGGTAGCGCTGCATGTACATCTGGGTTTTCTCGCGGTCCGAAGGGGCGGGCAGGGCGATCACGCGGAAGACGCGCGGGCTGACCCGCTCCGTGATCGCCTTGATCGTTCCGCCTTTGCCGGCGCCGTCGCGTCCTTCGAAAATGATGCAGACCTTGGCGCCCGTCTGGCTGACCCATTCCTGGAGCTTGACCAGCTCCACGTGCAGCCGGGCCAGTTCCTCGGCGTATTGCTTTCCCGAAAGCTTGGCTTGCGCCGGCTGCTTGTCCTCTGCTGCTGCCTTCTTCTGAGCGTTCATGACGGCACTCCAGAATATGCTGCGGGGAAACGGTCGGAACGTTGGAATTTTTCACTTTAGCGCCGACCGTTGCCCCTTGTACACAGGCAGGTAGGAGCAGTTCGTTTTATTTAGTGCTTGCGTCGAAACTATCCTCTGGCGAGAAGCGGAAAAGGCCAATAGAATCAATTCGCGCACAGCGCTCCGGCAAGGTCGGAGCTGCGTCGTGGACCATGGCGGTCAGGCTCTACACGGACCCGATAACCGATGTCGCCGCTGATCTGTTTGAATCGGCTGTTGCTGATCGGCATGCTCTGCCTGGGCGGCTGCATGCGTGTGGGGCCGGACTTCGAGCCCCAGCGCACCAGCTGGGTCGCGGACTGGAGCACTCCCGCGCTGCAGCAGGCCAGCCTCCAGCAACAGCAGCCGGACGCCCGGCAGTGGTGGCAGATTTTCGGCGACCCCGTCCTGGAAGCCCTGATCGCCCAGGCCGATGCCAACAACGCGGGCCTGCGCATCGCCGGCCTGCGCATCATGGAAGCGCGCGCCCAGCTGGGCATCGCCCAAAGCGGACGCTACCCGCAATCCCAAGTGATCGGGGCCAATGCCCTGTATCAGCACCGGTCCTCGCGCTCGGCCGAAGGCAATCCGCGCCCCAGCAGCTTCTGGCAATACAGCGCCGGCTTCGACATAGGCTGGGAGCTGGACTTCTGGGGCCGGTTCAGCCGCGCCATCGAGTCGGCCGACGCCCTGTACTTCGAGGCCCAGGCCAATCGCGACGACGTGCTGGTGCTGCTGCACGCCCAGGTGGCCGAAAGCTACTACGCGCTGCGCACCGCCGAGGCGCGGCTGCGGATCGCCCGCGACAATGCCGCCATCCAGAAGCGCAGCTACGAGATCACGCAAAAGCTGTTCCGCAGCGGCGAGACCGACGAACTGGACCTGCAGCAGGCCCGCACGCAGTACCTGAGCACGCTGGGCACCATTCCCGAATTCGAAAGCCAGATCATGCGGACCCGCAACGCCCTGGCGGTCCTGGTCGGCCGGCCGCCCGGACCCATGCCGGAACTGGACAACAAGACGGCGGAGGTGCCGCTGATCGACCGCGCCGTGCTGCAGGACGTGCCCGCCAACCTGCTGCTGCGCCGTCCCGACATCCGCGCAGCCGAACTGCGCATCGCCGCACAGTCGGCACAGGTGGGGGTGGCCGCGGCGGACCTCTATCCTTCGCTGACCCTGCTGGGCAGCATCGCCTGGTCCGCCACCTCGCTGGCGGGCACGGCGGGCGGCGCGGCGCTGCTGGCCGGCCCGGTCCTCAGCTGGAACGTATTCGACCACGGCCGCCTGCAGAACAATGTGCGGGTGCAGGATGCCCGCCTGCAGCAACTGATCGTGGCCTACCAGGACGACGTCCGGCAGGCGGCGCGCGAAGCCGACGACGCGGCCAGCGGCCTGATCAAGGCGCTGGAGCGCGACGGCATCCTGCAACAGTCGGCGCAGGCCGCGGGGCGTTCGCTCACGCTGGCCAACGCGCTCTACCGCGAAGGCTATACCGATTTCCAGCGGGTGCTGGACGCGCAGCAGGCACTGGCCGTCCAGCAGGACGCCTACGTCGTGAACCGGGGCGGCGCCGTAAGCGATCTCATCGCGCTGTACAAGGCGATGGGTGGCGGCTGGTATAGCGCGGAACCGGTGCTCGACCCGGCGACCCGCGAACAGATGCGGCAGCGTACCGATTGGGGCGATCTGCTATCCGAGCCGGCGCCTGCTTCCCCAACTGCCCTGTCCGCGCAAAAGGTGCGACCCGATGAGTGACTCGCCGTCCCAGCCCGCCGCAGCCCCCGCGCCGGATCCCGCGAAAAAGGGCGTCCGATGGACGGTTCTGTTCATCGTGCTGAGCCTGGCCTGGTATCTGCTGGCCGACCGCTATACGCCTTACACGCAGCAGGCGCGGGTGCAGGCCTTTGTCGTGCCGGTGGCTTCCGAGGTATCGGGGCGCGTGACCCGGGTGTACGTGCGCAACAACCAGGATGTCGAGGCCGGCGCGGCGCTGTTCGACGTCGACCCGGAGCACTACCGCATCGCCGTGGATCGCGCCCGCGCCGACCTGGAGTCCACGCGCCGGCAGATCGGCGCCGGCACGGCGGGCATCGATTCGGCACAGGCTTCCTTGCGCGCGGCGCAGGCCAATGAGCTGAAGGCCCGCCAGGACAGCACGCGGCTCGAACGGCTGTACCGCGAGGACCAGGGCACCGTATCGCTGCGGCGGCTGGAAATCGCGCGGGCGAATCTGACGCAGGCCATCAGCCAGGTCGCGGCCGCGCGCGCCGAGGTGCAGCGCGCGCGCGAACAGGAAGGCGGCAGCGAGGAAGACAACGCCAAGCTGCGCAGCGCCGCCGCTGCCCTGGAAAAGGCCGAGCTGGACCTGGCCAACACGCAGGTGCGGGCGCGTTCGGCGGGCCTGATCACTGACCTGCGCACCGACACCGGGCAGTTCGCGGCCGCCGGCAACCCCGTCATGACGCTGATCGCGATCCACGACGTCTGGATCAGCGCTGAAATGACCGAGAACAACCTGGGCCACGTAGAGCCCGGCACGCCGGTGTCCATCATCCTGGACGCGCTGCCCGGGCAGATCTTCAAGGGCCGCGTGCGCAGCGTCGGGTATGGCGTCAATGTGGGGCCGGGCACGCCGCCCGGCGCCTTGCCCACGGTGCAGAACAGCCGCGACTGGCTGCGGCCCGCGCAGCGCTTTCCCGTGATCGTGGAATTCGATCGCGACGACCTGCCGGCCTTGAGCGGCGTGCGCGTGGGCGGCCAGGCCGAGGTCATGGCGTTTCCCAGTTCCGGCAATCCGCTCAACCTGCTGGGCCGCGCGTACATGCGGCTGATGAGCTGGCTTTCCTATGCGTACTGATCCCGATCCTCGCGGACGCCGCGCGCTGCGTGTGGGCGCGGGCGCGGCTTTCTGCACGGCCATCAGCTATGGCCTGGACCTGCCCATCGCCATGGTCGCGCCGGTGCTGGGCGTCATGTTGCTGGCGTCGATGAACCGACCCCTCTCGTTCAAGAGCGGGCTGGGCCTGATGCTGATGGCGCTTCTTACCACCGCGATCGGATTGCTGCTGAGTCCCTTGCTGCGCTACTACCCCTTGAGCGGCGTGCTGCTCATCGCCCTTTGCCTTTTTTTCGCTTTTCGCCACGGGCTGCGCGGCGGCAATGGCTTGTTGTCGACCTTCCTCATCATCGGGCTGACCATGATCTCCGCCGCCGGCACTGTCGACTTCGCCTTGGCTTCCCTGGTGATCGAGGCGCTGGGCAAAGGGTTGCTGGTCGCGGTCCTGGTGTTGGGCGGCTGCCACCTGCTGTTTCCCGAGCCGGCGGCCGCGCCCGCGCCGCCGGCGGCGCCCGTGCTGCCGCCCGACCAGGCCAGCCGCCTGGCCTTGCGCGCCTCGCTCGTTGTGATGCCGGCGTTCCTGCTGGCGCTGACCGACCCGCTGGGCTACATGCCCATCATCCTGAAATCGGTCAGCCTGGGGCGGCAGAGCTGCGTCACCGCCGCGCAGGGCGCGGCCCGCGAACTGCTGGGCTCGACCCTGCTGGGCGGCGCGCTGGCAGTGGCTTTCTGGTGCGCCCTCAGCCTGTTCGTGAACCTCTGGATGTTCTTTCTCTGGATGCTGCTGTTCGGCCTCATCGCCGCGCGCAAGCTCTACCGGCTGAGTCCGACCCGCCATCCGCCCAGCTTCTGGCTGAACACGCTGGTGACGCTCATCATCCTGCTGGGCCAGTCGGTGCAGGACAGCGCCGCCGGCAAGGACGTCTATACCGCGTTCGCGGTGCGCATGGGCTTGTTCATCGGCGTCACGCTCTACGCCTGCCTGATGCTGCGCCTGCTCGAATCGCGGGCGTCGGGCAGCCCGAAGCCTGGAGCGAATCCTTCAACCGCAGTCCCCTCAAACGCTTGACCAGGAGGCAGCCATGCCATTGCCAGACGAACCGGTCCAACCCGCGCCCGCAGCGGGCTGGCGCTTCAAATGCGGGATAGGTTTGTTCATCATCGCCTTCGCCCTGTGGTTCCTCATCCCGGTGGCGGGCTACCTGGACGTGCCAGGCCCGCGCATCGCCGCGCTGACCGGCACCATCTTCATCGCCAACAAGGTGCTGCTGCTGAGCTGCATCGCCGTCATGGGCAAGGAAGGCTTTCAGCGGCTGAAGTCCATCGTGTTCGGCCATGCCAAGAAGCTGGCGCCCGTGCAGAAGGTCGGCCCCGTGCGCCATGCCATCGGCCTGGTCATGTTCTTCCTGCCCATCCTGACCTCGGTGCTGGAACCCTACATCGACGAAATGTGGCCGGGCCTGCGGCCCAATCTGTGGCAGGCCCAGCTGGTCGGAGACATCATGCTGATCGCCAGCTTCTTCGTGCTGGGCGGGGATTTCTGGAGCAAGCTGCGCGGCCTGTTCGTGCGGACAGTGTAGCGGGCGGGCCGCCACGGCCGGAGCCGGCGTTTTCATAGGAAAATGCCGGCTTGCGTTCCGACGCGTAACCTCAGCCATCAACCAGGATCCGCCATGCCGCAACTCGACATCTATCAGGTAGACGCTTTCACCGCCGCGCCCTTTGGCGGCAATCCGGCGGCGGTCGTGCCGCTGCAGGCATGGCTGCCGGACGAAACGCTGCAACGCATCGCGGAAGAAAACAACCTGTCCGAAACCGCCTACTTCGTGCGCAAGGGCGATGTCTACGAGCTGCGCTGGTTCACGCCCGCGGTGGAGGTGGACCTGTGCGGCCATGCCACGCTGGCGTCGGCCTGGGTGCTGTTCGAACAGCTGGGCGCAACGGAAGACGTGCTGCGCTTTGCCACGCGCAGCGGCGAACTGCAGGTGCGCCGCGCGAGCGACCGGCTGGCGATGGATTTTCCGGCCAAGCGGCCCGAAGCGCAGGAGATCCCGCCGGGTCTGCTGCAGGCGCTGGGCCTGCCGGGCGCGCAGGCGTTCTACAAGACGGACGACTATCTGGTGGTGATCGACGATGAAACGCGGATCGATGCCTTGAAGCCGGACTTCGCCGCGCTGGCGGCTTTCGAGACGCGCGGCGTGGCGGTGACGGCGCCGTCGGCGCAATTCGATTTCGTGACGCGCTGGTTCGGGCCGCGGGTGGGCGTGAACGAGGATCCGGTGACCGGATCGGCGCACACCTCGCTGGCGCCGTACTGGGCCCAGCGCCTGGGCAAGCGCAGCCTGAGCGCGCAGCAGGGCGGGGCGCGCAAGGGCCAGTTGCAATGCGAGGTGCTGGATAACGGCCGGGTGATCATCAGCGGCCAGGCGGCGCTGTACCTGCGCGGCTCGATCTTCATCTGAGGCCTGGCGGGCCGCGGCGCAGGCGAGCGGCGGCGTAACAAAAGAGACGTTGACACGGTTTATGCTCAACACTAGCATAAACCGTGCTCTTTTTTTGACCATTAAATGCTCAATATGAGCATAATATTTCGCGAGGAGACGCGTCCATGGACACCCCCAACCGCCGGTACGTCGAATTCGATCTGCCTGCCACGACTAGCTGCCCCAGCGCCGTCGGCCAGGCCTGGGCCCGCGTGCCCGAACCCTTGCCAGCCAATGAACGCGCCGCCTGCGTGGCGCGCATACGCGAACTCCTGGCGCGTGAACGCGCCGTGCTGGTCGCCCACTATTACGTCGATGCGGAGTTGCAGGAGCTGGCCGAACAGACCGGCGGCTGCGTCGGCGACTCGCTGGAAATGGCTCGCTTCGGCCGCGACCACGAGGCCCGCACGCTGGTGGTGGCCGGCGTGCGCTTCATGGGCGAGACCGCCAAGATCCTGAGCCCGGACAAGCGCATCCTGATGCCGGACCTGGACGCCACCTGCTCGTTGGACCTGGGCTGTCCGGCCGCCGATTTCGCCGCCTGGTGCGATGCCCATCCGGACCGGACGGTGGTGGTCTACGCCAATACCAGCGCAGAGGTGAAGGCGCGCGCGGACTGGGTCGTCACCTCGTCGATCGCGCTCGACGTGATCGCCGACCTGCATGCGCGCGGCGAGAAAATCCTTTGGGCGCCGGACCGCCATCTGGGCGACTACGTGCAACGCCAGACCGGCGCCGACATGCTGCTGTGGCAGGGGTCCTGCCTGGTGCATGACGAGTTCAAGGGCACCGAACTGGAGCTGCTGCGCGCCGAGCATCCCCAGGCCAAGGTGCTGGCGCATCCGGAATCTCCCGCGGCGGTGCTGGCGCAGGCGGACGTGGTGGGCTCGACCACCCAGCTGATCGAGGCCGCGCGCAAGTTCGACGCCGGGCTGCTGATCGTCGCGACCGACCAGGGCATCCTGCACAAGATGCGCGCGCAGGCGCCCGGCAAGACCTTCCTGGCCGCGCCCACCGCGGGCAACAGCGCCAGCTGCAAGAGCTGCGCGCATTGCCCCTGGATGGCGATGAACGCCTTGGGCAACCTTGCCGAGACACTGGAGCACGGCCGCAACGAGATCACGCTGGACCCCGCGCTGGGCCTGCGCGCCAAGGCGCCGATCGACCGCATGCTGGACTTCGCGGAACAACGCAAGCGCCGCGTGCAGGCCAGCGGCGACTTCGCACGCGACACGGCGCTATACGCCAGCGTCGGGCCGGCCTAAGGACTACCGGAGGTCCGCTCATGGAATTCGACGTCATCATCATCGGCAGCGGGCTGGCCGGCATGGCCGCGGCGCTGGAACTGGCCCCGCGCAGGCGGGTCGCCCTCGTGTCGAAGGGCGAGTTGCGCGACAGCGCCAGCAACCGCGCCCAGGGCGGCATCGCCGCGCCGCTGGGCGCGGACGACAGCATCGAGGCGCATGTCAGCGACACCCTGGTCGCGGGAGCAGGCCTGTGCGACTTGCCGGCCACGCGGCACATCATCTCCCGGGCCTGCGGCGCGATCGCCTGGCTGCAGGAGCAGGGCGTCGCGTTCACGCTGGAGCAAGGCGGCTTGCATCTGACGCGCGAAGGCGGGCACGGCCTGCGCCGCATCGCGCACGCGGCGGACGCGACCGGCAGCGCCATCGTCGCGGCGCTGGAGGACAGAGTGCGGCGGCAATCCGGCATCACGCTGCTGCAGGCGCATTGCGCCGTGGACCTGATTCTGGACGGCGCCGCGGGTACGGCCGCGGCTCGCTGCCGCGGCGTGCGCCTGCTGGACCTGCGCAGCGGGCGGATCTTCGACGCAACGGCCGGCCATGTCGTGCTGGCCACGGGCGGCGCGGGGCAGGCATACCAGACGACGACCGCGCCGCCGGCCGCGACCGGCGACGGCATCGCCATGGCCTGGCGCGCGGGCTGCCAGATCGCCAACATGGAGTTCACGCAATTCCATCCTACCGGCTTGCACCACGCGCAGGCGGGCGGATTCCTCATCTCCGAGGCCGTGCGCGGCGAGGGCGGTGTGCTGCGCCTGCCCAACGGCGCGCGCTTCATGCCGGCGCACGATGCGCGCGCCGAACTGGCGCCGCGCGACATCGTGGCCCGCGCGATCCAGGGCGAGATGGAACGCCATGGGTTGGAATGCGTGCAGCTGGACATCAGCCACCAATCGCCGCAATTCCTGCGGGAACACTTTCCCACCATCCAGGCGCGCTGCCTGGCGCTGGGCATCGACATCACGACGGCTTCCATCCCGGTTGCGCCCGCCGCGCATTACACCTGCGGCGGCATCGCCGCCGACATGGCCGGGCGCAGCAACCTGCCCGGCCTGTACGCGGTGGGCGAGGCCGCCTGCACCGGGCTGCATGGCGCCAACCGCCTGGCCAGCAATTCGTTGCTGGAATGTGTGGTGACGGGGCGGGCTGCGGCGCAAGACATACTCGGGCAGAAGCGGGCCGATGTTTCCCGCAGAACTCCGGCACCCGACGCAATCGCCGTGCCGGCGTCGCCCGATCTGGCGCGGCTGCGGCGCGACCTGCGACAACTGATGAGCCGGGACGTGGGCGTGCTGCGCAGCGATGCATCGCTGGCGCGTGCGGCGGCCTTCATTGGTCCGCTGCGAGCACAGACGGAAGCGCGGCTGTTGCGCGAGGGCTTGAGCCTGGAACTGCTGGAGCTGCGCAACCTGGCTCTGGCGGCTGATCTCATCGTGCGTGCGGCGAGTGCGCGGGGTGAAAGCCGCGGGGCGCATTTCAACCGCGATCGTCCGGGCCAGGACGCTGTGGATTTGCGGCTGCGCGCGCCTGCCGCAACCGCCTAGGCGCGGGCAGGGCAGTGTCCGGCCGGCCAGCGGCTCAGGAAACCCCGGTCAGCAGATGCTGCGCCGCGCCCGTCGCCGCGCGCCTGAAACGCGACGGCGACACGCCCATGTGCTCGCGGAAGAAGCGGGAGAAATTGCCGGGCGTGGAGAAACCCAGGTCCAGCGCTACCGAGGTCAGGGGCTGCTCCTGGTGTACCAGCAGGCGCACGGCTTCTTCGACGCGCACGGCGCTCCAGAAAACTTGCGGCGTGGTGTTGAGCTGATCGCGGAACAGCGCGAAGAAATGGCCGCGCGACAGGCCCACGCGGCTGGCGACTTCTTCGGCCGTGATGGGTTCATGGGCGTGTTCCCGCATGTAGGCGATCGCCGCGCGCAGCCGGCGGTCCAGCGCCGGCGTCGCGGGCATCTGGTTGCGTGGGCGCTCCGGTTCGATCGACGATTCGATTGCCGCTTGCAGCAAGGCCTCGACTTCGGCATCCAGGTCCGCGCCGGGGTGGTCCTGCGGCGCCACGATCTTGTCCAGCAAGCGCCAACAGCCCTGGCGCACCGCCGCGTCGATGGGCACGCCCGGCGCCGCGAAGTGGAATGGCCGCCCCGTGGCGGCCCGCCGTTCATCCAGCCAGGGCTTGGCGATGTAGAGCACCAGGAAGATGGCCGGGCCCGACCGTTCGAGCAGCCTGGCGTCGTGCGATTCGTACGTATTGGTGCCTAGCGCCAGGTGTTCGCTGTAGGGGACCGGAGTCTGGCCGACATGCCCCAGCACGCGCGCGCCGCCCAGCCACAGGGCCAGCTGCACTTCCGCATGCGCGTGCGCGATCAGGTCGTCGCGCAGTTCCAGCACGACGGCGCGGCCGAACGCGCCCTCGTGCAAGGCGTAGGTCTCCTGCATGTCTGTCTCCCGTTTTTCTTATCGCCTCGTCGCGCAAGCCTGGGCCTGCGTGCGGGCGGGTGCGGCGCTCAGGGAATTTTATGGGCGTTTACGCGTTTGTCCGCGCTAGGTGTATTCACTAGGCACAAAATCTGACTCTGCGATAAGTCCGCGCACGCAGCGATAAGCGCGCCACCGCCTGCGCCGATACAGTCCTGAAAAATTGCCGGCGCAGCGCCGATGCAAACAGCGACTGTTCAGATAAAGGGAGACGGCAGCATGAGCACGCAACACGTCAACGGCATGGCCGTGGAAATCGACGGCGAGGGGCCGGCACTGTTGTGCATACACGGCCTGGGCGGTTCCTCGAATACCTGGACGCCCGTCATGGGCGCCTTCGACGGTTTCCGCGTGATCCGTCCTGATCTACCGGGCAGCGCTCGTTCGCCGCTGGGCGAAAAGCGCCTGTCCATCGCTACCTACGTGGACGCGTTGGTCGGGCTGCTGGACGCATTGGATATCGATGCGGCGCATGTCGCCGCCCATTCGCTCGGAACCGTCGTGGCCCAGCATCTTGCCGTGGCGCATCCGGGCAGGGTCAAATCGCTGGCCCTGTTCGGCCCGCTGGCCGCTCCGCCCGACGCGGGCCGGCCCGGCATCCGCGCGCGTGCGGAGCTGGCGCGCGGCGGCGACGCGGCCATGCAGGAGATCGCCGACGCCATCGTCAAGGGCGCGACCAGCGCCCAGACCAAGCAGGATCAACCCGCCGTGCTGGCGCTCGTGCGCGAGAGCGTGATGCGCCAACCGCCGCAAGGCTATGCGCAGAGCTGCGAGGCGCTGGCGGATGCGCAGCCGGCCGCCGTCGAGACTATCGGCGCACCGGCCCTGCTGGTCACCGGCGATCAGGACGGCGTGGCGCCGCCCGGCAATGTCGAGGCCCTGGCCGCGCGCATGGCAGGCAGCCGCCGCATCGTGCTGGACGGATGCGGCCACTGGACCACTTACGAAAAGCCCCAGGCCTGCATCGAAGCCCTGCGGGAGTTCCACGCGGCGCTGCGCTAAGCCACGTTTTCCTGGCGTTTCAACATAAGAAATCGGCCCCCAACCGCGGGCCGGAGGAGACCTGTCATGTCCAGAATTGCCATTACCAACGTCGTCATCTTCGATGGCAGCGGCAAGCAGCCTTTTCAAGGCGAGGTGCTGATCGACGGCGCGCGCATTTCGCAGGTCGCGCGCACGCCCGAGCAGGTGAGCCGGGAGGGCGCGCGCATCATCGATGGGCGCGGCCGCTTCCTGATGCCGGGCATGACGGAAGCGCATACGCATTTTTCCTGGAACGACCAGCCCACGCTGGCCGCGATCCAGTTCATGCCGCCGGAAGAGCACATACTCTGGTGCGTGCGCGTGGCCAAACGCTATCTGGAAATGGGCTGGACCTCGGCAATCGGCGCGGCCGCGGCCAAGCCGCGCCTGGACGTGGTGCTGCGCAATGCCATCAATGCCGGCGAATGCCCGGGGCCGCGCTACCTGGCGGGCAGCCAGGAGATCACCACCATAGGCGCGCTGGGCGACAACTCGCTGCCGCACATGCCGTTCGACGAACTGAGCTTCGGCAGCGTGTGCTGTGGCCCCGAAGAGATCCGGCGCTCGGCGCGCACCTTCATCAAGTACGGCGTCGACCATCTGAAGATCAACCTGTCGGGCGAGTACATCGCCGGCCTGCCGGCCGAGATGTCGCCCTTCGCCGAAGACGAGATCGCCATGCTGGCGAACGAGGCCAAGCGCTATGGCAAGCGGGTCGCGGCGCACGCGCGCTCCAGCGAGTCAGTCAAGCAATGCGTGCGCCATGGCATCGAGATGATCTACCACGCCAGCTTTGCCGACGAAGAGGCCCTGGACATGCTGGAAGCCAACAAGGACCGCCATTTCGTTGCACCCGGCATAGGCTGGCTGATCCGCACCGCCTTCAACGCGTCCGAGTACGGCATCACGCCCGCCATAGCCGAACAGATGGGCTACAAGCGCGAGCTGGAAATCGCCTCGGAGTCGCTGCGCAAGATGCACAAGCGCGGCATCCGCATCCTGCCCGGCGGCGACTACGGTTTTGCCTGGATGCCCCACGGCACCAACGCCCGCGACCTCCAGTACTTCGTGGACTACATCGGCATGACCCCGACCGAAGCGCTCGTGTCCGCCACCCGGTTGGGCGGCGAGATCATGCAACGTCCGCACGAATTGGGCATGCTGCGTCCTGGCTATCTGGCGGACGTGGTCATGATCGATGGGGATCCGCTGAAGGATCTGTCGTTGCTGGTGGATCCGGAGCGGATCTTGCTGGTGGTGAAGGATGGGGAAGTGTGCAAGGACAGTCTCCGGCACGATGCGGACGCGGAACTGCTGACTGCCGAAGACAGGGATGCGGCCTTAGTACATTGACCGACGCGGCGTTACACACACAAGGAGTTGGAGCGCGCAGCGTCGGGACCTGAGCATTCGTAGCGAGCTTGCATTATTGAGCTTGCAGATCAATTTCCGCGAACAGATTCACCACGGGCGGAAGAAATGCAATCGGGAGTGTCATTCCTCGGCATCTTTGTCCATTGCTTCAAATTGGGCAAAGACGTGGCCCGCAGGAATGACGTTTCCCTGCGATATTTCGCGCCGGCCTCGATCGATTAGCTTGAGCAGGGCATAGGCTTCCGCCTTATCCCCGCTGCGATTGCAGTATGGAATCGCCTGGTCTTGATGCGAGCGTTTCACGGCATGGGCCTCCAGTGCAAGTACCGATAGGTGCAACTGTAGACTGGAGTTCACTTATCCGCCGGCTTTTCTCCCATTATTCGGACAGAAAGTAGGCGAAGCGGTACGAGCAAACCTGGTTGCATCAATGCTGGGTTTGCTCGCCTCAACTCAGGCCTCTCCCACCCCCTCCCTCACGCTAGCTGCCAGCATCTGCGCCGTCGCCGCCGACAAGGTCCAGCCCAGGTGCCCATGCCCCGTGTTGTAAAACACGCCGGGCCGCCTGCCTGGGCCCACGCGGGGCATCATGCTTGGAGTCATGGGGCGCAGCCCGCACCACGGCACCACGCGAGAGGTGCGGATGCCGGGGAAGTGCTTGCGGGTCCAGTCCACCAGGGGCTGCACGCGCTCCGCGCGGATGTCCATGTTGAAGCCATTGAACTCCGCCGTGCCGGCCACGCGGAAGCGGTCGCCTAGGCGGCTGGTGACGATCTTGGCGGCTTCGTCCAGCAGGCTGACGTGCGGTGCGGCCGCCTGGCTGGCGGCGTCGTCCAGGTGCACGCTGATGGAATAGCCCTTGACCGGGTAGATGTTGAGCGTGTCGCCCAGTTGCCTGGCGAACTGCCGGCTGACGGCGCCGGCGCAGACGACGATGGCGTCGGCCTCGTGCTGCTCGCGGCGCGCGCCGCCCTCGCGTACGACGTCGAGCACGTAGGGCGCGCCGTCCACGCTGATGTTGCGGATGTCGGCGTCCTGCGCGAAGCGCACGCCGCGGCGCTCGCAGGCGCGGGCCAGGCCGCTGGTGAACTTGTGGATGTCGCCGGTGGCGTCCGAGGGCGTGTAGAAGCCGCCATGGCAAGGGGTTTGCAGCGTGGGTTCGATGCTGCGCGCTTCCTCGGGCGACACCGCGTAGCGCTCCAGCCCGCCTTCCTGCAGCAGGGCATTGGCGCGGCGCGCGGTCTCGAAGCTGGCGGCGTCGTGGTAGATGTGCAGGATGCCGCGGCGCTCCAGGTCGAAATCTATGCCTTCTTCTTCCGCCATGGCGTACAGATGCTGGCGCGCGGCGATGGCCAGCCGGGTGGTCTCGATCGTGTTGCGGCGGTAGTTGCGGATCTGTCCGATGAACTGCGCCAGCCAGGAGTACTTGTGCCAGCTGAAGCGGGGATTGAGCAGCAGCGGGGCGTTGTGGCGGCCGAGCCAGCGCAGGCCTTTCATGATGGTGGCGGTGCTGTTCCAGACCTCGGCGTTGCTGGCCGACAACTGGCCGCCGTTGGCGTAGGAGGTCTCCATGGCCGGATAGCGCTGGCGGTCATAGACAGTGACGTGATATCCCAGTTTGCTCAAGGCATAGGCGGACGTGACGCCGGTGATACCGGCGCCAATGATGGCGATGCGGGGCATGATGGCTCCAGATTGAGTGGCCGCGGCCACCCGGCCGCAGCACCCCATCTGTCTCTGTACCTGAGAGCTTCACCCGCGGCGCAGACGGCGGCGGGTTCCCCTTCGGTGGGCGCGCTTGGCGCCTCTCTCCAGATTGTCTAGACCGCGCAGTCCTGTTTGCCTGAGAGTTTCCGGGGCGGTTGCTCCGTCGGCGCCTGCCGCGGGGGCAGGTCTCTTCTGCGGGGTTTTGGATCGACGAGGCGAGAATAGCCAAATTCCCCTGGGATGAGACCAAGGGTTAGTACCAATAAGGCGTCGCATCGCGCTACGATGCATGCGCGCCGCCGTCGCGGCGCCACGGATCCGACACGACAGGGAATGACGAGAATGCGCTTGAACAGCATGCTGCGCACGGGATTGTTTGCGCTGATGGCCGCAGGCTGCGCGCTGGCGCAGGCCGGCCAGGCAGAGACGGACCGCAAGGTCGACGAGGCGGTCCAGGCCGTCATGCGCGAACACGGCATTGCGGGCATGTCGATCGCCGTGACCCGCAACGGGACACAGCATTTCTACAACTATGGCGTGGCGTCCAGGCAGACCGGCAGGCCGGCCGGCAGCGATACGCTGTACGAGATCGGCTCCATCAGCAAGACCTACACGGCAACCCTGGCAGCCTATGCACAGGTGCGCGGCCGCCTGGCCTTGAGCGACAGTCCGGCCAAGTACCTGCCGGAGCTCGCCGGCAGCGACTTCGCCAAGCTGAGCCTGATCAACCTGGGGACGCACACGACCGGCGGCTTCCCCTTGCAGGTGCCCGACGCGATCAAGAACCAGGCGCAGCTGATGGCCTATCTCAAGGCCTGGAAGCCCGAGCATGCCGCTGGCACGTATCGCACCTACGCCAACCCCAGTATCGGCATGCTGGGCATGGTGGCGGCCAAGAGCCTGAACCGGCCGTTCAAGGCGGCCATGGAGCGGGACCTGTTTCCCAAGCTGGGCCTGACCAGCACCTACATCGACGTGCCCGCCGCCAGGATGGCGGACTACGCGCAGGGCTACAACAAGCAGGATGCGCCCGTGCGCGTGAATCCGGGCGTGCTGGCCGACGAAGCCTACGGCGTGAAGACCAGCGCACGCGACCTGATCCGTTTCGTCGACGCGAACATGGGCTTGAACCTCGCGGATGCCGAACTGCGCGGCGCAATCGCGCAGACACACGTCGGCTATTACCAGCTGGGCGACATGACCCAGGACCTGGCCTGGGAGCAATTGCGCTATCCGGCAACGCTGGACGCGCTGTTGACGGCCAATGCCGGCAACTACAACAGCCAGAGCCAGCCCGTGGCGGCGTTGAACCCGCCGCTGCCGCCGCAGGAGACCGTGTGGATCAACAAGACGGGTTCGACCAATGGCTTCGGCGGTTATGTGGCGTTCGTGCCGTCGAAGAAGCTGGGCATCGTGATACTGGCCAACCGGAATTATCCCAACGAGGCCAGGGTCCGCCTGGCGTACCGGATCCTGGGCGAGCTGGAGCAATAGGCCCGCTATCGCGCGGACGGCTGCCTCGCCGCGCCGTAGCGGGGCAGCAGGTCCATCACTTCCAGGCGCTTGCACAATTGCGCCAGCCGCTCCATCTTGTAGGCATTCACGTCCATGCCGGCGTAGTCATAGAAGCCCTGGCCGTCGCGCAGCCCGTTGCGCCCTTGTTCCATATTGCGGGCGATGACCGCAGGCGAGGCGAAGCGCGGATCGATGGCATCGGCGAGGTAGCGCGAGGCGTAGTAGAGAATGTCGCCGCCGCCCCAGTCGATGAACTCCAGCAGCCCCAGAACCGAAAAACGCAGGCCGAAGCCCAGGCGCACGGCCGTGTCGATGTCTTCGGCGCTGGCCACGCCTTCCTCCACCATGCGGGCCGCTTCGTTCATGGCCAGGGCCTGGATGCGGGGCACGATGTAGCCCGCGGCGGGGGCGCACTGCACGGGCTTCTTGCCCGCCAGGCGCAGCGCTGCCAGCAGCCCTTGCGTCGCGGCCTCGCTGGTCTGCGGGCCGCGGCTCACTTCCACCAGCGGTATCAGGTAGGCGGGGTTGAGCCAGTGCGCGTTCAGGAAGCGCTGCGGGTTTTGCACCAGTTCCGCCAGCTCGGTGACCAGAAAGGTGGACGTGGTGGACGCGATGATGCTGTCCGGCGCGCAGGCCGCTCCCAGCCATACAAAGGCATCGCGCTTGGCGTCCAGGCGTTCAGGCACGGCTTCGAACACCACGCGCGCCTGCCTCAGGTCTGCCTCCGCATCCTCGCGCGTGCATAGGCGCACGCACGCCAGCGCAACCTCCGCCTGCGCGGCGTCGAGCAAGCCCAGGCTGCACAGGATGCCGAGCTCGCGGCGCAGATCGTCCCGCACGCGGGCGAAGTACCCGGCTTGCTCGGCGGGCGTGCGCGATTTGATGTCTATCAGCGTGACGTCCAGTCCGGCATGGATGTATGACAGCGTGATGCCCACGCCCATGCGGCCGGCGCCGACTACGCACATTTTTTCATTCATGGCTTGCATCTCCGTGTCAGCAGCCTTCGGCCAGAAGCTGGCGCATGTCCGCGTGCGACAGGCGGTCCAGGCCCAGGCGTTCGAATGTGCGTCCTTCCGCGTAGAGGTCGCGGCCGGTGACCGCGCTGGCCAGGCTCAGCAGGCCTTGCGCGACCGGCGTCGGCACGCCCGCCCAGCGGCCGGCGGACACCAGGAATGACAGGCCGAGCCGCGTGTCTTCGAGCATGTAGCGGTGCGTGTGCAGGTCTATGTCCTCGCGCCAGTCGCCGCTGTCGGTGAGCTTGCCATGGGCGCCGCGGCCGTACATCCATTCATCGCCTTCGGCGGCATAGTGGTCGGCCAACGGGAAGTGGGGCGCGGCATAGCCCAGGGCCACACGGATGGCGATGCGCTCCGCGTCCAGCGCGTCGGTCACGCGCCGTATGGAGGCCTGGGTGCCTTCGTTGTGGATGTCCCATTTGTCGAAGTGTTCCAGCGGCCCTGCATTCATCATGATGAGCGGCGGATGGATGATGGGGCCGGCGTTCATCAGTGCGCCCGAAAGTCCGTCCTCTATCGGTTCGATGCTGGGGTAGGCGCGCTGGACCACGGCCAGCGCCTGCTTCGACAGCCGCCGCGGAAAGACGCCGGTGGGCAGACGGGTGGCGTAGCCGCTGATCACGACCTTTTCGCCATGCTTGCGGGCCAGATAGGGCAGGGTGCCGGTTTCGGCGAAGGCCGTATCCGCGACGTTTCCCGCGTCTTTCATGGCGCGGGCGAAGACGTAGCAGCCGAAGGTGCCAGGCGGCAGGAACACGACCTGGCCGTCGCGCAGCAGCGGCGCCAATTCCCGCGCCAGCGCTTCGTGGGTGGTGGAAGGCAGGGGAATGACCAGCAGCTCCGCATGCTCCACGGCTGTGGCCAGGTCGCGCACCAGCTGCAACTGCCGCGGTCCGTCGCCCAGCGGAACCTGGCGGCTGCCGCGATAGTCGGTGACCGTCAGCGCGCCCGCATCCCGCAAGCCCTGGAAGGCCGACCAGTCCCTGCGCCACCAATGCACGTGATGGCCTTTCTCAAACAGCTCGGCCGCTGCCGCGTAGCAGCCGTGGCCGCCGCCTATGACGCTGATTCTCATGGTCAAGCTCCGTCAGATGGAGCCTTGATCCTAGCGGCGGCGTGCAGGCGTGGCTGCGCCGAACGCGCAAGCGGCGTTCCGATCCGGCAAGCGAATCCGGCGCTGCCGTGCGACGCCTAATGCCTGCTTTGGCGCAGGGTGTCCGACGGCAGGCAGCCGTAGCGCTTGCGGTAGTGGGTGGCGAAATGCCCGAAGCTGGAAATGCCGTGCCGCAGCAGGATGTCGGTGACGCTATCGCCTTCGCCGGCTTGCGCAAGCGCCGCGTGCACCTGGGCCAGCCGCTGGTTGCGCACGTAGTCGCTGGGACTCTGCTTCAGGAACTGCGAAAAGCCGTTTTGCAGCGTGCGCACGGAGACGCCGCAGTAGGCCGCCAGGTCCATCAGCGATAGCGGCTGGTCCAGATGGCTTTCTATGTAATCGCGCGCGCGCCGCACGTGCAGCGGCAACGGCTGGCGGCGGTCTGCCTGCAAAGCCTCGGAGTAGTTGTGCGGCAGCTGGGTCAGCAGCAGCGTCAGCAGGTAGTCTGAAAAGCCGGCGGCCAGCGTTTGCGTGACGCCTTCAATGGCGGGATGGCGGTACAGCCGGCACAGATAGTCCAGCGTTTCGCGCACCGCCACCGGTCCGGGAGCGTCGGCATCCATTTGCAGGTCGAACACCAGCGCCTGCTTGATAGGGCGTTCAAGCAGCCGCTGCAGCTGGCGCTCCAGCGCCTCGCGCTCGATGCGCAGGATCAGGTTGCGGCAGTCGCGGCCGATGCGGATCACGCTGCGCTCGGACGGCGAGGAAATGGTCAGGCTGCCCGCGCTCATCGACGCGCTGCGCTTGCCCAGCGTGATCAGCCCGGAGCCTTGCAGCGTGATTCGGATCAGGTAGTAGCTGGCGATATCGCCGGCGTCGATCTCGACTTCCGCGCCATAGTGCAGATCGAACAAGGCCGCATTGCCGAAGAAGACGCCGTACAGGCGGGATTGCAGGGGTTTTCCCGGGGGGACGCACATGCGGTGCGACCAGAGGTGCTGGCTGACCTGGTCCTTGATCTCGGCGATGTTGCCCGAGTCCAGCAAGCAATGGCGGTCCAGCGGATTGGTGTCGTTGAACATGCTTTCCTGCGCAGCGGGAACAGTCATTGCGTCAGGCGTATAGAGGCTGGCTGCGCAAAGACCTACAAAAGATGGGCCTGCAAGCAAGTGAGACGCGACCCGGTCCTTGGGCATGGGCAGATCTCACCACCATACAAGGGAAACAAACCATGACTGACGGCAGCCCGCGGCACGGATCAAAACCTAGCTACGCCTACGAGTGGTACGTCGTGGTGATATGCATGCTAGCGTACATATTTTCCTTCGTCGACAGGCAGATCCTGGCGCTGATGATCGAGCCCATCAAGCATGACCTGCAGCTGTCCGACACGCAATTCAGCTTGCTGCACGGGCTGGCGTTTTCCTTGTTCTACGCCTTCATGGGCATACCGATCGCCTTGCTGGCGGATCGCTATTCGCGGCCCAAGATCATCGCGATCGGCGTCGCATTCTGGAGCCTGGCCACGGCGGCCTGTGGCCTGTCGCGCAATTTCGCGCAGATGTTTCTTGCGCGGATCGGCGTGGGCGTGGGCGAGGCGGCGCTGTCGCCTGCCACGTACTCCATGCTCAGCGACATGTTTCCGCGTGAAAAACTGGGGCGCGCAGTCGGGATATATTCGATCGGCTCGTTCATCGGCGGCGGCATGGCATTCCTGATCGGCGGCTACGTCATCAACCTGCTCAAGAGCGTGGATACCGTTGCCTTGCCCTGGATAGGCGCGATGCGGCCCTGGCAGGTGACCTTCTTCATTGTGGGATTGCCAGGCCTGCTGATCGCGCTGCTGATCCTGCTGACGGTGCGAGATCCGCAGCGGCTGGGCTTGCGGCGCAATGCCTCGGGGCAGGTGCAGAAGCCTGCCATGAAAGATACTTTCCGCTTCCTGGGCCGCCACCGCAGCACCTTTTTCTGCCACTACCTGGGCTTCTCGTTCTATGCGATGGTGCTGTTCGCGCTGCTGGGCTGGACGCCGGCGTTCTACATGCGCAAGTTCGGCATGTCGCCTTCGGAAGCCGGCTACATGCTGGGCGTGGTGGTGCTCGTCGCCAACACCGCCGGGGTGTTCTGCGGCGGCTGGCTGATGGACTGGCTGGCCAAGCGCGGCTACAGCGATGCGCCGCTGCGCGCCGGCGTGATCGGCGCGGCCGGCATGGCCTTGCCGGCGGTGATCTTCACCCAGGTCGATTCCCTGTGGTGGTCGGTGGGCTTGCTGCTGCCGGCCATGTTCTTCGCCTCGTTCCCCATGCCGACCTCGACGGCTGCGATGCAGATCCTGCCCCCCAATCAGCTGCGCGCCCAGGTGTCGGCGCTATTCCTGCTGATCTCGAACCTGATCGGGCTGGGCCTGGGCACCACCGCCGTGGCCATGCTGACTGATCGGTTGTTCAAGAACCCGGCGGCAGTCGGGCAATCCATCTCGGTCCTGATTGGCGTGGCCGCGGTGTTGTGCATCGGCCTGCTCGCCGCTGGCTGCAAGCACTACCGGCGCAGCCTGAACCTGGAGGCGCAGGAGGCGCCGCCGCTTGCGCCGGCGCGCGTGTCGCCCTGAACGCGGCTGCAAGGGTCGCGATGCGGCCCTTTTTTTTGAACTCTGTTACCTCTCCGTTGAACTGCACATTCCTCGTAAAAGAAATGGTGCCGGGGATGCGCTATAACGGACGCTTGACGCATTACTGTTCCTCCAATTCATGCCCCGTTTTTCCCGCAGTTCGTCGCTGGCCCTGTCCGTTGCCCTGGTGGGCGTCCTGGCGGGATGCTCATCCCCCAAGCCAGAGTTCGAAAAAGAAGACTTCACCCAGAACAACACCTACTCGCGCACCGTCGAAGCAAGTAACGTCGCCGCCTGCGACGCGGGCCGCCGCGCCTTGCTGAGCCAGGGCTACAACATCGACAAGTTCGAGGGTTCGCGGGTCACGGGGCACAAGAATTTCCAGGACGAGAACGGCCAGCATACGCAGATCGCCTTCAACATCGAATGCGCCTCCGACGGCAGCGCGAACGAGCGCGCCACGGTGTTCGCCAACGCGGTGCAGGACCGCTATTCGATCAAGCGAACCAACAGCTCGGCCAGTGTGGGGGTGAGCGTGCTGGGGCAGGTGTCCATGCCGTTCGGCTCCAGCGACGATTCGCTGGTGAAGACGGGCAGCCAGACGGTTGCGCGACCCAAGTTCTACGAAGGTTTCTTCCAGTTGCTGCAGCGTTTCCTGCCGGACGCGCAGGCGGCCGCCGCGCCTCATCCGCCCGCGAGCCGTGCCAAGGCGCAGCCCAAGGCCGCGCCGGCCGAGCCCGCGGAATCTCCGGACAAGCCAGCCGATACCCTGAATCCGGCCGCGGCCAACGGCGGTAGCGAATCTCCAAAAGCGCCTGCACCTGGTGGGCCCGCGTCCGCCGCTCCGGCAAGCGCCGCGCCGGCAAGCGCCGCGCCGACATCCGCCGCGCCCGCTTCGACCGCTCCCGCTCCGGCGTCGGCCCCTGCATCCGGCGCGGCCGCCCCGGCCCGCCCCGAGGCGGCCAAGTAAGGCAGCCTTGCCGGGCACCGCTTGCCGTAGCGCAAACGGATGCGCCGCGCCGACTCGCGGCGCGGTCCGCATCCGGCGATAATCGCGGGCATCATGACCTATCAACTCCTGAAAATGCTTCACGTGGCGGCCGTGGTCGCCTGGCTGGGCGGATCGCTGTTCGTGTCCTTGTTCCTGCTGTCCTCGCAGCCGCAGGACAGCGAAGAAGCGCCCAAAGAACGCAAGATGCTGGGCGCGTTGCGCCGTTGGACGCTCTACGTGACCACGCCGGCCATGGTGCTGACCTGGCTGGTCGGCCTGCACCTGGCCATGACTTTCGGCTGGTTCGCGATGACCTGGATCTGGGTCAAGGTTGGCTTCGCGCTGGCGCTGTCGGCGCTGCTCGGCATCCAGAGCGCGGCATTGCGGCGCATGGCCAATGGCAGCGCCAAGCGTCCGCCGCTGGTGGATCTGTACGCGCCTTTCACCGTCATCGCTTCCGCGGCCATCGTGACGCTGGTGGTCGTCAAACCCTTCTGATCTGCGCGGCGCATGTGCCGGGACCATATGCCCAGCCGCCATAACCAAACGCCCCTGTAATAAGGACTCAACGAACTATTCGTTCGCGGGGTCCGTCCCCCTCCCTAGAATCGTTTCTCTCATAACCGCATAGCCTGAGAGGCGATTCCAACATGACTTCCCGTTTCTTCAAGCGCCTGCTGGGCGCGGTGCTGGCTTCGGCGGCAATGTTCCATGGCCCGGCATTCTCGGCCGATCCCAAACCCCTGAAGGTGGGCGTGCGCGGTGGCGTCGACGAGCAGATCTGGGAGGTGGTGGCCCAGGTCGCCAAGAAGAACGGCCTGGCCGTGGAGCCCGTGGTGATCACAGGCACCGCCAGTCCGAACGAGGCGCTCAACAATGGCGACCTGAACGCCAACGCTTTCCAGCACATCCCCTTCCTGAACGACCAGATCAAGCAGCGCGGCTACAAGCTCGTATCCGTGGCCAACACGCTGATCTCGCCCATCGCGTTCTACTCCAGGAAGTACAAGTCGCTCAATGAGCTGCCCGAAGGCGCCCGCGTCGGCATTCCCAACGACCCCAGCAACCAGACGCGCGCGCTGGTCATCCTGCGCGACCAGGGCCTGATCACGTTGAAGGACGGTTTCGATCCGGCCACCGGCACGGCGACCTTGGCGGACGTGACCTCCAACCCCAAGAAGCTCAATTTCGTGGAAAGCGCCTCCGTGGTGCTGGCGCGCTCGCTGCCGGACGTGGACACCGCGGCCATCGTCAACAGCTTCGCCTATCAGGCCGGGCTGATCGCCACGCGCGACGGCATCGCGGTGGAGAAGAAGGAAAACAACCCCTACGTGAACATCATCGCGGTTCGCGAACAGGACAAGAACGCGCCCTGGGTGCCTGAACTGGTCAAGGCCTATCACTCCGAGGAAGTGCGCCAGTTCATCCTGAGCAAGTACGAAGGCTCGGTGATTCCGGTTTTCTGAGATCGGAATCGGGCAATGATGCAACACGAATTCTCCATGGCCGAGCTGGCCGACGCCGCACCGCGACCGCAGGCCGTTGATGCGCACGTCGTGTTCGAAGGGCTGCAGAAGCGCTACGAGGGCGCGCAGGGGCCGGTGGCCGCGCTGTCCGACGTGTCGTTTTCCATCGCCCGCGGCGAGGTCTTCGGCATCATCGGACGCAGCGGCGCAGGCAAGTCCACGCTGCTGCGTTCCATCAACATGCTGGAGCGGCCCAGCGCCGGCCGGGTGCGGGTGGACGGCGTGGATGTGGGCGGCCTGGACGAGAACGCGCTGGTGGGGCTGCGCCGTCGCATCGGCATGATCTTCCAGCACTTCAACCTGCTGTCGGCCAAGACCGTGGCCGAGAACGTGGCCCTGCCTTTGCGCGTGGCGGGCGTCAGGCCCGCCGCGGCGCGGGCTCGGGTGGAGGAACTGCTGGAACTGGTGGGGCTGCGCGACAAGGCCGATGTCTATCCGGCCAAGCTGTCCGGCGGCCAGAAGCAGCGGGTGGGCATCGCCCGCGCGCTGGTGCATGAACCGGAGATCCTGCTGTGCGACGAAGCCACGTCGGCGCTGGACCCGGAAACCACGCAGTCGATCCTGGCCTTGTTGCTGGACATCAACCGCAAGCTGGGCCTGACGGTGGTGCTGATCACGCACGACATGGCGGTGATCCGCGAGGTCTGCCACAGGGTGCTGGTGCTGGACGGCGGCCGCAAGGTCGAGGAAGGCGAGGTCTGGCGCGTGTTCGGCAATCCCCAGGCCGATGCCACGCGGGCCTTGCTGCGGCCCTTGCAGCACGACTTGCCCGCCGATCTTGCCGGCAGGCTGGTGCCCGACCTGCAGGGCCGCGCGGGCGTAGCGGTGCTGCGGCTGCGCTTTACGGGGCAGGGGCGTCCGGATGGCGTGTCCCTGCAGGCGTTGGCCGCGCTCGGCGCCGGTGCGACGCTGCTGCATGGCGGACTGGACCGCTTGCGCGGCCATGCGCAGGGCAGCCTGCTGGTGTCCGTGCCTGCGGACGCATTACAGGAAGAGGCCGCGCGCGCCGCGCTGGTGGCCGATCAGATCAAGGTGCTGGGTTATGTCGCTGCCGATGCTTGATAAATACCTGCAGGCATTCCTGCAGACCCTGGCGATGGTGAGCGTCTCTGCCGTCATCGCCATCGTTTTGGGCCTGACGCTGGCTGTGGTGCTGACCGTCACCGCGCCGGGCAATCTCTATCCCAGGCCGCGCTTCAACAAGGTCCTGTCGGTGACGGTCAATACCTTCCGCGCCATCCCCTTCATCATCCTGCTGGTGGCGATGCTGCCGTTCACGCGCTTCCTGGTGGGTACCACGCTGGGCACGTGGGCCGCCATCGTGCCGCTGTCGGCCAATCTGGTGCCGTTCTTCGCGCGCATCGCCCAGGTCAGCCTGAACGACGTGGACCACGGGTTGGTGGAGGCCGCCAGGGCCATGGGGTGCCGTCGCTGGCACATCGTGCGCCACGTGCTATTGCCGGAAGCCTTGCCGGGCATCATCGGCGGCATGACCGTCAGCGTCATCGCAATGATCAACGCCTCGGCCATGGCAGGCGCCGTAGGCGCCGGCGGCCTGGGCGATCTGGCGATCCGCTATGGCTACGAACGCTACGAGACGCGCGTGATGTTCGAGGTGATCGTGATCCTGATCGCGCTGGTCTCCATCGTGCAATTCACCGGTGAATGGCTGTCGCGCCGCGCCGACCACAAACGCTGATTCCGCGCCGGGGCTGTGCGCCCCGGCCTTACCCGAACATACAGGAACGCTGAAATGTCCGAGTCCCCGCAACACGGTTTTGCCACGCGCGCGATCCACCTGGGCTATGACCCGCTGGACGAGCAGGGCGCCTTGTCTCCGCCCCTCTACCTGACTTCCACATACACCCAGGACGGCATCGAGTCCTTCGACCAGATCCGCCTGGGCGAAAAGCAGGGTTACGTCTACGGCCGCACCCGCAATCCGACGCAGGCGCTGCTGGAAGAGCGCCTGGCTTCGCTGGAAGGCGCCGAAGCCGGCGTGGTGACCGCGTCCGGCATGGCGGCGATTTCGGCGACCCTGTTCTCGCTATTGCAAAGCGGCGATGAAATCGTCGTGGACCAGATTGTGTACGGCACCGCCTTCACCCTGTTCACGCAGGGACTGGCGCGCTTTGGCGTGCGCGCGGTATTCGCCGACTTCACCCGCCCCGAGACCGTAGCCGCGGCCATCGGTCCCAAGACACGCGCGGTCTATTTCGAGACGCCGGCCAATCCCAACCTGCGCCTGGTGGATATCGCGGCGGTGTCCGCCATCGCCCGCGGCAAGGGGCTGCTGACCATCGTCGACAACACCTTCGCGACGCCGGTGCTGCAGCGTCCGCTGGAGCATGGCGCCGACATTGTGCTGCATTCGGCCACCAAGTACCTGGGCGGCCACGGCGACCTGCTGGCCGGCGCCGTGCTGGGGCGCAAGGAACACATCGACGCCATCCGGCTGCAAGGGCTGCGCTACTTCACGGGCGCCACCTTGTCGCCGTTCACCGCCTTCCTGGTGCTGCGCGGCATCAAGACGCTGGAGCTGCGCGTGGCGCGCCACAGCGAATCCGCCTTGAAGGTGGCCAGGCTGTTGCGCGAGCATTCCGCGGTGGCCGACGTGTTCTATCCCGGCCTGGCGGATACGGCGGGCGCGGAGATCGCGCGTCGCCAGCAATCGGCCGGCGGCGGCCTGGTCGCGTTCGAACTCAAGGGCGGACTGGCGGCGGGGCGCGCGCTGCTCAACAACCTGAAGCTCGCGCGCATCGCGGTCAGCCTGGGCGATCCCGAAACCCTGATCCAGCATCCCGCGTCCATGACGCATGCCAGCTACTCGGCCGAGGATCGCGAACGCTACGGGCTGTCGGAGGGCTTGCTGCGGCTGTCGGTGGGCCTGGAGACGCCCGAGGACATCCTGGCCGATCTCAAGCAGGGCCTGGACCGGGTGTAGCGGCTGCGCGCCGCCACGCCACCCATTCCCCACTGTCCTCGAAGTTGCGTGGCCCGCGCGCGGCGGCGGCCAGCCCCGCGCGCAGTGCGTTCATGTCCAGCCCGGGCATGTTCCGTTGCAGGGCGGGAGGCAGCCGTTCGGCGTCCAGCGTGGCCTCGTCGAACTCCATGGCCATCAGCCCGCCGCCGTCGCTGGGCACGCGCAGGAACCACAGGCCTTCCATGTAGTCGCCCGACCAGGGGTCGGGAAAGACGGCCTGCGTATAGCGGAAGCCGAATTCATGGATCTCGCTCCAGGGCCAGAATTCCCGCTGGCCCAGCGCGCGCGCCAGTTCGCTGCTGCGCGTGAAGCCGGCTTCATCGAAGCTCAGGGTTTCGCGCAGGGGATCTTGGGGCGGGGTCGGGCCGGCTAATAGCCGTTTGATGAATGACCACATGGCGCAGGGGCGGGTGACGGGAGGCCAGTGTAGCGGCCTTGCGCTCTGCAAAAATGTTACAACGTTTGATCGAAGTCAAATCCGCAGGGCTGGGCTCGGAGTAGCGTTTGCGCTTTTCCCGACAGCGGCCCCAGGCGCAAGCCTGACAGGCGCGGGCAGGACGATCAGCGTAGCGAGGACAGGATCGATGACAGACAAGACAACGCCAGCCACCGAACAAGCCGTAGCCGAGACGCCGCGCAAGCGCGCGGCCAAGCGGACCGCAGGCGCTGACACCAGGGCGGTCACCAAGCCGGCCGTCAAGACGGTAGTCAAGACCGTCGTCACGCCAGTGACCACCAGCCGCAAGCCGCGCGCGGCCAGGACGCCCGCGGCGGGCGACGCCGTGTCGGCCGCGGCCGCCGCCGAGCCGGCTCTCGATGTGCGCAAGCGCGTCGTCGCGCGCCAGGACGCCGCGCGTCAGGAGACGGTGGCCGTGCTGGCCGATATCGCCCGTCGCTACAACGTCAGCGCACCGGCCCAGGCGCGCGAGGCGCTGCGCTCGGTCATCGAGGAACTGTCGCCGGACGACGCGCAGGCCGTGCATCGCGCGCTGCTGGAAGCCAATTCGGCAGCGCCGCGCACGCGCCGCAATCCTGACGATGAACTGGCCGCGGACTGGCGCGAAGGCATCTATCCCTATCGCCACCGCATGCTGCGCCGTAACTACGAAAAGCAGAAGTACAACCTGCAGGTCGAACTGCTGAAGCTGCAGGCCTGGGTCAAGGCCACCGGCCAGCGCGTCGTGATCCTGTTCGAAGGCCGCGACGCCGCCGGCAAGGGCGGCACCATCAAGCGCATGATGGAACACCTGAACCCGCGCGGCGCGCGCGTGGTCGCATTGGAGAAGCCCTCCGATACGGAAAAGGGCCAGTGGTACTTCCAGCGCTACGTGCAGCATCTGCCCACCGCGGGCGAGATCGTCATGTTCGACCGCTCCTGGTACAACCGCGCCGGCGTGGAGCGCGTAATGGGCTTCTGCACCCAGAACGAATACCTGGACTTTCTGCGCCAGGTGCCGGATTTCGAGCGCCATCTGGTCAGCAGCGGCATTCACCTGATCAAGTTCTGGTTCTCGGTCAGCCAGGAAGAGCAGCGCCGCCGTTTCCTGCAGCGCAAGGTGCATCCGCTCAAGCAGTGGAAGCTCAGCCCGGTGGACCTGGCCTCGCTGGACAAATGGGACGACTACACCCGGGCCAAGGAGGCGATGTTCGCGCACACCGACACGGCCGATGCGCCCTGGGTGGTGGTCAAGTCCGACTGCAAGAAGCGCGCGCGTATCAACGCGATGCGCTACGTGCTCAGCCGCCTGCCGTACGAAGGCAAGAGCAGCGATCCCATGATGGCGCTGGATTCGCTGATCGTGGGCCGCGCGCTGTAGCTGCTCAGGCGCCCAGCGCCTGCAGGTTCAGCGTGTAGCTGCGTCCGATCCACACCGCGCAGTCGCGGTGGTCGCGCAGGGAGTCGCCTGTGTTGGGATGCATGAAGACATCCAGCGCCCCGTGGTGCAGCGTCAGCCAGGTGGCGATCTCCGCGAAGCGCTCGGGCGTGAAGGCAATCTGGTAGCTCCACTGGGGATGCGGGCCGACGGGGCGCTCATGGAAGCGCCCCAGCTCCATCTGGCCGGCGAAGCGCGCGGCGATCCGTTCGCGCAGGGCGTGGGCGGCGTCGCGGCTGGCGGCGTCGAAATAGACATGGGCGTGCCAACTGGCGACGGCGCTGGTTTGGGGTTCGGTCATCGCTGGTGCTCCGTCGGTGTCAGCCGCCCGCGCGCTTGGCGCGGATGCCTTGTTTTTGCAGGGATTCCATGACGCGCTCGCAGTGGTCGCCCTGGATTTCGATCGCGCCGTCCTTTACCGTTCCGCCGGAGCCGCAGGCGTTGCGCAGCTGTTTGCCCAGCGCATTCAGCGCCGCGCCGTCCAGCGCCAGGCCCTTGATCACGGTGACGCTCTTGCCGCCGCGCCCCTTGGTTTCGCGCGACACGCGGGCCACGCCATCGCCGGCGGGAATCGTCTGTGCCTGTTTGCACAGGCACTGCGCCAGCGGCTTGCGGCATTCGGGGCACATGCGGCCGCCGTCGGTGGAATAGACCAGGCCGCCTGTAGAACTGCTTTTCATGATGGACACGCGCAAAAGTCCCTATCTTAATCGCCGGCAGGCCAGCCAGTCCCGGCCTTACAGCAGACCGGCTTCGCGCGCCAGGGCCACGGCGCGGGTGCGGCTGTCGGCGCACAGTTTTACGTTCAGGTTGCGCAGATGGGTGCGCACGGTGCTTTCGGATACGAACAGGCGCTGGGCGATGGCGTTGTTGGAATGGCCGTCCGCGACCAGGCGCAGCACGTTCAGTTCCTTGGCCGTCAAGGCGTCGGCCGGCGCGCGCTCGGCGGCTGGCGCGGCCGGGCTGGCGTCCACGGGCATCCCGGCATGGCGTTGGAAACGGTTGAACCAGGCCTGGGCTGACGCGCAGCCATTCAACCATGCGCAGCCGACTGGCGAGGAGAAAAAGCGCGGCAATAGCGAGAGGAAGGCGCTGCCTTCGTCAGCCAGCACGCGGCATAGTCCCTCGCGCTGCGCCGTGTCCAGCAAGGTTGCCAACTGCTGGTGGGCTTGCGCTTCATCGCCCGCGCGCGCCAGGGCGACGGCGCGGAATATCCCCAACTTGTAGGCGCGCCGGACGCGGCGGGCCGATACGGCGCGCGCAATGTCCGCATCCAGCTGGCGCAACGCATCCCCGGGCTTGCCCGTGTAGGACTGCACGCGCAGCATCCCCAGCCGCGGGTACAGCAAGTCGTTGGAAGGCAGGCGCAGCGTTTCGATGCGAGCCCACAGATCGTCGTCTTCCGCGCGCCTGAGCTCGTCGTGCGCGGCCTGCGGGTGTCCTTGCAGCAGCAGCACGCGCGCGCGCTCCACGCGGGCGCTGCCTGCAATCCGGGGCAGGCGGCGTTGATGGCCGAGGTACTCCAGTTCGCCCAGCAGATAAAAGGTCTGCACGATGTCGCCCGACAGAAAGGCGATGCGCGCCAGCATCACATAACCGAGTATCAGATGGTCCGGGTGTCCCGTGTCCCGTCCCAGCGGCACGTAGACGCGCAACAGCCGGGCAGCCTGCTCCAGATCGCCGGCTTCGTAGACCCCGGCGGCGTACAGCACGCCGGCCCAGGCGTTGCCGTTGGCCTGGCCGTACGCGCCTTTGCGGGTGGAGTGGACCGCCATGCGGAAATGCGCGCCAGCCTGACGCATGCGGCCCTCCTGCAAGTCGATGATGCCCTCCACCGCTTCGGAGTACATCTGATTGAAGGCGCTGGCGGCCAGGCTCTGCGCGCGGCGGGCGGCATCCAGCAGTTGTTGCGCTTCCTGGTAGCGGCCAAGCACGGCTGCGACGTTGGCCATGGCGTTGGCCAAGGCAGTCGCGGCGAAGGTGGATGCGTTTGCCGCGGCGGCGATGCCGGGCATGCCGAGCGCGTAGGCCTCTTCGTGGCGATCGGTCATGGAGAGCAGCAAGGGCCGCAGGGCCTGCACATGCGCGCGGACGTCGGGATCGGGGCTGCAAGCCAGCCTCAGCTCGTCCATTTGCAGCGAAGCCTCGCTGGCGCCCCGCGTAAAACAGGTTGCCCACACCTGCACCGCCTGCAGCGCCGGGCGGCGGGCCAGGACGGCCGCGGGCAATTGCGTGAACCAGCGGGAGAGCAGCCGCATGCGCCCCTCGGCCAGCAGCGCTTCCGCGTGTGTCGCCAGCAAGGCGAGGGCCTGATCGAAGTCGCCGCCTTCGATGGCATGATCGATGGCAGGAACGGGACGGCCCTGCTCGGCGTACCAGCGGGAGGCCGCCAGATGCAGCGCGGGAATGTCCGCTGGATCCTGCTGCCGCAGTCTGGATTGCAGATAGCTCGCGAACAGGCCGTGGTAACGGTATTGAGCCGCATCCGCGGAGGAGCGCGACAGCAGGATCTGCCCGTCTTCGAGTTCGCGCAGGATGCTGCCGCAGTCCAGGTCCGGCAGCAAAGCCTGGCATAGCGCCGCGTTCAGTTGCTTCAGGATGCTGGTGCGCAACAGAAAGCGCCGCAACTCGGGCGTCTGTCCGGCGAGCACATCCTGGGCCAGATAGTCAGAGACGGACTGGTCGCTGCCCGAAAAGCGTTCGATGAACGCCGAGGCGGAGTCCTGTCGCGCCAGTGAGGCGCAGGCCAGCCAGAGCGCGGCGATCCAGCCTTCGGTCTTGTGATGAAGCTGGCCGATTTCGGCGCGCGTGATCGCAGGGTTGCGCCGGGCGAAGAACAGGGTGGTCTCGTCCAGCGAAAAGCAAAGCTGGGCGGCGTCGATTTCGAACAGCCGGCCGTCGGCCCGCAAGCGTCCCAGTTCCAGGCCGGTGGCGTGACGCGACCCGATCAGCAGCCGGCCCTGTGGCGGCAGGCGGTTGATCAGGTTCTGCACGAAGTCCAGCACGCCTGGCGCGACGATGGACTCGAACTCGTCCAGCACCAGCGCAAAGGGGGCGGTTTGCGTAGCGATGGCTTCGATGAGGGCGAGCGCCAGCGCGTCGTCGGCCTCCATGTTCGCCAGCGCCCCGGGCGGTGCGGCCAAGGGTTCCAGCGCGGCGGTCAGGCATCGCAGAAAGCGCGGCAGATCGTTATCGCCGCGGTCCAGCGTCAGCCACGCACCGCGCACGGATTGCGCGCTCAAGCGGGCCAGGCACTGGGCTAGCAGCGTGGTCTTGCCATAGCCGGCGGGGCCGCGCGCGAGGACGATCTTGGGACTGCCGGGCGCACAGACCAGTGCACACAGCGATTCACGCGGGATGTGGTCGGCGTGGGCAGCGGGGATGCCGAGCTTGCCGCTGGCCAGCGCATGTCCGGGCGAAAACAGAGGGCGCATGATCTGCCTGTTGGGTGAGGAACGACTGCGCGCCGGCTCGGGGGAAACCCGCAAGCAACACGAAAATCGTCGCTTTGGACGAAGCTGAAAAATGCGTGCCTACGATACAAAAGGACTCGGGCCGGGGCAATAGGCCAGTTGCTGCGCAAATGGCGTTTACTCATAACGGAGACATATCGATGGCAATCGTGAAAACGGTGTACGCGTTGGCGGGCGCCGCTATCGTTGCGGCAGGCGCACAAGCGCAGCCAGCCGGCGGCCCAGTGAAGATCGGCGTAATGGCGGACATGAGCTCGGCGTATTCCGACATCGGCGGCAAGGGCCTGGTAGAGGCCGCGCGCATGGCGGTGCAGGATTTCGGCGGCAGCGTGTTGGGCCAGCCGGTCGAGCTGGTGTACACCGATGGCCAGAACAAGGTCGACGTCGCCAGCGCGGCGACGCGGCGCTGGTTCGACCAGGATGGCGTGGACATGGTCACCGACTTGCCCACGTCGGCGCTGGCGCTGGCCATCAGCGAACTCGGCCGCGAAAAGAAAAAGATCGTCATGGTGACGAGCGCGTCGACCTCGGAATTGACCGCCAAGGCGTGTTCGCCCTACACCGTCCATTGGACCTACGATACCTACGCGCTGGCCAACGGTACGGGCGCGGCGGTGTCCGCACAGGGCGGCAAGGAATGGTATTTCATGACCGCGGATTACTCGTTCGGCTACGCGCTGCAGGCCGACGCCTCCGCGGTCATCGAGAAGAACGGCGGCAAGGTGCTGGGGGCTGTGCGTTCGCCCCTGAATACGCCGGACTTCAGTTCCTATCTGCTGCAGGCGCAGACTTCCAAAGCGGGCATCATCGGCCTGGCGCTGGGCGGCAACGACGTGATCAGCGCGATCAAGCAGGCGGCGGACTTCGGTATCGGCCGGCCGGGCGGCCAGCAGAAGCTGGTGGCGCTGCTGGCGTTCCTCTCGGACGTGAAGTCCATCGGACTGCCCCTGGGCCAGGGGCTGCTGTTGACCGAGGCGTTCTATTGGGACCAGAACGACGCCACGCGGGCCTGGTCGCAACGCTTCCAGGACAAGGTCGGGCGCAAGCCGACCATGACCCAGGCCGGTACCTACGGCGCGGTGCTGCATTATTTGAACGCGGTCAAGGCGGCCGGCACCAAGGACGCCGACGCCGTGATGGCCAAGATGCGTGAGACGCCCATCAACGATTTCATGACGCGCAACGGACGGCTGCGCGCGGACGGGCGGGTGGTGCGCGACATGTATCTGTTCGAAGTGAAGAAGCCGGAGGAATCCCGCGGCGAGTGGGATCTGTACAAACAGGTGGCGGTCATCCCGGGCGACGTCGCATTCCGGCCCGAAGACCGCGGCGGCTGCCCATTGATCAAGCAGGCGATGCGATGATCAGCTATGACGTAACCGACTTTGGTCAGCCGCTGGTTCCCATCGAGCGCCCGGCGCCCGAACCGCAAGGCGCGCAGGTGTTGCTGCGGGTGCTTGCCGCGGGCGTATGCCATACCGACGTGCATACGTGGGAGGGCTACTACGATCTGGGCGGCGACAAGCGCCTGCGCGTGGAGCAGCGCGGCGTCACGCTGCCGTTGACTCTGGGCCATGAGACAGCGGGCGTGGTGGTCGCCGCCGGGCCAGATGCAAATGGGGTTGTCGCGGGACAGCGCTTTCTGGTGTATCCATGGATCGGTTGCGGCGACTGCAAGGTCTGCCGGCGCGGTCGCGAAAACCTGTGCGCCGCACCGCGCTTCCTGGGGATCTTTCGGCCGGGCGGCTATAGCGACCATATTCTGGTGCCGGACGCCCGCTACCTGATCGATATCGGCGACCTGCGACCAGAGCAGGCCGCGCCCTACGCATGCTCGGGCCTGACGTCCTACAGCGCCATCCGCAAGATTGCGCCGGAGGTGCTGCAGGCGGAAACGGTCGTAGTGGTCGGCGCAGGCGGCCTGGGCCTCATGTGCGTGAGCTTGCTGCGCGCCTTGGGGTGTCCGCAGGTGATCGTGCTGGAACCCGATGGCGCGCGCCGGGGCGCCGCGCTGGCCGCCGGCGCCAGCCTTGCCGTGGACGCGCATGCCGCAAACGCGCTGGACGAGGTTCGACGCGCCGCTGGCGAGATCTGGGCGGTGATCGATTGCGTGGGCGCGGCGGGCACGGTGAAGCAGGGCATGGATCTGCTGGCCAAAGGCGGGCAATTGATTTTGATCGGGCTGTTCGGCGGGGAATTGCCGCTGTCGCCGGCCTTGGTGCCCATGCGCGCCATCAGCATCGAAGGATCCTACATCGGCACGCTGGCCGAATTGCAGGAACTCATGACCTTGGTGCGGGAACGCGGGCCGCGCGCCATTCCGATTTCCTGCCGCTGCCTGCAGGACGCCCAGGCAGCGCTACTCGATCTGGCGGCTGGCCGCGTGGTGGGGCGCCAGGTCCTTTGTCCCGAACAACCCAACGCGAAACAGGCATAGAACCATGCAGCTGAATCTGGATTCCGGTTACACCATGACGGTGGATGGCCGCGCGGAAACGTCGGTGCAAACCTTCGATGTGCTCAATCCCGCCACGGAGGAACGCATTGCCACCGTGCCGGACGCGTCGCTGGCGCAGTTGAACGAAGCAGTTGCGGCTGCGACGCGCGCATTTGCGCAATGGAGCGAGACGGCCTTGGAACGGCGCCAGGCAGCGCTTCTTGCCATGGCTGACAGACTGGAGGAATACACCGAAGGCTTCATGCGCCTGCTCACGCGCGAGCAGGGCAAGCCTCACGCCGACGCGCGCGCCGAGGTCGGCCGTTGCGTCGCCTGGCTGCGCGCGACCGCGGCGCGCGATCTGCCCGCCACGCGGCTGGACGACGGCGCCGGCCGCGTGTTCGAGACTCGCCATGTGCCTATCGGCGTGGTGGCGGCGATCGCGCCTTGGAATTTTCCGATGACGCTGGCCATCTGGAAGATCGCCCCGGCCTTGCTGGCGGGCAACACCGTCGTGTTGAAGCCGTCGCCATTCACGCCGCTGACTTCGCTCAAGATGGGCGAACTGTTTCGCGACCTGCTGCCGCCAGGCGTGCTGAACGTGGTGTGCGGCGGAGACCGGCTGGGGCCCTGGCTGACCGAGCATCCGGGCATCGACAAGATCGCCTTTACCGGCTCGACCGCGACGGGCAGGCGCGTCATGCAGAGCGCATCCGGCAGGCTCAAACGCATCACGCTGGAACTGGGCGGCAACGATGCCGCCATCGTGCTGCCGGACGTGGACGTGCGCGAGACGGCTGCCAAGCTGTTCTGGGGAGCGTTCCGAAATTCCTCGCAGTTTTGCCTGGCCACCAAACGGCTGTATGTGCATGAATCCATCTATGACGAGTTCGCCGCGGCGTTGGTGGAACACGCACGGGGCGTGGTCATGGGAGATGGCGCGCAGCCGGGGACAGGGCTGGGGCCGATCCAGAACCGCCCGCAGTACGAGCGGGTCAAGGATCTCATCGCGGATGCGCATCGCAACGGCGTGCGCTTTCTGGCCGGTGGCGACATTCCGCAAGGCAAGGGCTATTTCGTGCCGGTCGCCATCCTGGACAATCCGCCGGACGATGCGCGCAGCGTGGTGGAAGAGGCGTTCGGACCGGTGCTGCCCTTGCTGAAATACCGGGACATCGACGAGGTCGTCCAACGCGCCAATGACACAGACTATGGACTGGGCGGGTCGGTGTGGTCCAAGGACCTGGCGCTGGCGCGGTCCATCGCGCGGCGCCTGGAAACCGGCACGGTATGGATCAACCATATCCACGCCATGTCGCCGGACGTGCCGTTCGGCGGGCGCAAGCAGTCCGGGTTGGGCGTGGAGAATGGGCTGGAAGGGCTGCTGGAGTACACCAGCGTGCAGACAGTGGCGGTGTTGGGGGACGAGGCTGCTTGAGCGCCGTGGAAGACGGCCGGGACATGCGTACGCGTTCCGGCGGCGCCCGGGGACTTACTTGCCCCGCATCTGGTCTATCAGCCGCCGGTCGCGCTTGGTCGGGCGTCCGGCTTCTATGCCCAGCGCGGGCTCGGGCGCCAGGCGGCGCATTTCCGCTGCGCGCTCACGCGCCGCCACGCTTTCGGGCGTTTCCTCGTAGAGCTGGCGCGCGACGGGGGCGGGGCCGCGCACGCCGCTGACGGCCATCACCCGTACATGCAGCGCCGGGTCCTCCTTGCGCACTGTGACCAGATCGCCTGGCGCGACTTCGCGTGCGGGCTTGGCGGGCTGGTCGTTCACCAACACCCGGCCCTTGCCGATTTCCTGCACGGCCAGGCTGCGCGTCTTGTAGAAGCGCGCGGCCCATAGCCACTTGTCTAGCCGGATCTTGTCCATGGTTCCTTACCTGCCGGTATTGCTGCTCAGGCGCTCATGATAGCCGCCGTGGCCCGTCTTGCTGTCAGACGGCTTTCGATCACCCCGCCGGAACGCTTAAGCCAGGCTTAAAACGGCTCCTGCGCCGGAACTCGATGCGTGCGTCTCGTCTAACCAGAAACGCGTATCGGAGGGCAATCGACTCATGGACCTGAACTGGCAGCAGCAACTGGCGGAAAGCGGGCTCTGGTTGGCGCGCGCGTTCGGCATTTCGGCCGTCGCGCTGGTGCTGGTCGGGGGCTTGCTTGCGCGCTACACGGACTGGGGACGCAAGTTCTGGCGGTTGGCGCGTCCGTATCTCGATCCCAGGCGCAGCTGGCGGCCCTTGTTGACGCTGGCGCTACTGTTGTTCCTGGCGATGTTCGCCGTGCGCATGACGGTGTTGTTTTCGTTTTGGTACAACGGCTTCTACAGCGCGTTGCAGGCATTGGATCAGAGCGCATTCTGGCGCTTTTTGGGCATCTTCTCGGTGCTGGCCTGTGTGCACGTGATGCGCACCCTGGCCGACAGTTATGCCGGGCAGGCTTTCGACATCCGCTGGCGCGTGTGGCTCAACGACAGGCTGACCCGCGACTGGCTGGGCGCGGGCGCCTACTACCGCGGCCATTTCGTCGACTCTCCGGTCGACAACCCCGATCAGCGCATCGAACAGGACATCGCCATGTTCGTGACGGGGTCGCGCACGCTGGCGATCGGCGCGCTGAGCGCGGTCGTCTCGCTGGTGGCGTTCACGTCCATCCTGTGGGGCCTGTCCGGCGCCTTGACGGTGGCGGGCGTGGAGATCCCGCGCGCCATGGTGTTCATGGTGTACCTGTACGTGATCGTGGCGACGCTGTTCGCGTTCAAGATCGGGCGTCCGCTGATCAAGCTGAATTTCCTGTCCGAACGCCTGACGGCGAACTTCCGCTACGCGCTGGTGCGCCTGCGCGAGAACGCCGAGAACGTGGCGTTCTATCAGGGCGAGAACGTGGAGCGCGCCACCTTGTGGACGCGTTTCTCGGCCTACATCGCCAACTTGTGGGCGCGCGTGTACCGGGGGCTGAAGTTCGACGGCTTCAACCTGTCGGTGAGCCAGGTGGCCGTGGTGTTCCCATTCATCCTGCAGGCGCCGCGCTTTTTCAGCGGCGCGATCAAGCTGGGCGACGTGATCCAGACTTCGCAGGCCTTCGGGCAGGTGCAGGATTCCTTGTCGTTCTTCCGCACCTCCTACGACACCTTCGCGCAGTACCGCGCGACGCTGGACCGGTTGAACGGCTTTCTGGACGCCAACGAAGCTGCGCGCGTGTTGCCTTCGGTGCGGACGGAGAGCCTGCCGGACGGCCTGGATATCGAATCCGTCCAAGTGTCGCGCCCCGACGGCACGGTGCTGTTGCGCGACCTGAACCTGAACTTGCGGCCGGGCCAGGCCCTGCTGATCAAGGGATCGTCGGGCAGCGGCAAGACCACCTTGCTGCGCGCGCTGGCGGGCCTGTGGCCCTATGCGCAGGGTGCGGTGCGCCGGCCGCAGGGCGCCTCTGCCTTGTTCCTGTCGCAGCGGCCCTATCTGCCCCTGGGCGACTTGCGCGGCGCGGTCGCGTATCCGGGATTGGCGCAGCCCGAGGACGATGCGCGCCTGGCCGACGCGCTGCGGCTGGTCAACCTTGGACATCTGGCCGGGCGCCTGGATGAAGTCGCGGATTGGTCGCGCATGCTTTCCATCGGCGAACAGCAGCGCGTGGCGTTCGCGCGCGTGCTCTACAACCGGCCCGCCATCGTGTTCCTGGACGAGGCCACGTCCGCTACCGACGAAGGGTTGGAGCATGCGCTGTACAGTCTGCTGCGCGAGGCGCTGCCGTCATGCATGCTGGTCAGCGTGGGACATCGCAGCACGCTGGACGTGTTCCATACGCACAGGCTGGACCTGGATGGCGCCGGGAACTGGCGGGCGGGACCGATGGCGCGGGCGGGCGCTCCGGTAGAGCGCTTGCGCCCGGTGGACGGGCCGCGGCGGGCGGCGGCCTAGCGCGGCGCCCGCCGCGATTCAGGTACCCACGCGCAGCGGACCGGTCAGCTTGCGCAGCGCGGCGACCACGCTTTGCGCGGTGATGCGGCCGGTCTTGGGATTGGCCGAGGGAATGTTCTGGATTTCCATCGAAAACGAGGCCGAGTCGGACACGACCTCGACGCGGTGCAGATTGCGTTCCAGCGAGGGATCGGCCCAGATTTCCAGCGTGGTCTTGTCCGGGCCGATGCCGGCCAGCGACACGCTGACCGCCACGTTCAGGTTGGCCGGAAAGCCCACCGCCGCTTCCCGTGGCGAGCCGCGGAAGATCAGGCGTGGCTCGGTGATGTCCGCGATATCGATGTTGTTGTCCGTCAGGTAGGGCGCGCCCAGCAGGCCGCGCACCGGCTTGCGCGTGATCATGGTGACGGAATGGATGACGCCCTCGGCGGCGGCCGTGATGGCGTCCAGGCCCAGGATGGCGCCCGAGGGCACCAGGATCTGGCCGTGGTGCTGGCGGGCCAGTTCGATCAGGTCGTCATGGCGCAGCAGCGCGCCCGAGCTCAGCACCACCATCTTCTTGCCGGCGCGCAGCACGGGTTCGGCGATGTCGCGGAACACCGCGGCGGGGGCGCATTCCACGACCACGTCGCAGTGTTCGTGCAGCGCATCTATGGTGGTGTAGGCGGGCGCGGCCTGAGTCCAGGCAAAGGCCGGCGGAGCCTTGGGATCGCGCACCGCGACGGCGGTGAGCGTCAGGCCGGGCACGCCGGCATCCAGGGATTGCGCCACGGCCTGGCCGATGGCGCCGAAGCCGGCGATGCCGACACGGTAGCTGTTCATAGGGGTCCAGAGTAGGGCCGCGGCGCGCCGCGGGCGGTTCGGAAAGGGGCTGGGCGCCGATGCGATGACGCGGCGCCGGGCTGCCGGCCACTGTAGCCACCGTGCCGGCAGGCGTCAATGCGGAATGGCGACTATGCCCGGCTACACTTTGCGCTTGAGCCTACAGGAGTCGAGGCATGCACATCCTTCCCGAAACACCGGACGACCGCGAGGCGATCTTCACGCTGACGCAGGCCGCCTTCAAAGACAATCCCCACAGCCAGCAGACCGAGGGCTACATCACCAACGCGCTGCGCGAGGCCGGCGCGCTGACGCTGTCGCTGGTGGCGCGGGTGGACGGGCGTGTCGCGGGCCATGTCGCGTTTTCTCCGGTGACGATCAGCGACGGTTCGGCGGACTGGTACGGCCTGGGGCCGGTCGCGGTGCTGCCGGAACTGCAAGGCCGGGGCATAGGCGCGGCCTTGATCCGGGACGGTCTGGCGCGCTTGAAGGCATTGGGTGCGGCGGGCTGCGTGGTGATGGGCGATCCGGCGTACTACACGCGATTCGGTTTTGCGCAGACGCCCGCGCTGACGTATCCCGGCGTGCCGCCGGAGTACTTCATGGCGCAGGTCTACACGGCTGCGGCGCATGGGGACGTTTCCTATCACCAGGCGTTCGAAGCGACCGCGTAGCCGGCGCGGGCAGGGGGCGGCAGCGTGAATTCCGGCCCCGCGTAGTCGGATGCAATGTCCAGGGTTCCCGCTGCGAGCCGGCCCGCCCACTCATCCAAAATACGGCGTTCTTCCGCGCCGACTTTCGTGCCCAGCACCAGCCGCAGCGACGCGGCTTCCTCCAGGCCGTAACGGGTCACGCGGCTCACCGCCAGCGCGCCCGCGGCATGGTCGGCGGCGGCGCGCTGCACGCACAGTCCCGAATCGGCCAGCGCCGATGCCAGATAGACCTGCGGGTCGCGCGCCACCCAGTCCAGCACATTGCCGATCTGCCACACGCCCGTTTCGCGGCACACGCGCGTCACGCCATCGCGGCCGCCGTCCATCATGGCAAACAGTACGCGGGCGTCGCGTGCGGACAGCGCGCGGGCCCAGGCCGCGCCCAGCGCCGGATCGTGCTGGTTGCCGCAGAAGGCGGTCAGCGGATCCTGGCCCGTGACGCGCCGCACGCCATCGGCATAGGCGGCGCGGCCCTTCAGGCCGGGCCGCACTTTTTCGCCGGACAGATGGGCGGCCCGCCCGTTGGCCGCGCGCAGGCCCGCCAACACCCCGGCAAGAAAAGCCGAGTGCTCTTGCTGGATCTCGTATGACGCGACGTTGGCGGCGGTGTGGTGCCCCTGCGTGATGGCGAACTGCGTGCGCGGATAGCGTGGCGCCACCTCGGCCACGGGCGCATCGCCCTGGCCGCCATGCACGATGACCAGGTCGGGAGCGGTGGCGCAAAGCTGTGCGAGGCGCTCGGCGCGCGCGGCGGCGTCGTGGTCGGCGATCCATTCCAGCTGCAAGGGCTGGCCCGCCTGCGCGGCGCGTTCCGCGCCACGCACGGCCGCTTCGTTGAAGCCGCCGCGGCCCGGATGGCCGAACAGCACAAGCGTGCGGCGGGCGCTCACAGGCTGGCTCCCGTGGCGCGCACCACCGGTCCCCAGGCTGCGGCTTGGCGGCGGACGAAGTCGGTGAACTCGGCGGGGGATTTTTGCGCCAGCACGAAGCCCTGTCCCTCCAGCCTGGCGCGGATGTCCGCGCTGGCCAGCGTCTGCGCAATGGCGTCGTTCAAGCGCTGCGAGACCGCGGCCGGCAAGCCGGCGGGACCGGACAGGCCGACGAAGTTCTCGGCGATCAGGCCCGGATACCCCAGCTCGCCCACTGCGGGGATGTCGGGCGCCTGCGGCACCGGCTTGCTTGTGGTGACCGCCAACAGGCGCAGTTGGCCGGATCGCAGGAAGGGCAGGTTCTGCGGCAACGCGTCCACCGCGAAGCGAATCTGGCCGCCCAGCAGATCGTTGCGCATGGCGCCAGATCCCTTGTACGGAATGTGCTGCAGGCGCGCGCCGGTTTGCCGGGCATACAGCTCGCCCACGATCTGGCCCACCGACGCCAGTCCGCCGCTGCCGTACTGCACCGGCTGGTCCTGCGCGCGGATCCAGGCGGTCAGCTCCGCAAAGCTGGATACCGGCACGGAAGGATGGACGACGAACACGGTGGGCACCGCGCCCAGGTACGCGATATGGTCGAAGCTGGCGAGCGCGTCGTATCCGCCTTGGGGCATCAGGGCGGGAGAAATGGACAGCGGCGCCGAGTTCGACATCAGCAGCGTGTAGCCGTCGTTGGGCGCCTGCGCGACCAGGCTCGCGCCTATGGTCGAGCCCGCGCCGGGCTTGTTTTCGATGACGATGGGCTGGCCCAGCCGTTCGGCCAGCGTGGGCGCGATGAGGCGCGCGGCGATGTCGCTCGCGCCGCCGGGCGGGAAGGTGACGATGAGCCGGATCGGACGCTCGGGCCAGGCGGATGCGCGCGCGATGCGCGGCCGCGCCAGCGGCAGCGCCAGTGCGCCGGCAAGCATGAAGGTTCGACGGGAGATCGGCATGGCGTGGCTTCTACGTGACTGCCGCAGGGGCGGCAAAGGGGCGTACTGTAAAAAGCCAGGCCGGGCCTGACAAAGAATTTGTAGCCGTTTGCTTATGCCCGCCGCATCGCGCGGCGGGCATTTTTCAAACGCGCGCGGGGCGCGCGGATCAGCTGCCTTTCTGCGCCTGCGCCATGTAGTCCACGGTCAGGTTCGACAGCGCGCGCACGCCGTTGATGAGGCCGGACTCATCGACGTAGAAGCGCGGCGAATGGTTCGGCGCAGCCTTCTCGACGTCGGTGCCCTTGGGCGTCACGCCCAGGTAGAAGAACATGCCCGGCACCTTCTCTTGATAGAACGAGAAGTCCTCCGACGCGGTGGACTTGGGCTGCAGGCCGTAGTTGCCTTCGCCCGCCACCCGCCGCAGCGTCGGGCCCATCTGCTCGGTCAGCGCGGGATTGTTGACGGTGGCGTTGTACAGCTCCACCACGCGCACGTCCGCCTTGGCGCCCGCGCTCTGCGCGATCATGTCCGCGGTGCGCGCGATGCGTTGGTGGATGTCCTTCTTCATGCCTTCGTCATACGTGCGGATGGTGCCGGTCATGGCCACGTTGTCCGGCACGATGTTCATGCGGTTGCCGCCGTGGATGGCGCCCACGGTGATGACCGCCGGCTCCAGCATGCTGTTGATCTGGCGGCTGGGGATGGTCTGCAGGCCCAGGATGATCTGCGAGCTGACCACGATGGGGTCGATGCCGGACCAGGGCCGCGCGCCGTGCGTCTGCTTGCCGGTGACGTCGATCCAGAACTGGTCGGCGGCGGCCATGGCGGGGCCGCTGCGCCAGCTGAGCTTGCCCGCCGGATAGGCGCTGGACACGTGCAGGCCGAAGATGGCGTCCACCTTGGGATTCTCCAGCACGCCTTCCTGCACCATCATCTTGGCGCCCCAGATCTTCTTGCCGTCGGGCTCGAAGTCGGCGGGGCTTTCCTCGGCGGGCTGGAAGATGAACTTCACGCTGCCGGGGAGCTGGTCCTTCATGCCGGCCAGGACTTCGGCCGTGGCCATCAGGATGGCGGTGTGGGTGTCGTGGCCGCAGGCATGCATCACGTCCACTTCCTTGCCCAGGTAGGTGCCCTTGGCCTTGGACGCGAAGGGCAGGTCCACTTGCTCCTTGACGGGCAGCGCGTCCATGTCGGCGCGCAGCGCCACCACCGGCCCGGGCTTGCCGCCCTTGAGCACGGCGACCACGCCAGTGCCGGCAACGCCGGTTTTCACTTCCATGCCAAGCGCGCGCAGGTGATCGGCGACCAGCTTGGCGGTGCGGTTTTCCTGGTTGCCCAGTTCGGGATGTTCGTGGATATCTCGGCGCCAGGCGATGAGCTTGTCTTCGATGGCCTTGGCGCGTTGATCGATCTGCGCGGCCAATGTCGGATTGGGCGCGGGGACCAGCGGGCCTTGCGTGCCGGGCGCGCTTTGCGCGGCGGCCGGACCCGCCATCAGCAGGTGGGCGGCGAGCGCCAGCGGGGCCAGGCGGAACAGGGGTTTGCGGTAAGGCATGCTTTGCTCTCCTCGTGGTTGTTAACCTGTTATTGGACGAGGATCTTACCGAAGCGCAAGACGGCGCGAGCGTTTGTTACCAACGCTTAAAAACAGGCTGTTTTGATTCCGGCCGATGGAATTCCGCGCGCCGGAATCCGCGAGTCATGCGGCGTGCAGGACGTTCTTTGCGCCGCGCGCGAGGAACAGCAGCAACAGTGCCGCCAGCAACGATGCGGCGCCCGCGAAAAGCATGGCGGCATGGAAGCCGCCGGCCAGCGCGGCCGCGGCCAGTTCGGCCGCATTGGCGGGTTGCGCCGGCAGTTCATGCAAAGTGATGGCGGCGCGCGCCAAGGCCTGCGCGTCGGGCGCGCCTTGTTGCGAGAACGAAGCCGTCAGCGCTACGATCGCACGCCCGCTCATCAGTGCGCCCAGCAGCGCGATGCCTATCGTCATGCCGGTCTGGCGCAGCGCGTTCATGGTGGCCGAGGCCATGCCGGAACGCTCGCGCGGCACCGTGGCCATCACGGCCATGCTGGTCGATGGCACGGCCAGGCCGGTGCCCAGGCCCAACAGGACCAGCAGGGAGCCGGACACGAGGTAAGGCGTGTGCGCTTCGAAGCGCGTCATGCCCAGCATGGCCAGGCCGATGAAGGCGAAGCCCGCGATCATCAGGCGCGGCAGGCCAAAGCGCAGGTTGAGCCGGCCGAACACCAGCGACACCAGCCCGGCCGCGGCGAACTGCGGCGCCAACTGCCAGCCAGTGGCCAGCGGCGACAACCCCTGAACGTGTTGCAGATAGAGCGAAAAGAAGAACAGGCTGCTGTAGGCGGAAAAGCCCAGCACGAAGGAGGCGAAGTTGGTGATGGCGAAGCCTGCGTCGCGGAACAGCCCCAGCGGCAGGATGGGCCGCGCGGCGCGGTGCTCGACCCACAGGAAGGCGAGCAGCCCGGCGGCGGCGATGGCGAGCGCGACCGTGGCTTGCGGTGCAGCCCAGCCGTGTTCGCCGGCGGCGATCAGCCCATAGGTCAGCGCGCCCAGCCACAGCACGCTAAGCGCCTGGCCCGCGGGATCGAAGGCTGCGTGTTCGGGATGGGCGCTTTCCGTGATGCTCCAGGCGCCCAGCGCGATGGCCAGCGCGCCCACCGGCAGGTTGATGAGGAAGATGCTCTGCCAGTTGAAGTGGGCGACCAGCACGCCGCCCAGCATGGGCCCCACGATGAGCGAAATTGCGTTGCACGAGGCCCAGATGCCGATGGCCTGGGCGCGTTCCTTGGGATCGGGAAAAGCCTGGGTCAGGAGCGACAGCGCGCCTGGAACCAGCAGGGCGCCGGCCACGCCCTGCACGGCGCGGCCGATCAGCAGCGCTGTAAGGTTGTCCGCCAGCCCGCAAAGCGCGGAGCCCGCCGTGAACAGCAGCACGCCCGCCAGCCAGGAACGCTTGCGGCCATAGCGGTCGCCCAGAGGTCCCGCCGACAGCATGAAGGCCGACAGGAACAGGGCGTAGGCGTCCACCACCCATTGCAGCCCCGCCATGTCGATGCGCAGGGCCGCCTGCATGGTGGGCAGCGCCACGTTGACGATGCTGATGTCCAGGATGGTGATGAAGCTGCCCAGGTTGACGGCAAGGACCAGGGCGCGGCGGCGTGCGGGATGCATGGCGGGACGCAGAGTGGGGGAAGGGGTATTCTATGCATCGACCGACCGTCGGTCAATGAAAAGAAGAACGATTCTCAGCTTTTGATTCCGGCCCAGTGCCTCCTCTACACTGGCGCCTTGCTGCTGACCTGACCCCTGGACGATATGCCCGCTGCTCCCGACGACCCGCTTTCCCTGCCTGGCCCGGACGCCGCTCCCAAGCCCCGCACCAAGCCGGCCGCCGTGCGGCTGGACGAGTTGATGGCGGCCGCGCAAGCGCTCTTCATCCAGAAGGGCGTCGAGGCCACGACCATCAACGAGATCGTGGAACGCGCCGGCGTGGCCAAGGGCACCTTCTATCACTACTTCACGTCCAAGAACGACATGCTGGCGGCGCTGCGGGCCAAGTTCTCGCAAGGGTTCCTGGACCATATCGACCGCGAAGTGCAGGCCTGTGCGCCGGAGGACGGCGTGGCGCGGCTGCGCGCCTGGACTCGCGCCGGCGTCGAGGCTTACTTCGACGGCTACGAACTGCATGATGTGGTGTTCCACGACGCCCAGCATCCCGACCGCGGCGTGGCCGAAAAGAGCGCCGTGCTGGAACAGCTGGAAGCCATACTCGAGGCCGGCGCGCGCGCCGGCTGCTGGAAGCTGGACGACGCGGCGCTGGCCGCCATCGTCCTGTACCACGGCATGCATGGCGCGGTGGACGCCTCCATCGCGCAGGGCCGGCGCGATGCGCAAGCGCTGTCCGGCTCCTTGTCGGCGATGTTCCTGCGCACGCTGGGCGCGGCCTGAAGGGCGCGTCTTCAAACCCGCGCCGCCGCATGCGCCGCTATTGCAGCTTGATGCCCAGCTCCTTGATCAGCGGTCCCATGTCGGCGCGGTCGGCTTCGATGGTCGCGGCCAGTTCCTCTGGCGTGCTGCCGATGGGAATCATGCCCAGGGTTTCCATCTGCGCGCGCATCGCGGGTTCCTTCAGTATGTCCGCCACTGATTTCTGGATCAGCGCCACGCGGTCGTCCGGAATGCCGGCGGGCGCCATCAGTCCGATCCAGGGCTGCGGCGCGTAGTCCTTCAATCCGGATTCCTTCAGCGTGGGCGTGTCGGGCAGGCCGCCGAAGCGCTCCGGGCTGGTGATCGCCAGCGCGCGCAGGCGGCCGCTGTCGATCAGGCCCTTGGAACTCGAAGGCGCGTCCAGGCCCACGTCGAGCTGGCCGCCGATCAGGTCGTTCTGCGTCTTGCCCGACGAAGACGAGGGCACGTACAAGGCCTTGATGCCGGCGCGCCGCGCCGTCTGTTCCCAGACCAGGTGGAACGCCGTGCCGATGGAGAACGAACCCACGCTGAGGTTGCGCGTCTTGCTTTCGCGCACGAAGTCTTCCCAGCTTTTGAGCGGACTGTCCTTGGGCACGATGAAGATGAAGGGCGTGCGCGCCACCAGCGAGATCGGCTTGAGGTCCTTCTGCGTATCGAATGGCAGGCTGTCCACCGCGAAGGGCACGATGGTGACGGACGAGGCCACGACCATGCCCAAGGTGTAGCCGTCGGGCGCGGACTTGACCAATGCGCCGGTGCTGATGATGCCGGACGCGCCCGGCTTGTTCTCCACCACCACGGGCTGGCCCCAGGCAGCGCCCAGTTTGCTGGCCAGCACGCGCAGCATGACGTCCACGGGACCGCCGGGCGGGTTGGAGACGATGATCTTGACGGGTTTGTCGGGATAGGCGGCGGCAGCCGCCAGCGGCGCCAGCAGCGCCAGCGCGAGCGCGGTTTGCTTGAACATGGAATTCCCCTTGTTTTGGTGTGTTTGATGCGCGGGCAGCGTCCGCCCGCGGCCCCGCACATGCCGTCCCGGTTCAGGCCAGGATCTGCATGTGCGGGGCCGGCGGCCAGCCTGGCGCGTCGCCGCGGATGAACGCGATCCACGCCTGCTGCGTGGCGTGAGCAAGCTGCCGCGCCTGTTCCGCCGGCAGGCCGGCAAGCATGGGCGCGCCGGCGAATGCCGCCAATGTGTCGAAGACGAAGGGCAGCTCGATGCAATGGCAGGCGCCGAAGGCCGCCGTGGGCGCCACGTCAAAGCGCGCCAGCCAGGCTTGGCGGCCTTGGGCCGCGGCGTCGGCGGCCCACTGGCGCGAGGGCGCGCCGAATACCGCGTCGCCCAGGTCCTGGTCGGCAGCAGTGCGGCCATTGCCGGGAAAGGCGGCCATTTCGTCGCGCGTGTAGCAGACCAGCACGTCGGCGCGGGACGAGGCCCGCTTGAGCGCGGGGGCGATGTCCTGTGGCAGCACCTGGCCGTCGAGCACCGGCGCGAACTGGCTGCGGCTGCTGCCTTCGGCGCGCAGGGTTTCGGCGACGGCGGGCGCCTGCTGCGCCGCCAGCAATGCCGCCACGGGCAGTTCGCGCGCGGCTTCCAGGGAATCGGCTCCCGCGGCGCGCAGGAAGGCCTGTCCCAGCGCATCGGCCTGCTTTGCGCTGCGAAACCCCCGGCCCAGCGCCGCGCTTTGCAGGATGGCGCGGGAGAAGCGCGGCTGGCGCGCCAGCATGGCGCAGATCGAGGATGCGCCCGCCGACTGGCCCATGACGGTGACTTGCTCGGGATCGCCGCCCAGGTCCTGGATGTTGTCCAGCACCCAATCGATGGCGGCTTCCTGGTCCAGCAGGCCCGCGTTGGCCGTCTGGCCAGGCACGTACAGCCAGCCCAGCGCGGCCAGCCGGTAGTTGACCGCGACCACCACCATGTCGCCGCGCTGCGCGAGGTTCGCGCCGTCATACCAGTCCAGCGCGCCGCCGCCGCTTTGCCAGGCGCCGCCATGCAGCCACACGACGACCGGCCGCCGCCTACCGTCGGCGGCGGGCGTCCATACGGTCAGGTGCAGGCAGTCCTCGGATTGTTCGGCGTCGAAGTCGCCCATGGCGCCGCGCAGGCGCGAGGGCAGTTGCGGCGCGACCGGTCCCGGCCGGGTGGCGTCAAGCTTGCCGCGCCATGCTGCGGGCTGCGGCGGTGCGAAGCGCAGGCGGCCAACGGGCGCCTGCGCGTAGGGAATGGCGCTGTAGCGGCACACGCCGCTCTCCTGCACGCCGGTCAGCGTGCCTGCCTGCAGCGACGCTTCCACGAACTGACTCATAACCTGCCCCTTGTTTCTGGTCTGTAGCCCGGCCGCGGCAGGCGCCGCGGCGGTCGGACTATGGTAGGGAGGAATGGGCCGCGCCAGGCATGCAGGTTTTGAACATTGCCATGCGCAATCCGCATGGCTGGGGCCGGAGCGCCGGCTACTTGAGGATGCGCGCGTCCAGGCTGTTGTCCGCCAGGGCCTGGGCCTGCGCCCGCGACATGCCCAGATGCTCGTACAGCGCGTGGAAGTTCTCGTTGACGTAGCCGCCGAAATACGCGGGATCGTCGGAGTTGACGGTGACCTTCACGCCCGCGTCCAGCAGCGACAGGATGTTGTGGTCGCGCATGTGCTGGAACACGCGCAGCCGGGTGTTGGACAGCGGACAGACCGTCAGCGGGATCTGCTCGTCGATCAGGCGCGCAATCAATTTCGGGTCTTCGGCGGCGCGCACGCCGTGGTCGATGCGCAGCACCTTCAGCAGGTCCAGCGCTTCCCAGATGTATTCCGGCGGGCCTTCCTCGCCGGCGTGCGCAACGCCCGGCAGTCCCTCGGCGCGGGCGCGGTCGAACACGCGCTGGAACAGACGCGGCGGAAAGCCCATTTCGCTGCTGTCCAGGCCGACGGCGATGAACGCGTCGCGGTGGGGCAGGGCGGCTTCCAGGGTGCGCATGGCCTGCTCTTCGGGCAGATGACGCAGAAAGCTCAGGATCAGTCCGCTGCTTACGCCCAGCTGCTTGCGGCCGTCTTCGAGGGCCTGGTTGATGCCGGTCAGCACTACGTCGAACGGCACGCCGCGATCGGTATGGGTCTGCGGGTCGAAGAACGGTTCGGTATGAACGACGTTCTGCTCGCGGCACTTGAGCAGATAGGCCCAGGTCAGGTCGTAGAAATCCTGCTCGGTGCGCAGCACGTCCGCGCCGCGGTAATAGAGGTCCAGGAATTCCTGGAGATTGCCGTAGTCGTAGGCCGCGCGCAGGGACTCGATGTCCGGCCACGGCAGCGCCACGCCGTTGCGCTGCGCCAGCCGGAACAGCAGCTCGGGTTCGAGCGAACCTTCCAGGTGCAGGTGCAATTCCGCCTTGGGCAGTGCGTTGAGCCAGTCGTACATGGGTGCTCCGATCAAAAAGTGTTGCCTGTCCAGAATAACGCGCAACGCGCCGGCAGGCTCAGGCCGTCAATGCGACGGCGTCGGCCTGGATGGCGAGCTGGAGCTGGGCGGCGAAGGCGCGCGCCTGCCGCGTGCTGGGGCGGTCGCGGCGCCAGATGGCCGCCAGCGGCGACTTGCGCAGGACCGGCCGGTCGGCCAGGACCACCAGCTCGCCGCGCGCCTGCCGGATAGCGGCCACGCTGCCGGGCAGCATCCACAGATACAGGCCGTCCAGCAGCATTTCGCGGCCGAATTCCAGCGACAGGGCGCCGATCATATCCGGAATCGCCAGCCCCGCCTGGCGCAGCGACATTTCCAGTTCGCCGCGGATGCGGCTGCCGGGCAGGGCGGTGATCCAGGGATAGGCCACGTAGTCGGCCAGCGTGGCGCCGGGCTGGCCGGCCAGCGGATGATGCGTCGCGCAGGCCAGCACTACCGGATCTTCCAGCAGCGTGGTGGAGCGGTAGACCTGCGGATTGACGGTGGACGAGAAGCGGCTGATCAGCACGTCCAGCGCGCCGGCGTCCAGGTCTTCGATCAGCCGTTCATGCGTGCCGATTTCGATGGTGAGCGTGATGCGCGGATAAGCCTGGCGGTAGGCGCGCGCGGCCTCGGCCACCGGCCAGCCCGCGAACATCGAAAAACAGCCTACCGTCAGGCTGCCCTCGTCGCCGCGCGAGACCGCGGCGAGATCGATCTCGGCCTTGCGGAAGTCGGTGAGCAGCAGGCGGGCATGGCGGCACATGGTTTCGCCCAGCGGCGTGCAGGTGGTGCCGCGGGCGGTGCGTTCGAACAGCCGCGCGCCGACCAGCTCTTCGATCTCGGCGATGGCGCGCGACAGCCCCGACTGTGTGCTGTGCAATTGCGTGGCGGCCTTGGACAGGTTGCCCAATTCGGCGACGGTCAGCACGATTTCCAGATGCCGGATGCGGAGCTTGCCTCGGAACGGTGTCATGGCGCGGGTCGGAGGGGAGTAGCCGATTATTCTCTCCCGGCGCGCGCTTGGCAACGCGGTGCGGGATTCGGCCGGCCGGGATTCGGCCGGCCGGGATTCGGATATAGTTCGCGCCAGACCGATAGTCGGACGCGCGGCCTGGGCCAGCGCGGCGGCCGGCAAGAGCAGAGGGCAGGCATGAAGGCAGCGGTGTGCGGCGCGTGGAGAGTGAGCAGGCTTGCAGCGGCGGCGCTGGCTGCGCTGGCCTTGAGCGGCTGCGGCGCATCCCGGGTCGACGGGGTGTCGGTTGCCTGGCCTCCGTTCCGGGACGGGACGCTTGCGGCGCTGCCATCGGATCCGGCCCAATGCCCGGATCTGGCCGGCGTCTATCGGGCGCAAGGCGAGTTCGTGTCTGGCGACCGCGAGGCCGGCGCATCGATGGACCTGCGCAAGTTCCTGCAGTATCCCCTGGACCTTCCGGGCATGTCCGACAACCCGTTGCCGGAATGGCGTTCCGGACCCGAGGCCACTGTGGCTTTCACGGCCGCCGCGGACGGATGGGAGATATTGGCGCTGGACGGGCAGGGCGCGCGCGCCTTGGGCCGCCTGCCGCAGTTGAACGGCGAGCAGGATCCTGCCGCCCTGCCTGGCGCGGCCCAGCCTTCCAGGCCGGATGGCATCCGGCGCCGTGGCGGTTGCACGCAGGGCCGGCTGTGGATCAGCGTGCGGCACGACTGGCGCCAGTACGAGTCCATGGGTGTGCGGCGCCACGTGGCGCTGCTGCGGCCCGAGGCGGGAGGCCTGCTGGTGACGGTGGGCCGGGAATCCGACACCATCGGCCTGTTGCCCTGGTATTCGAATGAGGGCAGCGTGTACCAGTATTGGTTCGCGCCCGCGGGCCGCTGAACGCGGGCCTGGCAATTCACCGCGCGGTCTGACCGCGCTCCATCCACGAGCCTCATGACCTCTGAAAACCTGTCCTCCGCCGCATCCGACCCGCGCGCCCGCTTCGTCTCCGGGCCGATGGGCCCGCATGTGCTGGAAATGGTCCTGACCGGCTGGGCCAGCATGCTGGCCGTGTTCGCGGTGGAGTTCCTGTCGCTGCTGTACCTGGGCACGCTCAAGGACGAGGCGGTGCTGGGCGCGGTGGGCTTCGGATCGATGACGCAGTTCACCATCATCTCGGTCTGCATCGGCGTGAGCGTGGGCGGCACGGCCCTGGTGTCGCGCGCGCTGGGGGCGGGCGATGCGCCGCGCGCCCGCTCGCTGGCGGGCGCCTCGCTGGTGCTGATGGTTGCCGCCGCGCTCGTGTCCGGCGCGTTGTTCCTGGCCGTGATCGGTCCCTACACGGCAGCCATCGACCTGGCGGAGGACGTGCGCGCGCATCTGCTGTCCTATGTGCTCATCACGACCCCGTTCGCGGTCGTGATGGGCGTGGGCATGATGCTGTCCAACCTGTTGCGCGCCGCCGGCCATGGCCGCCAGTCCATGTGGGTGCTGCTGGCGGGGACGGCGGCGGTCGCGGCGCTGGATCCGCTGGTCATCTTCGTGCTGGACGGCGGCATGGAGGGCGTGGCCTGGGCCGGCGGCATGGGCCGCCTGGTCACAGTGGCGCTGGGCGCCTGGCTGGTGTTCGGCAAGCATCGCCTGGTGACTTGGCCCGCCGGCGCCGCGCTGCGTGCGCACCTGGCCGCAATTGGGCGGATCGCCTTGCCTGCCGCGCTGACCACGCTGGCCACGCCCGCGGCAGTCATCTTCACCCTGTCCACATACGCCGGCTTCGGCTCCAGCGTGATGGCGGGCGCCACCGTGGTGGACCGGGTGCTGCAACTGGCCTACGCGCTGTTCTTCGTACTGCCCGGCGCCATCGGACCCATCCTGGGGCAGAACCTGGGCGCAGGGCAATGGGACCGCGTACAGGAGACGGCGCGCCTGACCGCGCGCTGGTCCTTGACGTATGGCTTTGGCGTAGCGGTCCTGCTGGCCTTGCTGGCGCCCTGGATGCCGGATCTGTTCCAGGTGACCGGACCTGGGCGCGACCTGATCGTTTTTTTCTGCCGCTACGGCAGTTTCGCCTGGGCGCTCAACAGCCTGTACTTCGTCGCCGTCGCGGTGTTCAACAACCTGGGCTATGCCACGTACTCCACCGCCATCGGCTGGCTGCGCGCTACCGTGGGCACCTTGCCCTTCGTCTGGCTGGGCGCGCATTACGGCGGCCCGGAAGGCGTGTTGGCGGGGCAGACCGTGGGCTTTGCCCTGTTCAGCCTGATCGCCATGCTGCTGTGCCGGCGCGTGCTGCGCGCGCCGCCCGCGAGCGCGGCGGCGCAAGCGCGGCAGGCTGCCTAATGCACTGTTTTCGGATCCCCTTCATGGGTAGATGCCGTGAGCCGGTGACCGGGCGGAGGGATCCGAAGCGCAGCCCCACCGGGGCGAGCATCGGAATCCCGCAGTCCGGACGCCGGCGGCTCAAGAACCGTGCTTCCCAAAACCGAAGTGCGGGTGGCAGGGATTCGAGCTTGCGGATGTCAGAGTCCTTTAGCCGCCGAGGCCACCCTGCGCCATTCCGATGCTCGCCCCGGTGGGGCTGCGCTTCGGATGGCTCCGGGCAGCCTCGGCTGAGAGTCGCCTAGGGCGCCGCGAAGTCGCTTCCAGCCTGCAAGGCGTTTGGGCGGCAATGCGGGCGGGCCTGCCCAGGAGGCCGTTCGATTTTGACGGCCGGTCGCGGTACGATCCCGGCTGACTTCGATTTTTCAGGATTGCCATGCGTCAGCGTTCCGTACGCCTTCGAATCGACACCTTCTCCCGTGTGCTGCTGGCCGCGGCTTTTGCCGCCGCCGCAGCCGGCGCCGCTCAGGCGCAGGGGCCTGCTTCAGCCACTGGATCGCGCGCCCAGCCGTCGGTGCCGGTGCAGACCCTGCCGGCCCTGACGCCCAAACGCAGCTTCGACGACGCTCCCGCGCCAGCCGCCACCATGCCCATCAACAGCCAGGGCGTGCCGGCCGACAGCGCCACGGCCGCCAAAGACAGGACCAGCAGCGCCAGCTGCCCCAGCATCAGGCGCCGGCGGTCCAGCAGGTCGCCCAGCGGCACC
>NZ_JACVAF010000009.1:0-168459 GCF_014851745.1 Achromobacter sp. ACM01
GACTTGACATCTAAGGTACTTCACTTCTAGTGAGCACTTGATTTCATTGTGCTTGTGACCGAAGTCACTATGCACTCGCATCAAGCGCCCACACTTATCGGTTGTTTAATTGTTAAAGAGCGGTACTGCTAAATTCTGTACTACTTACTGCCTGCTCGCTTTGCTACGCCGCTTTCGCTGGCGCCGCGTTGTTTGCAGCAGAGAAACGAGATTATGAAGAAGTTTTTTTCGCTTGTCAAGCCGGCGTCACATACTGCGTTTCGCTTTCTTGCTTGCGACCTCTTCAGGTCCACCTCTCTTAGCAGCTATCGAAATATCAGGGTTAACCCTAAGTTTTCGGCAACTGCCAAGCCCGAGACTATAACACGATTTTTGCAGATTGTGCAACCGGCTTTTGCCTAATTTGCACCTTATCTAGCAACCCCATCGCCGCCGCTTTCGCTTTGAATCTGAGATCGGTTACCGCCTGGATGGCCAGCGATATAAGGGTAAACCCTTAATAATCATCACGAGCCAAGCCCAAGACTATAGCACGATTTTTGCAGATTACGCAACTGGCTTCTGCCTAATTTGCTGCAACCCTTGCAATAACCGCTGCCAACATCGCTGCTGACCTTGCGGCAGGCCGGCTAGGTTTCCCTTAGCCAACCCGTGTGCCTGCTTGGCTTCACGCTTCAAAACTGCCCGAATCGCGAAGGAGCGAGACTATAGCACGGAATTTTGGCGGGACTACGAAGGTGACACCCTTTTTTTAAAAGATGCATCCTTTACGGGGACGCACCATTCGCCCTGGACACCCCACGACAAACGTCTGATGGCGGTACCTATATATAGAGAGGGGCTGAAAAGCCATAGCTAGAGCCTGAGCTCTGTGGTTTCCTTGATCTGCTGCAGGGCGAAGAATGAACGCATGTCCACCACTGCAGGGTGGCGCATCAGCGTATCCATGGCGAACCGGGAGAAATGCGCCAGGTCGGCGACCTGTATACGCAACAGGTAGTCCATGTCTCCGGACATGGCATAGCACTCCACGACCTCCGGCCATAGTTGCACGTCGCGTGCGAAGTCGCTCATGGGAGCATGACTGGATCCGCTGTGCTTGTTCAGACGGATGTTTACGTAGGCGAGCAGCCCCAGGCCGACCTTCTTCGCGTCGATCAGGGCGACGTACTTCTTGATGAAGCCCTTCTCTTCCAGTCTGCGGACCCGCCGCAGGCAGGGACTGGGCGACAGCGACACACGATCGGCCAGCTCCTGGTTGCTGAGGCGGCCGTCGCGCTGCAATTCGGCCAGAATCCGTATATCTGTCCTATCCAGCTCAATGTCAGACATTTTCAGCCCTTAATATTTTCTATCCGGCAATATTATTGCTCAACCTACTGGCTTTCGCGACATGTTTGCAATTGTCTGCCCGTCGTTCCTTCCTACAATCTCCGTCTAGACTTGAAGAACAAGTCGTCCTTAAAAACGATGCAAGGGAGCAGACTTATGAGCAGCGCTTTCCAACCCTGGGACAACCCGATGGGCACCGCCGGGTTCGAATTCATTGAATATGCCGCGCCGGACCCCGCCGCGCTGCGCAAGGTGTTCGAACTGCTGGGCTTCAAGGCCATCGCCAAGCACCGCCACAAGGACGTGACCCTGTACCGCCAGGGCGGCGTCAACTTCCTGATCAACGCAGAACCGGATTCCTTCGCCCAGCGTTTCGCGCGCCTGCACGGCCCGTCGATCTGTGCGATCGGCTTTCGTGTGCAAGATGCCAACGCCGCCTACAAGCGCGCGCTGGAACTGGGCGCGTGGGGCTTCGATTCGCACAGCGGCCCGATGGAATTGAACATTCCGGCGATCAAGGGAATCGGCGATTCGCTGATCTACCTGGTGGACCGCTGGGCTGGCAAGGACGGCCATGGCGGTATTGGCGACATCAGCATCTATGACGTGGACTTCGTTCCCGTGGATCCGCAAAACGCCCAGGCCGACCTGAATCACCGCGGCGCCGGCTTGACGCTGGTGGACCACCTGACGCACAACGTGCACAAGGGCCGCATGGCCGAGTGGGCAGAGTTCTACGAACGCCTCTTCAATTTCCGCGAAGTCCGCTACTTCGACATCGAGGGCAAGGTGACGGGCGTGAAGTCCAAGGCCATGACCTCGCCTTGCGGCAACATCCGCATTCCGATCAACGAGGAAGGCACGGAAGAAAAGGGCCAGATCCAGGAATACCTGGACCTGTACCGTGGCGAAGGCATCCAGCACATCGCCATGGCCACCGAAGATATCTACGCCACCATCGAAGCGCTGCGCCAGAACGGTGTAGTGTTCCTGGACACGCCGGAAACCTACTACGAGCTGCTGGACCGGCGTCTGCCGAACCACGGCGAAGACGTAGCGCGCCTGCAAAAGAACCGCATCCTGTTGGACGGCGCCCCCGGCGGCGGCCTGCTGCTGCAGATCTTCACCGAAAACCAGATCGGCCCGATCTTCTTCGAGATCATCCAGCGCAAGGGCAACGATGGCTTCGGCGAAGGTAACTTCAAGGCCCTGTTCGAGTCGATCGAACTGGACCAGATGCGCCGCGGCGTGGTGAAGACCGTCGAATAAAGTCTTCCCCCGCCAGCGCCCGGTGCTCGGGCATCGGCGCTGGCTTTGAAACCTCACCTTGTGGTGAGGTTTTTTTTGCCTGCTACTTTTGCAGCCGCTCCTGGAACTGCTTGCGGAACTTGGCGACCTTGGGCGCGATCACGAATTGGCAATAGCCTTGCTCGGGATGCAGGGCGAAGTAGTTGCTGTGGTAGTCCTCGGCCTGCCAGAACTTGGCGGGCGGCAGCACGTGCGTCACGATGGGCGCATCGTAGATCTGCTGTGCATTGACCTCGGCGATGACGGCTTGGGCCTGCTCGCGCTGCCCCTCGTTCTGCCAGAAGATGGCGGATTCGTATTGCGGACCGACGTCATTGCCCTGGCGGCCCGGTGTGGTGGGGTCGTGGGTCGCGAAGAATACGCGCAACAAGTCACTGTAGGACAGTTCAGCGGGATCGAACTCGATGCGGGCCACTTCAATGTGGCCCGTGGCCTTGCCGCAGACCTGCTCGTAGCTGGGATTGTCCACATGCCCGCCGCTATAACCGGGCAGCACGCTCTTGACCCCGCGCAGCTCGGTGAACACCGCTTCAACGCACCAGAAGCAGCCGCCGCCAAGTACCGCGACCTCATTGCCCGGAGAGGGTTGTTCTGCCATGACGATTCCTTCCTGATAAAGGGCCGCGGAATACGGCCTGGCGTCCCGGCTTTCGTGCGCGGAACGCGAGAGAATAAGACTACTGCTTGGGCGGAGCCAGCGACAAGATCCATTCGGCGAGCGCGCGGGCGTCGTCCGGGCTGACCTGAGTCTGCGCGGGCATGGGCACGGCACCCCAGGCGCCGCGACCGCCGCCGCGGATCTTGCCTGCCAGGTAATCGACCATGGCGTCGCCCTGCCCCGCATAGCGTTCAGCCACGCTCTTGAGCGGCGGGCCGACACGCTTGGCTTCGACCTGGTGGCAGGCCATACAGGCCTTGTTCTTGGCCAGGTCCAACCCGGTGGTTTGCGCTTGCGCCGCCCCCGCGCCCAGGACGCAGGCGGCGGCCAACAACAGACTACTCTTCAAATGCATCGGTAACTGCCCCACGGCTCGCGGTGCTGGCGAGCTTGCCGAATTTGGCAAGCACACCGCGTGTATAACGCGGCCGGGGCTGAACCCAGGCCTGGCGACGAGCCGCCATTTCTTCGTCGCTGATATTGAGCTGCAATAGCAGCTTGTGGGCATCGATGGTAACCGAATCGCCCTCGCGGATCAGCGCGATGGGGCCGCCCACGAAAGCCTCAGGCGCGACATGGCCCACGACCATCCCCCAGGTGCCACCGGAAAAACGGCCGTCGGTGATGAGACCCACCGTTTCGCCCAGTCCCTGGCCGACCAGCGCGGAGGTCGGCGCAAGCATCTCACGCATGCCGGGACCGCCCTTCGGCCCTTCGTAGCGGATGACCACCACGTCGCCATCGCGGATCTCGCGCGCCATGATGGCGGTCATGGCGTCATCCTCGGAATCGAAGACGCGCGCCGGGCCCGTGATGACGGGATTCTTCAGGCCAGTGATCTTGGCGACACAGCCTTCGGGAGAGAGATTGCCTTTCAGGATGGCAAGATGGCCTTGCGGGTACAGCGCGCGATCCAGCGGCATGATGACATCCTGGTCCGCCCTGGGAGCGTCGGGCACATCAGCCAGGGTCTCGGCGATGGTCTTGCCGGTGATGGTGATGCAGTCGCCGTGCAACAGGCCGGCGTTGAGCAGCAGCTTCATGACCTGCGGAATGCCGCCGGCGCGATGCAGGTCGGTGGCGACATATTTGCCGGACGGTTTCAGGTCGCACAGGACAGGCACGCGCTTGCGGATGCGTTCAAAGTCGTCGATGGTCCACGGCACTTCCGCCGCATGCGCGATTGCCAGGAAATGCAGCACGGCGTTGGTGGAGCCGCCCGTGGCCATGATGACGGACACCGCGTTTTCGATGGATTCGCGCGTGATGATGTCGCGCGGGCGCAAACCCTTCCTGACCGCCTCGACAAGCACGCGCGCAGACTCCGCGGCGGAAGTGACCTTTTCTTCGTCCTCGTTGGCCATGGTGCTCGAGTACGGCAGGCTCATGCCCATGGCTTCGAACGCGGAGCTCATGGTGTTGGCGGTGTACATGCCGCCGCAGGACCCGGAGCCGGGAATCGCGCACTTTTCTATCTGCTTGAAATCTTCTTCGGGCATGCGGCCCATGGTGTATTCGCCCACGGCCTCGAAGACGGATACGATGGTGAGATCGTTGCCCTTGTAGTGGCCGGGCTTGATGGTGCCGCCATAGACGTAGATGCCGGGCACATTGGTGCGCGCCAGTGCGATCATGCCGCCAGGCATGTTCTTGTCGCACCCGCCTATCACCACCACGCCGTCCATCCACTGCCCTTGCGCCGCGGTCTCGATGCAGTCGGCGATGACCTCGCGGGAGACCAGCGAGTACTTCATGCCCTCGGTGCCCATGGACATGCCGTCTGAAATGGTGGGCGTGCCGAATACCTGGGGATTGGCCCGTGACGCGCGGATCGCATCGATGGCCGCATCGGCCAGGCGCTGCAGGCCGCTATTGCATGGCGTGATCGTCGAATGGCCGTTGGCCACGCCGATCATGGGATCTTCGAAGTCGGCTTCCTGATAGCCCAGCGCGTAATACATGGCGCGGTTGGGCGCGCGCGCGACACCGTGGGTGATGTGGCGGGAACGATCGTTGTGCGGCATGGTCTGTCTCCTGTCGGCCGCCGGGGCTCGGACATGGCAACCGCCCCGGGGGAACTGGCTCGCTTGCGCGCGAATCTTCAATGTTCGCCGGTTATTATCATTCAACTTTATTGTGTCGGGCAGAACATGCTGCAATATCCCCAATTTGACCCCGTCGCCCTGCAGATCGGGCCGCTTGCCATCCACTGGTACGGACTGATGTACCTGGTGGGCTTCGCCCTGGTGTACCTGCTGGGACGCCGCCGCATCACCTCCGGCCACACCACGTCACTGAACGTGAAGGATCTGGAAGACCTGATCTTCTATAGCGTGCTGGGCGTGGTGCTGGGCGGACGGCTGGGTTATGTGCTGTTCTACAAGCCCTCTTACTACCTGTCCCATCCGCTGGAAGTGCTGTACCTGTGGCAGGGCGGCATGTCGTTCCATGGCGGGCTGATCGGCGTGATCGTGGTGATGCTGCTGTTCGCACGCAAGAAGAAGCTGCCATTCTTCGCGGTCAGCGATTTCATCGCGCCGCTGATTCCGCTGGGGCTGGGCTTTGGCCGCCTGGGCAACTTCATCAATGGCGAACTCTGGGGCCGGCCCACCGATGTGCCGTGGGCCATGGTGTTTCCGGGCAGCGGCGACGGCTTGGCACGCCACCCCTCGCAACTCTATGAGCTAGGCCTGGAAGGCATCGTGCTGTTCGCGCTGCTGTGGTGGTTTTCGAGCAAGCCGCGCCCGCTGGGCCAGGTGAGCGGGCTCTTCCTGATGGGTTACGGAACGTTCCGCTTCCTGGTGGAATTCACCCGCGAGCCGGACAACTTCCTGGGCCTGCTCGCGGGCGGGTTGAGCATGGGACAGTGGCTGTCCGTGCCGATGGTCGCCCTGGGCGCCATCATGTTCAGCCTTACTGCAAAACGATCGTCCCGTTGACCGCGATGCTGACCGTGACGTTGCCCGCTTCCAGCGGGACGTCCGGGCTATAGCCGCCCGAGGCGTCCTTGGCCATGGCCGCGGCGCCCATCATGCGCGGCATCGGCACGGGGCCGCCCGAGCCGCCCAGTTCCAGCTTGGACAGGCGGTAGCCCGAGAAACCGAAGGCGTTGGCTGCGGCCAGCGCGCGGTCCTTGAAGGCTTGCGCGGCTTCCTTGAGCAGCTTGCGCTCTTCGGCCTCGCGCACTTCGCGCGACAGCAGGAAGCTGATATTCGAGATGGCGGTCTTGTCCGACAGCTTGGACGCCAACGCCGCCGCGGCTTCGAAGTCCTTGGATTCCAGGATCACTTCGCCCTGGCCGCGCCAGGAACCGATCTTGCCCTTGCTGGAAGTGTTCGGCCAGACGTTGTAGCCGCCAGTGCGCACTTCCACTCCTTTGACGTCGCGCGCACGCTTGACCACGTCGTCCAAGGCCGCGCTCAGCTTCTTGCCTGCGGCGGGCTGGTCGGGCGCCTCGACTTCGGCGGACAAGGAAATGCGGACCGTGTCCTGCTTGACTTCAGAAGACGCATTGGCCTGCAGAGTCAGTTCGGGCGCGCGGCTGGCCGACGCTTCCGTCGCGGCGGCGGGCGCCTGGGTCTGCGCATGGGCAAGCGGCGCGGCGCTCAGAGCGGCCACGGCTGCGCACGCTGCGCCGAGTTTGGTCAGCGAGAAAACAGGGTGTTTGAACATGGACTGGTCCTAGAGGGAGGACGAAGGGGAGTGGTGAGGCGCCCGAGGCGGACCTGCTCTTATGGCAGGCCCGCTGGGATAGATGCCCCGCCTGTGCCGTCAAGGCCGGCATCTCGAACCCTGAGGTTCAAGGTGGTCGCGTTCCGAAGAGCGTCGGGTTCGTCTACAGGAGACGATCACTCCAGCTCTGCACTCCCGCAACCAATATGCCATAAGACATAGGTTCAGAGAATGTATGGCCTAGTCACGAACACGGCAGGGACAAACTGAAAATACTTGAGTACTGCTATATGAACTGTCAGAGCAGCTTTTCCTGACCCGACAAGGCGTCATCGAGTACTGCGTTCATGTCCTCGATTCTACGCTTGAAGTCGCCGACCGCCAAACCGCCCAGCGGACCATCGGGCGCTTTCATGGCGAGCAGCTCGCCCGCGACTTGCAGCGCGGCCATCACGGCGATGCGTTCATTGCTGGAGACCTTGCCCGTGCCCTGGATGCGCAGCATCAGTTGGTCCACGTGGCGCACGGCGGCCAGCAGCGTCGGCTTCTCTTCGGCGGAACACGCCAAAGAATAGTCGCGCCCCAGTATGGTGACATCTACGCGTTCCATCAGTGTTGCTCTCCAGACGGTGCGCCCGGCAAGCGGGCCAGCACGGCGTCAATGCGCTCGCGGGCCGATGCGGCGGCCACGCGCAAGCGCTGTAATTCGGTGTCGCGGGTCTGCAAGCTGCCTTGCAATTCGGTTTCACGGGCGGCGAAACGCGATTCGAGAGACTGGCGCTCGGAGGTTTCGCGGGCCAGTTGCTCGCGCAGCGCGGCCTCGGCCTGCTGGGCTTGCTCGAGCATGGAGGTGACCGCGCCGTCGTGATCCTGAAGCTTGCTCTGGAGCGTGACGATTTCGGCCTCGCGCTCGGCGGCGCGCTGCTTGAGCACACGCTGCTCAGCTTCGGTTTCGTTCAGGCGTTGGCGCAACGCGTCACGCTCTGCGTGGAGTTGCCGGGTGCGTTGCACCAGTTGCCCTATGCGGGCGGCGAGTTGGTCTAGATCTTGCAGCATGGGCGCTATCGTAAACCATCCTGAGTTGAACGGGGTCTCTTCACGCAAGGTGAGAAACCCGGCAATATTCAGTAGGATTTATTCCTGCCTCATTCGAAAGCCACGCATCCGGCCGATCCTGCTTTCGTCTTTCTTTCTATAAACTTTCACTTAGCTTTCAAAAAGCCCTCAAACTTCCTGACCCGTTACAACTCGGGGTCGGGAGTTCCCGAATTCTAGGGAAAACCCCAGCCTTTCACCGACCTTACAGGGTTTGCAGCGTGGCGGGCGTCCATTACCATTCGCCCTTTCAAGAATCCCAGCCTTACCTTTCATAAGAACAAATGGCACCCTGAAGTGCCTTTTTTGTGCCTGTCACTCGCCTGTCGGCGGGATTGGCCACAGACCTTTTTATCTACATGCTGTAAACAGGAGCCAACCAATCATGCAGCTACGCAATCGACAGGACTTCTGGTCGGGGGTGATGTTCATCGCCCTTGGACTGGGATTCGCCTGGCAGGCCAGCAGCTACCAAATGGGTACTGCCGCCCGAATGGGCCCAGGGTATTTTCCTTTCTGGCTAGGCATTGTTCTGGCATTGCTGGGCGCCATCGTGCTGCTTGGCTCGATGTCCAAGAAGGCGCACGAAACCCACGTCGACAAGTTCGACTGGCGCATCGTGTTCCTGGTGGTCGGATCGGTCGTGCTCTACGGCTTCATCCTCAAGCTGCTGGGCATCTACATCTCGGTGTTCGTTCTGGTTGTCGTCAGCAGCCTGGCCAGCCATGAGTTCAGCCTGAAGGTCGCCGTTGCCAACGCGATCTTCCTGGTGGTGTTCTCGTATCTGGCATTCGTCAAGGGGCTGGGGCTGATTTTCCCGCTGTGGCCGTCGTTTCTGGGCATGAACTAAGGAGCCTTCGGCCATGGAATTGTTTGACAACCTCATGCTGGGCTTCTCGGTGGCGTTCACGCCCGAGAACCTGGCCTATGCCCTGCTGGGCTGCATCCTGGGCACGCTGATCGGCGTGCTGCCGGGCATCGGCCCTGTCCCGACCATCGCAATGCTGCTGCCGATCACGTACGTGCTGCCCCCGGTGGCCGGCCTGATCATGCTGGCAGGCATCTACTACGGCGCCCAATACGGCGGCTCCACAACGGCAATTCTCGTGGCCTTGCCAGGGGAAACGTCCGCGGTGGTGACCGTGCTGGACGGCCACCAGATGGCCCGCAACGGCCGCGCTGGCGCCGCGCTGGCAATCGCTGCGCTGGGTTCGTTCTTCGCAGGCTGCGTGGCCACGCTGCTGCTGGCCGCCTTCGCGCCCCCGCTGGCTGAAGTCGCGTTCAAGTTCGGCCCGGCCGAGTACTTCTCGCTGATGTGCCTGGGCCTGGTCGGCGCCGTGGTGCTGGCTTCGGGTTCGCTGCCGAAGGCCATCGCGATGATCCTGCTGGGTCTGCTGCTGGGCATGGTGGGCACCGACGTGAACTCGGGCGTCGCCCGCTTCGACTTCGGCATCCCCGAACTGCAAGACGGCATCGACTTCGCCATCGTGGCCATGGGCGTGTTCGGCTTCGCCGAAATCATGACCAACCTCGAGCAGAAGGAAAACCGCGTCGACATCACCGACAAGATCGGCTCGCTGTACCCCAACAAGCAGGAATTCAAGGAAGCCGCCCCCGCTGTGCTGCGCGGCACGGCTCTGGGTTCGGCCCTGGGCATCCTGCCTGGCGGTGGCGCCGTGTTGTCGTCGTTCGCCTCCTACACGCTGGAAAAGAAGATCTCGCGCAATCCGGAACGCTTCGGCAAGGGCCACCCGGCCGGCCTGGCTGGCCCGGAATCGGCGAACAACGCTGCTGCCCAGACCTCGTTCATCCCGCTGCTGACCCTGGGCATCCCGGGTAACGCCGTGATGGCGCTGATGGTCGGCGCGATGACCATCCACAACATCCAGCCCGGCCCGCAAGTCATGACGAGCCACCCGGAGCTGTTCTGGGGCCTGATCGCCTCGATGTGGATCGGCAACCTGATGCTGGTCGTGCTGAACCTGCCGCTGATCGGCCTGTGGGTCAAGCTGCTGAAGGTGCCCTACCGCATCCTGTTCCCGGCGATTCTGGTGTTCTGCACGATCGGCGTGTACTCGTTGAACTACAACACGTTCGACATCTTCACCACCGCCATCTTCGGCATCATCGGCTACGTGTGGTCCAAGCTGAAGTGCGAAGGCGCACCGCTGCTGCTGGGCCTGGTGCTGGGTCCCATGATGGAAGAGAACTTCCGTCGCGCCCTGCTGCTGTCGCGCGGCGACTTCACGACCTTCGTGACGCGTCCGCTGTCGGCTTCGCTGCTGGCCGTCGCCGTCTTCCTGGTGATCCTGGTGGCCCTGCCGGCGATCCGCAAGAAGCGCGAAGAGACCTTCGTCGAAGAAGACTAAAGCCAGCCTGCCGCCCCGCTGCGGCAGTCTCGCCCTGAAAACCCCCGGGTTCCGCCCGGGGGTTTTTCTTTGCGCGTCCGGCATCCAGTCCGATAAACGCTACGAATCAATACAACTCAATACGGGTTATGTTCAAACGCAGTTCGCGTACGGTAAGCTAGGGGTTTACCCCACGCGATGATTCGAGATGAATTTCAACTGGAACAACCCCTATCCCACCACCCGCCGCCCCGTGTTCGCACGCAACGTGGTCGCCACGTCACAACCGCTGGCCGCCCAGGCAGGCTTGCGGATCCTGGCGCAAGGCGGCAACGCTGTCGACGCGGCGATCGCCGCGGCCGCCACGCTGGCCCTGACGGAGCCGGTCAGCAACGGGCTGGGATCGGATTGTTTCGCCATCATCTGGGACGGGTCCAAGCTGCATGGACTGAATGCCTCGGGAACGGCGCCGGCAGCCTGGAACATGGATTATTTCCGGCGCAAGCACCAGGGCGCCATCCCGATGCGCGGCTGGGACAGCGTGACGGTGCCGGGCTGCGTGGCGGGCTGGGCCGCCCTGCACGAAAAGCTGGGCCGGTTGTCCTTTGCCGACGTGCTTGCACCCGCCATCGAATACGCCGAGCGCGGCTTTGCCGTGTCGCCCATCGTGCAGGAAAAGTGGGCGGCGCAAGCCGACCTCCTGCAACCGCAGCCGGGCTTCGCCGAGCATTTCCTACCTCGCGGACGCGCGCCGCAGGTCGGCGAGCACTTCGTGCTTCAAGGCGCGGCCGCCACGCTCAAGCGCATTGCGGCCAGCGGCGGCCGGGACTTCTACGAAGGCGAGACCGCCCACAAGCTGGTGGCGCATGCCCAAGCCCACGACGCCGCGCTGACGCTGGCGGATCTGCGCGATTACGCGCCGCAGTGGGTGACCCCGATCAGCCAAAGCTACCGCGGCCACACGCTGCATCAGATTCCGCCCAACGGCCAAGGCATCGCCGCCCTGATCGCCCTGGGCATCCTGCAGAACTTCGACGTGGCGGCACGCCCGGTGGATCACCCTGCAACGCAGCACCTGCTGATCGAGGCGATGAAGCTGGCCTTTGCCGATGTCTACGCGCACGTGGCCGACTCGCAGCACATGCAGGTCACGCCCGAACAGATGCTGGCCGCGGACTATCTGGCGCAGCGCGCGCGCCTGATCGACCCCGATGCGGCGCAGGCCCACGCCAGCGGCCATGCGCCGCGCGGCGGCACCGTCTACCTGACTGCCGCAGACAAGTGCGGCATGATGGTCAGCTTCATCCAGTCGAACTACATGGGCTTCGGCTCCGGCGTGGTGGTGCCGGGCACCGGCGTCAGCCTGCAGAACCGCGGCCATTGCTTCAACACCGACCCTGGCCACCCCAATGCGGTGGCGGGCGGCAAGCGCCCCTTCCACACCATCATCCCCGGCTTCCTGATGCGCAATGGCGCACCCGTCATGAGTTTCGGGGTCATGGGAGGCAATATGCAGCCCCAGGGGCAGGTGCAGACGCTGGTCCGGATGCTGGACTATGGCCAGCAGCCGCAGGCCGCCTGCGACGCGCCTCGCTGGAAATGGAACCATGGACTGTCGCTGGACGCGGAGGCCGGCCTGCCCGCGGCCGTTGCCGAGGGACTGCGCGCCCGCGGCCATGTGCTCGAAAGCATGGCGGATCCCTACATGGACTTCGGATCGGGGCAGTTCATCTGGCGCCTGGGCGACCCGGCCGTGGACGGATATGTCAGCGCCAGCGACAGCCGGCGCGATGGACTCGCCGCGGGCTTTTGATTGCGTTAAGGTTAGGGCCTGTTTACAGGCGTCAACGCCTGACGGCCCCAATCACATAAAGCGGAGTCCCCTGCATGGCAACGATCGGTACCAAGAGCTACGACGCTGTCGTAGCCCAGAAAGTCACTTTCCTCGGATTGGGCGTGATGGGCCTGCCCATGGCCGGCCACCTGGCGCGCGCAGGACACGACGTCACGGTCTACAACCGCTCGCCCGCCAAGGCCCAGGCCTGGGTCGCCGAATTCGGCGGCAAGAGCGCAGCCACGCCGCGCGAAGCCGTGGCCGGCGCGCAGATCGTGTTCGCCTGCGTCGGCAATGACGATGACCTGCGCAGCGTCGTGCTGGGCCCCGACGGCGCTTTCGCCGGCATGACGCCCGGCGCGGTCTTCGTCGACCACACCACCGCATCCGCCGACGTGGCGCGCGAACTCTACGCGCAGGCCAAGGAGCTGGGCCTGAATTTCGTCGACGCGCCGGTATCCGGCGGACAGGCAGGCGCGGTCAACGGCGTGTTGACCATCATGTGCGGCGGCGAACAAGCCGTGTTCGATGCGATCAAGCCCGTGGCGCAGAGCTTCGGCCGCGCGGTCACGCTGGTGGGCCCGCCCGGAGCCGGCCAACTGGCCAAGATGGTCAACCAGATCTGCATCGCAGGCGTCGTGCAGGGCCTGTCCGAGGCGATCGCTTTCGGCCAGGCTGCCGACCTGGACATGAAGCTGGTGCTGGACGTGATCAGCAAGGGCGCGGCGCAGAGCTGGCAAATGGAGAATCGCGGCGGCACCATGGTCGACGACAAGTTCGACTTCGGCTTCGCGGTGGACTGGATGCGCAAGGATCTGGGCCTGGTGCTGGCCGAAGCCCGCCACAATGGCGCGCGCCTGCCCCTGACGGCCCTGGTGGACCAGTTCTATGGCGACGTCCAGAAGCTGGGCGGCGGCCGCTGGGATACCTCCAGCCTGATCAAGCGCCTGCGCGACTGAGCCCTGCCCTCGCGGCAAGAAAAAAGGCGAGCCGCAAGGCTCGCCTTTTGCTTTGGACGCCTGCGCTTACGCGGCCAGGCTGTCCTGCTGCGCAGCGGGCAGCAGCGCGTCGATGCGCTGCTTGGCCTGCGCCATGCCTTCCAGCGCGGCCACTTCACCCATGGCCATGCCTTCGGCGGCGATGAAGGTGACGTCGGTCATGCCCAGGAAAGCCAGCATCTGGCGCAGGTAAGGCGTCATCGTGTCCGAAGGCGTGCCTTCGGCCTTGCCGCCGCGGGCGGTCAGCACGAACACCTGCTTGCCCTTGACCAGGCCTTCCGGCACGCCTTCGGGGGTATAGCGGAAGGTGACGCCAGCGCGGGCGAGATGATCGAGATAGCTCTTGAACTGAGCGGGCATATTGAAGTTGTAGACCGGAACGGCGAAGACGATGCGATCGGCATCCATCAATTCGGCTACCAGCGCGTCGCTCATCTCAACCAGGCGTTGCTGGTCCACGTTGCGGGCATCGGCCGGAGTGAACAGGGCGCCGGCGGTGTTGCCGTCGAAGTAAGGGATGGGCTGGGCGCCGATGTCGCGGACCTTGATGGCCGCGGCCGGATTAGACGCCTTGACGCGGTTGATCAGGTGATCGGCCAATTGCTTGCTGTTGGAACGATCGCCGAGAATAGAGGAAAGGATAACCAGGGTCTTCATTGCAAATTTCTCCAGTGAGGGCCCGCTCGCTGCGGGCGGTCAGGATCCGTAGGCTTTGATCAGATCCCGAGTGCATGGCGTCACTGTAGACGGGTTAATTGTTCACATAAATCCGGTTATGATGAACTATTCGTTCCAGGAATAGAACAATCATGCAAGATCTCAACGACCTCTACTACTTTTCCCAGGTAGTCGAACAGGGAGGGTTCAGCGCCGCCGCCAGGGTGCTGGACATTCCGAAATCCCGCTTGTCGCGCCGAATCTCGCACCTGGAGGAAAGCCTGGGCGTGCGCCTTCTGCAACGCACGACGCGCCGCTTGCGCCTGACCTCGGCGGGCGAACGTTATCTGCACTATTGCCGCGAAATGGCCGCATCGGCGCGCGCGGCGGACGACGCCATGCGGCAGTTGCAGGCCGAACCCACCGGCCCCGTGATCGTGAGCTGCCCCGTATCCATCGCGCAGGACGTGCTGTCGCCGCTGCTGCCCGAGTTCCTGGACGCCTGGCCCGCCGTGTCGGTGCAGTTGCTTGTGACCAACCGCCGCGTGGACCTGATCCGCGAGGGCGTGGACCTGGCGCTGCGCGTGCGCACCAAGCTGGATACCGACGCCGAACTGGTCGTGCGCCACTTCGGCACCGCGCGCGGCACGCTGGTCGCCAGCCCCAGCTACCTGCAGCGCCATGGCACGCCCGACACGCCGCAGGACCTCGCCACGCACACCACACTGAGCTTCAGTGATCCGCAAAACGAAGTGCGCTGGCCCCTGCGCAACGACAAGGGCGAGGAAGTGCATGTGGAATTGAAACCGCAGCTGTCATGCAACGACTTCATCGTGCTGACCGAAGCCGCAGTGCGGGGCCGCGGCATCGCCCTGCTGCCCTCGATCGCCACGCATGAACAGCTACGGCGCGGCCAGCTGGTGCAGGTCTTGCCGCAATGGCAGTCACCCGAGGGCATCGTGCATTGCATCTATCCGTCGCGGCGGGGCATGATGCCCGCCGTGCGCGCCCTGCTCGATTTCCTGTCGGAGCGCCTGCCCGCCATGTACCAGCGGCTGGAAAAAGCCCCGCTGCCGCCGGCTCAGTAGCCGCGCGAGCGGTCGACCACGCCGGTGATGGCTTCGCCGCGCTGCAACTGCGCGACCTTGCCTGCGATCTGGCGAATGCTCTCATCGCGCAAGGTGCGCGCCGCGATGTGCGGAGTCACGTGCACCCGCGCATCGCGCCAGAACGCGTGGTCCTTGGGCAAGGGTTCGGTGTGGAACACATCCAGCGTGGCGCCGTCGATTTCGCCTTCTTCGAGCATCTGCACCAGGTCATCCTCGACCAGGTGTTCGCCCCGGCCCACGTTGACCAGATGCGCATGGGGCAGCAACTGCGACAGCGTTTCGCGGTTGAGGATGCCAACGGTGTCCGGCGTGAGCGGCAGCACGTTCACCAGGAAGCGCGTGCGGGCCAGGAACGCCGGCAAGGCGGCCGCGCCCGCAAAGGTCTCGACGCCGGGAATCTCGCGCGGCGTGCGCGACCAGCCCGCCACGGGATAGCCGAATTCGGCCAGCGTCTGAGCGACTCTGGCGCCCACCTGCCCCAGGCCCAGCACGCCCACCGGCCAGTCCGCCTGCCGCGAGCCTTCGCGGGTATCCCAGTGTTGCCGCGCCTGCGCATGATCGAAAGCTTCGAAATCGCGCGCGACGCGCAGCAACGCGTACAGCGCGTATTCCGCCATCTGCACCGACATGCCCGCGTCTTCCAGACGGACGATGCGCACCTGCGGCGGGATCTCGGGCATCTTCAGCAAGGCGTCGACGCCCGCGCCCAGGTTGAACAGCGTGGTGAGGCCGGTCTCGTGCTTGAAGAGTTCGGCCGGCGGACGCCACACCAGAGCCGCCTGCGCGCCCGAAGGCGGGCCGTCCGGGTTCCACACGGAAATGCGGCATCCGGGCATGGCGGCTTCCAGCAGCGGAACCCAGGCGGCGGGATCATGGTGGGGACAGGCAAAGAGTATGTGCATGGTGGCTCTGTGTGCAGACTGGGGAAGCCTCAAGCATGAGGGATGCCGCCGCACAAATCAAACGGCCCGGCATGTAGCCGGGCCGCGTGCAGGCAAACGGAAAAGCGCTCAGGCCGCCTGCGGCACCTCGGGCTTGCCTTTGCCCTTGTTCTTGTTGCGGCGCAGGAAGGCCCACACCTGCAGGAGGACCAGCAAGGCGCTCGCACCGATGAACCACGCGCTGATCGGGCGCTCCACAAACACCGCCAGATCGCCGCGCGACAGCAGCAACGCCCGGCGGAAGTTCTCTTCGACCATGGGGCCGAGCACGAAGCCGAGCAGGATGGGCGCAACCGAGAATTCCAGCGTCATGAGGATGGCGCCGATCACACCGAAAGCCAGCACTTCCCAGATCTGGAAGAGACTGTTCTGGGTACTGAACACGCCCACCGCGATGAAGAACAGCGCCGACGGGAACAGATAGCGGTACGGTACCTGCAGCAGTTTCACCCACACGCCGATCAGCGGCACGTTCAGCACCATGAGCAGCACATTACCCACCCAGAAGCTGGCGATAAGGCCCCAGAAGATGTCCGGATGCTCGGTGATCAGTTGCGGGCCGGGCTGGATGCCCTGGATCAGCAGCGCGCCCAGGATCAGCGCCATCACGGCGTCGCCGGGGATGCCCAGGCTCATCGTGGGGATGAAGTCGACCTGCGTCTTGGAGTGCGAGGACGCTTCCGGCGACGCCACGCCGGCGATCATGCCGGTGCCGAATTTCTCGGGCGTCTTGGAGATCTTGCGCTCCAGCGCATAGGCCACGAAGGTGGTGATGGTAGGACCGGTGCCGGGCATGGCGCCAAACAGCGTGCCTACCGCCGTGCCGCGCACCATAGGCCAGAAGGCGGTCTTGAGCTCCTGCTTGCTGGGCCGCATGTCGCGCAGGCGCAGCTTGGCGCCGCTGCCGATGATGGTCATGCGGTTGACGCTCATGAGGAAGTCGGCAACGCCGAACAGGCCCATGGAAATCGCCACCAGCTCCAGGCCGTCGGACAGGTCCAGCAGCCCGAACGAAAAGCGGATGGTGCCGGTATTCACGTCCGTACCCACCACGCCGCACATCAGGCCGAACAAGGTCATCGCCACGCCCTTGAGCGGCGAGCCGCGCGACATGGTGGCGCCGGCCAAAAGGCCCAGCAACATAATCGAGAAGATCTCGGTGGGACCGAACTTGAACGCGACTTCGACCAGCAGCGGAGACGCGAAGATCATGACGATGATCCCCACCGACGCGGCGAAGAACGAACAGATCATCGTGATGCCGAGCGCCGTTCCGCCCTTGCCTTGTTTGGTCAGCGGATAACCGTCCAGGCAGGTGACCGCGTGCGGCGGATGCGAAGGCAGATTCAGCAGGATCGCGCCGATGGCGCCGCCGTACTGCGAACCGTAGAAGATGCCGGCCAGCATCAGGATGGCCGGCACCGGATGCATCACGTAGGTGAGCGGCAGCAGAATGGAAATGGCCGACAGCGCGCCCATGCCGGGCAGCACGCCGATGAGGTTGCCCACCAGCACGCCGAAGAACGACCACATCAGGTTATGCCACTGGAAGGCGACGCCGAAGCCGTACCAGAGGTCCATCAAGGATTGCGAAATCATGGCGCTTCAACCCCAGCGAAACAGCGGAAGCTGCAGCTGCAGCGCCCACCAGAAGACGACGACCGCGATGACGGTCATGGCGATCGAAAGCAGCAGAGCCTGCTTGATCGTGTTGTTGCGGTCGCCCAGCGCCGAAATGAAAACGATGGCGAACGTGGCAGGCAGCAAACCGCCGTAATGGCCCAGCAGCAGGAAAGCCAGGATGCCCAGCAGGATGCAGGCGCCGCCGCGGAAGTCCGGCAGGCCGTGGGCATGGCCGTCGCCGGGCGCAGGCGCGGACGATTCACCCGAGCGCGCCGAGATGGCGATCAGCACGCCGGTCAGCGCCAACAGGCCGCCGAGCGCCGCGGGAAAAAAGCCCGGCCCCATGTGACTCAGGGTGCCGATGTGATAGTCGGTGCCACCGTAGATCGCCCCCAGCCCGATGAGGACCATCAGCGCTCCGCCGTAATAGTCCTTTCTATTGATTGTCTTTTGCACTTCATCCTCCTTCGTGGTGCGGCCGTGTGCCTGGCCGGGACGCACCCGCGAAACGAGCGCCATCCGGTGCCTGGCGACAGGCCCGGACGCAGATTACGGAAGGAAGCTGCTAATCCGCTTTCTGTGCGCTGTCGCGTTCCTGAATTCAGGGGTTATCCCTGAACGGAAGCCGCGCATGACTGCGGAAATGGGGAGAAGTTACTGATCGCCCTTGAGCTCGACATCGAGCGGACGAGGATATTGGGAGACCGTGGACGCCAACGGCAGCCACAGCACGGAGGCCAGGCCAACGCCGCCTTGCGCGTTCGGTTCGCCGTCGCGCAGTTCGATGTCACCGTCGTTGCGGCGCGCGTAGGCGCGGGCAATCGCCAAGCCCAGGCCCGAGCCCGACGAGGCGACCGGCTTGTCCGTGCCGACCCGCTCGAAACGCGCGAAAGCGCGCTGGCGCAGTATCGGGTCCAGCCCCGGCCCGTTGTCGGAAACAGCGACCTCGGCGCGGTTGTCGTGGCAGCAGACCGACACGGTGATGCGTGCGCCCGCGGGCGCGTAATGGATGGCGTTGTGCACCAGGTTCGACAAGGCTTCGTGCAGTTCGGCCTCGTTGCCCGACACCGGCGCGGGGATTTCCTGGCCCTCTTCCGAACCCGCCTGTACCCAGCCCAGGTCCTGCTGTTTTTCGTGCGCCAGCGGCAGATATTGCAGCACCACCTCGCGCGAGACGGCGTTCATGTCCAGCAGTTGCCGCGGCAACTGGTCGGCCTGGTTGGCGTGAGCCAGCGACAGCAGCTGTTCAGTCAGGCGACGTGTGCGACCCAGCTGGTCGACGATGCCGCGCAGGCCCTCCTGCGCCCGCGCCGGATCGCGTTCGCGCAGCGCATACTGCGCCTGCGTCAGCATGATGGCCAGCGGCGTGCGCAATTGATGCGAAGCATCGGCCAGGAACTGCGACTGCTCGTCGAGGACGCGGCGGTAGCGGGCGATATGGTGATTGACCGCGTCGACCAGCGGCGCCACTTCGCTGGGCACGCGCGAGGCGTCCAGGGGCGTCAGGTCGTCGGGGCGGCGCGCGCGGATGTCGTTACGCAGGCGGCGCAGCGGCTTCAGCGCCCACGACACGCCCCACCACACCAGCAGCGCGACCAGCGCCAGCATGCGGGTGTCGCGCAGGATTTCCTGGCGCCGGGCATTGTTCTCGGCCTCGATGCGCTTGCCTGTGCTTTCAGCCACCACGACCAGCACCTGGCGGTGCTGACCCTGGTAGTACAGGTCGCGCACGACGGCCACGACGCGCACGGGATCGTTGCGATAGACGCTGTCGTAGAAAATCGGCTGGCTGTTGGAACGCGGCCAGGTGGGCGGACGCGGCATTTCCGGCATGCCGAGCAAAGTCTTGCCGGGCTCGGTGGGCACGGCGGCGCCGTCCGGCAGCGGCGGATCGATCTCTTCGATGCGGAAATACTTGCGCAGGCCAGCGCGGGACTCGAGCATCACCTGCGCGTACAGCGGCGTAGCGACCTGCAGGTTGCCGTCAGCAGTGAATTCCAGGCTGCTTTCCAGCACCCGGGCCGGCTCGACCAGGGCGCTGTCGTAGGCTTCGTTGGTGATCTCGGCCAGCGTGCGGTAGTCGTTCACGCTGTCCACGACCAGCAGCATGATCACGCCCGGCAGCAGCAGAATGATCAGCAGCGCGCGGATGCCCACGCGCGGCAGCTCGGATAGCCGCAGCCTCACTCAGGATTCCGCGGACTCGCTGGCGACGCTTTCCAGCATGTAGCCCAGCCCGCGCACGGTGACGATGCGCACGTCGCTGCCAGCCAGCTTCTTGCGCAGCCGATGCAGCACCACCTCGATGGCGTCGGGATTGGCTTCGCTGTCGTGCGTGAAGACCTTGCCGAACAGCTGGGATTTGTCCACCGGATAGCCGCTGCGCGTGAGCAAGGCAGCCAGGGCGGCATGCTCGCGCGGGGTCAGGAACAGCAGCGAGCCGTCCAGGGTGAAGGCGCGGCTTTCGCTGTCGTAGGACAGCGAACCGCATTGCAGGCGCGGATGCTGGCGGCCGCGGCTGCGGCGCACCAGCGCCGTCAGGCGCGCTTCCAGTTCCTCGAGCGCGAAAGGCTTGGTGAGGAAATCGTCCGCGCCCAGGTTCAGGCCACGCACGCGGTCCTGCAAGGCGCCCTGGGCGGTCAGCAGGAGCACGGGGGTGCGGTCGTCGCGGTTGCGCATTTCACGCAGCACCACCAGGCCGTGCTTGTCGGGCAGGCGCAAGTCCATGACGATGGCGTCGTATTCGGTACCGGCCATGAAGGCTTCGGCGGTGCGGGCGTCGGCCGCGTGGTCCGGCACGAACCCGCTCTGGGCGAGCGCGCGCATCAACCAGGACGCCATGTCCCGTTCGTCTTCAACCAACAATATGCGCATGACCGTCCGTTCCTTCGGGCAGATTCTCTGCCGCCCGTTGCCCGTGCACCCGCTGGCGCAAGTAGCGGGTTTCGTGATGGCGCCGGAAGAGGATAGCCGACAGCTCGTTCAGCGCCTGGGTGTAGACGTCGCGCTTGAACTCGATCACGGCATCCAGGGGCACCCAATACTGGCTCCAGCGCCAGGCATCGAATTCCGGATGCTGCGTCGCGCGCAAGCACACGTCACTGTCACGTCCTACCAGGCGCAACAAGAACCAAATCTGTTTTTGTCCTTTATAGTGGCCACGCCACTCACGCCGGACGAAGTGATCGGGCACGTTATAACGTAACCAATCGCGTGTACGCCCCAAAATACGGACATGCTCGGGCTTCAAGCCCACCTCTTCATGGAGTTCGCGATACATGGCCTGCACCGGGCTTTCGCCATACTTGATGCCGCCTTGGGGGAACTGCCAGGCATGTTCCCTGATACGCTTGCCCCAAAAGACCTCGTTTCTACCGTTGACGAGAATGATGCCGACATTGGGGCGGTAGCCTTCGCGGTCAAGCATGGGCCACCCCCACCGAATTCAATACAATTACGATCGATTATACGTATCTGCAGCCACCTTTAAACATGCGCGCATCCAACTACCACATCAACACCCTCAAAGAAGCCCCTTCCGAAGCCGAAGTCGCCAGCCATCAGCTGATGACCCGGGCAGGGATGATCCGCAAGCTCGCGGGCGGCATCTACACCTACATGCCCCTGGGGCTGAAAGTCATTCGCAAGGTCGAGGCCATCGTCCGCGAAGAAATGAACGCCGCGGGTGCGATCGAGCTGCTGATGCCGGTGGTGCAGCCGGCCGAGCTCTGGCAGGAGTCGGGCCGCTGGGAGCAATACGGCGCCGAGCTGCTGCGCATCAAGGACCGGCACCAGCGCGATTTCGTGCTGCAGCCCACGTCCGAGGAAGTCATCACGGACATCGCGCGCAATGAAATCCACAGCTATCGCCAGCTGCCGGTGAACTTCTATCACATCCAGACCAAGTTCCGGGACGAGCGCCGCCCGCGCTTCGGCCTGATGCGCGGCCGCGAATTCACCATGAAGGACGCCTATTCGTTCGACCGCGACGAAGCCGGCGCGCAGGCCAGCTACGACACCATGTTCAACGCCTACATGCGGATTTTCGGCCGTCTGGGCCTGGAATTCCGCGCCGTGGCCGCTGACACGGGCTCGATCGGCGGCACCCGCAGCCACGAATTCCAGGTGATCGCCGACACCGGCGAAGACCTGCTGGTCTACAACGCCGACTCGGACTACGCCGCCAACATGGAACTGGCCGAGGCCCCCGGCCTGTACCCCACCCGCGCCGAACCCGCCCAGGCCATGGCCGAAGTGCCCACGCCGGGCGCCGCCAAGTGCGAAGACGTGGCCAAGCTGCTGGGCCTGCCGCTGGAGCGCACGATCAAGTCCATCGTGCTGGCCACCGACGGCGAGAAAGGCGCCGACATCTGGCTGCTGCTGCTGCGCGGCGACCACGAACTCAATGAAATCAAGGCAGGCAAGCTGCCCGGCCTGGCGGGCTTCCGTTTCGCCACGGAAACCGAGATCGTCGAAACCTTCGGCTGCAAGCCGGGCTACCTGGGCCCGGTCAAGACCGTCCGCCCCGTGCACGTCATTGCCGACCGCACCGTGGCCAACATGGCCGATTTCGTCTGCGGCGCGAACAAGGAAGACTTCCACATCCAAGGCGTGAACTGGGGCCGTGACCTGCCCGAGCCCGAACTGGTGGCGGACCTGCGCAACGTGGTTGCCGGCGACCCCTCGCCGGACGGCAAGGGCACCCTGTCGATCCAGCGCGGCATCGAAGTCGGCCACGTGTTCTACCTGGGCAAGAAGTACTCGGAAGCCCTCAAGGCCACCTTCCTGGACGAAACCGGCAAGCCCGCCGTCCTGGAAATGGGCTGCTACGGCATCGGCGTGACCCGCATCGTGGGCGCGGCCATCGAGCAGAACCACGACGCCCGCGGCATCATCTGGCCGCGCGCGATCGCCCCCTTCGAAGTGGTAATCTGCCCGGTCGGCTGGGGCAAAAGTGAAACCGTGCGTGACACCGCGCAAAAGCTCTATGAATCCCTGCTGGCGCGCGGCGTGGACGTCATCCTGGACGACCGCGATGCCCGCCCGGGCGTGATGTTTGCTGAATGGGAGCTGATCGGCGCGCCGCTGCGTGTAACAGTTGGAGAACGCGGGCTGAACGATGGTGTGGTGGAATTGCAGGCCCGTCGGGAAACCGAAGCGGCCAAGATTCCGGTAGAGTCCGCGCTTGAAGCCGTGCTGACGAAACTCGACACGCTGTAAACTTTATAGTAACTACGGACTTTCCGCGTCCCGACTGCCCTTTCCTATCCATCGTGACCGATCCGAAGTCCGCCGAATCCGTCCTGCAGGTCCGTGTCTATTACGAGGACACGGATGCAGGCGGAGTGGTTTTCTACGCCAACTACTTGAAATTCCTGGAGCGCGCACGCACCGAGTGGCTGCGCGACCTGGGGGTCAACCAGTCCAACCTGGCGGTCAGCGAGCAACGTCTATTCGTTGTCCGCTCCCTGGACATGTCCTACCGCAAGCCGGCCAGGCTGGACGATTTACTGACGATACGCAGCCGGGTCACACGACTGGGCCGCGCTTCGATACACTTCGCGCAACGCGCGGAACGCGACGGGGAACTGCTTGCCGAAGGCAACATCCAAGTCTGCTGCGTCGATGCCGTTCACATGCGGCCGGCGGAGTTGCCGGCTGACGTTCGCGCCAAACTGGAATTCATTCAGGAATAACCATGCAAGTCACCAACGACATGTCGTTGCTTTCGCTGATTTCGCACGCCAGCGTGCCGGTCCAGCTGATCATGCTGATGCTGTTGGGCATTTCGATCATGTCCTGGACCTATATCTTCGCCAAGCGGCTGGCGATCAAGCGGGCCCATGCCCAGACCCGCCGCTTCGAAGACGATTTCTGGTCGGGCGGCGACCTGTCCATGTTGCAGCAGGCCGTGGCCTCGCGCCGCGACGAGCAAGGCGCGCTGGCTCGCATCTTCGATGCCGGCATGACCGAATTCCTGAAAGCCCGCCGCGGCAATGCCTCCGGCGACGCCACCGCCCTGCTGGACGGCCCGCGCCGCGCCATGCGCGCCGCCTACCAGCGCGAGATGGATTCGCTGGAATCGCACCTGAACTTCCTGGCTTCGGCCGGCTCCGTGTCCCCTTACATCGGCCTGCTGGGTACGGTCTGGGGGATCATGCACGCCTTCATCGGCCTGTCGAACATGCAGCAGGCCACCCTGGCCTCGGTGGCTCCCGGCATCGCGGAAGCGCTGATCGCCACCGCCATCGGCCTGTTCGCGGCCATTCCCGCCGTGGTCGCCTACAACCGCTTCACGAACGACATCGATCGCATCTCGATCCGTTTCGACAGCTTCGTCGATGAATTCCTGAACATTCTGCAACGGCAGGTGCGCTAATGCCCTCGGTAAGCTCACGCGGCAGGTCCGGCCGCCGCATGAAGGCCGACATCAATGTGGTGCCGTACATTGACGTGATGCTGGTGCTGCTGGTCATCTTCATGGTGACCGCCCCTCTCATCACGCCCGGCCTGATCCAGTTGCCCTCCGTTGGCGCGGCCTCGGACGTGCCGGTCAAGCCGCTGGAAGTCCAGATTTCGGAAGACGGCAAGATCGCCCTGCGCGTGCGCGAACCCGGCGCCACCATGCAGGACATCGCGCGCCCCGAACTGGTGGCGCAAGTGCGTTCGCGAATTACCGCGGAAACCCCGGTGGTCATCGCCGCCGACGGCAAGGTGCCCTACGAGACGGTCGTGAAGGTCATGGATGAACTTCGCACCAGCGGCATCACCCGCCTGGGTCTGCTGGTGGACCAGTCCGCCGGCGCATCCCAGCCTGCTCCCGCGAAAAAACGCTAACGCGACGCCTTCCGCCGGCGCCGCCGGCATGCAACGCTCATGACGCCACCCATAATCCGACACCGCAGCGGCCCCCCGGCCACCCCGCCCAACCACGACAACCGGAAGGCATTGATCCTGGCCGTGGCCGTGCACGTGCTGCTGCTGATCGTCTTGATCTTTGGCGTGAACTGGCGCTCCGAGAGCCCCGGCCCCGTGCAGGTACAGCTCTGGGCAGACGGCAACTCGCCCGACTCCCCGCCGCCCACGCCGCAACCCGAACCCCCGAAGCCGCAGCCCAAGCCGGAACCGAAGCCCGAGCCTGAAAAGGCGCCCGAGCCTCCCCCGCCGCCGCCCCCTCCTCCCAAGCCTGAGCCCGAGGCCCAGCCCAAGACCGAGGAAGTCGATCCCGAGATCGCGCTGCAGGAAGCCAAGAAAAAGCGCGAGCAAGAGGAAAAGGCACGCCAGGCCGCCGAAGCCGCCAAGGAAAAGGCGCGCCTCGACGAAGAACGCAAGCAGGCCGAACTGAAGGAAAAGAAGCGCCTGGAGCAGGAACGCCAGGCCGCTGAAAAGGCTGCTGCCGAAAAGGCCGCCGAGAAAGCCGCCGCCGACAAGGCTGCCGCCGAGAAGAAGGCCAAGGACGACGCTGCCAAGAAGGCCGCGGCGGAAAAGGCTGCCGCCGAAAAGGCCGCTGTCGAGAAGGCTGCGGAAGAAAAGGCTGAAAAGGCGGCTGCCGAGAAGGCTGCCGCCGAGAAGAAAGCCGCGGCCGAGAAGAAGGCCAAGGAAGAAGCCGCCAAGAAGGCCGCCGCCGACAAGGCGCTGAAGGATGCCTTCCGCAACGACGCCCTGGGCGCCGCCGGCATCCCCGGCGGCACGGCCGACCGCAATCAGGCGGGCGGCGGACGCGACAGCGGCTATGGAGCCAAGGTCCGCGCCTGCGTGCAACCCGGGGTGGCTTATCCGCCCCCGCCCCGCAGCGGATCGGAAAATCCCACGGCACAATACCGGGTACAGTTAGGTTCCGACGGGAAGGTCAACGGCGTCACCTTGACCAGTTCTTCGGGCAATGCCGGCTTCGACCGTGCGGTCGAGACGGGCATCCGCCGTTGCAACCCCTTCCCGAAGCCCTCGACGGGCCGCTACGAACCCATTATTGACGTTGTGTACAGAATGTATGATTGACAGGAGATTGATGAATATGACTCCCGCTTATAGCCGACGAGTACCCCCCCTCGCTCTCTGGCGATCGTATGGACTCGGGCTGCTGATGCTGGCCCTGGCCTGCCTGATGGCCATCAAGCCCGCCCATGCGCAGCTGCGCGTCGATATTTCCGGTACCGGCGCCACCCAATACCCCGTGGCCATCGCCGATTTTGCAGTCGACGACACCCATGGCCGCGCCCTGGCCGAAGTCATCCGCGCCGACCTGACCCGCACGGGCCAGTTCCGCCTGATCAACGCCGCCGGTTCCGGCCTGAACGTGGACTCCCCCATCGCCCATGACGACTGGCGCGGCAAGGGCGCCGATTTCATCGCCTACGGCAGCATCGTGCGCGGCGCCGACGGCCGCTACGACGTGCGCTACCGCCTGGCCGACACGGTCAAGAAGAGTCAGCTGGACGGCGTGGCGTTCTCGGGCACCGAGCAGGAACTGCGTCGCGTGGCGCACCAGATCGCCGACCGCATTTACGAGAAGATCACCGGCGTTAAGGGCGTTTTCTCGACCCGTATCGCGTACGTGCTGAAGAAGGGCGCCACCTACGAACTGCAGGTGGCGGACGCCGACGGACAGAACCCGCAGGTCGCCCTGCGTTCGCGCGAGCCCATCATTTCGCCGTCCTGGTCGCCCGATGGCTCCAAGCTCGCCTATGTGAGCTTCGAATCCGGCAAACCTGTCGTCTACGTGCACAATCTGGCAACCAGCGCCCGCTCGCCTGTCGCCAACTTCAAGGGCAACAACAGTGCGCCCGGCTGGTCGCCCGATGGCAGCAAGCTGGCGGTGGCTCTGACCCGCGATGGTTTGTCGCAAATTTACATCGTTGGCGCGACCGACGGCTCGAATCCGACCCGAGTTACGCGTTCTCCCGGGATTGACACCGAACCGAGCTTTACGCCAGACGGTGCTTCCATTATCTTTACGAGTGACCGCAGCGGCGGGCCGCAGATCTACCAGACCGGCTCGAGTGGTGGCGAAGCACGCCGCCTCACGTTTAATGGTGGTTACAACATATCACCCCGAATTTCCCCCGATGGATCGACGCTGCTGTACGTTGCAAGACGCGACGGCGCGTTTCGAATCGCATCGTTGAACCTGTCCTCAGGCTCCGAGACCTTGTTGACTGATGGTCGTGACGATCAGTCCCCGAGTTTTGCGCCGAATGGAATGCAAGTCCTCTACGCAGCTATCCAAAATGGCCGTAGCGTGCTTGCTGGTGTCTCGAGCGATGGCCGCGTACGGCAGACGCTTTCGGTACTGAATGGGGAAATACGTGAACCGACTTGGGGCCCATTTACCCGATAACACGTGTGACTCTCTTTGCAAAGGAACTATCATGAAGTCGCGCATTGCCAAAAGCCTAACCATCGCCGCTCTGGCTGCCGCCCTGGCAGCTTGCAGCTCCGTCCCTCTCGACGATAAAGCGGGTCAGGGCGGAGGCGCTGGCCAAGGATCCTCGGCCTCTGGCCAGATCCTTGATCCCTTCAACCCCCAAAGCATCCTGGCGCAACAGCGCTCGGTGTACTTTGACTTCGACAGCTACACGGTGTCGGACCAGTACCGCAGCTTGGTCGAAACCCACGCCAAGTACCTGGCCTCGCATCAGCAGCAGACCATCAAGATCGAAGGCAACACCGACGAACGCGGCGGCGCTGAATACAACCTGGCCCTGGGCCAGCGCCGTGCCGACGCTGTGCGCCGCATGATGACCCTGCTGGGCGTCAGCGACAACCAGATCGAAACCATCAGCTTCGGTAAAGAAAAGCCGAAGGCGACTGGCACGTCGGAAGCCGACTTCGCGGAAAACCGCCGCGCCGATATCGTTTATCGCCGCTAAGCTTTTTCGTATAGTCTAGAGCCCTACCACGCGTCGGGACGGTCAACCGGCCGTCCCGACGTTTGTTTTTATACCGGGAATTTTCATGCGCGATAACGTTCTGTCCCTGCGTCCTCTGATTGCGGCCACCGGCCTGGTGCTTGCCGCCCTTGCGGCGCCCGCCCACGCTTTTTCCGACGATGAAGCCCGCCGGGCCATCCTGGACTTGCGCCAACAGGTGCAGCAGCAGAACGAACAAAGCCAGCGCGCCAAGCTGCAATTGGCCGACCAGATCCAGGCCTTGCAGCAGGAAGTCGCCCAACTGCGCGACCAACTCGAACTGGTGTCGCGCCAGCAGCCCTCGGCCAAGCCGGGCGGCGCGGCGGGCAGCGCCAATCCGCCGGGGGCCTCCGCTGGCGATCCCCAGGAACAGGCCGCCTATGACGGCGCGATCGATCTGTTCCGCAAGGGCCAGTACAAAGAAGCGTCCGAATCGCTGGCCGCCTTCACCGCCCTGTACCCCGCCAGCCAGCTCGCGCCCAGCGCCCAGTTCTACCTGGGCAGCAGCCGCTATGCGCTGAAGGACTTCAAGGGCGCCATCGAGCAGTTGAACGCCATGGTGCAGAAGGCCCCGGACAACGCGCGCGCACCGGACGCCCTGCTGGTCATCGCCGGCAGCCAGATCGAAATGAACAACCGCGCCGGCGCCAAGACCACGCTGCAGCGCATCGTGCGCGACTACCCGACCACGCCGGCCGCCAACACGGCCAAGAGCCGTCTGCAGCTGCTGCAGTAATGCCGCCTGCCGCGAGCGCGGTTGCCGCTTACCAGCACATCCTGCGCCGCCGGGCAGGGCTTATCGCCCTGCTGCTGGCGGCGCTTTTCATTGCGCTGCTGGCCGACTTCACGGTCGGCCCTTCGGGCCTGCCCTGGGGCGAACTGTGGCAGACGCTCACGGCTCCCGCCGCGGCCGATCCAACCACACGCGTGATCGTGTGGGAGATCCGCCTGCCATCGGCGCTGATGGCGGCTCTGGTCGGCATGGCGCTGGGAATGGCGGGTGCGGAAATGCAGACCATCCTGAACAACCCGCTCGCCAGCCCGTTCACGCTGGGCGTGTCGTCCGCTGCGGCCTTTGGCGCCTCGCTGGCCATCGTGCTGCAGCTGGGCCTGCCCGGCGTCCCCGCCGGCTGGCTGGTGGCGGGCAACGCCTTCCTGTTTGCGCTGCTGGCGGCGCTGATGCTGGACGCCGTGACCCGCTGGGGCGGCATGAATACCTCGGGCGTGGTGCTGTTCGGCATTGCCATGCTGTTTACCTTCAATGCCCTGGTGTCGCTGGTGCAGTTCATGGCCAGCGCCGAGGCGCTGCAGAACCTGGTGTTCTGGACCATGGGCAGCCTGTCGCGTTCCAGCTGGACCACGGTCGGCGTGCTGGCTGCGGCCTTTGCCGTGGCGCTGCCGCTGGCCATGCGCCAATCCTGGAAGCTGACCGCGCTGCGCCTGGGTGAAGACCGCGCCGCCAGCTTCGGCGTGGACGTGCGCCGCGTGCGCGTCGCGGCGCTGGCCCGGGTCAGCCTGCTGTCGGCGCTGGCCGTGGCTTTTGTCGGCACGATAGGCTTCATCGGGCTGGTCGCGCCGCACATTGCGCGGCGGCTGTTTGGCGAGGACCACCGGTTCTTCCTGCCGGGCAGCGCGCTGGTGGGCGCGGTGATCCTGTCGCTGGCGTCGATCGCCTCCAAGAACCTCATGCCGGGCGTGATCGTGCCGGTAGGCATCGTGACGGCACTGGTCGGCATACCCTTTTTTGCGTCGGTGGTGCTGCGCCGGCAGATGCCATGACCGCGCCGCGCACCGCTTCTGCAACGACGCTATCCGTGCGCGGCCTCACCGCTGGCTACGGACGCACGGACGTGCTGCATGCGCTGTCGATACCCGAGTTGGCCGCCGGCCAGGTGACCGCCCTGCTCGGCCCCAATGGCAGCGGCAAATCCACCCTGCTCAAGGCACTGGCGGGCCTGGTCCGCGTGCGCGCCGGCAACGTCACGCTGGACGGCCGCGACCTGCTGCGACAAAGCTTCGGCGAACGCGCGCGGCACGTGGTCTACCTGCCCCAGGGCCTGCCCGCCGCCGTGCACCTGCGGGTGTTCGAATCCGTGCTGGTGGCGGCCAAGGCCGGCGACGGCCTGGGTACGCCGGTGGACATGCACGCCATAGACCGGCTGCTGGAGCGCCTGGGCATTGCCCATCTGGCCTTGCAGTACCTGGATTCGCTGTCCGGCGGACAGAAGCAACTGGTGGGACTGGCGCAGGCCTTGATCCGCCATCCGCGCGTACTGCTGCTGGACGAGCCGCTTTCGGCGCTGGACCTGAACTACCAGTTCCACGTCATGCGACTGCTGCGGCAGGAAACCCAGGAGCACGGCCTGATCAGCGTCATCGTGCTGCATGACCTGAACGTGGCGCTGCAGCACGCCGACCGGGCCGTCATGATCCATGATGGCCGGGTGCACGCCGAGGGGCTGCCGGCGGATGTGATCACGCCGGCATCGCTGGCGGCGGTCTACGGGGTGGAAGGACGGGTGGAGGCCTGCTCGCGCGGCCTGCGGCAGGTGCTGATCGACGGGCTGCAAGCACACCCGCACTGAGCGCGAGACGGCGCGATGTCAGGCGCGCAGCGCCACGTCCACGACCGGCGCGCCGGTCATGTCCGCCAACTGCCGCGGCGTCAGGTTGAACACCGCGTGCGGATGCCCGGCGGCGGCCCACAGGCTGTCGTAGTTGAAGAGATCCGCGTCCAACAGCATCACCGGCTTGACCGCATGGCCGATGGGGCACACGCCGCCGATCGCGTAGCCGGTCATGTCGCGTACGAACTTCGCGTCCGCCTTGGCCAGCCCGCCCACCTGCGAGGCCACCTTGGCCTCGTCCACGCGGTTCGCGCCGCTGGCGATGACCAGCACCGGCGCGTCATCCGAGGCGCGCCGGAAGATGATGGACTTGGCGATCTGCGCAACCTCGCAGCCTAGCCCCGCCGCCGCTTCCGCCGAGGTCTTGCCGGTTTGCGGCAGGACGACCACGGGCTTGTCATGGCCCAGCTCCAGCAGCAGGCGCGCGACGCGCTGGGCGGATTCGGGCAAGGCGGCAAGGGACTCAGGCGACATCGGGGCGGCTCCGTGGAGTTGGGAAATCAGCGCGACCAGCGCGCCGAGGGATCGGAAAACGAGTTTATCAGCGCCGGCGCCCGGTGCCCGGCGCCTGCGGGCTAGAATGCGCTCCTGGCTTTCCCATCCGACACCCATGCGTTCCGAACCCGTCCTGCCCCTGCAAACCGCCCTGATCGGCGGCTACGCCTTGTCCTACACCGAGTATGGCAGCGGCGCGCCTCTGGTGCTGGTGCACGGTTCCCTGTCCGACTGCCGCTACTGGAAGTCGCAGATGGCGCCGTTGGGCAAGTCGTTCCGCGTGCTGGCGGTATGCCTGCGCCGCTACTGGCCCGAGACCTGGGATGGCGAGGGTGATGGCTTTTCGATCGAACAGCATGCCAGCGACGTGCTGGAGTTCATCGATACCGTGGCGGGCGAACCGGCCCATCTGGTGGGGCATTCCCGCGGCGGCCGCGTAGCGCTGGAAGCGGCGCTGCAGCAGCCCGGCGCGCTGCGCAGCCTGACCCTGGCCGACCCGGGCCTGCCCTTGCCTGGTGACGACGACCTGCGCGGCGGTTTTCGCCAGCGCGCGCTGGCGCTCATCCGCGACGGCGAGATCGAAGACGGCCTGGCGCTGTTCGTGGATACCGTGACGGGCCCCGACACCTGGCAACGCATGGTGCCGTGGTTCAAGGAGATGGTGCGCGACAACGTCGGCACGCTGTTCGGACAGGCCGAGGAGAAGCCCGAAGCGCTGACGCCGGCGCAGATCGGCACGCTGAAGCTGCCGACCCTGCTGATTGGCGGCGCGCTCAGCCCTGCCCCCTACCCGGCCGTGCTGGACGCGTTGTCGCAATGGCTGCCGCAGGCGCAGCGGGTGACGATCACGGGATCGTCGCATGGCATGAACTTGGGCAATCCGCGCGCCTTCAACGGCGCCATCGAAGCCTTCATCAACGGCTGACGCCGGATCTGCCCGGCCGCAGCGCGCGCCTCAGGGTTCGACCGAAGGCGTGTGCTTCAAGCGCCGCAACACAAAGGTGGATCGGCTGTGCCGCACGCCGCGCAGCTTGTAGAGCCGCTTGCGCAGGAATTCCTCGTAGCCTTCGGTCCCCGCCACTGCCACCTTGATCAGATAGTCGTACTCGCCCGTCACGAGAAAGGCCTCGACCACTTCCGGCAGCCGCGTGATCTCTTCGCCAAAGCGCGCCAGCGTGTCGTCGTCGTGATGTTCCAGCGTCACCTCGATCATGACGGTGTCCGGCAGGCCCAGCGCTTTCTGGTTCAAGAGGGCCGCGTAGCCTTCGATCACGCCCGCCTCTTCCAGAGCCTTGACCCGGTTCCAGCAGGGCGTGGGCGACAGCCCCACCTGCTCGGCCAGCTTCAGGTTGGTGAGGCGTCCGTCGGCGCGTAGCGCGCGCAGGATCTTGCGGTCGGTTTCGTCGATTTTGGGCGATGCGGGCATGATGGACGGATAACGAAGATATTTTCCCTGCAAAAACTAATTCTACAAGACAACTATTCTCCAGATTCCCCAAATATGGCGTGAATCAGGAAACCTATTTTGCCCTCCTGCCCGTAGACTCTCCTGCAAGACGGTCACCTATCCCGCCCGTCCGATTTCGGCGTCCACGCTGCGGCATAACCCGGCGCAGGCGCCGGCAGTATCAACGCAGCACGCCGCGCGCCGATCCGCGCGGCAGGAAACCATGTCTCTCGCAGCAGCAGCACCCGCAAGATCCGGCCTGGGCCTGTCCGGCACCGCCATGCTTTTCGCCGCTCCGGCGCTATTCGCCTCCAACATGGTGGCGGCCCGCTGGGCCCATGATGCCAACCTCCCTCCTGTTTTTCTGGCCTTCGGCCGCTGGCTGATCGCCCTGCTGATCCTGCTGCCGCTTGCCGCGCCCGCCCTGCGCGCGCACCGCAAGACCTTGTGGCGCGCCCTGCCGTCGCTGGCGCCGCTGGCAGTGCTGGGCATGGGCGTGGCCGTGGCACCGCAGTACATCGGCGCCCAGAACACCAGCGCGACCAATATCGCCCTGATCTTTTCGTGCAGCCCTATCCTGGTGGCGCTGCTGGAAGCCATCATCTGGCGCAAGCCGCTGTCCGCCCTGCGCGGCGCGGGCCTGGCGCTGGCCCTGGGCGGCGTGCTGGTGGTGCTGGCGCGCGGCGATGCGCAGACGCTGGCCCGCCTGGATTTCGGCCAGGGCGACCTCTGGGTGCTGCTGGCCGCCACCGGCTGGGCCTTCTACACCGTGCTGCAAAAGCGGCTGAGTCTGCCCGCGGTGCCGGACAGCGCCCGGCTGGCGGCCATGATGCTGGGCGGCGTGCTGGCCCTGGCGCCCTTTGCCGCGATCGAGGCCGCGGCCGGCGCCACGCCGCCCTGGGGCGATCCGCGGCTGGCCGCGATGCTGCTGTTCCTGGCGGTGGTGCCCAGCCTGGGCGCGTACTACGTGTACGGCCGCCTGATCAGCCAGGCGGGGCCAGCCACGGCGGGGCTGTCGATGTTCCTGGTGCCGGTCTATGCCGCGCTGCTGGCCTGGCCGCTGCTGGGCGAGGCCCCGCAGCTGTTCCATGCCTATGGCTTCGTGATGATTCTGCTGGGCGTGAAATTGGCCTCGTCGCGCATGCGCACGGCGGCGGCCACGGCCGCCGCCCCCGCCTGACGCTGACTCAGCGGCCCGAGCCCTGGGCCGCCATCACTTCCTGCGCCACCTGGCGCGGCGCCTCGGCATAGTGCTTGAACTCCATGCTGTAGGTCGCGCGCCCCTGGGTCAGCGACCGCAGCGAGGTGGAGTACCCGAACATCTCGGCCAGCGGCACTTCGGCGCGCACCAGCTTGCCGCCGCCACCCGCGATGTCCTCCATGCCCTGCACCATGCCGCGCCGCGAGGACAAGTCGCCCATGACGTTGCCGGTGAAGTCTTCGGGCGTTTCCACCTCGACCTGCATCATGGGTTCCAGCAGCACCGGATCGGCGCGGCGCATGCCTTCCTTGAAGGCCATCGAGCCCGCCATCTTGAAGGCGTTCTCGTTCGAGTCCACGTCGTGGTACGAACCGAAGAACAGCGTCGCCTTCACATCCACCACGGGGTAGCCCGCCAATATGCCGGCGTTCAGCGCTTCGCGTATGCCCTTGTCGACCGCCGGAATGAACTCGCGCGGCACCACGCCGCCCTTGATGGCGTCGACGAATTCATAGCCCTTGCCGGGCTCCTGCGGCTCAAGCTTGAGCACCACATGACCGTACTGACCGCGGCCGCCCGACTGCTTGACGAACTTGCCTTCGACCTCGTTGCAGGTCTTGCGTATGGTTTCGCGGTACGCGACCTGGGGCTTGCCCACCGTGGCCTCGACGCCGAACTCGCGCTTCATGCGATCGACCAGGATCTCCAGGTGCAGCTCGCCCATGCCGGAAATGATGGTCTGTCCGGACTCTTCATCCGTGCGCACGCGGAAGGACGGATCCTCCTGCGCCAGGCGGCCCAGCGCGATGCCCATTTTTTCCTGGTCTGCCTTGGTCTTGGGCTCCACCGCCTGCGAAATGACGGGCTCGGGAAAGACCATGCGCTCCAGGATGATGATGTGGGCCGGGTCGGTCAGCGTGTCGCCAGTAGTGACGTCCTTGATGCCCACCGCCGCGGCGATGTCGCCCGCGTAGACCTCGGTGATTTCGCGCCGTTCATTGGCGTGCATCTGCAGGATGCGCCCCAGGCGTTCCCGCTTTTCCTTGATGGGATTGAAAACGGAGTCGCCCGACTTCACCACGCCGGAATAGACGCGGAAGAACACCAGCTGGCCGACGAAGGGGTCGGTCATGATCTTGAAGGCCAGCGCCGAGAACGGTTCGTTGTCGGTGGGATGCCGTTCGATTTCGTGGTCGCGCTGGTCATGGCCCTTGATCGCGGGTACGTCCACCGGCGAAGGCATGTAGTCGATGACCGCATCCAGCATGGCCTGCACGCCCTTGTTCTTGAACGCGCTGCCACAGAGCATGGGGACGATTTCGTTGGCGATGGTGCGCATGCGCAGACCCTGCTTGATCTCGTCTTCGGTCAAGGGTTCGCCCGACAGGTATTTTTCCAGCAGGGTTTCGTTGGCTTCGGCCGCCTTCTCCACCATCTTGTCGTGCCATTCCTGGGCCTGCGCCTGCATTGCGGCGGGAATGTCGCGGTACTCGAAGCGCACGCCCTGGCTGGCCTCGTCCCAGATGATGGCCTTCATCTTGACCAGGTCGATCACGCCTTCGAAATGGTCCTCGGCGCCCACCGGCAGCTGGATGGGCACGGCGTCGCCCTTCAGGCGCTCGGCGATCTGGCGCTGCACGCGCAGGAAGTCCGCGCCGACCCGGTCCATCTTGTTGACGAAGGCCAGCCTCGGCACCTTGTACTTGTTGGCCTGGCGCCAGACGGTTTCCGACTGCGGCTGCACGCCGCCCACGGCGTCGTAGACCATGACCGCGCCATCCAGCACGCGCATGGAGCGTTCGACCTCGATGGTGAAATCGACGTGGCCCGGCGTGTCGATGATGTTGATGCGGTGTTCGGGATAATTACCCGCCATGCCCTTCCAGAAGGCGGTGGTAGCGGCCGACGTGATGGTGATGCCGCGCTCTTGTTCCTGCTCCATCCAGTCCATCACGGCGGCGCCGTCGTGCACCTCGCCAATCTTGTGGGTGATGCCGGTATAGAAGAGGATGCGCTCGGTGGTCGTCGTCTTGCCCGCGTCGATGTGGGCGCTGATGCCGATATTGCGGTAAAGCTCGATACGCGTCTTGCGAGTCATGGCCTCTTCCCTTGCAGTGAACTACCGGGCGAAGACGGCAAGCCCGACCGGGCCTTGCCGCGGCGGGCGCCATGCCGCGTAGGGTGCTTGAGAATCGCGGAACCGCGCCCGCACTGATGCGTAAATATTACGCGCGGCGCGCCAGGAAACAAGCCTAGTCCCTGCAAAGGCCAAGGATAAAAAAAGCCCCTCCAGCGGGAGGGGCTCCGTAGCCATGCACCAGCCTGGGGCAGCTCCGTAGAGCATTCCGCGGCGGTCGATGCGGCAGGCTACTTCTTTTCTTCCTTGACGCGATACACCAGCACTGCCGTGCTGGCCAGCGACAGGACCTTGGCGGTGACGCTGCCCAGCAGCAGGCGCGACAGGCCGCTGCGGCCGTGGCTGCCGATGAAGATCAGGTCGCAGCCGGCGTCGGCGGCGGCTTGCACGATGCCGTCGGCAACGTTGAAGTTCGACACGGCGCGCGACTCGGACTTCACGCCAGCGGTGTCGGCGCGGTCGGTGATCTGCTTGAGGTACTTGTCGGCCTGCTCGGCGGAGGCCTTTTCGTAGTCTTCGTCGGTGATGGCGTAAGCGGCAGCCATGCCGTCAAAACCGATCGTTGCCGCGAAAGGCTGGGTCACGTAGAGCGCGACGACTTCAGCGCCCACGGAACGCGCAAAGCAAATGCCGGCATTGGCGGCTTGGGCCGAGAGCGGAGAACCGTCGGTGGGAATCAGGATCTTCTTGAACATCTTGCCTGCTCCTGTTTGTGAGGTACCTCCATGCTACCGGAAACGCGCCAGGTTCACATCAACCGAACCCGGCGCGCCTTGACGCGCGTCAAGCCTGCGTTCAACCCAGCTGCTGGGCGGCGGCGAACAGATTGGTGCAGCGGGTGCCGGTGCGGCAGTACGCCAGGACCGGGCCGGGCAGCGTGCGCAACAGCTCGGCGAAACGCACCACGTCGGCGGCGGTCATGGCGCTGCCCACGACGGGCTGGTATTCGATCTGCAGGCCGGCGGCCAGGGCGGCCTTGGACACGTCTGCGGCGGTGGGCTGGTCCGGGCCGCCTTCGAAATCGGGACGGTTGATGATCACGCTCTTGTAGCCGGCGGCGGCGACGTCCGCCATGTCGTCCGGGCCGAGCTGGGGCGCGACGGCGAAATTCTGGGTCAGGGGTTTGATGGGTGCGGACATGGCGGTTCCTTCAATGGCTTCAAAGAGACAGCTTTCTATTATTGATTGCTGGAGACGTTTTGCGCGAAGATTTTTTCCAGATCGGTCCAGACGCCCCGATGATCGGCGATCGTGACCGAAAAGCGCAGCATCGTCGACGGCGCCTGGGACGGGGAAAACAGCGTGCCCGGCGCCAGCAGCATGCCGTGGTCGGCCGCCACGCGCGCCAGCGCCTCGGTATCGCGACCGTAGTCGGCCCAGACGAACATGCCGGCGTGCGGCTCGTGATGCACCGTCAGGCCCAGTTTCAGCAGTCCTTTCAGGCACCGCTGGCGGGCATCGTCCACCCGCAGGCGCACGCGCTCGATGTGGCGGCGGTACTGCCCTTCCATCAGCACCCGGTGGATCACCCGCTCGCCGAGTTCTGGCGAGGTCAGGCCGGCCAGCATCTTCAGGTCGGCGAGCTTCTGCAGGATCTCGGGATTCGCGGCCAGATAGCCCACCCGCAGGCTGGCCGCCAGCATCTTGGAATAGCCGCCCACCAGGATCACCCGCTTCAGGCGGTCCAGCGCGGCCAGCTTCATGGCGCCGCCTGGATGCAGTTCGCCGTAGGTGTCGTCCTCGACCACCAGGAAATCGTGGCGTTCGGCGATGCGCAGGATGTCGTAGGCGGCGCCGGCCGACAGCGTGTGGCCGGTGGGGTTGTGCACCGAACCGTTGATGATGAAGAGCTTGGGCTTGTGCTGGGCCGCCAGCTGTTCGAGCAGCGCCGTGTCGGGGCCGTCCGGGCCGCGCGGCACGCCGATCAGGCGCGCGCCGAAGGCGGCCAGCCGGCCGAAGATGACGAACCATGCCGGGTCTTCGACCAGTACGGTGTCGCCCGGTTTGACCAGGTGCCGCGCGATCAGGTCCAGCCCGTGCGTGACGCCGTTGGTCGTGAGCAGATTGAGTTCCGGATGCGCAGGCACGCCGTCGTTCTGCAGGAAGGCGGCGATCTGCTGGCGCAAGGGGCCGAAGCCCTGGGGATGCCCATAGCTGACCAGATGGCCGCGTACGGAGCGGCCCACGGCGCGCACCGCGCCTGCCACCATCTCGGGGTCCAGCCAGTCCGCGGGCAGCAGTCCCGCGCCGCCGGGCATGCCTGAAGGATTGGTGTCGCGGAACATGCTGCGCAGCAGCCAGGCGACGTCGATCCGCGCAGGCGGCGTGAACGCCGCGGGCGCCGCGCTGGCCACGGCGGCCAGTTGCCCGCTGCGCGCCCGTACGAAGAATCCCGCGCCGCGCCGCGACTGCACCAGGCCGCGGGCCACCAGGCGGTCGTAGGCCTCGACCACGGTGAAGCGGCTGACGCCCGACTGTTCGGCCATCTTGCGGATCGACGGCAGGCGGGTGCCGGGCCGCAGGCCCTGTTCATCGATGCGGCGCGCCAGCCCATCGGCCAATTGCGCCACCAGGGTGGCGTCGGCCTGGCGCACGGGCTGCCAAGGCATGGAGGCGGTCGCGGCGGAAGCAACTGTCATGGGGATTTCACCAGGCCAGTGATTAAAGTGATATGCAAAAGTGTACCGGTACTGTACCGACAACTATGCGTAGAGTGACAGCAATGCCGAAAACCCGCAATAGCGGATGGGCGCGATGCCCGCGGCGTTCCCCTACCTTGGTGGCTGCGATGACCCGTCCCGCTTTCTATCCGACCTCCCAGGCTGCGCCTGGCGCCCCCGCTGGGCTATGGGAGGGGTACGGCTATGGTTTTCTGGGAGTGCTGGTCTTTTCCCTGACGCTGCCCATGACGCGCCTGGCGGTCGGCGAGCTGGCGCCGCTACTGGTGGGACTGGGCCGCGCGCTGCTGGCGGCCGTGCCGGCGATTGCCGTGCTCTGGCTGACGCGCGCCCGCCGGCCCAACCGCGAGGAATGGCCCGGCGTGATCCTGGCCGCCCTGGGCATCGTGGTGGGCTGGCCGCTGGCGTCCTCGCTCGCCATGCAAACCGTGCCCGCATCGCAGGGCGCCGTCTTCAATGGGCTGCTGCCCCTGTCGACCGCGGCCTTTGCCGCGCTGCGCAGCGGTGAGCGCCCCTCGCCCGCCTTCTGGGCCTGGGCCGTGCTGGGCGCCGCGCTGGTGACGGCCTATGCGCTGCGCCAAGGCGAAGGCGCCCTGCAGACGGGCTATCTGTGGCTGCTGCTGGCCGTGTTGCTGGGCGGCATGGGCTATGCCGAAGGCGCGCGCGCTTCCCGCACGCTGGGCGGCGGGCGCACCATCTGCTGGGCCCTGGTGATCAGCGCCCCCGTGGTGGCCGCGCCAGTCGGCTGGATGGCGGCGCAGCAGGCCAGCTGGCCCAGCGCCCCGGTGATCTACGCCAGCGCCTATCTGGCGCTGGGATCGATGTTCCTGGGCTTTTTTGCCTGGTATCGCGGCCTGGCCGTGGGCGGCATCGCCCGGGTCGGCCAGGTGCAGTTGCTGCAACCGTTCCTGACGGTGGTGGCGGCCGCATTGTTGTTTGGCGAATCGGTGGAACCGGCGACGTATGTCTTCGCCGCTGCCGTGATCGCCGTCATCGCCGGCGGACGCCGCGCCATCGTCAGGACCAAAGAATGAATCTGCTCCCCTCCAACTGGGCCGACGTGCCTCTGATGTCCCTGTCCTTGCTGGGCCCCCTGGCCATGTTCGCGCTGGTCAGCTCCATTACGCCCGGACCCAACAACGTAATGCTGGCCTCGTCCGGCCTGAATTTCGGCTTCCGCCGCAGCGTGCCGCATCTGCTGGGCGTGAACCTGGGCTTCACCTTCATGATCTTCCTGGTGGGCATCGGACTGGGCTCGGTGTTCCAGCAGGTGCCGCAGTTGTACACCGTGCTGAAGTACGCGGGCGCGGCCTATCTGCTGTACCTGGCGTGGAAGATCGCGAATTCAGGTGAAATGGACGACGGCGAGACGCGCGGCAAGCCGTTCACCTTCCTGCAGGCCGCCGCCTTCCAGTGGGTCAACCCCAAGGCCTGGGTCATGGCCGTGGGCGTGATCGCCACCTACACGCCGCAGAACGGTTTCTTCGCCAATCTGGTCATCGCCACCGTAGTCTGCGGCATCGTCAACCTGCCCAGCATCGGCATCTGGGTGACCTTCGGCACGGCGCTGCGCCGCGTGCTGCACAAGCCCTGGGCGATCCGCGCCTTCAATGTGGGCATGGCGCTGCTGCTGGTAGCGTCGCTGTATCCGGTGGCGCTGGAAATGCTGCACTGACACGGCCCTCAGGCCAGCAATCCCACAACCACGGCGGGCGTGACCAGCACATTGAACAGGCCCGCCATCACCATCACCAGGCCCGCGACGGCGCCCTCATCGGCCGCCAGCTCGCGGGCCTTGGCCGTTCCGGCGCCATGCGCACCCATGCCGAACAACGCGCCGCGCGCCAGCGCCGAGCGCAGCGGCAGCCAGCGCCGCATCAACTGGCCCATGGCCGCGCCGAACACGCCCGTAACGATCACGAAGACGGCGGTCAGGTCCGGCACGCCGCCCACGTGCGACGACACGGCCACCGCGAACGGCGTGGCCACCGAACGCGGCAGCAGGCTCAGGCGCAGGTCCGGCGACAGGCCCAGCAAGCTGCCCAGCATCCAGGCGCTGGCGCCTGCGATCAGGCTGCCCACCGCCACGCCCGCCACCAGCACGGGCCAGTAACGGCGGATCAGCGCGCGCTGTTCATACAAGGGCAGCGCGAAGGCGACGATGACCGGCCCCAGCATCGCCATCAGCCAGTGCGACCCCGCCATGTAGTCCCGGTAGCCGGTGTGCAGCGCAAGCGCAAGCGCCAGCAACAGCGCGGGCGCCACCACCAGGGTCGACGTGCACCAGTAGGCGTAGCGCCGGTAGAACAGGCGCGCGCAGACATAGGCCAGCACCGTCGCGGCGGGCCAGAACAACAAGTTGAAATCAGCTGGCATGGCGGTTCATCCAGCGGTAGCAGAGATCGATGGTCAAGGCCGTGCCCGTCATCACCAGGGCCGTACCCAGCAGGATAACGGCCAGCAGCTTCAGGCCCAGCACGCCCAGGAATTCGCGGTGGTCCAGCAGCGACATGACGGCCGGCACGAAGAACAGCAGCATCTCGCCCAGCAGCCAGCTGGCGCCGCGATGCACGTTGCGCACCCGCAGGCGGCGCGTGGCCAGCAGCAACAGCACCAGCGCCATGCCGATGACGCCGCCCGGCACGGGTAGCCCCAGCAACTGAGCCAACGCCTGACCCAGCAGGGAGAAGAGGACCAGCAGGCAGATTTGCAGCACGCGGCTGCGGCGCAGCTTGCTGCGTAGAAGAATGGCGAGGCGTGGGCGAGACATGAGACGAAGTTCCTGCGGCAAGCAGATGTTTTACGCCCGCGCCGACCATAGATAAAATGAATTCGTTGAATTCAGGCCATTCCAATAAGGCATAAATATGGAACTGCGTCCCCTGCGCGCCTTGGTCGAAGTGGTCCGCCAGGGCGGTTTCTCCCAGGCCGCCAAGACCATCTTCGCGACCCAGCCCACCGTGAGCAAAGCCGTGCGGCAACTGGAAGACGAACTGGGCATGCCGTTGCTGGACCGCCACGCCCAGCCGCCGCGGCTGACCGCCGCCGGCGAAATCGTCTACCGCCGAGCCGTCGCCATGCTGGCGCAGCGCGACGATCTGCACGCCGAGCTGGACGAACTGAAGGGGCTCAAGCGCGGCGTGCTGCGCCTGGGCCTGCCGCCGCTGGGCAGCAGCACGCTGTTCGCACCCATGTTTGCGCGCTTTCGCAGCCGCTATCCGCAGATTGAAATCAGTCTGGTGGAACACGGCAGCCGCCGGCTGGAGGAAATGGTGATGGCCGGCGAGATCGAACTGGCCGCCTCGCTCAAACCGGTGCCCGACATCTTCGAATGGCAGCCCGTGGCGCGCGAGCCGCTGGTGGCGCTAATGCCGGCCGACCACCCCAAGGCGCATGCTGAAACTGTCGGGCTGAGCGACTTGCGGGACACGCCTTTCATTCTGTTCGAGACGGGCTTCGCCCTGAACCGCATCATCCACGACGCCTGCCAGCGCGCCGGCTTCGCCCCTGCCGTTGCCGCGCGCAGCGGCCAGATCGATTTCATCGCGGCGCTGGTGGCGGCCGGCATGGGGGTGGCCTTCCTGCCGCGCCTGAAGGCCCGCGAAGAGCTGCACGCCGGCGTGGCGCGGGTGCCGCTGCGCGATGCCGGCACGGACTGGGAGATGGTGCAGGTGTGGCGGCGCGGCGGTTACCTGTCGCATGCCGCCCAGGCCTGGCTGGCCCTGACCCGCGAAGTCCATCCCGAAGTATGCTGATGCCGGAACCCAGCCGCCTCGCCCGGGTCAGATAATCCATGCCAGCCTTCCCCCGCCTCTCTCCCCGCCGCCTGTTCGCCGTTGCCCTCTTGGCCGGCGCCAGCGTCGTCGGCTGCACCCAGCTCGATTCCTGGCAGCGGCAGACCATTTTCTCCCCCCAGTCCGAACCGCAAACGTGGTGGCGCGAGCCCGCCGCCGGCACCCAGGTTTACGACCTGACGCTGGCCGGCGGCGACAAGGTGCGCGCCTGGTACTGGCAAAGTCCCCAAGCCGGCGCGCCCACCGTGCTGTACCTGCATGGCGCACGCTGGAACCTGAACGGCAGCGCCTTCCGCATCGACGGCTGGACGCGCATGGGCTATTCCGTGCTGGCTATCGACTACCGCGGCTTCGGCGCCTCGACCCCGCGCCTGCCGTCCGAGGAAAGCGCACTGGAAGACGCAATGGCCGGGTTGAAGGAGCTGGCCCGCATCCAGCCCGATCCGGCGCGCCGTTTCATCTACGGCCACAGCCTGGGCGGCGCGATCGCGATCGACCTGGCCGCGCGCCCCGAACAACCGGCGTTCGCCGGCCTGATCGTGGAATCCAGCTTCACCAGCATCGGCGCGATGCTTGCCACGCTGCGCTGGGGCAAGGTGCCCGGCGCCAGCCTGCTGGTCACGCAGCCGTTCGCCTCGGTGGAAAAGCTTGCGCGCATGCACACGCCCATGCTGTTCATGCACGGCACCGCCGACCGCGTGGTGCCGCACACCATGAGCGACGAGCTCTACGCCGCCGCCAGCAACGTCGCGCCCGAGCTCAAGCGCTTGGTCAAGATCGAAGGCGCCTCGCATTCCGGCGCCTTCCGCAGCGGCGCGCAGTATGAAACCGCGGTGAAGACTTTCATGCAGGACGCGAGCCGCGCGTATCCGCGCAAGGCAGGCTGACAGCCCTCCGCGTCGACGCGGCAGGCTCGGACTGCCTGCCCATGCCTCCTTAGCGCGCTTCCCTTTCGTGACCCGCCCCGCGGAAAGACACGCGCCGCGCTGGCCCCACGCCGAAAGCAATGCCCTCTTGGGAAATCCCCCCGGGTTGACCCGCCCCGGGAAATCCCCGAATCAAAATATCTTCTAAATATATTTATCAGATATTAGACTTTGCACCTGCTCGCCGCTCCGCCATTGAAGCGACGGCATCTTGAGGAGAAGCCAGTTGAGTAACGTGCATTGGCAGGGCGTCTTCCCTGCCGTAACGAGTAAGTTCCATGCCGACGAGACCCTCGACTTCGAGGCGATGCGCAAGCACTTCGGCTTCCTGATCGACAACGGCGTACACGGCCTGGTCACCTGCGGTTCGCTGGGCGAAGCCAGCACCCTGACCCTGGAAGAAAAGCTGGAAGTGACGCGCTGCGCGGTGGAAGTCAGCGCCGGCCGCATTCCGGTCCTGGCCAACGTGTCCGAGACCAGTACCCGCGAAGCGCTGCGCTTCATCAAGGCCGCCGTGGAACTGGGCGTGGACGGCTTCATGCTGATGCCCTCGCTGATCTACGTGGCGGACTCGCGCGAAGCGATGCAGAGCATCCGCACGATGGCCGAGGCCGCGCAGAAGCCCTGCATGATCTACAACAACCCGGTCGCGTACCGCGTGGATCTCAAGCCCGAGCACATGGCCGAACTGGCCGACTGCAAGTGGCTGGTCGCCATCAAGGAAAGCAGCGACGACGTGCGCCGCCTGACCGACCTGCGCAACGCGCTAGGCACGCGCTATCAGCTGTTCATCGGCGTGGACGACCTGTCGTTCGAGGCGCTGGCGCTGGGCGCGGACGGCCTGCTCGCCGGGCTGGTCACCGCCTTCCCGCGCGAAACCGTGGCCCTGTACGACCTGATGAAGGCCGGCAAGTGGCAGGAAGCGCTGGTGCTGTACCAGTGGTTCACGCCGCTGTTGCACCTGGATGTCTCGACCAAGCTGGTGCAGAACATCAAGCTGGCCGAGACCCTGGCCGGCGTGGGCAATGAGCACGTGCGCCGCCCGCGCCTGCCGCTGGCCGGCGCCGAACGCGAACGCTGCGCCGCCATCATCCAGGCCTCTCTGGCCAAGCGCCCCGCGCAGTACCAGTCGAAGTAAGGCCGGGCTCCGGAAGAAGCACGAACCTCCTGGCGCGTGGCGGGACCGCGACGCGCCAGGGCCTGTCCCCAGCAAGCCCAACGGACATCATGCAAAGCGACATCATTCTTCAGACACGGGGCCTGAGCAAGGAATTCCGCGGCTTCGTGGCCGTCAACAACGTCGACATGAGCGTGCGCCGCGGCGCCATCCACGCGCTCATCGGCCCCAACGGCGCGGGCAAGACCACCTTCTTCAATCTGCTGACCAAGTTCCACATCCCGACGCGCGGCGAGATCCTGTACGACGGCGTGGACATCACGCAGGAACGCCCCGCGCAGACCGCGCGTCGAGGCATCGTACGCTCGTTCCAGATTTCCGCCGTCTTTCCGCAGCTGTCGGTGCGCGAGAACGTGCGCGTGGCCCTGCAGCGCAAGCTGGGCGTGGACTATTGCTTCTGGCGGTCGGAACGCACGCTGGAAAGCCTGCACCACCGCGTCGAGGAACTGCTGGATCAGGTCGGCCTGCGCACGCACCTGGACGTGGCCGCGGGCGACCTGCCCTATGGCCGCAAGCGCACGCTGGAAATCGCGACCACCCTGGCGCTCGAACCCGAGCTGCTGCTGCTGGACGAACCAACGCAAGGCATGGGCCACGAGGACGTGGACCGGGTCAAGCATCTGATCAAGCAGGTCAGCGCGGGCCGCACCATCCTCATGGTCGAACACAACATGAAAGTGGTGGCGGACATCTCCGACACCATCACCGTGCTGCAGCGGGGCGAGATCCTGGCCGAAGGCCCCTACGCGACCGTATCGGAAAACCCGGCGGTGCGCGAAGCCTACATGGGAGCCGAAGATGAATGAAGCCGCCGCAGCCTCCAGCATGCTGGAGATCCGCAACCTGCACGCCTGGTACGGCGAATCGCACATCCTGCACGGCATCGATCTGGACGTGAAGCCCGGCGAATGCGTGACCCTGCTGGGCAGGAACGGCGCGGGCCGCAGCTCCACGCTGAAGTCCATCCTGGGCCTGGTGGGCCGGCGCAGCGGCTCGATCAGGATCCAGGGCCAGGAGACCGTCGGCCTGCCGCCCCACAAGATCGCGCGCCGCGGCATCGGCTATTGCCCTGAAGAGCGCGGCATCTATGCATCCTTGACCGCCGAGGAAAACCTCATGCTGCTGCCCTCGGTGGGGCCGGACGGCATGTCGGTGGCAGAGATCTACGACATGTTCCCCAACCTGAAAGAACGCGCGCACAGCCCCGGCACGCGCCTGTCGGGCGGCGAACAGCAGATGCTGGCGATGGCGCGCATCCTGCGCACCGGCGCCCGCCTGCTATTGCTGGATGAAATCACGGAAGGCCTGGCCCCCGTCATCGTGCAGTCCCTGGGTCGCGTGATCCGGCAATTGAAAGAGCGCGGCTACACCACCGTGCTGGTCGAGCAGAACTTCCGCTTTGCCCAGCACCTGGCCGACCGCCATTACGTCATCGAGCACGGCCAGGTGGTTGCGGTGATAGGCCGCGCCGAAGTCCAGCAATCGCAGGACAGGTTGAACGCCCTGCTCGGCATTTGAGTTTTCCAGACGCATTCCTTCCGACCGCAGTCCCCTTCCTACACGGAGCGTAGTCAGATGAAATTGAATCGAATCTCAGCAGCGCTGTTCGCCATCGGCATGATCGGCGCCGCCCAGGCCCAGACCAAGGTCAGCGATGACGTGGTCAAGATCGGCGTCCTGACCGACCTGTCCGGCGTCTATTCCGACCTGGCCGGCAACGGCTCTGTGATCGCGGCCCGCATGGCCGCCGAGGAAATGGGCAACAAGGTGCTGGGCAAGCCGGTGGAAGTGGTTTCCGCCGACCACCAGAACAAGCCCGACGTCGCGGCCAACCTGGCCCGCGAATGGTTCGACCAGGGCAAGGTCGACATGATCACCGACTTCCCCACCGCGTCCACCGCGCTGGCGGTGATGGAAATCGCCAAGCAGAAGAACCGCGTGACCATGCCGTCGGCGGGCCTGTCCACCGCGATCCTGGGCGAAAAGTGCTCGCCGTTGAACGCCCAATGGACCACCAACACCTACGCCCTGGCCGCCGGCACCGCGCGCGCGCTGGTCAAGGAAGGCAAGAAGAGCTGGTACTTCATCACCGCCGACTACACCTTCGGCCACTCGCTCGAAAAGGACGGCACCGAAGTCATCCAGGAGAACGGCGGCAATGTGGTGGGCGTGTCGCGCCATCCCTTTCCCGGCAACGACTTCTCTTCGTTCCTGCTGAAGGCGCAGGCCTCCAAGGCCGACGTGATCGCGCTGGCCAACGCCGGCAACGACACGGTCAACGCGGTCAAGCAGGCCAACGAGTTCGGCATCAACAAGAAGCAGATCGTGGCGCCGCTGCTCACCTACATCTCGGACGTGCACAGCATGGGCCTGGCCAAGGCGCAGGGCATGTACCTGACCGAAGCCTTCTATTGGGACTATGACGACGCTTCGCGCGCCTGGGCCCAGAAGTTCTTTGAAAAGGCCAAGAAGATGCCGACCGCCTCGCAGGCCGGCGTGTATTCGGCCACGCTGTCGTACCTGAAGGCGATCGAAGCCGCCGGCACCGACGACGCACCCGCCGTGATGGCCAAGCTGCGCGAAATGACCATCAACGACGCCGTGATCCGCAACGGCAAGCTGCGCGCCGACGGCGCGCTGGTGCACGACATGCTGCTGCTGCAGGTCAAGACGCCCAAGGAGTCCAAGGCGCCGTGGGACTACTACAACGTGAAGTCGGTGCTCAAGGGCGAGGACGTGTTCCCCAAGCCCCAGGCCGCGTGCTCGTTGAACAAGACCTGATGCCGCCACGCGCCGCACGCACAGCGTGCGGCGCCGGCTGCCATGGCCGCGGCGCACCGCCGCGCGCTTCCCGGAAATCGACGCGACACCTTTCCGCCCGCCGCCTACCATGTTCGACATCTCGCTTTCCGCCTTGCTCGCCCAACTGCTGGTGGGCCTGATCAACGGCTGCTTCTACGCCATCCTCAGCATGGGGCTGGCCATCATCTTCGGCCTGCTCAACATCGTCAATTTCACGCACGGCGCCCAGTTCATGATGGCGGCGTTCCTGGCCTGGATCGGCTTCACGCAGCTGCCGCAGTTGCTTGGGCCGGGCGTGCAGATCAACTTCTGGGCCGCGCTGATCCTGGCTCCCCTGCTGGTGGGGCTGGTGGGGGTCGTGATCGAGAAGACGCTGCTCAAGCGCCTGTACCACCTGGACCACCTGTACGGCCTCTTGCTGACCTTCGGCATCGCGCTGATGATGGAAGGCGGCTTTCGCTACTTCTACGGCATTTCAGGGGTGGGCTATGAGCCGCCCGAGGTTCTGCAGGGCGGCTTCGACCTGGGCTTCATGTTCCTGCCGGCCTATCGCGCGTTCGTGGTGGTGGCGTCCCTGGTGCTGTGCCTGGCCACCTGGTATCTGTTCGAACGCACCCGCCTGGGCGCCATGCTGCGCGCCGGCACCGAGAACCCCAGGCTGCTGCAGGCTTTCGGCGTGAACGTGCCAGTGATGATCACCCTGACCTACGGCTTCGGCGTGGCGCTGGCCGGCGTGGCCGGGGTGCTGGCCGCACCCGTCATGCAGATCAACCCGCTGATGGGCTCGAACCTGTTGAACATCGTGTTCGCCGTGGTCGTGATCGGCGGGCTGGGCTCCATCATGGGCGCCATCGTCACCGGGCTGACGCTGGGCCTGCTGGAAGGGCTGACCAAAGTGTTCTATCCCGAAGCCTCGACGGTGGTCGTCTTCATCGTCATGGCGATCGTTCTGCTGACGCGCCCCGCCGGCCTGTTCGGCAAGGAGAAATAAGGTGCAGCGCATACCCTCCTCGATCCGCATCCTGGCGCTGCTGCTGGTGCCGGCCCTGCTGGTGCCGCTTTTCCCGCAGATCGTCTATCCCGTGTTCGTCATGAAGGTGCTGTGCTTTGCGCTGTTCGCGCTGGCCTTCAACCTGCTGACCGGTTTTACCGGCCTGGTGTCGTTCGGCCATGCCGCGTTCTTCGGCTGGGCCGGCTACGCGGCCGGCGAAATGATGATCCTGTTCGGCGCCCGCGGCCTGCCGCCCGAAATCGCCATCGCTTGCGGCGTGGCCATGGCCGCGGCCATCGGCTGGGCCATCGGCTGGCTGGCGATCCGGCGCACCGGCATCTATTTCGCGATGATCACGCTGGCGCTGTCGCAAGTGGCGTACTTCATGGCGGTGCAGGTGGGCTGGACGCGCGGCGAGGACGGCATGCAGGGCATCCCGCGCGGAAAGTTCCTGGGCCTGGTGGACCTGAGCGTGGACGCCAACATGTATTACTTCACGCTTGGGGTCTTCCTGCTGGGCTTTCTGTTCGTCTACCGGGTGATCCATTCGCCCTTCGGCCAGGTGCTCAAGACCATCCGGGACAACGCGCCGCGCGCCATATCGCTAGGTTACGATACAGACCGGTGCAAGCTGCTGGCCTTCGTGCTGTCGGCCTCGGTCGCCGGCCTGGCCGGTTCGCTGAAGGCGCTGGTGCTCCAGCTGGTTGCATTGAACGACGTTTCGCTCGCCACCTCCACCGAGGTGCTGCTGATGACGCTCCTGGGCGGCATCGGCACGGTATGGGGGCCGGTGGTGGGCGCGACGCTGGTCGTCAGCTTGCAGAACTATCTTGCCACCCTGGGCGACATCGTCACCATCGTCATCGGACTGATTTTCGTGTTGTGCGTGTCGTTCTTCCGGCGCGGATTCGTCGGCGAATGGCTGGCCTACACGCAGTGGCGCAAAACGAAGGAAAACAACAGTTGATGGCAGCAGCAGAATCCAAACGGCGCGCCGCCGATGTCGCCTACGACCAGATCGAAAGCATGATCGCCACGCTGCAATTGCAGCCGGGCAGCGCGGTCGTAGAAGCGGATCTGGTGGAAATGACCGGTCTGGGACGCACGCCGCTGCGCGAGGCGCTGCTGCGCATGGTGGCCGCCGGGCTGATACGCCAGGAACCGCGGCGCGGCCTGCGCGTGTCCATGATCCAGCTGGCGGATCACATGGATCTGATCCAGACCCGCCGGGCGCTGGAGCAGCTGATCGCGGCCAGCGCCGCGCGCCGCGCCACCCCGGCGCAGCGCAGCCAGATCGTGGATTGCGCGGCGCAGATGATCCAGGCGGCGGAAGGCGGCAATCTCGACAACTACATGCATGCCGACCAGATGCTGGACCACGTCTGCCACCAGGCCTGCCGCAACGCCTCGGCCGTGAATGCGGTGGCCCCTTTGATCATCCAGTGCCGCCGCTTCTGGTACGCCTACCAGCACGAGGGCGACATCGCCGAGGGCGCTCGCCGCCACATGCTGATGGCCGAGGGCATTGCCACCGGCAACGAGTCCGCGGCCATCAAGGGCGCGGACTCGCTGATGGACTACCTGGAGATGTTCACGCGCAAGGTGATTGACGCGTGACGGCCGGCGCGGCCTGCCCTTTGCGGCGGGCCAGCCACTGCAGGACCCGTGGCCGCGAGCGGTCATAGGCCAGGTTGTAGAGGAAGGCGTAGGGCAGATAGAACAGCACCAGCGCGATATCCAGCACAAAGGCCTGCCACAGGCTGATGTCTAGCCACCAGGCCGCCAGCGGGATCACGATCAGGATCAGGCCCAGCTCGAAGCCGAAAGCATGCACCACGCGCAGCCGCAGCGTGCGGGTCCAGCCCATGCGGTTCTCGATGCGGTCAAAGCCGGCGTTGTAGATCATGTTCCAGACCAGCGCGATCCAGGCGATCACTGCCGTCAGCACGCCCATTTCGAACAGGGACTTGCCCATGGCCCAGGCGGCCGCCGGGGCGCACAGGCCGATGGCGATGATTTCGAACAGAAAGGCGTGGAGGAAACGTTCTTTAATGGATTTCTTGGCTTGCGTCATGACCCACCTGCGGTCGGTTGATACTCAGTGGCAGGGATTCTCGACGATATTTCCGTTACCATAAAGATAGATTTCATCGGAAAAACCGATAACACCGGACATCCCACCCATGCGCCACTCCCTGGAATCCCTGGCGGCGTTCGCCCAGGTCGCCTCCGAAGGCACGTTTTCGGCTGCCGCCCGCAAGCTCGGGAAAAGCCAGTCCACGGTCAGTGAAACCATCGCCAACCTGGAAGTGGACCTGAACGTGACATTGTTCGACCGCAGCCAGCGCCAGCCCGCGCTGACCGAAGCCGGCCAGGTCCTGCTGGGCCAGGCCCTGCAAGTGCTGGCTGCCAATGATCGGCTGAACCGCAGCGCCAGCCAGCTGGCCGAGGGCCTGGAGCCCCGGCTGACTGTGGTGCTGTCCGACACATTCCAGTCCGAGACCTTCGACACCATGCTCAGCCAGATCGATCAGCGCTATCCGGCGCTGCGCTTCGAATGCCTGATCGCGGAATACGAGGACGTGGTGGCGCTGGTGCAGCAGGGCCGCGCGCACCTGGGACTGATGGCCGCCCAGGACAGCTACCCGCCCGACGTGGCGCACGCGACGCTGGCGGAGCTGTCTGAGATCGTCCTGTGCGTGGGCCGCGGGCATCCGCTAGCCCAGCTGCCGCAGGTCACGCAAGACCAGCTGAAGTCCGAACGCGCGCTACGCCTGAGCACTTACGAGCTGGGCGACAAGGACGCCGAGCCTGCCTATGCGACCTGGTCGGCGCCCGGCTATCTGATGCTGCTGGAAATGGCCAGCCGCGGATTCGGCTGGACCGAGCTGCCGCGCTGGATGATCCAGCGCTTCGGCCAGGATCAGCTGGTGGAGTTGAAGTCGCCGGGCTGGCCGCGCCACATCCGCGTCGATGCGGTCTGGTCACGGCGGCGCGCGCTGGGACCTGCGGGCGCCTGGCTGCTGCAGAGCCTGACGGGCGGCTAGAGCCAGCCCGCGCCGCAACGACCTTGCAGCCGATCAGCGCGCCGTGGCCGGCAAGCGCGAGATATGCACCCCGTTGGCGTTGAGCCAGTCGCCCAGCTTGGGGCTGGCCAGCACGTCGAATTCCGCGCGGCGCTGGCGTGACATGGCGCAGCCGTCCTGGTTGCCCATGGCCGGATGGCACATGAGCAGGTCGCAGTCGCGCGCATTGAACAGCCAGTTCTGCAGCAGATCCGCATAGCGGCGCTTGCCGCCTGCGAAACCATAGACGCCCAGCAGCCGGCGGTTGGTGCGCATGCCATCCTGGCGCGCTTGGCGCGCCAACGCCGCGGCGCCCAGCGCGCCGATGACACGCGCCTTGATGGCCTCCTTCATGGGAATGCCGAACTGCATGCCCGGCGCCGTCTGGCGCAGCCATGGCATACGGGTGCCGTAACGGCGCTTGAGCAGTTGCAGCAGGCGCTCGCGAATGCCGGGCAGTTGATGCACGTGCTGGTGACCGTCGACATAGTCGGGCGCGCGGCCGAACGCGGCCTCGAAGGCGTCGAACTGACGCTCCAGCTGCGCCTCGATCCACTCTCCGTCCAGCCTGCCCGTGTAGGCATTGAGGATCAGCCGGCTCAGCGTCGGCATGGGCTCGGCGCCGGGCATGAGCGATTCGGTGAAGTTCACATGCAGGCCGATATCCACGTTCAGCGGCGCCAGCCGCCTCGCATTGACCGCAAACGAAGGGCCCAGCGCGAGGCAGCTGACCGCGCTCAGGCGGCCCATGCCGGCCAGCGCAATCATGCCTTCATCGATGTCGGCATTCATGCCAAAATCGTCCCCGCAGACAACGATACGTTTGCTCATCGCTATACCTCTGACTTCCTTATCTTCACGGCTTTCATGCGCGCCCTGCTGCAACAAGTAAGCACTTTCATTGCTGTCGGATGCGCGGCCGCAGCCACCCATTGGGCTGTCGCCGTGGGCTGCGTCGAACTCTTCCGCCTGCCGCCCCTGGCCGCCAACCTCGTGGGCTGGCTGATCGCCTTCGCAGTGTCCTTCGCCGGCCATTACCGGCTTACATTCCGACATTCCAAAACTCCCTGGACGGTAGCAGCGCGCCGTTTCTTCTTTGTGTCAGCCGCAGGCTTTCTCATCAACGAAGCCACCTACGCCTGGCTACTGCACAACACTGCCATCCGCTACGACATCCTGCTGGCGCTGATCCTGCTCGGGCTTGCCGTGGCGACTTTCATCGTCAGCCGGTTCTGGGCATTCCGCCACAAACCCGCTGCCTGAACGCCGCGCCCACGTCGACGCGCCACATCACGTACTTCACGCTGCTCACCACCGGCGCCAGCCCCTGCAGCGGCGGATAGGTGGGGTTGTCGGCCGCAGTGCCCCACACCCAGAAACGCGCGCCTTGCTCCGCCTGGCACAGACGCGCGGTGAACTCCGCGGGACTGAGCAATACCTCTCCGCCCGTCTCGGGATCGAACTGGGCGGCGTCGTACAACTCCTTGCGCCAGTTGTCGCGCACGGGGACCTCCGGGTTGCGCCAGTCGTCCACCACCCACGCAGGACGCGCCGCCCTTGCGTAGAGCGCCAGATCGAAGGGATAGGTGTGCAGCGAGACGAACGTATCGTCCGGCCGCGCCTGTTCCCGCACCACCCTGGCCAGCGGCTCCGCGCTGCCGCGCGCGTTGTTCGCCGCAATGCCCACCGCGATGACGCAGATGCCCGCCGCCAGGACCGCGCTCAGGCGCACCAGGCGAGTTGCACCCTCGGCATCGGCGCGCCTGGCCCCCTGGATCACTTCAGCCAGCAGAAAAGCCAGCGGCGCCAGCGCCGGCAGGACATAGCCCACGAGCTTGGACTGCGGCAGCGAAAAAAACACGAGCACGACGGCAAACCACACCAAAGCCAGGCGCCGCAGGCTGCGGGTAGGGCCCACCCAGAACGCCTGGCGCAATATGCCGCCGCCCCACAGCGACCAGGGCAGGCTGAGCCCGACAATCACCGGCAGATAAAACCAGAACGGCTGCGCATTGTTGAAGCCGCTGGCCGCGAAACGCTGGAAGTGCTGATAGACGAAGAAGTAGTCGTAAAAACCGGGATAGCGCAGCTGCATCAGCAAGAACCACGGCGCCGCCACGGCGATGAACGCCAGCAGCGCGGGCGGCCAGCACAGCGCGGCCAGGCCGCGCCAGCGCCGCTCCCACAGCAGCCAGACCAGCAGGATCGCGCCCGGCAGCGCCAGGCCGATCAAGCCCTTGGCCAAGACCGCCAACGCCGCCAGCACGCCGGCCGCCACCGCCATCGCGCGCCATGCCTGCCCGCGCTCGACGCGCAGCGCCGTGTCCACGGCGGCCAGCACGCATAGCGTGATCAGGCCGGCAACCAGCATGTCCAGATTTGCGAACTGCGCGCCGCCATAGAAGAACGGCATGGTGGCGAGGACCAGCACCGTCAATGCGGCGGTCTCGGTATCTCGGTAGCGCCGCACGAAGCAATACAGGGCCGCCACGGCGCCCCACGCGGCCAGCCAGGAAGGCACCCGCGCCGCCCAGGGGTGCACGCCGAACACCGAGAAGGACAGCTCGGTCAGCCAGTAATAGAGCGGCGGCTTGTGGAAGTACGGCATGCCGTCCAGCAAGGGCACCGCATGCGAGCCGCTGCGCAGCATGTCCCAGGCCACGCCTGCATAGCGCCCTTCATCGGGCAGGGTCAGGGGCCTGATCCAGGCCAGGAAGGCAAGCCACGCGCCTATCGCAAGCAGGAAGCGTCCTGCCGGCGGGGTCCAGTCGGAACGCCGCCAGAAAGTCGTGGCGGACATGTCAGCCCAGGCCTTTGCCCGGCCGGGAAGCCTGGCCCTGCCGGCGGCGCACGACGAAGAGCGGCCGTCCCTTCACTTCATCGAAGATGCGGGACACGTACTCGCCCACCACGCCCAAGGAAATCAAATTTACGCCGGCAAAGAACAGCACCGCCGTCACGATGGTCGTCCAACCGGAGACCTGGTTGCCGAAGAACAGGTACTCGCCGACCAGATAGGCCGCGTAGCTCAGCGCCAGCATGGCGAAGGCCACGCCGACCAGGCTGACCAGACGCAGCGGCCAGGTGGTGAAGGCGGTCAGGCCATCCAGCGCCAGCCGGAATAAGCGCATGCTGCCGAAGCGGCTGTCGCCGTGCATGCGTTCCTCGGGGGTATAGGCCAGGGCCTCGCCCTTGAAGCCGACCCAGGCGTACAGGCCCTTCATGAAACGGGTGCGTTCGGGCAGCGCGATCAGCGCGTCCACCACGCTGCGGTCCATCAGGCGGAAGTCGCCCGCGTGCGCCGGCACATCCACGCCGCGCGCGCCGCTCAACAGCTTGTAGAACCAGCGCGCGCCGGTGCGCTTGGCCCAGGATTCGTCGGCGCGGGTCTCGCGCACCGCGTAGACCATTTCGGCGCCGGCGGCCCAGCGCGCCAGCATCTGTTCGATCAAAGCAGGGGGATGCTGCAGATCGGCGTCCAGGCAGATCACGGCATTGCCGGTGGCGGCTTCCAGGCCGGCGCTGATCGCGGCTTCCTTGCCGAAGTTGCGCGACAGCTGCACGTAGCGGAAACCGTCGTGTTCGGTCCATTCGGCCATCAGCGCTTCCGTGCCGTCCGTGCTGCCGTCATCGGCCACGATGATCTCCCAGCTGGTGCAAAGCGCCTCCAGGCGGTTGCGCAGCAAAGGCAGCAGGACCCGCAGGTTTTCGCATTCGTTCAGGCAGGGAATCACGCAAGTCACGCAGGCGTCATACGGTACGGGCGCCTCGGCCGCCGGCCATACCGCTTCCAGAGGATACGATTTGGTCAACACTTGCGGGACGGCGGATTCGGACCGGAATTGGATGTGCATGGCTCTAGACTCGGAATGCAGGACTATGGCGAGCAGTATGCGAAGGGTGTCGTTGAATTTTCATAAAATGCGGCGCGCCCGACGATCCGGCAATCCAGGGCGAATTCTAGGGAGCCCCTCCCTGAAAACAATAAAGTCCCGTGAACCTGTGTCCCCAATTTGTGAAGCCCTGTAAAGCCCGAGGCCGTCCGTGCATCGGTAAAATGCGCCCGAGTTTTTTGTTTTCGCAGGTTGTCATGCAATATCAAGTCCGGCTCATGCAGGCCAGCGACGTGGACGCCATCCTGGCTCTCCAGACCCTGGCCTACCCCGGTTTCCTGCTGGAAAGCGCGGATTTCTTCCAGAATCGCCTGGCGCTCGCCCCCGCGCACTGCTGGGTGGCGCAGCCCGCGGCCAGCCCCGATGCGCTGCTGGGCTACCTGATCTCCTATCCCTGGGATGCGGGACTGCCGCCCGCCCTGGACGTCGCGCTCGCGACGCTGCCGGCCGCGGCCGACCACTGGTTCCTGCACGACTGCGCCGTGGCGCCCTCGGCGCAAGGGCTGGGCGTGGGCCAGGCGCTGCTGCGCGCCGCCGCCCGCAGCGCGCATGAGGGCGGCTTGCGCCGCGCGAGCCTCGTGTCCCTGGAATCCGCCGTGGGTTATTGGCAGCGCCACGGCTACCTGCCGGTCAGCGCAGACAGCGCCGACCTGACCGAAAAACTGGCTGGCTACGGGCCGCGCGCGCAATACATGTCGCGCGCATTTCCGCTCTAGCCGCCCCGGCCGCGGCTGCCTGCGCCGCGGCTTTCCGCCCGCCCGGCTTCGCGCCGCGCGCCGCCTCCCTGCCCCCATGTACACCGCCCGCTCGGCGGACGTAACATAAGCCTCAGTCCGTGAGAGGCGGCAGGGTTCAAACAGCCAGAAAGTTCACCGTGCCCTGACAGGGCGCAAAGGTACCTATGATCTCGCTTACGCCCGTTCAATCACTGCTGGCATGCTGCCTCGTCCTGGTCATCGGACGCGTGCTCACCACCAGGATCGGCTTCCTCGCCCGCTACAGCATTCCGGACCCCATCGTCGGCGGCCTTCTGTTCGCCGTACTGGCCTACCTGCTGGCGACCTGGGGCGGCGTGTCCGTCTCGCTGGAAACCAGCATCAAGCCGACCTTGCTGCTGCTGTTCTTCGGCAGCATCGGCCTGACCGCCAACCTCAAGCTGCTGGCCAAGGGCGGTCCCAGGTTGATTGCCTTCCTGCTGGCCCTGATCCCGTTCCTGGTGCTGCAGAACGCCGTCGGGCTGGGCATGGCCTGGCTGCTGGACATGCATCCGCTGATGGGCCTTTTGGGCGGCACGATCACGCTGGTGGGCGGGCACGGCACGGGCGCGGCCTATGCCACGCGCTTCGCCGACTTCAACAACATCCAGGACGTGATGGCGCTGGCGATGACCGCCGCCACCCTGGGGCTGGTGCTGGGCGGCGTGGTGGGCGGGCCGGTGGCCGAATGGCTGATGCGGCGCCACAAGCTGGCCGGCAGCCTGGACCACGCGCCCGGCGACGGCCACGAGCCTGCGGACCTGACGGAAAACGCACCCGCGTCCTCTGCAGGCTCCTACATCGTGTCCCTGACCGCCGCCCTGGTCTGCCTGGTGGTCGGCGGCTACCTGGCCGCCCTGGTCGAGGACGCCCCGGTCAGCCTGCCGAATTTCCTGTGGTGCCTGGCCACGGGCGTACTGATCCGCAACGGCGGCGAAAAGCTGGGTCTGAAGCTGGACGACCGCGCCACCGAAATCATCGGCACCATCTCGCTGTCGCTGTTCCTGGGCATGACGATGATGACGCTGGACCTGTCCAGCGTGGCGCGCCTGGCCGGCCCGCTGGCCCTGATGCTGGCGGTGCAGACCCTGGTGTGCGCGCTGTATGCCGCCTGGGTCGTGTTCCGCATGCTCAAGCGCGACTACGAAGCAGCCATCATGTCGGCCGCCTTCTGCGGCTTCGCGCTGGGCGCGACCGCCACCGCCATCGCCAATATGCAGGCGCTGACGCGGCGCCACGGCCCGGCGCCGGAAGCGTTCATCGTCGTGCCGGTCACCGGCGCCTTCCTGGTCGACATCCTCAACGTGATCGTGCTGACCTCGCTGATCTCCTTGCCGTTCGTGGGAGGCATGTGACCATGTTCAAACGTCTTGTCATTCTGAGCTTCTGCCTGCTGCTGGCGGCCTGCGGCCGCGCGCCCGATACCGACGCCCTGCGCGCCGACGTGGAACGCAGCCTGGCCACCGCCTACGGCGCGGATTTGTTCCGCATCGCCGAGATCAAGCGCATGGGCTCGGCCTCGGACAGCAGCGCCCCGGCGGGCGAAACCCGCCGCGTGGTCTATTACGACGTCGAACTGGACCTGGCGCGCAACATCACCCTGGGCGCCTGGGACCAGCCCGGCGCCGCCGCGCTGGTCACGCTGCTGGGCGCAGGTCCGCGCAGCATCAGCGGCGTGAAATCCGGCGGCAACCAGGCCGGCGACCGCATCGTCGCGCACGCCAGCGCCATCTACCGCCAGGAAGGCGACACCTGGAAGCTGGTGACCCCGGCCGGCTTCAAGGCGGCCGAGGCGCCCAACCTGGACACCGGCGCGCCGCCTCCCGTCACGCGCCAGCTGCTGGACACGCTGGACCAGATCACTCATTCGGTTTCCTACAGCGCCTCCAGCACCGCGCAGCACGTAGTGCAGCAGGAACTGGAACGCTCCGTGGCGCGCATCAATGGCCGGCTGGCCCGCATGCAACAGGGCTATCCGCTCGCCGGCGGTCCGGACCGCGGCGAGTATGTGGCGTTCGCGCGCGCCCTGAGCGACGTCGCTCGCAAGCAGCAGATCCGGGTCTCGCCGCTGATCACGGGCGGCGGCGCCGAGAACATCGCGCTGTTGCGCAGCGGCGACGCGGTGGTGGGGCTGGCCCAGGCCGACACGGCGCGGCTCGCCTATGACGGCAAGGGGCCGTTCGCCGGCCAGGGGCCTTTCACCGGTCTGCGCGCCCTGGGCAGCCTGTATCCGGAACTGGTCCATATCGTGGTCCGCGACGACGCCGCCCTGCGCGGCGTACGCGATCTCAAGGGCAAGACCATCGCCCTCGGACCGGAAGGCTCGGCGGTGCGCGCCACGCTGGAAACCGTGCTGGCCGCGCACGGCCTGCAAGCCGGCCGCGACTACACCGTGGCCGATACGCCCTTCACAGAGTCCCTGCCTGCGCTGAACTCCGGCAAGGTCGACGCCGCCGCCCAGGTCATCGGCGTGCCCGCCACGCCCTTGCGCGATGCGCTGACCCAGGCGCGACTGAAGCTGCTGCCGCTGGACCCTGCCGCCATCAAGACGCTGACCGGGGCCGAGGACAACGCGCTGATGCCGCTGGACATCGCCGCCGGCACCTACCCCAACCAGACGGAGCCTATCTCCACCGTGGGCATGGCGGCTCTGCTGCTCACCACCGCGGACCTGACCCGGGACGAGGCCCTGGTGATCGTGCGCGCGGTCTATGTGACCGGGCAGGACCTGCTGGCCGCGGGCTCGGCCCAGGGCGCTCAGGTGGGCCTGACGACCGCCCGCCGCGGCCTGACCGTGCCGCTGCACGACGGCGCCCAGGAAGGGCTGGCCAAGCTTGAACAGGCCAAGCCGCAATAAAGCCGGTTGCGCTTATGATTGCGCTCCCTACCAGGAATCTCCATGAATAAATTCGATCTGCAGAAAAACCAGGCCCTGAAGCTGGCCGGCCAGCTCAAGCAAGCCTCCACCCCGGACCGCTTCGGCACCGCCTCGCAAGTGCCCGACCGCCGCGAACAGCGCAAGCTGGACCAGGCCGCCGGCCTGGTGCCGTTCCCGCTGAAGCTGTCGCAAGCCCACGCCGACAAGCTGCGCGCCCTGGCGGCCGAACGCGGCGTGTCCACCAACGACATCGTGGCCGAAGTGCTGCAAAACGCGCTGGACAAGTAAGCGCATGCACATCTGGGTCGATGCGGACGCCTGCCCCGCAGTCATCAAGGACATCCTGTTCCGCGCTGCCCAGCGCTGGCAGCTGCCGCTGACGCTGGTGGCCAACCAGATGCTCTACACCCCGCCCTCCCCGCTGATCCGCGCGGTGCAGGTGCCGCGCGGCTTCGACGTCGCCGACGCCCACATCGCCGAGCGCGCATCCGAGGGCGACCTGGTGATCACCGGCGACATCCCGCTGGCCGCGCAAGTCCTGGAAAAAGGCGCAATGGCCCTGAACCCGCGCGGCGAACGCTATACGCCGGATACGATCCGGGAGCGGCTGGCGCTGCGGGACATGATGGAAGAGCTGCGGGCCAGCGGCGTGGATACCGGCGGCCCGGCCGCATTCAGCCAGGCCGACCGCAAGGCCTTCGCAAACCAGCTGGACACGCTGCTGGCGCGCACGGTGCGCAAGACGCAGCAGGGCTGAAGTCCGGCCGGCCGCGGCTAGCGGTCAATAGAAGGTGATGTAGGCCTTGTAGATGATCGTGCCCAGGGCCGTGATCAGGCCTATGCCCATCAGCCCCATGCCGAGATTGCGGTCGCGCAGCCCGAAACCGATCAGCATGAGCGCCACCCCGGCGCCGATAATGATCAACATGGTAGTGGTGTGCTCGGACATGACCTTCTCCTGTTCGCCTACGCCTGGCCCCACGGGCCAAAGCCTTTGTTATCCATGATAGTCAGGCTTGCATGCGACGCGGCTCAATCGATGAGAGTCCGCTTGCGTCAAATCAAGCTAAGCGTAATGAAAGGGACGGTTCAGCGCAATGGCTTGCTCGCAATGGGCAAGGCGTCCGGGCTTGAAGGCGGAGTCATGTTCGATGCGCACAAAACAAGAAAGCCAACCTCGCGGTTGGCTTTCTTTGCTTTGCGTCTTTTTTTAACCTTGGTACGCCGACAACGATAAGCCTGGGGCTTACGTCATCTTCCAAGGGTCTTTGGTGGGTAGTACTGGGTTCGAACCAGTGACCCCTGCCGTGTGAAGGCAGTGCTCTACCACTGAGCTAACCACCCCGAAAGAGGCGAAATATTAGCACGTTTTTTTGGACGTGTGCAAGTCGCCTCGAAAAAACTTTATGCGGCCGCCACCGGCGCGTCGATCTTGCGCCAGGTGCACTCCCCGCCCACGGACTTGTCCAGGGCCGCGAGATAGTTTTCGTGTTCGGCCAGTTCCGCCTCGCTGGCCTTGATCACGGGCAGGCCCGAAGCGTCGAAGCGGGCCAGCTCGATGCCATTGCCGCCGCCGCTGGCGCTGTCGTCCACGTCGATCAGCAGCGCGTCCTGGCCGCGGGTCATGGCCAGCCAGACTTCCGCCAGCAACTGCGCGTCCAGCAATGCGCCGTGCAGGGTGCGGTGGGCGTTGGAGATGCCGAAGCGGTCGCACAGCGCGTCCAGCGAATTGCGCTTGCCCGGGAACAGCGAACGCGCATGCAACAGCGAATCCGTGACCGTCTCGCAGTACTCGGTGACCGCGCCGCGCCCGGTCTTGGCGAGTTCGGCGTTGAAGAACTTGACGTCGAACGCGGCGTTGTGCGCGATCAGCTCGGCGCCCTGGATGAACTTGACGAATTCGTCCGCGACATCGGCGAAGCGTGGCTTGTCCGACAGAAACTCCGTGGTCAGGCCGTGCACGGCCAAGGCCTCGGGGTCGCTGTCGCGGTCCGGGTTCAGGTAGATGTGCAGGTTGTTGCCGGTGGCCATCCGGTTGACCATTTCCACGCAGCCGATCTCGACGATGCGATGGCCCTGGGCAGGGTCCAGTCCGGTGGTTTCACTGTCAAAGATGATCTGGCGCATAACTTATTCCGACGCTTGGGCAGGCGCGGCGGGCTGCGCGTGCGGCGCCGGAGCGGGGTCCGGGTGATGCGCTGCGCTGCCGGCCTGGCCGGGTTTCTTGCGTGCGGTGGCGATCAAGGTATAGGCCACCGGCACGACGAACAAGGTCAGTAGTGTACCCAGCATCAGCCCGCCCACCAGGACCCAGCCGATCTGCTGGCGCGATTCCGCCCCCGCGCCCGTGGACAAGGCCAGCGGCACGGTGCCCAGCACCATGGCGCCGGTGGTCATCAGGATGGGGCGCAGGCGCAGCACGCTGGCTTCGACCACGGCCTCGAACAACTCCTTGCCCTCGTCGCGCAGTTGGTTGGTGAATTCGACGATCAGGATGCCGTGCTTGGTGATCAGCCCCACCAACGTGATCAGGCCGATCTGGCTGTAGATGGACAAGGTGCCGCCGGTCAGCCACAGCGCCAGCAGCGCGCCGGTCATGGACAGCGGGACCGACAGCATGATGATGAAGGGATTGCGCCAGCTTTCGAACTGCGCGGCCAGCACCAGGTAGATGAAGGCCAGCGCCATGGCGAAGACCAGATAGATGCTGCCGGAGGAATCGCGGAACTCGCGCGATTGGCCATCCAGGTCGGTCACGATGGTGTTGGGCAGCACGTCGCGCGCCACCTGGTGCATGTGCGTCAGGACTTCGCCCAGCGCGTAGCCGGGCGCCACCGCACCGTCGATCTTCACGGCGCGCAGGCGGTTGAAGTGGTTCAGCGATTGCGGCGACACGCCCTCGTGCACGCCCAGCAGATTGTCCAGCTGCACCATGCTGCCGTCGCGCGCCCGCACGTAGATGCCCGAGATATCGGTGGGATTGGCGCGGTCGCGCGGCGTCACCTGCACGATCACGTCGTACTGTTCGCCTTCGTCCTTGTAGCGCGTGACCCGGCGGCCGCCCAGCATGGATTCCAGGGTGCGGCCCACGGTATCCACATTGGCGCCCACGTCGGCCATCTTGTCGCGGTCCACGCGCACCCGCAGCTCGGGCGTATTCAGGCGCAGGTCGGTATCCAGGTTGATCAGGCCGGGATACTTGCGCAGCTCGGCCAGGAACACCTCGGTCAGGCGTGACAGCTCGGCGTAGGACGCCTGGCTCATGATGATGAACTCAACCGGCTTGGAACGCGCCGACTGGCCCAGCGACGGCGGATTGGTCGGGAACGCACGCACCCCGGGCAGCGAGGCGAATTGCGGCTGCAGCTGCTGCGTGATGGCCTGCTGCTTGCGGCTGCGCTCTTCCCAGGGTTTCAGGCGCAGGATGGCAGTGCCGTCCGTCACGGTGGGGAAGCCCACGGTCACCTGGCTGCCGCTGGCCTCCGGAATGTCGGAGTAGAACTTTTCGATGCCCAGCATGCTTTCCAGCGTGTAGTTCAGCGTCGCCCCTTCAGGCGAGCTGACGATGCCGAACACCACGCCGCGATCCTCGATGGGCGCCAGCTCGCTCTTGACGACCTTGAACAGCACGCCGCTCGCGGCCGCGACCGCCAGGCCGATGGCCACTACCACCCAGCGGTGGCGCAGGGCCAGCGCCAGCGCGCGCCGGTAGCCGTTGCTCATGCCGTTGAGCCAGCCTTCGATCAGGTTGTACCAGCGGCTGTGGCTGCTCTGGTGGCGCAGCAGCACCGAACACATCATGGGCGTAAGCGTCAGCGCCACGAAACCCGACACCAGCACGGCGCCGGCCAGCGCCAGCGCGAATTCGATGAACAGCCGCCCGGTGCGGCCCGTGGCGAAAGCCAGCGGCGCGTACACGGTGACCAGCGTCATGGTCATGGCGACCACCGCGAAGCCGATCTCGCGCGAACCGCGCAGCGCGGCCTCCTTGCGCGGCATGCCCTCTTCGATGTGGCGGAAGATGTTCTCCAGCACCACGATCGCGTCGTCCACCACCAGGCCGATGGCCAGCACCATGGCCAGCAGCGTCAGCGTGTTGATGGAAAAACCGAACAGGTACATCAGCGCACAGGCGCCCACCAGCGACACCGGAATGGTGACGATGGGGATGATGCTTGCTCGCAGGTTGCGCAGGAAGAAGAAGATCACCAGCACCACCAGGACGATGGCTTCGCCGATGGTGTGGAACACGGAGTCGATGGAGCGTTCGATGAACACCGACGAGTCATACGCGATGTTCAGCTTCATGCCGGCCGGCAGGTTCTCGTTCAGGCGCGCCACTTCCTCGCGCGCCGCCTTGGACAGTTCCAGCGGGTTGGCGGTGGACTGGCGCGTCACGCCGATGTTGATGGCGGGCTTGCCGTTGAAGCGCGACAGCACGCGGTCGCTGGCGGCGGCGATCTCCACATTGGCCACGTCGCGCATGCGGACCGGATAGCCTTTGACGTTGGCGACGATCACGTTCTCGAACTGGGCCGGCGTCTGCAGGTCGGTGGAAGACACCACCGAGAACTCGCGGGCGCGCGACTCGATGCGGCCGGCCGGAATCTCGACGTTCTGGCTGCGCAGCGCGGCCTCCACGTCCTGCACGGTCAGGCCGTAGGCGGCGAGCTTGTCGCGGTCCACGTAGATGCGCATGGACGGCAGGCGTTCGCCGAAGACGCGCACCTCGGCCGCGCCGGGCAGCACCGACAGGCGGGTCTTGATGTAGCGGTTGATGTAGTCCGAGGTCTGGATCGCGGAGTACGAACCGGACTCGACCGCGATGTAGATGATGGGCTGGGAATCGGCCTCGACCTTGCCGATGATGGGCTCGTCGATCTCGTCGGGCAGGAAGCGGCGGGCGCGCGAAACCTTGTCGCGGACTTCCGCGGCCGCGGCGTCCGGATTGCGGGACAGGTTGAACTTGATGTTGATGAGGCTGCGTTCCGAGCGGCTGCGCGAGGTCATCACGTCCACGCCCTCGATGCCGGCCAGCTGGTCTTCCAGCGGCTTGGTCACCTGCGATTCGATCACCTCGGGCGAGGCGCCCTTGTAGGTGGTGTCCACCGACACGATGGGCTCGTCGATCTTCGGATACTCGCGCACGGTCAGGCGCGAATACGAAATCAGGCCGATCAGCACGATGATCAGCGACAGGACCGATGCGAACACCGGCCGCTTGATGCAGGTTTCCGAGATACGCATTGCGCTACCGCCACATAGGGAAAAAAGCCGGCGTCACGCGCCGTTGGCCAGGACGGTCACCGCGGCGCCGTCTGTCACGCGCTGCAAGCCCGACACCACCAGCCGGTCGCCCGCCGCCACGCCGGTCAGGATTTCGACGCGGCCCTCGCGGCGCTCGCCGATGGTGACCTCGCGCCGCTCGGCCACGCCATCCTTGACGCGGTAGACGTATTGCGTCGCGCCCGAGGGCGACAGCGCGGCTTCCGGCGCGACCAGCGCCTTGTCCTGGTTGAACTGCAGCTGCACGCGGGCGAACATGCCCGGACGCAGCACCGCATCCTTGTTGGGGACCGTGGCGCGCAGCAGGATGGAGCGTCCGCCCGCGTCGACCAGCGGGCTGACCGCGTAGACCACGCCCTGGCGCTCCTGGCCGGGCAGCGCGTCCATGCGCAGCGTCAATTGCTGGCCCACGCCCACCTTGCTCAAATACATTTCAGGGACGCGGAAATCCACCTTGAGCGGATCGATCGCCTCCAGCGGGGCCAGGTCCTGGCCCTGGTTGACGTAGTCGCCCACCGACACGCTGCGCAGGCCCGCGATGCCGCCAAACGGCGCCGAGATCGTCATCTTGTCCAGGCGCGCCTGCGCCAGCGCCACGGCGGCTTCCTGCACCTTCAGGGTGCTGGCGGATTCGTCGCGCGCCTGCTGGCTGACGAAGCCCTTGCCCTGCAGCTCCACCGAGCGCCGGTAGTGGCTTTGCGCCAGCGTCAGGTTGGCGCGCGCCTGGGCCAGCTCGGCGCGCGGCACGGAATCGTCCAGCCGGATCAGCACGTCGCCGCGCTTGACCGGCTGGCCTTCCTTGAAATCGATCGACTGGATGCGGCCCGCGACCTCTGGTCGCAGCACCACGGACTCGTCGGAGCGCAGGCTGCCCACGGCCGAGATGCCGCGCGCGAAAGGAATCTCTTCAACGGCGGCCACTTCGACCCGAACGGGCGCAACGCGCGTCACGAGGGGCGCCTCGACGGCGCCGGGTTGTGGACTGACGGTTCCGAAGGCGAGCCAGCGCGGCACAAAAACGCCGAGCGCGGCCCCCGCGGCCAACCCTGCCGCTACGGCGGCGAGCAGTACTGCTTTTTTCATGCGCGAATGTGGCGGTATTGCGGCGCGGGCCTGGCATGCCCCCACGCGGACTGCGCCGCAGGAACTGGAATGAGGGTTGGCACTTTAGCACCCGGATTTACATACTGGAACAATCCTGAAGCCGGATGAAAGAACTAAATCCGCCCCAGAGGGCGGATTTGAGGGTATATCCCGATGCCCTCAGCCCCGGCGGGCCGATTCCACGCCCATGTTGGCCAACTGGTCTGCCCGTTCGTTGCCGGGATCGCCGGCGTGGCCGCGGACCCAGCGCCAGGACACGGTATGGCGCTGCACCTGTTCGTCCAGCAGTTGCCACAGCTCGGCGTTCTTGACCGGCTTCTTGTCGGCCGTCATCCAGCCGCGCCGCTTCCAGTTGGCGAGCCACTCGGTCATGCCCTTCATTACATATTGGGAGTCCGTATGGATGATGACCGTGCACGGGCGCTTGAGCGCGCGCAGGCCCTGGATGACTGCCAGCAGCTCCATCCGGTTGTTGGTGGTCTGGAGTTCGCCGCCATGCAGGGTCTTTTCATGGCTGCCGGCGCGCATCAGCACGCCCCAGCCGCCCGGACCGGGGTTGCCCTTGCAGGCGCCGTCGGTCCACATTTCCACTTTCTGCTCGTTCGCTTTGTCGTCCTGCATGGTGCTGCTTGGTATTCCTTGCTAAAAAAAGTCCCAAAAATTGGCCCCGCGGCGCGGGACTGGGGCCTCAGGAGCCGTCGTCCGCGTGGCGGTTGACCACCACGGACGCGGCGCGGGCGCGTTTGGGCTTGGCCTTCTTCCAGGCCGGGCCAATGATACGCATGCCGGCCACCCGCTTGACGGCCGACACCAGATAGACCGCGCCGCCCACGCTCCACCAGCGGGCGCCCGCCGACTCCAGGAAGGACCAGCGCTGCAGCCACTTTTCGCTGCGGCAGGCCGGGGCGTAGCAGCCGAAGTGGCTGGCCTCGACCTCGAGCGACAGCAGCTTGAACCAGTCCTTCAGGCGCGGCAAGGACACCTGGGATGACGGCGGCTGCGGCAGCCAGGGTTCCATGCCGGGCATGCGCGTGCGCATGCCCCACATGCTCCAGGGATTGAAGCCCGAGATCACGACCCGCCCTTCGGGCACCAGCACGCGTTCGACCTCGCGCAGCACGTTGTGGGGATCGTCCGCGCACTCGAAGGCATGCGGCAGGATCAGCAGGTCCACGCTCTGGGATTCGAACGGCAGGGCCTCGGGCTCGGCCAGCACCACCCGCGACTGCCAGGCCGCCGCGCTTTCCGCGGACGGGGTCTCGGCGCCCACGTAGCCCTTGAAGGGCATGCGGTTGGCGCGCAGCAGATTCATGTCCGCCAGACCCACCTGCCAGGCGTAATATCCGAACACGTCCGCGACAGCCGCATCGAACTGCGCCCGCTCCCAGGCCAGGACGTACTGTCCCGGCGGCGTCTGGAACCATTCGGCCAGTTCTACAATCGGCGGAGTATCTTCTGCCACGTTCTATTCCTTCGAATCCCATGCAAGCCTTGACCGCCCCCACAGGCGGCCGCGATCGCAACGCCGCGGTCTTGCCTCTACCCGCCTTCAACGACAACTACATCTGGGCCATCGTCCGCGGCGATGAAGCCGCCGTGGTCGATCCCGGCGACGCCGGCCCGGTGCTGCAATGGCTGGCCCAGAACGGCTTGAGACTGCGCGCCATTCTACTCACGCACCATCATGGCGACCATGTGGGCGGCGTACCGGAATTGTCCCGCATCGAGGGCATTACCGTATACGGCCCCGCGCATGAACAGCTGCCGCGCTGCGACGTGCGCCTGGCGCAGGGCGACCGCGTGGCGATCCCGGAACTGGACCTGGATCTGGCCGTGCTGGACGTGCCCGGGCACACCGCCGGCCATATCGCCTACTACGGCCGGGCGGCCGGCCAGGAGCAGGTTCTGTTCTGTGGCGACACCCTGTTTGCGGGGGGCTGCGGCCGTCTTTTCGAAGGCACTCCGGCGCAAATGCATGATTCTTTAGGGAAATTTGCTGTTTTACCGCCAGATACACAGGTTTTTTGCGCACACGAGTACACTCTAGCGAACTTGCGCTGGGCCTTGGCAGTCGATCCGGCCAACCGCAGCCTGCAACAGTGGCACCAGCAGGCCCAGCAATTACGAGCAGAAGGTCTTCCCACGCTTCCGTCCACCATCGGGCAGGAACGCGCGGCCAATCCGTTTTTGCGCACGCAAGAAGTTGAGGTCGTCCACGCCGCAGAGCGCTGGGCCGGCCGCAGCCACGCTACGCCGGTAGAGGTTTTTGCCTCCCTTCGTGAATGGAAGAACGATTTCAAGTGACAACCCGATGAATCTATCCCGACTCCTTCTGCCGCTCATGCTGGCAGTCCTCGCCGGTTGCGCAGGAACCAAAGCCCCCGATAGCAAGAACCTCACCACCAATTCGCAAGGGCGATACATCGCCCGCGACACGTCCCGGACGGTTGACCTGACCAACCCGCCCGCCGACGCCTGGGACCGCATCCGCCGCGGTTTCGCCATCCCCAACCTGAACACCGATCTCTCGCAGCAGTGGACCGAGTACTACGCGTCCCACCCCGAGTCGGTGCAGCGCATGGCGGAACGCGCAGGCAAATACCTGTACTTCATCGTCGACGAGATCAACCGCCGCGGCCTGCCGACAGAGCTGGCGCTGCTGCCCTTCGTCGAAAGCGCCTACAACCCGACCGCGCTGTCGCGCGCCCAGGCGTCCGGCCTGTGGCAGTTCGTGCCGGCCACGGGCCAGCACTTCAACCTGAAGCAGGACTGGTGGCGCGACGAGCGCCGCGACCCCATCGCCTCGACCAACGCGGCGCTGGATTACCTGGAAAAGCTGTTTGAAATGCAGGGCGACTGGTACCTGGCGCTGGCCTCGTACAACTGGGGCGAAGGCTCGGTGCAGCGCGCCATGGCCAAGAACGAGGCGGCCGGCCAGGGCACGGACTACCTGTCCCTGAACATGCCCGATGAAACCCGCAACTACGTGCCCAAGCTGCAGGCCATCAAGAACATCATCGCCGATCCGCAACGCTACGCGGTGGCCCTGCCCCCGGTGGGCAACACGCCCTACTTCGTGACGGTCCAGAAGAACAGCGACATCGACCTGGAAATCGCCGCCAAGCTGGCCGAAATGCCGCTGGACGAATTCAAGGCGCTGAACCCCTCGTTCAACCGTCCCGTGATCCGCGGCGACCACGGCCCCACCCTGCTGCTGCCGGCCGACCGCGTCGAGATCTTCAACGCCAACCTGACCAACTACAAGGGCGACCTCAGCGCCTGGAAGATCTACCATACGCGCCGCGGTGAATCCTACGCCTCGATCGCCAAGCGTTTCGGCGTGAGCGAAGCCACGCTGCGCCAGACCAACGACATCGGTTCGCGCCAGAAATCCGCCTCCGGCCAATCCCTGCTGGTGCCGGGCGAACCCGGCACGGGCGGCGTGCAGCTGGCCTCGCTGGCCACGCCGGTGGGCGCGCTGGACTCGACACCGTCGGACAACAAGGCCGCCGCCCCGCGCGGCCGCACCACCCAGGCGCCAGCCGCCCGCGTAGCCAGCGCCCGCCCCAATGTCCGCACCCACAAGGTACGCCAGGGCGACACGCTGTTCTCGCTGGCCAAGCAGTACGGCACCTCGGTCGACGCGCTGCGCGCGCTCAACAACATCAAGGGCAGCGCCCTGAAGGTCGGCTCGCAACTGCGCGTGCCGGGCACCAACGCCCGCGGCTGATCGGCGCTTGCATGAAAAAGGCGCGTCCCGCGGGACGCGCCTTTTTTATGTCCATCCGCCACCCGCTACCGCGGCTGCGCCGCGAACTGCGTACTCCATTGCGTCAGCTGGCCCGCCGTTACGCCCACGCCGCCGCACAGGATCACCGCCACCGATCGTGCGTTCTTCAGGAGATCCGAACCGCCGTCCAGCGCCGCAATCGAGGCGCCGCAGGCGGGCTCGACCAGAATGCGGTGCTCCAGCAGCACGTCCTCGCAGGCTGCCACCGCGGCGGCATCCGATACCACCACGCTCTCGATGGGATGCTCCTTCGCCAGTTCTAGCGCGCGCTCGCAGACCTGCCGCGCGCCCAATGAGGTCGCAATGGACCGGATCTCGGGCAACAGCACCGGCGCCCCCGCGCCCAGGGCCTGGGCATAGGAGTCGGCGCCGGCCGTCTCGGCCGCAATCACCGGCACTTCCGCCCAGCCATTGCGCCGCAGGCCTTCGACCACGCCGCATAGCAGCCCGCCGCCGCCGACCGAGCAGATGACCGCATCCGGCCGCCCGCCCTGCCGAGCCAGCTCGTCGATCATGGTCGCGTGCCCCTCCCACAGCAAAGGGTCGTCGAAGGGATGCAGGAACGCATCCGCCTCGGTCATGAGTTCCAGCGCGCGGGCATTGGCCTCCATCCAGGAGGCGCCATGCACCATGACCTCCGCCCCTTCGGAGCGGATCAGGCTCTTGGCGCGCTCCGAGGTCGTGGCGGGCACCACCACCGTCACCGGCGTGGCCAGCATGCGGCCGGCGTAGGCCACCGCATAACCGGCGTTGCCGCCGGACGAAGAGATGAAGCGCCGGGCCCCGCGGGATTTGTAGATCTGGCAGGCGTGGCCTATGCCGCGGGCCTTGAACGAGCCGCTGGGCTGCAGCGCCTCCATCTTCAGGCGCACGTCCTTGCCGCTGCGCAGGGAGAAGGCGCGGGATGCGAGCGCCGGGGTTTCGATATGGATTGCCATGTTCCGTTCTTCAAAAATGGGTGAATCAGGCCGCGCTGGCCACAACGCAGCAGACGTTGCCGGGCACGACGATGCCGGGATGGCGCTTGGCGAAGATGACGCCACTGGTCCCGTAAACCAGCTCGACCGGCGCGCGGCGCGGATCGAATGTCTGGTGGATGCGGCCCGCGGGCTGGCCGGCCTCGACGGCTTCGCCATGCCGATGGTAAGCCTCGAACACACCGCGTTCGGAGGCGATGACGTAGGACTTCGCGCCGCTGACCTTGCACAGGGGCGCTGGCTGCGCCGCCAGCGGCTGGGCGCAAGCCTGGTCCAGCACGCCCCAATGCGCCAGCACGCGCAGCGCGCCGGCGCGGCACAGCGCGAGCGCACTGTCCGTCACCGTGCCGCGTCCCGCCATCTCGGTGCTGACACAGGTAAGCCCCGCCGCCACGGCCGTGGCGACGCTGGTGCGGGTATCGCCCAGCGTGTCCAGCATCACGTTGAACGGCGCGCCGAAGGCCATTACGGCATCGATGTTGCGCTGGGTCTGCCCGGCGTCTTGCGACGGCTGGACCAGGGCGCTGGGAATGATGTCCAGCGACGAACCGCCGGAATGCAGGCTCAGGAACGCGTCGCCGCGCGAGAACAGCTCGTCGCTGACGTAGGCGGCGATCTGTTCCGTGATGCTGCCCGCATGGTCGCCGGGAAACGTGCGGTTCAGGTTCTTTCCGTCCAGCGGCGAGGTACGCAGGCCGGCTTCCGCTGCCGGCGCGTTGAGCGCGGGCATGACGATCAGGCGCCCCCGAATGCGGTCCAGCGGCAGGTCGCGGATGAATTCGCCCAGCACGATCTGGCCTTCGTACTCGTCGCCGTGGTTGCCGGCTTCCAGGATGACGGTGGGGCCGTCGCCATTGGCCAGCACCGCCATGGGTATGCGCACCGTGCCCCAGGCGTCTTCGTGCGGCGACTGCGGGATGTGCAGGAAGCCCGCCTGGCGTCCAGGCGCGTCGAGATCGATGTCGGTGAAGGCCGTCGCGCAGTGCGGGTTGCGTGCCGGCAGGTGCGCGACCCGCCGGTCACGCAATAACGGCGACTCGCGGAATGTCGGTTTCGTCATAGACCTTTTGGGTATACGTTATGGGGTTAAATCCGAAAATATAGGTATTTGACTGACCAGCAACAAATACTTTTGATGCTTGCTACATATGCCCGGGAGGCATGGCATGGAATTGAGACAGTTGCGCTACTTCGCAGCGGTGTGCGCAGCCGGCAGCGTGGCCGGCGCGGCGAAGGCGTTGCATATCGCCCAGCCCGCCCTGTCGCGCCAGATGATGGCGCTGGAAGAGGAATTCGGCGCGCAACTGCTGGTCCGGTTGCCGCGCGGCGTGGCGCTCACGCGCGCTGGCGAAGCGCTGCTCGCCCACGCGAAACTGATGCTGGCGGGTTCCGAAACCCTGCGGGCGCAGGTGGCGCTGGCGGCCAATGGCAAGGCAGGCTCGCTGAAGATCGGCATCATGCCCGGCTACAGCTGGCTGCCCGGCCTGGGACAGGCGATCGCGGCCCTGTCGCGCGCCTCGCCCGATACCGATGTACAGCTGGAATCCGGCCTGTCGGCCTGGCAGCTCGATGCGATCAAACGCCACGAGCTGGACGTGGGCGTCGTCGCCTGGCGCTCTCCGCTCGATGGCGAAGTGGAGGGAATGAAGATCTATGAAGACCGCATGCTGCTCGCCATGCCCGCGGCGGTGGCGCGCAACGTCGGCAAGATCCGCACGCTCAAGGACCTGGCGGGCCAGAAGTTCATCCTGTTCCCGCGCGCCGGATCGCCCTCGCACTATGACGCGCTGGTGCGCATCCTGAAGGCCGCCGGCATTCCGTTGACGCGCCCGGCCGCCGTGGCGACCGATCTTCCCACCATCCTCGGCCTGGTGTCGGCCGGCCTGGGCTGCGCCATCATTCCCGCCTCGTTCCGGCTGCATGGTCCGGCCGGCGTGGTCTTCAAGGAAATCGGCGGCATAGACCTGACGTTCGATCTGGAGTTGGTCTGGCGCGCCGACCAGCGCGATCCCTTGCTCGCCAGTTTCGTGCGCCTGTTTCCGCCGCTCTGAAAACCGTCCTAAAGGCTCATGCCGGTCGGATCCGTCCCAGGGATTTTCATATCGCGAAACCGCGCAAACTCCTTAAAATAGGCGGATTCCAGAGGGAAAAAATCAAAGGATAGAAATATGGGCTTTCTCGCCGGCAAGCGCATCCTGGTCACCGGGGTGCTTTCCAACCGATCCATCGCCTACGGCATCGCGCGCGCCTGTCACCAGCAAGGCGCCGAACTGGCGTTCACCTACGTGGGCGACCGCTTCAAGGACCGCGTAGGCGAATTCGCGGCCGAATTCGGCAGCAAGATCGTGCTGCCCTGCGATGTGGCCGAAGACAGCCAGATCGAAGGCGCCTTCGCCGAACTCGGCCAACACTGGGACGGCCTGGACGGCCTGGTGCACTCCATCGGTTTCGCCCCGCGCGAAGCCATCGCCGGCAACTTCCTCGACGGCCTGTCGCGTGAAGGTTTCCGCATCGCGCATGACATCTCGGCCTACAGCTTCGCCGCCATGGCCAAAGCCGCGCTGCCGCTGATGGAAGGCCGCAACGGCTCGGTGCTGACGCTGACCTACCTGGGCGCCGAACGCGTGGTTCCGAACTACAACACCATGGGCCTGGCCAAGGCCTCGCTGGAAGCCAGCGTGCGCTACCTGGCCACGGCGCTGGGCCCGCGCGGCATCCGCGCCAACGGCATTTCCGCCGGCCCCATCAAGACGCTGGCCGCCAGCGGCATCAAGGACTTCTCGGCCATTCTGAAGTTCGTGGAAGCCCAGGCTCCTCTGCGTCGCAACGTCACCATCGAAGACGTGGGCAACGTCGCCGCCTTCATGCTGTCGGACCTGGCCGCCGGCGTGACGGGCGAGATCACCCACGTGGATGCCGGTTTCTCGACCATCGTCCCGGGCATGGAAGACTGAATCCACCCGCGGCGGGGCCGCCGCCAGCCCCTGCCGCCGCAACCGGCCCCGTCAGGCCGGCTGCACCACCACGGTGGACACCTGCACGTCCACCGCCGTCATCAGCTTGTGCACCGGGCACTTCTCGGCCACCGCCAGCAGTTCGTCGATCTGCGCGTCGGACAGCTCGCCGTTCAGCGTCAGCTTGGCCGTCAGGCGGTAGATCCCCTTGCGCTCCTCGCTGGCGTCGCGCACCACTTCCACGCCCACCGATTCCAGCGGCAGGCCCTTGCGCTGCGCGTAGACCATCAAGGTCATGGCCTTGCAGCCGCCCAGGGCGGTGTCGAAGTAGTCGTGGGGGTCGGGGCCGGCGCCGGCAGGCTGGGGCATGTCCAGCGGCAGATCGTGGCCTTCGGCCGTGGCGGTGAATTGCAGCGTGTTGGGCGCATTTTGGCTCACGCGGATGCTCATGGGTCCTGTCTCCTGGTAACGGGGTCCTGACGGGCAGCCGCCGCGGCCGCCCCAGACCACGTTGTATCACCTGGCGGGCGCTCCAAGGACGTCGCCCGCGCAAGCAACTGACTGTAAGCTGAACTTCTGCCTCCCGCTCCGGTCGGATATCTCTATCCGCAATACCTGAGCAAACTTTAAAGGGGGCCGCATGAGCGCCAGACAACTTCTCGATCAACTGCTGCAGTCCGGGCAAGGGCTGCTGTCGGACACCACCAATCGCGTGCAGAACGCCACGGGCGGCAAGGGTTCGTCCTTCCTGACCGGCCTGGGCGGCGGCGCGTTGGGCGCGGGCGCGCTCGGACTGCTGCTGGGCAGCAAGAAGGCCCGCAAGATCGGCGGCAAGGTTGCCATGTACGGCGGCATGGCGGCGCTGGGCGCCCTGGCCTATCGCGCCTATGGCGACTGGCAACGCAGCCAGGCTGGCGCGCCGGCCGCTCCCCCGCAGACGCTGGACCGCCTGCCCGCGCCCCAGGCCGAGCAGCACAGCACGGCGGTGCTGACCGCCATGATCGGCGCGGCCAAGGCCGATGGCCACATCGGCCCGGAAGAACGCGCACTGCTCGAAACTGAACTATCCAAGCTGTCGTCGGACGCGCAAGACCGCCGCTGGCTTGAAGCCGAACTGTCGCGCCCCCTGGATCCGTCCGTGATCGCGCAAGCCGCGCAAACGCCGGAAATGGCGGCCGAGATGTACCTGGCCAGCCTGCTGGTGGTGGATGAGGAAAGCTATATGGAACGCGCCTATCTGGACGAACTGGCGCGCCAGCTCAAGTTGCAGCCGGGCCTGAAGGAACAGCTGGAACAGCACGCCCGGGCCGCCGCCGCGGCCTGAGTCCGGCCGGCCTGCGCCCGGCTCAGTCGGCGCGCAAGCCGATCGCCTGCGTCAGGGCGGTATATCGGTCAATATCCGCGTCGATCATGGCCTGGAATTCACGCGGGGTGCTGCTGGCGGGCGTAAAGCCCTGTTCGCGCAGCGCCGCCTGCACCTCGGGGCGCTGGACGATCTTCGCCACTGCCGCATTCAACTTGGCCACCACCGCGGGCGGCGTGGCCGCCGGCGCCAGCAGGCCATGCCACTGGTCCAGCGCGTAGCCGGGCACGCCCTGCTCGGCCACCGTCGGCACCGACGGCAACAGCGGCGAGCGCGCCGGCGAGGTCACGGCCAGCGCCCGCAACTTGCCGGCCGCAATCAAAGGCGCGGCGCTGGACGCGGTGACCACGCCCATTCCAACCTGGCCGGCGGTCACGTCGGTGAGCGCCGGTCCGCAACCTTTGTAAGGCACGTGCTGCAAAGGTGCGCCGGTGGCGCGCGACAGCATCTCGCCGGCCAGGTGTTGCGGCGTGCCGTTGCCGCAGGACGCGAACGGCAGCGGGCGGTCCGGCGTGGCGGCGGCCAGCGCATCGTCCAGGCTGCGCCAGGGCGAAACCGCCGGCACCACATACACCGACGGCACGAAGGCCACGTTGATGACCGCCGCAAAATCCTGCTTGGGCGAGAAGCCCAGATTGCTGTAGACCCCCGGATTGATCGCGAAGGAACTATTGACCATCAGCAGCGTATGGCCGTCGGCAGGCGCTTCGGCCACGGCGCGCGCGCCGATGTTGCCGCTGGCCCCAGGACGGTTTTCCACCACCACCGCCATGCCGAACTGCTCCTGCAGGCTGGCGCCGATGCGGCGCGCCAGCAGGTCGGTGCCGCCACCCGGCGGAAATGTCACCACGATGGTGATGGGGTGCGAAGGATAAGCGGCGTCCTTGGGCGCTTCGCCCGAGGGTGAATTGCCGCAGGCGGCCAGGGGCAAAACCAGGAATGCGAGAACAGAGCTAAGCAGGCGATTCATGATGCGGGCTTGCAAGCGTCCCTGCGCGGCATGCGCGCGGGGGCATGGGCAATGCCGGCCGGCGGCCGGCGGAAGGTCAGGCGTCCAGGCCAATGTCGAGCACCTTGGCGCTATGGGTGATCCAGCCCACCGCGATCTGGTCCACCCCGGTGGCCGCCACCGCCGCGGCGGTTTCGGGCGTGATGCGCCCCGAAGCCTCGGTGATGGCCCGGCCGCGCGCCATGGCCACGGCGCGGCGCAGATCGTCCAGGCTCATGTTGTCCAGCAGCACCACATCCACGCCCAGGGACAGCGCCGTTTCCAACTGCTCCAGCGTGTCCACTTCCAGTTCGATCTTGACCATGTGGCCGATGCCGGCGCGCGCCCGCTCGACCGCCGTCGCGACCCCGCCCGCCAGCGCGATGTGGTTGTCCTTAATCAGTACCGCGTCGTCCAGGCCGTGGCGGTGATTGCTGCCGCCGCCGACACGCACCGCGTACTTCTGCACGGCGCGCAGGCCCGGCATGGTCTTGCGGGTGCAGGTAACGCGGGCGCCGTAGCCTTCGATGGCGCGGGCGATGGACGCAGTGGCGCTGGCCACGCCGCTCAGATGGCACAGGAAGTTCAGCGCTACGCGCTCAGCCGTCAGCATGGCGCGGGCGTTACCGCTGATGCGGGCGATTTCCGCGCCTGGCTGCAATTCGCTGCCGTCGCGCAGCGCAACGTCGAACTTGATGCCCGGGTCCATGGCGCGAAACGCCAGGCGGGCCAGGTCCAGCCCGGCCAGCACGCCTTCCTGGCGCGCGACCAGACGGGTCTGCGCCGTGGCGTCGGCGGGCACGATGGCGTCGGTGGTCAGGTCCCCGGCGCGTCCCAGGTCCTCGAGCAAGGCCGCGCGCACCAGCGGCTCCAGCATGACTTCCGGCAGAGGGGGAACGGGCAGTCGGGCGATGGTCATAGGCGCTTCGGCTTTAATGCTCATTTTGAGTATTTACCAATTAAAAAAAGGCGCGGAGATTGCGCACCACTTATGCTAGAGACGAGCATAAGGCTTGTCAAGCGTCAGCCATTTTCCGTCCAGTTTGAAATAGCTTGTGTGATCGATTAAATCTTAATCACTGTGATTATTTCGAGATCATTAGCGTGTCATCGAGTCCGAAATCTGCCTCGCGCTGATCACGGCGTCGCCAGGAGCAGGGCAAGATCAAGTTCTTAGACCAACCCGCGTATTGGCGAACAACTGTTCCAATTCGAACCACGAGAGGTGAGAAGAATCCTGGTTGGAGAGTACGAGATTCGCTACGAAAACCAGGATGCGGTTGTCCACGTGCTGCGGCTGTGGCACACCCGCGAGAACCGCTAAAACTCTTGGGTGACTTGGACTCTCAAGCGTGATGCATCTCAACGTCACATCGCCCGAGACAGCGGCAACTTGCTCCCTGCAATAGCGCGCTCCAGCAGCACGTCACGACGAAAACGGAACAGCTTGGCCGGCCTGCCGGCCGTGCCCGTGGCCATTTCGCCCGTCTCTTCGACCAGCGCCTGCTGCTCGATGAGGCGGCGGAAATTCTGCTTGTGCAGGCCGCGCCCGGCCAGCGCCTCCACGGCCAACTGCAATTGCAGCAGGGTGAACTGCGCGGGCATCAACTCGAACACCACGGGGCGGTACTTGATCTTGGCGCGCAGCCGCGCGATGCCGGTGGCCAGGATGCGACGGTGGTCGTGGCGCATGGGTTCGCCCGGCACCACGGCGCCCTTGCCCCCGCGCCGGGCCGCTTCGGGCACCAGCCCCGCTTCGAACAGCAGCTCGTAGCGCTGCAGCACCATGTCCTCGTTCCAGGGCGAGCCGTCCAGTCCGAAGGTGATAGCGGCGCGTTGGCGGCGGCGCATGCGCACGGCCGCATCGCTACTGTCTTCGCACCAGGCGGCCAGACGCGGGACGATTATTTCTTCCACCAGCGCGGGCGTGCCCGTGCGCTGGTCTTCCCAAGGGAAGTAGCGGTACCAATCCTGCCAGCCGACTTGCGCCACGCCGGTCTCGCCCGCCTCGCGCGTCAGGCCCAGGTAGCTGACCGACATCACACGCGCGCCCGATTCATCGGAGCGGTCGCCGTCGGCGAAGGTGTAGAGCTGCTCCACGTAACCCAGCGGGTGATGGGTCTGCTCCTCCACCCAGGCGCGCAGCCCGGCCTGCAGCGAACGGTGCGACAGCTTGAAGGGACCGGCCGGCAAGGCGCGCGCATCGTCGGTCGTCAGCACCCGCGGCTCGCCGTTGGTGACGGCGACCAGCACGGCAACGAGTTCAGCATGGACGGAGCGTTCGACGGATTCAGTCAAGGTAGGCGTATGGAAAGTGAGAAACCGGGCGGCTTGCGGCAAGCCGCGAGGCGTCGGAAATTATAAGGGTCGGGCTCCTGCAACAGCCCCTTGCAAACGTGACAGGCATTCCTGCTCCCAGCCGGCCGCACGGCCCTAAGATGGAAGTGGCAACCAGGCGCGTCGCCATCCCGGGACGCCCGCAAGCGGAGCAGACATCATGTTGAAAACCGCCCCCGATCCGCAGGCGGCCAAGGCCGCTGAAACGGAACAACCCGTCGCCGTCGACCCGCGCAAAGGCACCGAAATCCTGCCGATGGCGGACCACAGCAAAGAGGTCGCCGGCATGCCAAGGCGCGGACGCGCCATGGCGGAACCTGGCGAACCCGGCATCATCACCCCGGAAGATGACGTGCTGGATACGTCTTACGAAAACCGCAAGAGCTGAGCCGACGCGATGGCCAGATGATACGCGAGCCCGAGCGCGGCCCCTGCCGCGCTCAGGTCGCGTCCGGCTGCGCCTGGAAACCGCGCGCCAGGATCTCCACGAAGGCCTCGGTCACCGACGACGGCGCGGTCTGCGCGGGGTAAGCCATGCTGACGCGCACCGGCAGGCGCGGCGTGAACGGCCGTATCGCCAAACGGTCCGCGAACACCGCGGCGATGTAGGGATTGACCACGCCCAGGCCGCTGCCGGCGGCAGCCAGCGCGCAGATGGTGGATGAATAGGTGGTCTCGATTTCCGAGGCGGGCTGCGCCTGATGTTCCTGCATCGCGCCGCGCAGCTGCAGATAGACGTCGTCATCCGCGTTCAGCACCAGCAGACGGCGCCCGTCCAGGTCCATGATGTCGACGGACGGCTGCGCGGCCAGCGGATGGTCGGGCCGCATCACGCAAACCGCCGCGCTTTCGTGCAAGGCCTGCATTTCCAGCTGTGCGCCGTCCATGGGCGCCGTAGTCACCACCAGGTCGTAGGTGCCGTGCAGCAACCCTTCCCGCAGATACTGGCTGCCCACGGTCTGCATGTTGATGTGGACCTCGGGATAGCGCTGCGCGAAGGTCTCGATCGCGCCGGGCAGCACGCCCAGGCCCAGCGCCGGGGTGCAGGCCAGCCGCAGCACGCCGCTGCCGCTGCGCCGCATCGCAGCAACGCGGTCCTCGATGCGCTCCAGCCCCACGAAGTGCCGCTGCACGGTATCGAACAGATCCTTGGCCTCGCGCGTGGGCCGCAAGCGGCCGCGCTCCATGTCGAACAGCTTCAGGCCGCTGGCCTGCTGCACCTGCGCCAGCAGCCGGCTGACCGAGGGCTGGGTGGTGCGCAGCATCTGCGCCGCGCCGGTAGTGGTGCCGGCCAGCATGACCGCATGGAAGGCTTCGATCTGGCGGAAATTCAGGGGTCGGCTCATGGCGGGCAATGTATAGCAAACTTGCATAGCCTATGTTGAAAAAAGAATTTTTTCAAATACATGAGGACTCCTACACTGGTTTTCCCAAGGGCGCCGCCAGATGCGCCCCCGCACTACCCAACCTTCCAGGGGAAACCACATGAACCTCCGCCGCTCCTGGCGCCAACTCCTGCAAACGCTGTGCCTGAGCCTGACGGCAGCCTCCCTGCCGCTGGCCGCGCACGCGCAAGCCAACTATCCCGACCGCCCGGTGCGCATCATCGTGCCCTTCACCGCGGGCGGCAGCTCCGATATCCAGGGACGGCTGTTGGCCGAACACCTGGGCAAGCTCTACGGCCAGTCGGTAGTGGTGGAAAACCGCCCCGGCGCGGGCGGGCACATCGGCGGCAAGTTCGTCGCCGACTCGGGGCCGGACGGCTATACGCTGCTGCTGGGCTCCATCGGCCTGCATGCCACCTACGGGGTCTACAAGAACCTCAACTACCAACCCGCCCGCGATCTGAAGCTGATCACCATCGTGGCCGAGATGCCGCACGTGGTGGTGGCCAACCCCGCGCTGGAAGCCAACACCCTGGCCGAACTCACCGCGCTGGCAAAGGCCAAGCCGGAAACGCTGCACTTCGGCTCGGCCGGCGTGGGCTCGTCCGTGCACATGGTGGGCGAGCTCTACAAGATGGCCGCGCAGGCGCCCATCGTGCACATCCCGTACCGCGGCAGCTCGGCCGCCACCAACGACCTGCTGGGCGGCCAGATCCAGTTGCTGTTCGAGAACGTGCCCACCACCATCGGCTACATCCAGGCCAAGAAGCTGAAGGCGCTGGCCATCACCGGCGCCACGCGCTCGCCAGCCCTGCCCGACGTCCCCACCGCCGCCGAAGCAGGCCTGCCCGGCCTGACCGTGACGTCCTGGACCACGCTGGCCGCCAGCAAGGACGTACCGGACGCGCTGATCGAAAAGATCAGCGCCGACCTGCGCCGCGTCTACGCCGACCCGGCATTCCGCGAAGGCCTGGAGCGCCTGGGCATGACTCCTGTGGGCAACAGCCCCGCCGACGCGCGCGCCTTCGTCGAACGCGAACGCGCCCGCTGGAACAAGGTCATCGAAACCGAACACATCACTGCGGGCTGAACGCCCGGGGCGGCGCCTGCGCCGCCCTTTTTTCTTTCCGACTTCCTCTTTGCCCTGCCATCCATGAACCGCATGCTCGCCACGCCCATCGCCTGCCGCCGCCTGGGCGCCACGCCGCACCATCATTTCTTCGGCTACTACAACAAAACCGTCTGGCATCGCGACGGCCGCTATCTGCTGGCCAACCGCACGCCGTTCAAGGACGCGCGGCTCACGCCCGAGTTGAGCGCCGAGGTGGGTTACTTCGATCTCCAGGACGGCGACCGCTACCACGCCGTGGGCAGCACCACGGCCTGGAACTGGCAGATGGGCTGCCAACTGCAATGGCTGGACGGCGAGTCCGAGCCGCAGATGATCTACAACTGCCGCCGCGACGACGACAGCGGCTTCTATCCGGGCTTCCGCTCCGCGGTCCACAACGTCGCCACCGGCCAGACGCGCCACCTGCCGCTGCCCATCTACGTGGCCGCGCCCAACAGCCGCTACGCGCTCTGCGTGGATTACCGCCGCCTCTACATCACGCACGAGACCATCGGCTACAGCGAACACGCGCCCGGCCCCGTGGACTACGCCCCAGCCGACGACGGCATCCACAGCATGGACCTGGAAAGCGGCGCGCACCGCCTGCTGGTCAGCTACGCCGACCTGCGCAACTTCCATCCGCGCGACTCGATGGAGCGCGCCATCCACTGGGTCAGCCATATCGAGATCAATCCTTCGTCCTCCCGCATCCTGTTCCTGCACCGCTGGACCGAACGCGTCAAGGACGAGACCTGCTTTCTGCACCGGCTGATCACCATGAACGCCGACGGCAGCGACATGCGCCTGCTGGAATGCTCCGACCATCCGCTGCCGCAACTGGCCGACGACTTCGATCCCGGCGCGGTCGGCACGTTCGACTACGAGAAATCCGAATACCAGATCTCGCACCCGCTGTGGCGCGACGACCAGACCATCATCGTTTGGGGCCCGCATGACGGCAGCATCCACTACCACCTCTACCGCGATGCGCCCGGCGGCGCGGTCCAGGTCGTGGGCGACGGCGTGCTGACGGAGAACGGCCACATGACCTACTCTCCCGTGAACACGCGCTGGCTGCTCAGTGACACCTATCCGGACTCGACCACGCACGAGCGCATCCTGTTCCTCTACGACATGCAGACCGGCCTGCGCCATTCGCTGGGCAGCTTCTACGCCGATCCCAATCTGTCCAAGGAAAACCGCTGCGACCTGCATCCGCGCTGGAGCCGCGACGGCACGCAGGTCTGCATCGACTCCGTGCACGAAGGCGAGCGGCAGATGTATGTGCTGGACGTCACGCCCATCGTCGGGCCGCAAGACTGACAATCGCAACGCCGCCGCCTCAACCGGAATTCCGATCACGGACTCGGTCAGGCGGCGGACTACCCACTTAACCATAAGGACTTCACACTATCGTCACCCCGTTGTAACGACCGACCTTTAACCTCGCTTTCGTTTTGCTTACAAACAATTGAGCGACTCGATCGCGACACTATGAGGTTGGAATGTCTTACTTGACTGATAAATTGCGCGCCCCCTATCGCGAAGCCCAAGACGAAGTCACCGTTCCCGGGCAGATGTTCGACGAAATCGTCGCCGCGAATCCCCAGCGCCGCACTTTGCTGAAGAACAGCTTCGGCCTGTCAATGCTGTCCGTGTTCGGCGCATCGACCCTGCTGACCGCCTGTGGCGGCAGCGACGATGACGACGACGACACCTCCGGCAACGAGCCGGGCGAAGGCGGCACCAAGCCGCCCCCCGGCCCCGACTATTCCGTCACGTTCACCCCGCTGGCCGACAAGATCGTCGCCGACACCGTCACGGTTCCCGCAGGCTACGTGGCCGAAGTGCTCTACTCCGCCGGCGACAAGTGCATGATCGGCTCGGCTGGCTACGCCGGCGTGCCGCAGTCCTATCCCGCCACGGAAACCCAATCCGGCGGCCAGCACGATGGCATGCACTTCTATGCCCTGCCCGGCGTGGACCCCAACCAGGGCGGCCTGCTGGTGCTGAACCATGAAGCGCTGGACGACGAGACCCTGGACCAGAGCGTCGAAGGCGTGAAAACCCGCCTGTCCAACGTCGGCGTGTCCGTCATCGAAATCGCCCGCGGCGCCAACGGCGCCTGGACCGTCAAGACCGACTCGCGCTACAACAAGCGCTACACCGGCAACACCGTCTACAACGTCAGCGGCCCGGCCAAGTCCGTCGTGGGCGACACCGTCGTCGGCACGCTGAACAACTGTTCCAGCGGCGACACGCCCTGGGGCACCTACCTGACCTGCGAAGAAACGCTCAACAACTACCACTACAAGACCGGCGACGCCGGCAAGCCGGCCGACGAAGGCTATGGCTGGGTGGTGGAAATCGATCCCCAGAACCCGGATTCGACCGCCGTCAAGCGCACCGCGATGGGCCGCTTCAGCCATGAAAACACGGCCTTCATGCTGGACGAGAACAACCGTGTTGCTTTCTACATGGGCGACGACACCACGCCTGGCTGCATCTACAAGTTCGTGCCGAGCAAGCCGTACGATCCCGCCAACCGCGCCGCCAACATGGGCCTGCTGGACGAAGGCACTCTGTACGCCGCGCGCTTCAATGACGACGGCAGCGGCAACTGGGTCGAACTGACCGTGGGCAAGAACAACCTGACCGCCGGCGCCACCGATCCCGGCAACTTCACGCAGGTCGCCAGCGGCACCGTGATCACCGGCAAGCTCGTCAACTTCAATACGCAGGCCGACGTGCTGGTCAACACCGGCGCCGCCGCCCGCGTCGCCGGCGCCACGCTGATGGACCGCCCGGAATGGATCACGGTGGGCGTGGACAAGACCGTGTACTGCACGCTGACCAACAACGGCAGCCGCAAGCGCACCAGCGCCGCCAACCCGCGCGTCAACAACTCGCACGGCCACATCATCCGCTGGCACGAGCGCGGCGACTCGCCCCTGGCCACCACCTTCGAGTGGGACCTGCTGCTGCTGGCCGGCCGCGACAAGGCCGACGGCGTGGCCGCCAACCTGACGGGCAACGTCAACGGCGACACCTTCTCCAGCCCCGACGGCATCCGCGTCGACCCCAAGGGCCGCCTGTGGGTCCAGACCGACGCCGGCACCAGCGCCTCGACCACGGACTTCTTCGGCAACAACTCGATGTACTACATCGACCAGAAGACCGGCGAATCCAAGCGCTTCCTGGTCGGCCCGCTGGGCTGCGAAATCACCGGCATCGCCTACACGCCGGACCTGACCACGTTCTTCATCAACATCCAGCACCCGGATCAGACGTGGAACACGTTGCGCGCAGGCGGCGGCGATGCGCGCTCGGCTACGGTGGTGGTGCGGCGCACTGATGGGAAACCGGTGGGCGCGTAAGCGTTCCGGTCCAAGACGCCGCCCGGCAAATTACGCCGGGCGGCGTTTTTTTATGCCGCGAAAATGCAAAAAACCCGCAAGGCTTGAGCGCTTGCGGGTTTTTTGTGTACTGCTTTGCAGTGCGAATCCTGGCGGACAGAGGGGGATTCGAACCCCCGATACGCTTTTGACGTATACACGCTTTCCAGGCGTGCGCCTTCAACCACTCGGCCACCTGTCCTATCTGCGATTTTCGCTGCGGGCAAGCCGCTGCAGAAAATGCGAATCCGCGATTCTAGCAGATTTCGCACAACGCCGACAAGCGGACAAAGAAAAGGGGACGCCAACGGCGTCCCCTGCTTTGGCCGACCACTAGGAGGCTGATGCCGGCGGGTCCTGTTCCCGGTAGGAGCTGACGGTGCCGTCCGGCTCGGTCTCTTCCAGCCGCACCCTGAAACCCCACAGTCGGGCCAGGTGCTTCATCACCTGTTCGGCGTCCTCGCCCGCCAGCGGGCGGCCGCGGCTCTTCAGGTGGCGCAGCACCAGCGAACGGTCGGAGTCGCGGTTGAAGCGGACCACCTGGATGTCCGGCACCATGTTGTCGCGGTTGTGTTGCGCAGCCAGCAGGCGGCGGATGTCGCGGTAGCCTTCGTCGTCGTGGATGGCGGCGACTTCGAGCTTGGGGTTGGCCTGGTGGTCGGAGATCGCGAAGAAACGGAACTCGCGGATCAGGCGGGGCGACAGGTACTGCGAGATGAAGGATTCGTCCTTGAAGTTGCGCATGGCGAAGTCCAGCGTCTTCAGCCAGTCGCCGCCGGCGATGTCGGGGAACCAGCGCCGGTCCTCGGCCGTCGGCGCCTCGCAGATGCGGCGGATGTCGGACATCATCGCGAAGCCCAGCGCATAGGGGTTGATGCCGCCGTAGCCGCGTTCGTCGAAGCCGCGCTGGCTGACCACGTTGGTGTGGCTTTGCAGGAACTCCATCATGAAGCCGTCGTTGACCAGGCCTTTTTCATGCAGCCGGTTCAGGATGGTGTAGTGCCAGAACGTGGCCCAGCCTTCGTTCATGACCTTGGTCTGGGTCTGCGGATAGAAGTATTGCGCGACCTTGCGGACGATGCGCACCAGTTCCTTCTGCCACGGCGCGAGCTTGGGCGAATACTTCTCGATGAAGTACAGCAGGTTCTCTTCGGGCTCCGGCGGAAACACCGAGGCCTCGACGTGGGTGTCCTTGTCGGCCTCCAGGCGCGGCAGGGTACGCCACAGGTCGTTGTACTGCAGCCGGGCATGCTCCTGGCGTTCAGCCTGGCGCGCGGCCTCTTCCTTGTAGGAAATGGGCGTGGGGCGCTTGTAGCGGTCCACGCCGTGGTGCGAGAGCGCGTGGCAGGAATCGAGCAAGGATTCCACCGCGTCGATGCCATAGCGGTCCTCGCAGGACATGACGTATTTGCGCGCGAAGACCAGGTAGTCCAGCACACCGTCGGCATCGGTCCATTGCCGGAACAGGTAATTGCCCTTGAAGAACGAGTTGTGGCCGTAACAGGCGTGGGCGATCACCAGCGCCTGCATCGTCATGGAGTTCTCTTCCATGAGATAGGAGATGCAAGGGTTGGAGTTGATGACGATCTCGTACGCCAGCCCCTGCATGCCGCGGCGGTAGAACTGCTCGTTGCGGATGAATTCCTTGCCGTACGACCAGTGCGGATAGCCGATAGGCAGACCGGCCGACGCATAGGCATCCAGCATCTGTTCCGAGGTGATTACCTCGATCTGGTTCGGGTACGTGTCCAGTCCGTATTCGGCGGCGACCTTGGAGATCGCGTCGTCATAGGACTGGATCAGTTCGAAGGTCCATTCGGAACCCTGGGAGATGGGCCGGGCGCTGCCGGCGGCCTCCGGTTCCACGAGCGCTCCCACGATGGCATTCATGCGGTTTCCTTTTTGAACAGGTCATGGAACACGGGGAAGATCTCGCCGCGTTCGCAGATGCGCCGCATGACGAAATGCGGCTCCAGTTTCTGTTCATATTCCGCCCACAGGCTGCTCTTGCGCGCCTCCTGCGAGTCGGGCACTTCGATGTAGGCAAAGTAGCGCGTGGCCGGCAGCAGATGTTCGGCCAGGAAGCGCGCGCTCTTGCCCGCGTCGGCGCCGAACGAGTCGCCGTCGCTGGCCTGCGCCGCGTACACGTTCCAGGCGGTCGGCGGATAGCGCTTCTCCAGGATCTCGCGCATCAGTTCCAGCGCCGACAGCACGATGGTGCCGCCGCTCTTGGGATCGTAGAAGAAGGTATGTTCGTCGACTTCCTCGGCGTTGTCGGTGTGGCGGATGAAGACCAGGTCCACGTGTTCGTACTTGCGCGACAGGAACAGGTAAAGCAGCGAAAAGAAGCGCTTGGCCAGGTCCTTCTTGTTTTCGTCCATGGAGCCCGACACGTCCATCAGGCAGAACATGACGGCGCGCGCCATCGGGATGGCCACCGACACCCGGTTGCGGTAGCGCAGGTCCAGGTCGTCCAGGAAAGGCACGCGGGCCAGGCGTTCGCGGCAACCTTCGACGTCCTGCTCCAGCGCCTTGATCTCGTCGGGGGGAGCGCCCGCTTCCAGCGCCTTGGCCAGGCGCTCCTCGGCATCCTCCAGATCGGCGCGCGCCTTCACGCCGAGCGACACGCGGCGCGCCAGCGAGGACTTGAGCGTGCGGCTGATGCTCAGCATGCTGGGCGAGCCCGTGGTCGTGTAGCCGGCGCGCTGCCATTTCTTCTGACTGACCTCGCCCAGCTGCGTGCGCGCCATGTGCGGCAGTTCCAGGTCCTCGAAGAACAGGTTCAGGAATTCCGCCCGCGACAGGCTGAAGGTGAACTGGTCGACCGATTCGCCTTCGCCCGGCTCGGAGCCGCCTTCCCCCTGCCCGCCTTGCGGCCGGTCGAACGTGTCTCCCTTGGCAAACTCGCGGTTGCCGGGGTGCACGATCTCGCGGTCGCCGCCCTGGCCGTGATGGAAGGTCGGCTCGGAGATGTCGCGGGCGGGCAGGTTGATCTCGCCGCCCTGATCCATGTCCTGGATGGAGCGGTCGCGGATCATCCCATGTACCGCCTTGCGGATCTGGTTCTTATAACGCCGGAGAAAACGCTCCCGGTTGACGGCGCTTTTATTGCGCCCGTTAAGACGGCGATCGATGAGTGAATTCATGATTCACCTCGCTCAGGAAGACTTCCTCACACGGAGATACCACTCGCACAGCAGTCTTACCTGCTTTTCCGTGTAGCCCTTTTCAACCATGCGATCCACGAAACTCTGGTGCTTGGACTTGTCCTCGGCCGACGCCTTGGCGTTAAACGAGATCACCGGCAACAGGTCTTCGGTGTTCGAGAACATCTTCTTCTCGATCACTTCGCGCAGCTTTTCATAGCTGGTCCAGGTCGGGTTGCGGCCGTTGTTGTTGGCGCGCGCCCGCAGCACGAAGTTGACGATCTCGTTGCGGAAGTCCTTCGGGTTGGCGATGCCGGCCGGCTTCTCGATCTTTTCCAGTTCGTCGTTGAGCGCGCTGCGGTCGAAGCTTTCGCCGGTTTCCGGGTCGCGGAATTCCTCGTCCTGGATCCAGCAGTCGGCAAAGGTCACGTAGCGGTCGAAGATGTTCTGGCCGTATTCCGAATAGGACTCGAGGTAGGCGGTCTGGATTTCCTTGCCGATGAATTCCGCGTAGCGCGGCGCCAGGTAGCCCTTGATGAATTCAAGATAGCGCCGGCGGATTTCCTCGGGGTAGTCTTCGCGGCCGATCCGCTGCTCGAGCACGTACATCAGGTGCACCGGGTTGGCGGCGACTTCGGTCTGGTCGTAGTTGAAGACGCTGGACAGGATCTTGTACGCGAAACGCGTCGACACCCCGGTCATGCCTTCATCTGTGCCGGCATAGTCCTTGTATTCCTGCAGGGCCTTGGCCTTGGGATCCACGTCCTTCAGGCTTTCGCCGTCGTAGACGCGCAGCTTCGAATAGATGCTGGAATTTTCGGGTTCCTTCAGGCGCGTCAGGACCGAGAACTGCGCCATCATGTCCAACGTTCCCGGGGCGCATGGCGCCGCCGACAGCGAACTGTGGTGCAGCAGCTTTTCGTAGATGCGGACCTCTTCCGACACCTGCAGGCAGTAAGGCACCTTGACGATGTAGATACGGTCGAGGAACGCCTCGTTGTGCTTGTTGTTGCGGAAGGTCTGCCATTCCGATTCGTTCGAGTGGGCCAGAATGGCGCCGTTGAACGGGATCGCGGAAAAGCCTTCGGTGCCCTTGAAGTTGCCTTCCTGGGTTGCCGTCAGCAAGGGGTGCAGCATCTTGATCGGGGCCTTGAACATCTCGACGAATTCAAGCAGCCCCTGGTTGGCCAGGCACAGCCCGCCAGAGTAGCTGTAGGCATCCGGATCGTCCTGCGAGTGGCGGTCGAGCATGCGGATGTCGACCTTGCCCACCAGCGACGAAATGTCCTGGTTGTTCTCGTCGCCAGGTTCAGTCTTGGCGATGGCGATCTGGCGCAGCACCGACGGGTTCAGGCGCACGACGCGGAACTTCGAGATGTCGCCGTCGAACTCCTTCAGGCGCTTCACGGCCCAGGGGGACATGATGCCGCTCAGGTAGCGCCGCGGGATGCCGTATTCCTTTTCAAGCGTGTCGCCGAAACGTTCCGGGTGGAACAGTCCGAGCGGCGATTCGTTGACCGGCGACCCCTTCAGGGCGTAGATGGGATAGGCCTCCATCAGCGACTTGAGCCGCTCCGCGATGGACGACTTGCCGCCGCCCACCGGACCCAGCAGATAGAGGATTTGCTTGCGCTCTTCCAGTCCCTGCGCGGCGTGCTTGAAGAACGCGACGATCTGTCCGATCACGTCCTCCATGCCGTAGAACTCCTGGAACGCCGGATAGCGTCGGATGGTCCGGTTGGAAAACAAACGGGAAAGACGTGGGTCGTTGCGCGTATCCACGACTTCGGGTTCGCCTATTGCCGCCAGCATGCGTTCTGCGGGGCTGGCGTACGCCATGGGATCGCTTTTGGCGAGGTTGAGGTACTCCTCGAGAGAGAGTTCCGATTCCTGCTCTCTTGCATACTGCGACTTGAAGCCTTCGACGATGTTTTGCACGGAAACCTCCTACAACACGCGAAAAATCCAATACGTCCCTACCTGCCCCCATTGTGCCTCAGCGCTCGCGCATTACTAGACAATCTCGCGATAAGCACTGTCGGCCGGATGGTATGTTGCTTTCGCCACACATCAACCAAAGGCATGATCAGGCCCTTTCCAGTTAGGCTGCACTCTTCGGATGCAAGTTCCGTCAGGGAATGCAACTTAAGTGAATAAGTTCACTCGTTCGACTTCAGCATATCGCTGTATGCGTGCGTGCATGATGCATCCGCACATGAAATGCTCAGCAATGATTTGAAGGGAAGAGCGATGTCCCAGGGATTTTTATGATGCGGGCATAAACCCGATGCGCCCGCTGTGCGATGGCAGCGGACGGTCTGAACGGCGCGTAGCGTCTTCGTTCAGCAGCGTGCAGGTCCGGTTGTGAAAAGCACCGATGACGCTGCACGAGGATCCGTGGTGACGAGGGCGCGTGGCATTGCACGGTGTAGTCCATCAGTGCGTGGCGCCAAGTCATGTGCCTATGCTAAAGCCAATTGACGTTTTTGTGGCAATTCATTTAACGCAAGGCCAAAAATAGTCGTGTCGCGCGCTTTCAAATTCATGCAATAGACACGCGCTGCAACCACGCAAACCTGCGCAAACTTGATGGCATATCGATAGCGCTGGCGCATCGCGAATCGCCTGCAAGCCACGGATTACGGAGGTCTGCGCGATTGGCAGCCGCGAACGCAGAGTGCTAATACCCCTTGCGGCGGCGATAGAATCACGCATTCGAAACGCGCCGCGCATTTGGTTCGCTTCCTGTCGTCCGCCCATCGCCATCGCCACATCATAATTTTCCGATTTTTGACCCGCCGCATGAAGGTCCTCGTCAAACGCTGTCGCGCAGTGCTTTGCAGCGTCTTGCTGCTGCTTCTGGCCGCTTGCGGCAAGCAGGCGGATCTGCCGGCCGACGCCTATGTCTGGCAACGCGTCTGGACGCCGCCGGTCAGCCAGGCGCTGGCCGACAGTGCCGACGTGGTGCGGGCATGGCGCGTGCTGATAGCGGAAATGAACCCGGATGGCAGGTGGTTCACTGCTGCGCCCGATCTGGCCGCACTGGCCGCGGCCAAACGTCCCGTCATCATGGTTTTCCGCCTGGACGGTCGCGCCGATGCGCTGCCCGCCGCGGAAGTGCTTGCGCGGATCAACGCCGCGCGCGGCGCATGGGAAAGCGCGGGTATCGGCTTGGCCGGCATCGAAATCGACTACGACTGCCCAACCTCCAAGTTGCCCGCCTATGCGACGTTCCTGGAGACCTTGAAGCAGGGCCTGGGACCGGATCTGCCTTTGTCGATAACCGCGCTGCCGACATGGCTGGGCGGCGCCGGGCTCGACGCGCTGTTGCGGATTCCCGATGAAGCCGTGTTGCAGGTCCACGCCGTGCTGAGTCCCGAACAGGGGCTGTTCAATGCCAGGCGCGCAAGCGCCTGGCTGGCGGCGTTCGCGGACCGCACCCAGCGGCCATGGCGCGTGGCGTTGGCCACCTATGGCAGCCGCGTAAGCTGGAACGACGACGGCAGCATCGCCGCGGTCGAAAGCGAACGCCCCGCCCTGCTGCCGGGCGGCCGCGCCAGCGAACTGGTGGCCACCCCGGCAGCCATGGCGGCTTTCATCGATGAGATCCACCGCGCCCGTCCGCGCGGACTGGCGGGCATCGTCTGGTTCCGCCTGCCCACCGCGCGCGACGAACGCGCCTGGAGCCTGGCCACCTGGCGCGCCGTACTGACGCGCCAGCCCCTGTCGCCGGCGCTGTCCGTCACGGCGCGCGCAGCAGGCGGCAGCGGCGCGCAAGACCTGATTCTGGCCAACGGCGGCAATGCCGACGCAGCCCTGCCCTTCGCGATCCGCTGGCAAGGCGCTTGCCGCGCGGCCGACGGCATCAATGGCTATACCCTCGAACATGATTCCAGCGGCGCCTTCCTGCGCCGCTCCCAGAATGGCCTGCTGCATGCCGGCGGCCAACGCAACATAGGCTGGATACGCTGTGAAAACGGGCCCACGAGCTTCCATGTACAACCGTAAATCGCTTGCGGCGCTGCTGCTCCTGACGGGAGCCGGTATCGTCATCGCCTGCGGGCCGGAGTTCCCCGCCCAGCTGCTCGACGACCGCGCGGCTACGCTGCGTGCGACGCCGGCCAACGCTTTCAGCTATGAAACCGCGCGCCTCGTGGACGCCAGCGATGCGCTGCGAGCCCGCGAAGCCTATGAATTGCCGGACGGCAGCTACCTGCAAAACGCCCTGCCGGAAGACCGCGATCCCGCGCTCACGCCGGCGCAGCGGACCACGGCTCGCGCCATGCGCGCGCAGGCCGATGGCGACCGGGCCTATGCGCTGGGCGCCGATTTGCCGGAAGCGGTGCGTCTTTACGCCGCGGCCGCGGTCGACACCCATGCCGCCCGCGAAGCGCCGGACACCGACCGCCTGCTGGAGCAGGCGCGCGCCCGCTACCGCGCCATTCTCCAGTTGCCGGCGCAGCAGGCCGCGCCACGCAGCGTCTGGGCCGCCTATATGCTGGCAGAAATCGGGGACGAGACAGAGTTAGCCACTGACGACGCCGAGGCGCAGCGGCAGGCTGCGGCACAAGCCTATGGCCGCGTGCGGCAACTGGCGCGCGACGGCGCGCCGGACCCGCTGGGCCTGGCCGTTGCCAGCTACGGCCAGGAGGCGCGCCTGTTCCTCGCCGGGCCGCAGGGGCAATGCAGCTATATGGAGCTGGTCAATGCCGAGCCCTGCATGGACGCCATTCCCGCGGCCTCGCTAAAGCATGCGCTGCGCCTCTATGCCGAACAGGCCGCGCGCGACTCCGCGAGCGGCAATGCATCGCTGCGCATGCTGGCCGAATGGGCCTTGGAAGATCCGGCGCGCACGCGCCGCCTGATCGACGATCCAGTCGCGCAACGCCTGCTGGTGGCCTACGCGCTGGCCAGGGTCGGCGACATCGTCGATGGCAGGCCGGACAGCGCCAGCGATCCGTACGCCGCCTACGATACGACTGGCCAGGTGGGGTTGGCCGATGCGGCGCAAGGGCATGACGTCACACCCAATCCGGCGCTGCAATCGCTGGTTGCGGCATTGGAAACCCAGGACCTGAAGCAGGTGCCGGACGCCGACCGCGTAGCCGCGCTGGCCTACCGCATCGGCCGCTACGAGCTGGCGCAGACGTTGGCCGCGCGGCTGGACACGGCCTTGGCCTGGTGGGTCCGCGCCAAGCTGGCGCTGCGGCAAGGCGATACGCAGGCGGCGGCCCAGGCCTATGCCCAGGCTGCACGCGCGTTTCCGCGCGCCGACGGCAGCCTGGAGGCTGTCGGCGCGGCGCGCCTGCTGGGCGAACAAGGCGTGTTGACGCTGTCGCGCGGCCAGTATGTCGAGGCGCTGGATCAACTACTGCACGCCACCGTGAAGGACGATCCGGCCAATCCGGCCGGAGGCTTCTGGTTATCCACCCCGTACTGGAATGACGCTGCCTACGTCGCTGAGCGCGTGCTGACCACCGCCGAACTCAAGTCCTATGTGGACCGGCATGCGCCCGCCACTCCGGCGCCGGCAAGGTCCGTGCCGCGCGATCCGCAGAATTTCTACGACTGGGTAAGGCAGCATCCCATTACCGCATCCGATCGCCTGCGCCTGCTGCTGGCGCGCCGGATGGTGCGCGAAGGTTCGATCGAGCTGGCGCTGCCCTATTTCCCCGCCGATTCGGACGCCCGCTACGCCACGCTGGAAAGCGTCGACGGCAAGTGGGAAGTGCGTCTGCAGGAAACCCGCCGGCTCGCCGCGGAGTATGGCGCGGCCTTGCGCCGTGCCGGGAGCGCCTGGGGCCGCACATCACGGGCGCAAGCCTGGTACGAAGCTTCGCGGCTGGCGCGGCGCGACGGGATGGAGATCATGGGCTACGAACAGGAGCCGGATTTTGCGGTCTATGGCGGCAACACCAGTTATGGCGCGGGACGCAGCGCGGTCCCAGGCCGGAAGGCTGAGGATGACGATGCCGGAACGCCCGACACGCCGGCCTTGCGTGCCGCCGCCGCGCTGCCGGGCCCGTTTGTCACCGAAGAGGAACGCCGTCGCTATGCCGCCAGCGAAGCGCAGCCCTACACCCGCTTCCACTACCGCGAGATCGCGGCCAATCATGCGCTGCGCGCGTCCGACGAGCTGCCACGCCGCTCGCAAGCCTACGCCGCCGTGCTGTGCCAGGGCGCCCGCTACATCATCGACGACTCCCCGGAACTGGCCGCCACGATCTACCGCCGCTATATAGAACACGGCGCGCAGGTGCCGTTCAGCGGCTCTTTCGGCCGCGAATGCGCCGCGCCCGATTTCCAGGCGGCTGCCTGGTTCCATTACACGCAGGCCGGAAAATCGTGGGAACGTCTGCGCCGCGACCATCCCGGCCTGCTGCTGGCGGCCGCGTTGTTGGCCCTGGCCGGCGGCGCTGCCACGATCCTGGCCTGGCGCTACACCGCGGCGCGCACGGGCCGGCGCCGCGCCTAAGACAGCTCAGGCAGCTCCACCCGCCGCGTCAGCTGATTCCAGGTGTCGGCCACCCGGGCGCGCACGCGCAGATCTGCGCCCACCGGCGCGGTCTCGATGAATTCATAGCGGCGGGCGCCGTCCAGGTGCTCCAGCATGGGCAGGCGGACCATGCCGGCGGCGTCGCCCAGCAGCACCGGCGCCAGGTACAGCAGCAGTTCATCCACGCAGCCCGCGGCGACCAGCGCGCCGCTCAGGCCCGCGCCGGCTTCGACGTGGACCTCGTTGAACTGTTCCTGCGCCAGCCAGCGCATCATCGCCGGCAGATCGACCCGGCCCGGCGCCTCGCCCGGCAGCAGCACCACGCGGGCGTTCCTGGCCTGCAGGCGCGCGGCCTTGGCGGCATCTTCGCGAGCCGTGAAGATGATGACCTCGGCGCCATCGAACAACCGCGCGTCCTCGGGGATTTCAAAACGGCCGTCCACTACCGCCTTGCGCGGCTGGCGGGGCGTGTCCACGCCTCTGACATTGAGCTGCGGATCGTCTTTCAGCACGGTGCCCATGCCGGTCAGCACCACGCAGGCGCGGGCGCGCCAGCGGTGTCCGTCGGCGCGAGCCTCGGGTCCGGTGATCCATTGCGAGACGCCGTTATGCAGCGCGCTGCGCCCGTCCAGCGAGGCCGCCATCTTCATCCACACCCACGGCAGGCCGCGGCTCATGCGCGAGATGAAACCCGCGTTGATGGCCAGCGCCTCCGCGCGGCAAACGCCCGTGGTCACCGCGATCCCGGCATCGCGCAGACGCGCCAGCCCTTGCCCATTGACCAGCGGATTGGGGTCGCCGATGGCCACCACGACCCGCGCCGGCCGGGCCGCAAGCACAGCGTCCACGCAGGGCGGCGTGCGGCCGAAATGGCTGCAGGGTTCCAGGGTGACGTAAAGCGTGGCGCCTTCCACGGATTCGCCGCGCGCCTGGACGTCGCGCAAGGCGCAGACTTCCGCGTGCGGGCCGCCCGGCGGCTGCGTGGCGCCTTCGCCCAGCACCTGTCCGCCGCGCACGATCACGCAGCCGACCCGGGGGTTGGGTGCGGTGGAGTACATGACGGTCTGCGCCAACGCCAGGGCGCGGCGCATCCAGAAAATGTCGTCGTTGTCGCTGGGAATCATCATGTCCAGGATTGTATGTCCGCCGCAGGGCGGGCAGGCGGTCCGGCAGCGGGTCCACGGGACAGCGGCGGCCAATGTCCGTTTTAGGCCGATGGCCGTCTTTCGCCGCACTCGCCGCCGCGCCGGATTGCAGTAAAAATAGCTGCACACCCCTAAAATTCGCCCTCCAGGAGCGCGATCCATGAAACAAGCACTGATCGTCATCGACGTACAAGACTCTTTCCGGCAACGTCCGTTTTGGGATGAAGCCGAGTACCCGGCGTTCGTGGAACAGATCCAATCCCTGATCGACGCCGCCCAGGCCCGCGACATTCCGGTACTGCAGGTGTTCCACACCAGCGTGTCGAACGACCCCGCCAACCCCTTCTCGATGGCCTCCGGCCACGTCAAGACGCTCAAGGAACTGCGCATCGAGCCCACCGCCGTGTTCCACAAGACCGTGCATTCCTCGCTCTACGCCAAAGACGCGGACGGCGCCAGCCTGCAGGACTGGCTGGTGAAGCACGGCATCGAAGGCATCATCGTCAGCGGCATCCGCACCGAACAGTGCTGCGAAACCACCTCGCGCCACGCCAGCGACGCCGGCTACAAGGTGGTGTTCCCCACGGACGCCACCCTGACCTTTGCCATGCAGAGCCCGTCCGGCCAGCATTACACGCCGGCCGAGATCCGCGACCGGACCGAGCTGGTGCTGCAAGGGCGTTTTGCCCGCATCGCACGCGCCGCCGACGCGCTGGCGGCCTGACACTGGCGGAGGGCCGCATGGTTCCAGTGTATTTCGTGCTGACGCGGGGCGTCGTGCTGCTGGACGTGGCAGGCCCCGCGGAGGCCTTCCGCGTCGCCAACAAGCTGGTTCCCGGGGCCTTCGAACAGCATTTCTGCGGTCCGTCCCGGGAAGTCGAAAGCGGCCTGCCCGGCCTGCACCTGGCTCATATCCAAGCCTTGCCGGCCAGCCTGCCGCCCGAAGCCCTGGTCATCATTTCCGGCGTGGTGGGCAAGCCCACGCGCCTGGACGACCCCGACTCGCGCGCCATCATCGACTGGCTCGCGGCCCGCCATCCGGTGGACGGCTTCACGCTGATGACGGTGTGCGCAGGCGCCCTGTTCGCCGCCGCCGCCGGCCTGACGCGGCAGCGCGACTGCACCACACACCACACTTGCCTGGAACAGCTGGCCAGCATTGACCCGAGCGCGCGGCTGCATGACAACCGCATCTTCGTCGAAGACGGCAAACTGGTCAGCAGCGCCGGCATCACGGCCGGCATCGATTTGGCTCTGCACATGGTGTCGCGCCATTGCGGCCCGCGCGTGGCCAGCGAAACGGCGCGCGACATGGTGGTCTACCAACGGCGCGCCGGCACGGATTCCACGCTGTCGCCCTGGCTGGACCATCGCAGCCACCTGCATCCAGGCGTGCACCGGGTGCAGGACGCGGTCATCCGCGACCCGGCGGCGCCCTGGTCGGCGCAATCGCTGGCGGACCAGGCGCACACCAGCGCGCGCCATCTGACGCGGCTGTTCCGCGAACACGCGGGCTGCACGCCGATGGACTACCTGTATCAGATACGCGTGGCGCTGGCGCGCGACCTGCTGCGCGATACCCGGCTGGACCTGGAGCGCGTGGCCGAAAAGTCGGGATTCGGCTCGGCGCAGCACATGCGCCGCGTCTGGCGCAAGTTCCAGCCGCTGACGCCCAGCCTGGCGCGTACGGCTCCCACCATGCAATGACGGCGCCGCAGCGCCGTCATTTTCGAGCTTCGATGCGGCCAGCCGGCCGCGGATCGGTTGAACCTGAGCCCTGCTAGTCCTTGCGCAGCTTGCCCGGCAACAGCGGCCCTTGCATCTCGCGGATGGCTTCGACGAATTCGCCGATGTCCTCGAAGCTCTTGTAGACCGAAGCGAAGCGCACGTATGCCACCTTGTCGAGCTTGCGCAGTTCGTTCATCACGAGCTCGCCTATGTGTTCGCTGGGCACTTCACGCAGCCCGCTGGCCAGCAACTGCTCTTCGATGCGCGCGACCGCGGCGTCCACGTCTTCCGTGCTGACGGGACGCTTGCGCAGCGCCAGGCTCAGGCTGGCGCGCAGCTTGCCGGGGTCGTAGTCGCTGCGGCTGCCATTGCGCTTGACGATGGAGGGCATGGCCAGCTCCACCCGTTCATAGGTGGTGAAACGTTTGTCACAGGACAGGCAGCGACGGCGACGGCGTATGGCGTCGCCTTCTTCGGAGACCCGGCTGTCTACGACCTGCGTTTCGGCATTGCCGCAAAATGGACACCGCATGTGTGATCCCTAAAGGCACTGAGGGGGCAATAGTTGAGCATATTGTAACGAGGCGTCCGGCCGCCAGCGCCAATACGGGCTAATCCGCCCCCGTATTTTTTACCAGGCGGCGCCAGCCGCCCGAAAACAAAGGGACGGCGCCTTGCGGGGCCGTCCCTGGTAGACCGCTGCGGCCGGGCCACAGCCCGCCGCAGGGATGCTCGCTTACTTCTTGCCGTAGACCGGCAGGCGCGAGGTCAGTTCGTTGACCTTTGCACGCACGGCGGCGATGTTGGCTTCGTCGCGCGGGTTGTCCAGCACGTCGGCGATCAGGTTGGCGGTCAGCTCGGCTTCGGCTTCGGTGAAGCCGCGCGTGGTCATGGCCGGCGTGCCCAGGCGGATGCCGCTGGTCACGAAGGGCTTTTCCGGGTCGTTCGGGATGGCGTTCTTGTTGACCGTGATGTGGGCCTGGCCCAGCACGGCCTCCGCTTCCTTGCCCGTGATGCCCTTGGAACGCAGGTCCACCAGCATGACGTGGCTTTCGGTGCGGCCGGAGACGATGCGCAGGCCGCGCTTGACCAGCGTGTCGGCCAGCACCTTGGCGTTCTTGACCACTTGCTGCGCGTAGTCCTTGAAGGCGGGTTCCAGCGCTTCCTTGAAGGCCACGGCCTTGCCGGCGATGACGTGCATCAGCGGACCGCCCTGGATGCCGGGGAAGATCGCCGAGTTGATGATCTTCTCGTGCTCGGCCTTCATCATGATGACGCCGCCGCGCGGGCCGCGCAGCGACTTGTGCGTGGTCGAGGTGACGAAGTCGGCGTGCGGCACCGGGTTGGGATAGGCGCCGCCAGCGACCAGGCCGGCGTAGTGGGCGATGTCGACCATGAACAGCGCGCCGTTTTCACGGGCGATGCGGGCCATGCGCTCGAAGTCGATGTGCAGGGCGTAGGCGGAGGCGCCAGCCACGATCAGCTTGGGCTTGTGCTCCTTGGCCAGTTGCTCGACCTGGTCATAGTTCAGGACTTCGTTTTCGTCCAGGCCGTAGGAGATGAAGTTGTACAGCTTGCCCGAGGCGTTGACCGACGCGCCGTGCGTCAGGTGGCCGCCTTCGGCCAGGCTCATGCCCAGCACGGTGTCGCCCGGCTTCAGGACGGCCATGTACACGCCCTGGTTGGCCTGCGAACCCGAGTTGGGCTGCACGTTGGCGGCTTCGGCGCCGAAGATCTGCTTCAGGCGGTCGATGGCCAGCTGCTCGACCACGTCCACGTATTCGCAACCGCCGTAGTAGCGCTTGCCCGGATAGCCTTCGGCATACTTGTTGGTGAGCTGCGTGCCCTGGGCTTCCATGACGGCCGGGCTGGCGTAGTTCTCCGAGGCGATCAGCTCGATGTGCTGTTCCTGGCGGACGTCTTCCTTCTGGATGGCGGCCCAAACGTCCGGGTCAGCCTTGGACAAGGTGAGGTTGCGGTCAAACATGACGGGGGGTTCCTGAGGCGGTAAGAGAGGAGAAAACTGCGCCCGGGTGGGTAAACCCGGAGAATGACGGATAGTTTACCCCGTCGGACAGGATCAAATGCTCCCAAAATGCAGGGAACCCGGGCAAAATTCCCGGCATGGGCGCGAAAACCACGCCATCCTCCGCGGCCGGAAAAGCCGTCTCAATCCGACTTGAGAAACTTTCATGCAAAGCGCCACGCTCATAACCTACTCGTTAGTAGCTGCGGTCAGCGTCGTCAGCCCCGGCCCGGCCACCATGCTGGCCATCCGTAACGGCGCGGCGGGTGGATGGCGGGCCGTGCTGCCCTCCACCCTGGGTAATGTCACCGGGCTGTTCCTGCTGTCGGCCGCCGCCATGCTGGGACTGGGCGTGGTGCTGCAATCGTCCGCCATGCTGTTCATGCTGCTCAAGCTGGCCGGCGCGGCGTACCTGCTCTACATCGGCCTGCGGCACCTGCTGGGCCGCTCGAACATTGCGCCGCCCGCAGACGCCGCCGCGCTGGCGCCGCGCAGCGCTGGGCGGCTCTATTCGGAAGCCGCGCTGGTTGCAACGCTGAACCCCAAGCCCATCCTGTTCTTCACGGCGCTGTTTCCTCAGTTCCTGAACGCGGCCGAGCCCTTGCTGCCGCAGTTCTTCATCCTGACGGGCATCTTCACGGGCATGTCGCTGGTGTCGCTGCTGGCCTATGGCGCCTTGGCCCACCGCGCCCGGCGCCTGCTGCGCCAACCCCGCATCGTGACCTGGATCAACCGCCTGGTCGGCGCCATCTTCATCACTTTTGGATTGGCGCTGCTGCGGCTCAAGCGCGCCACGGGCTGAATCTTTTCGGCGATAAAAAAAGGCCGCAGTCGCAAGACTGCGGCCTTTCTGTGGCGCGGCGAATCAGGCCGAGGTGGCGCCGATCTGCTTGGGAGCCAGTTTTGGATTGAGCGTATAGGTGCCGGTCAACGACGCCTGCGCCAACACGTGCTTCTGGATCGCGCGCAGCGCGTCTTCGCCGGTGAACGAACCCTGCAGGTTCAGCGTGGGCACGTCCAGCGCATACAGGGTGAAGACGTAGCGGTGCGGGATGGCGTCGTTCCAGGGCGGGCACGGGCCGTCATAGCCGAAGTAGTCGCCGCTCATGTCGTGATCGTTGGCGAACCATGACGAGTACGAGTTGATGCCCTGGCGCGCATCCATCGGCGCCAGCGGGCCGCCCTTGCCGCGCGGCGTGATGCCGCTGGAGAAGGCGCCTTCCTCGATGTCGCGCAGGTCGGCCGGCAGATCGACCAGCACCCAGTGGAAGAAGTCCACGCGGGGCAGGCTGGCCGGCACCTCGCGGCCTTCCTGGTTGACGTCGTCGGGTTCGGAGGGCACATCGGGATCATGGCAGATCAAGGCGAACGACTGCGTGCCCGCCGGAACTTCGTCCCAGGAGAACTGCGGGTTGAAGTTGTCTGCCAGCGCGACGTGCGATTGCGCATCGATCCTGCCGAAGGCGTAGCGTTCGGGAATCGACTCGTTATCGGAAAAGGACAAACTCGAAAGTTTCATGTCGTGCTCCTTGATGTGCCGCAAAGGCCCCACTGCCCCTGTCTGTACCCTCAGCGTATCAAAACTTCGCAATCATGGGTTCAAGTTAACACGCGCAAATTTGCGCTTGCCCACCTGAACGACGTAAGTCCCCGCCGGCAATTGCAACGATTTGTCTTCCACGCGGTCGCCATTGACGCGCACGCCGCCTTGCTCCACGTTGCGCTGCGCTTCCGAACCGGAGGCCACCAGGCCGGCTTCGCGCAGCAGCTTGAGTATGCCCACCGGCGCGCCGCCGATGTTCACTTCGGGGATGTCGTCGGGGATCGCGCCGTCGCGGAAACGGGCTTCGAACGAGGCCAGCGCGTCATCGGCAGCCTTGGCGGAATGGAAGCGCGCAATGATTTCCTGGGCCAGCATGACCTTGGCGTCGCGCGGGTTGCGGCCGCCATCGATCTCCTGCTTGAGCGCCGCGATCTCTTCCAGAGAGCGGAACGACAGCAGCTCGAAGTAGCGCCACATCAGCGTGTCGGAAATCGACATGAGCTTGCCGAACATCGAATCGGGCGACTCCGAAATGCCGATGTAGTTGCCCTTGGACTTGGACATCTTCTCTACGCCATCCGTCCCGACCAGCAGCGGCATCGTCAAGATGCACTGCGGCTCCTGTCCATACTCTTTTTGCAGCTCGCGCCCGACCAGCAGGTTGAACTTCTGATCGGTGCCCCCCAGCTCCAGATCGGACTTCAGCGCCACCGAGTCATAGCCCTGCATCAGCGGATACAGGAATTCATGGACCGAGATCGGGATGCCGCCCTTGAAGCGCTTGGTGAAGTCCTCGCGCTCCATCATGCGCGCGACCGTGTAGCGCGACGCGAGCTGGATCATGCCGCGCGCGCCCAGCGGATCGCACCACTCGGAGTTGTAGCGGATCTCGGTGCGCGCCGGATCCAGCACCAGGCTGGCCTGGGCGTAATAGGTCTTGGCGTTGGCCTCGATCTGTTCACGCGTGAGCGGCGGGCGCGTGTTGTTGCGGCCGCTGGGATCGCCGATGGTGGAGGTGAAATCGCCGATCAGGAAGATGACGTTGTGGCCCATGTCCTGCAGCTGGCGCATCTTGTTCAGCACCACCGTGTGACCCAGGTGGATGTCCGGCGCGGTCGGATCCAACCCCAATTTGATGCGCAGAGGCACGCCCGTGGCGCGGCTCCTGGCCAGCTTGCGGGCGAATTCGGACTCGACCAGCAACTCATCGCAACCGCGCTTCGCTATACGCAGGTCTGCTTCGACTTCGGGGGTAATCGGGGCTTCTGAGGGTGACATGGCAGGGGGACCAACTCGGCTTCAGCCGATAAAAAGGTGTAAAAAGTGACGAAAACTATCGAAAATTCTAGCCGAATCAGCTAGGATACCGCCCTAATCATACGCAATTGCCATCTATACGCAGTTGTGGTCCGGTTTACACCCCGTTGTTCACAAGATGCGCCCCGCGCCAGCCCTTGCCCCGAAATGTGCGCGCGAGGGCCGTTCGTGTCACGCACCCTGCGAGCTCAAGCCACCTGAGAGGGTATCTTCACGATGAATCGTGGCCTCCACGAAATGGCGAGTAGCATCAAACGCAAAGTTGCTGCCGTGTTTGCGCCCGGCGAGCCCAAGCCCCAGCGCTCGGGACTTTTCCGCCGCACTCTCCTCGTCACCGCAATTGGTCTGTTCGCTGGCGCCGCCGCCCTCGGCATGGTGCAGCAACCCGACCGCACTGAACTCCCCCCTTCGCGCATCATCAGCAGCGTCCTGCCGCTAAGCGCCGAGCAAGTCGAAGTCAGCACTCCCAGTGCCGCTCCCTATATCAGCGAAACCCGGATCCGCGCCGGCGACACGCTGGCCGCGGTGCTGCAACGCCTGGAACTCGACGCGCCCAGCCTGCAGACCTTCCTGACGCACGAAGCCAGCGCCCGCAGCATCTACAAGCTGTACCCGGGCCGCTCGGTGCAGGCCGCGACGGACGAAGCCGGCAACCTGATCTGGCTGCGTTACATCCACACCCCCGGCAACGAGACGGACGGCCAGGTCGTGACGCGCATGCTGCACGTCGCGCCGGCAGGCGACAGCTACAAGGCCGAGGAAATCACCGAAAGCACCGAACGCCAGACCCGCGTCGCCGTGGGCACGATCCGTTCGTCGCTGTTCGGCGCCACCGACGCCGCCGGCATCCCGGACTCGGTCACCATGCAGATGGCCGACATCCTCAGCGCCAAGATCGACTTCTTGCGCGACCTGCGCCAGGGCGACAAATTCCGCGTGGTCTACGAAGTGCGTTCGCACGACGGCCGCTACGCCGGCGCCGGCCGAGTGCTGGCGCTGGAATTCATCAACGGCGACAAGACCTACAACGCCGTCTGGTTCAGCCCCGACGAAAAGAGCGGTTCGTACTACGACTTCGACGGCACCAGCCTGCGGGGCGCGTTCCTGCGCACCGCCCTGAAATTCAGCCGCATCAGCTCCACCTTCGGCATGCGCATGCACCCCATCCACAAGACCTGGACGGGACACAAGGGCGTGGACTACGCGGCGCCTTCCGGCACGCCGATCCACTCCACCGCTGACGGCACGGTGGAATTCTCCGGCTGGCAGAACGGCTACGGCAACGTCGTCATCGTCAAGCACCACGGCAAGTATTCGACGCTGTACGCCCACCAGAGCCGCATTGCCGAAGGCATCACCAAGGGTTCGAAGATCTCGCAAGGCCAGTTGCTGGGCTATGTCGGCGCTACCGGCTGGGCCACCGGCCCGCACCTGCACTATGAATTCCGCGTGGACAACCAGCCGATCGATCCCCTGTCGGTGGACCTGCCGGTCGCCCGCAGCCTGGAACCCGCCGAAGTCCGCGCCTTCAACCAGGCCGTGGCTCCGTACAAGGCGCAGATCCAGCTGCTGACCGAGTTCCAGCAGACCCTGCCCGACGCGCTGACCAACGTGGCCAGCCGCTAAAGCCGGCCTAACGTCCCCGTCAAAGGCGGCCCCGCACTCTCAGTTGCGCGGCCGCTTTTTCTTTTTCGAGGCTCTCGTGAATCCTTCCACAACTAACGCTCAGCTCTATATCGGACTGATGTCAGGCACCAGCGTGGACGGCGTGGACGGCGTGCTGGTGCGCCTGGACGACGGCGCGGCGCCAGCCGTGCTCGCCAGCGCCAGCCTGCCCATGCCTGCGGACCTGCGGCGCGAACTGCTGGCCCTGAATCAATCCGGCGACGACGAGCTGGCCCGCGCCGCGCTGGCCGCCAACGCCCTCGCCCGCCTGTATGCCCAGGCCGTGGCGGCCCTGTTGCAGCAGGCCGGCGTCGCGGCCGGCGACGTGACCGCCATCGGCGCCCACGGCCAGACGGTCCGGCACCGGCCCGACCTGGGCTACACCGTGCAACTCAATGCCCCCGCCGTGCTGGCGGAACTGGCCGGCATCGACGTGGTGGCGGATTTCCGCAGCCGCGACGTGGCCGCGGGCGGCCAGGGTGCGCCGCTGGTGCCGCCCTTCCACGCTGCCATCTTCGGCGCGCCGCAAGGCCGCGCCGTCCTCAACCTGGGCGGCATCGCCAACGTGACGCTGCTGGAGCCGGGGCATGCGCCCCGCGGCTTCGACACGGGACCCGCCAACGTCCTGCTGGATGGCTGGTGCCAGCGTCACCTGGGCCGGCCTTATGACGCGGATGGCCGCTGGGCCGCGACCGGCCAGGTGCTGGCGCCGCTGCTGGAACAAATGCTGGCCAGCGAACCCTGGTTCGCCCTGCCCCCGCCCAAGTCCACCGGGCGCGACCTGTTCAACATGCAATGGCTGGACGACCGCCTGGCCGCGTTCGACGGCCCCAAGCCTGCGCCGCAAGACGTGCAGGCCACGCTGCAACGCCTGACCGCGCGCACGGTCGCCAATGCCGTCGATGCGGCCGCGGCGGGCACGCAGGAAGTCTTCGTCTGTGGCGGCGGCGCGCGCAATCCGGGCCTGATGCGTGAGCTGGCCTACTGCCTGCAGCGGCCCGTGCACGCCACCGATGCGCTGGGCGTGCCGGCGCAGGAAGTCGAGGCCCTGGCGTTCGCCTGGCTGGCGCAGGCCTTCGTGCAGCGCAGGCCGGCGGGCCTGCCCGCCGTCACCGGCGCGCGTGGCCCGCGCATCCTGGGCGCGCTCTATCCCGCCTGAAAACCGCACGCCCATGCAAAAAGCCCTTCGGCGCGCCGAAGGGCTTTTGCTTTTCCTGCCTGGGTGATTACACCGAGAACGAGGAACCGCAGCCGCAGGTGGTGCTGGCGTTGGGATTGCGGATGACGAACTGCGCGCCTTCCAGGTCTTCCTTGTAGTCGATCTCTGCGCCGACCAGGTACTGGAAGCTCATCGGATCCACCAACAGTTGCACGCCAGCCTTGTCCAGCACGGTGTCGTCATCGTTCACGACTTCGTCGAAGGTGAAGCCGTACTGGAAACCCGAACAGCCTCCGCCCTGCACGAAAACGCGCAGCTTCAGCTCAGGATTGCCTTCTTCGGCCAACAGATCCTTCACTTTGGCCGCGGCCGAGTCGGTAAACACCAGGGGAGCAGGCGGGGCGGCCTGCAGGTCGACGGTTTCGGTCACTGCATTCATGGTTCACTCCTGGCCGGTTCGGCCATATTTCGGTGAGCGGCAACGGCGCTCGCATAGTGTCACTATAGCGCAGGGCTTGCGCAGACTCAAAGTTCGAGCTTGACGCTTCTTGACGCCCGGACCGTGTCGCCCTCCAGGACGCTGACGGTCACGCTTTCGGGGACAAATCCGTCGGGCAGCGCCAGGATGCCCTGGCTGCGCTGATACTGGTCGAACTGCAGGGCCAGCGGCGAGGTCGGCGTGCTGTCTCCAGGAATGGCGACGGAGCCGGATTCGGCCTTGACCTGCATGGGCGCCAGATCCACCTTCACGGTCTCGCCCTTCAGGATGCCGGTGGCCTGGAAACGCAAAGCGCCCGAAAACGGAGACCCGCCATTGCGGCCGCTGCGCATCAGCAGGACCTTGTAGCGCAGGCCGCCGCCGCTGCGGTCGATCTCGACGCCGCGGATGTCCACCGAACCCTCGGGGCCCGGCGGCAACAGCTGCTCATAGAACGCCAGTTGATCGCGGACCCGGCCGACCTCGGCCTGGACCGTGCGTAGCTGCGTTTCCAGTTCCTGGCGCGCGGCGCGTTCGATGACCAGTTCGCCGTCGGCGGTGTCCAGTTGGCCCTGCGTGTAACGCAGCTGGGTCGACTGCTGACGCATGGCCTCTTCCTGGACCTCGGCCTGCCGGGCGCTGATCACCACGGCATCCTGCGGCCGGTAGAGCTTGCGAGCGTAGAAAAAACTGGCGGAACCGCCCAGCAGCACGCCGATCAGCAGGCCTACGAATACGCGCGCCAATCCGCCGGCGGAGCGAGGCTGGGGCGTGGTAGAGGAATCGGCGGGCATAAAGAGCGGCGGCTTGCGGCCTTACGGCCGCAAGCCTGCGTACATCAAGGCAGGATCGCGACCTGGTCCAGGCCGGTCGATTCAGGGATGCCGAACATCAGGTTCATGTTCTGCACGGCCTGGCCAGCGGCGCCCTTGACCAGGTTGTCCTGGATCACCAGCACGATCAGTTGGTCGCCATTGCCGGGGCGGCTGAGCGCGATGCGCAGGTTGTTGGAGGCGCGCACCGAACGGGTTTCCGGCAGGCTGCCGGCGGGCATCACGTCGACGAAGGGTTCGTCGGCGTAGCGCTGTTCAAACAGGGCCTGGAAGTCGGTATCGCGGGCCTCGGGCAGGATGCGCGCGTAGATGGTGGAGAACATGCCGCGGATCATCGGCACCAGATGCGGCACGAAGGTCAGGCCGACCTTGCCGCCAGCGATCTTTTCCAGCTGTGCGACGATTTCCGGGTGATGGCGGTGGCCAGCCACGCCGTAGGCCTTGAAGTTGTCGGAGGCTTCGGAGAAGAGCGAGCCCACTTCCGCCTTGCGGCCAGCGCCCGAGACGCCCGACTTGCAGTCGGCGATCAGGGTTTGCGCATCGATCAGCTTCTTGCCGCCTTCGAGCAGCGGGGCCAGGCCCAGCAGCACGGTGGTGGGATAGCAGCCGGGGTTGCCGATGACGCGGGCCTTGGAGATGGCCTCGCGGTTCAGCTCCACCAGGCCATACTGGGACTCGGCCAGGATGTCCGGGCAGGTATGGGGAATCTTGTACCAGCGTTCGAACGTGGGGATGTCCTGCAGGCGGAAGTCCGCGGCCAGGTCGATGACCTTGGTGCCGGCATTGATGAGTTCCTGGGCCTGGGCCATGGCAACGCCGTGGGGCGTCGCGAAGAACACGACGTCGCAATCCGTCAGCGTGGCCTTTTCCGGCGCGGAGAAAGCGATATTCACGCGGCCGCGCAGGTTCGGATACATGTCAGCCACCGGCAGCCCGTCTTCCTTGCGGGACGTGATGGCGGTCAATTCCACATTGGGATGCTGCGACAGCAAGCGCAGCAGCTCGACGCCGGTGTAACCGGTGCCGCCGACGATACCAACCTTGATGCGGGTGTTCGATGCTTGGGCCATGATGTGTGCTCTTCGTAGAACGAGGATCGATTGTATCGCTCGGGAAAGCGGGTGTTGCGGCTAAGAGCCCGAAATGGCACCGCAGTCCTTCTTTCCGACCGGAGGGAATGCGCGGAGTTCCGCGCGGGACGTACAACGGCCGGACCGCATCCGGCGCTGGAACAAACAGTGCGAAAAAAAGCCCGCCGAAGCGGGCTTTTCTTGCAGCAGCGTATTAACGCTTGCTGAACTGCTTGCGCCGACGTGCCTTGCGGAAGCCGACCTTCTTGCGTTCGACTTCGCGGGCATCGCGGGTGACAAAGCCAGCTTGCGACAGTGCGGGCTTCAGGGTCGCGTCGTAGTCGATCAGGGCACGCGTGATGCCGTGACGGACTGCGCCGGCCTGGCCGGTTTCACCGCCGCCGTGCACGTTGACCTTGATGTCGAACGATTCCAGGTGGCCGGTCAGTTCCAGCGGCTGGCGCACGATCATGCGGCCGGTTTCGCGGGCGAAAAAGTCGTCGACGGGCTTGCCGTTGACAACGATCTTACCCGTGCCCTTCTTGATGAAAACGCGAGCCACCGAGGTTTTGCGACGGCCGGTTCCGTAATTCCAGTTACCGATCATGGCGTTTCCTTAGATATCCAGCGTCTTGGGCTGCTGGGCGGTGTGCGGGTGCTCGGCACCGGCGTACACCTTCAGTTTCTTGATCATGGCGTAGCCCAGAGGACCCTTGGGCAGCATGCCCTTGACAGCCTTCTGGATGGCGCGGCCGGGAAAACGCTCTTGCATCTTCTCGAAGTTCGTTTCACGGATACCGCCCGGGTACGTCGTGTGGCGGAAGTACTTCTTGTCCTTCGCCTTGGCGCCCGTAACAACGATATCGGCAGCGTTGACGATGACGATGTAGTCACCGGTATCAACGTGCGGCGTGAATTCAGGTTTGTGCTTGCCACGCAGACGACGTGCGACTTCGCTGGCCACACGACCGAGGACTTTGCCCTTGGCGTCGATCACAAACCAGTCACGTTGGACTTCATGCGGCTTGGCCACAAAGGTCTTCATGATGGTTCCTAAGAATAAAAATTTTCCTGGCTGGACCATCCAGCCAGTTTTTTTCCCCGAACTAGACCGAAATCCAAGAAAGAACCCATCGGGTTTTCCAAATATTCAGTCGATATCAGCGTCTTGCCTAAGCGTTATTACCCGCCCGTGCATTAGCCAAAATGAGGGAAAGCCTGCGATTCTAACACAGCTGCTCAAAAAGTGGGCAACTTAATCCGCGTTGGAAATACGCCGACGGCGCCCTGAGGCGCCGCCGGCACATCCAAACAATCAGGGACGCACGCCCTGGAGCGCCGGTTCAGGCGCCCAGGTAGGCTTCCAGCACGCGCGGATGGCCCAGCAGTTCGCGGCCGGTGCCGGTCAGCGCCATGGCGCCGTTCTCCAGCACGTAGCCGTGCTGGGCGATCTTCAGCGCCTGGCGCACGTTCTGCTCGACCAGGAACAGGGTCAGGCCGTCGGCGTTGATCGCGCGCAGGGAGCGGAAGATTTCCTGCACCACGATGGGCGCCAGGCCCATCGAGGGTTCGTCCAGCAGCAGCAGGCGCGGCTTGGCCATCAGGGCCCGGCCGATGGCCAGCATCTGCTGTTCGCCGCCCGACAGGTTGCCGGCGATGCCGGTGATCCGCTCCTTCAGGCGCGGGAACAGGTTGAACACGTATTCCAGGTCCGAGTCGACGTTCTTCAGGCCGCGGCGGTAGGCGCCCAGCTCCAGGTTTTCGAGCACGGTCATGGTGGTGAGGATGGCCCGCCCTTCCGGCACCTGGACGATACCGCGCGCCACCAACTGGTGCGGTGGCAGGTTGGTGATGTCCTCGCCTTCGAAAGTGATCTTGCCGCGCGCCTTGGGCAGCAGGCCCGACAGCGCCAGCAGCGTGGTCGACTTGCCGGCGCCGTTGGCGCCGACCAGGGCGGTGATTTCCTTGGCGTTCAGGTCCAGGTCGATGCCGCGGACGGCTTCGATGTGGCCGTAATTGACCTCGAGTCCGCGGACTTCCAGCATGGCGCTCATTTGGCGGCCTCCGCTTGTTCGGTGTCTTCGTCGTCTTCGCGGCCCAGATAGGCTTCGATGACCTGTTCGTTGTTGCGGATCTCGTCGGGTCCGCCGCAAGCGATGATCTTGCCGAAGTTCAGCACCGCGATGCGCTCGCACAAGCCCATGACGAAGCGCATGTCGTGCTCGATCATGAGGATGGTGTAGCCGCGGTCGCGGATCGCCAGGATCTCGCGCATGAGTTCGGCGCGCTCGCCGGTGTTCATGCCGGCAACGGGCTCGTCCAGCAGCAGCAGCTTGGGCTCGGTGGCCAGCGCGCGCGCCAGCTCCAGGCGGCGCTGTTCGCCGTAGGACAGGTTGTCCGCCAGATCGTTGGCCTTGTGGTCCAGGCGCATCCAGGTGAGCAGTTCATGCGCGCGCTCGCGGGCGCGCTTTTCGTGCTCGCGGTAGCCCGGCAGGCCCAGCAACAGGCTGGGAAAGCCGTAGTTCATGTGGCGATAAGCGCCCACCACCACGTTCTCCAGCAGCGTCATCTCCTTGAAGAGACGGATGTTCTGGAACGTGCGGGCGATGCCCATGCGCGTGATGCGGTGCGGCTTCTTGTCCAGCACGCTCTGGCCGTTGAACGTGATGGTGCCGCCGCTGGGGGGCAACAAGCCGGTGATGAGGTTGAAGACCGTGGTCTTGCCGGCGCCGTTGGGGCCGATCAGGCCGAAGATGGCGCCTTCGGGGACCGACAGGCTGACGTCATGCAGCACATGCAGGCCGCCGAAGCTCTTGGAGACGGAAGAAAGCTCAAGCATGGCGCTTGCCTCCCTGGCGTCCTTGGCGCATCCAGCGCTTGAAGCGCGCCGGATCCCAGATGCCTTGCGGCAGGAACAACACAATCACCACCAGAATCACTCCGTTCGCGACCAGGCGCAGATCGGCAAAACCGCGCAGCATTTCGGGCAGCACGGTAATGATGAAGCTGCCCAGCACGGGACCGGCCAGGCCGCCGATGCCGCCCAGGATCGCCATGGTCAGGATTTCCACGCCACGGTCGAAACCGTACTCGTTGGGGCCGATGAAGAAGGTCAGGTGCGCGTTCAGGGCGCCGGCCAGACCCGCGATCATCGCGCCGGCCACGAAGGCCAGCATCTTGTTGGCGCGCACGTCGATGCCCATCAGGCCGGCCGCGGTTTCGTCGCCGCGGATGGCGTCGAACGAGCGTCCGATCTTGGAGGCGCGCACGCGCCACAGCACGAACAGCACGATGACGACCGACAGCACCACATGCCACCACTGTGTCAGCTGCGGGATGCCGTTAAGGCCCAGCGCGCCGCCGGTGATGGACTCGGTGTTGAGGATGGTCACGCGAACCACTTCGCCAAAGCCCAGCGTGGCCATGGCGAGATATACCCCGGACAGCCGCAAGGTCGGCAAGCCGATCAGCGCCGCCACCAGCGCGGGCGCGGCCATGCCGCCGGCCAGCGCGACCGAGAACGGCGCGTCGTAGTTCATGGTGAGCAGCGCGGCGGTGTACGCCCCGATGCCCATGAAGGCTGCGTTGGCCATGGCCAGCATGCCGCAAGCCAGGGTCAGCCAGATGGAGAGGGCCAGCAAGGCGTTGGTGCCCAGCGTGAGCACCAGGTTGCCGTAAATGGCCCAGAAGTTTTCGAATCCGCTCATTCTTTAAGCCTTGCGTTGAACCACTTTGCCGAACAGACCTTGCGGGCGCACCAGCAGGATCAGGAACAGCAGGCCGAAAGCCACCGCATCGCGCATGGTGGAGCCGATGTAGGCCACCGACAGCACCTCGGCAAAGCCCAGGAACAGGCCGCCCAGCATGGCGCCGCGGATGTCGCCCATGCCGCCCAGGATGATGACCGCGATGCCCTTGTGCAGCATCGGCTGGCCCATCAGGGGGAACAGCGCGTTGGAGTACAGGCCGATCAGCACGCCGGCCACGCCGCCCAGGGCAGCCGCGGCGAACGAGGTGGTGACGAACAGTTTTTCGACGTTGATGCCCAGCAGCCACGCGGCCTTGGGCGATTCGGCGATGGCGCGCAGGGCGCGGCCGAATTGCGTGCGGCGCATGACGTACATCAGCACGGCCATCAGCGCGAAGGACAGGAAGATGATGCCCAGTTCAATGACGGTCAGGTGCAGGCCGGCGACCTCGATCACTTCCTCGGGCACGGTGCCGTGCGGGAAACGCAGGTTGCTTGCGCCGAAGATGCCCTGGGCGGTGTTGTTCAGGATGATGCCCACGCCGATGGTGGCGATCATGGGGATCAGGTGGGGCGCGTTGCGCTTGCGCAGCGGCTTTAGCACCAGGTAGTCGATGATGACTCCGGTGAAGCCGGCGACGAAGAACGCTGCCATCAGTCCCGCCCAAAGGGGCAGGCTGAATTGCTGCACGACGAACAGTGCCGCGTAGGCGCCAACCATGAAGACGGCGCCATGCGCCAGGTTGATCACCCCGAGCACGCCGAAGATCAGCGTGAAGCCCAGCGCGAACAGTGCATACACACAGCCCAGCGACAAGGCATTGACGAATTGTTGTTCGAACATGATGGGACTTTCCAAAGCTGTGAGGGCCCCATGCAGCGCCCACTGCATGGCCTTGAGCCTCCCGGCGGGGAGGCATTTCTTTTAGGGTGACGGCCCTGCGATAAAAAGCGCCTTGCGAGCGGCCGCGCCGCCCGCAAGGCGCATCCCCCCGCGCGGGGATGCGCAGCGCTTACTTTTCGATGACGTACTTGCCGTCCTTCGTCACGCTGACGATGGGAGCCTGGTCGGCATCGTAGCCGGCGGGCTTGCCGGCGCGGTCGTTGGCCTGACGGAACTTGAACGGGCCAGTGGCGCCGGTCCAGGTGACCGCGGGCAGCGCGTCGCGCAGGGCTGCGCGATCCTTGGGCAGGTCGCCCGAGATCTTGACGTTCTTCAGCGCCTGGGCGGCGATGTACATGGCGTCATACGACTGGGCCGCGAACTGGTCCGGCGCGCCATTGAACTTGGCCTTGTAGGCGTCGATGAACTTGACGTTCTCGGGAGCCTTGTTCTCGATCGACCAGGGGCTGCCGATCCACAGATTGTTCGACGCGCCGCCAGGGGCCAGGTCGAAAATCTTGACCGAGTTCATGCCGTTGCCGCCGATGACGGGAACGTTCAGGCCCAGTTGGCGGGCCTGCACCATGATCGGGGCGCCTTCGGCCAGCAGTGCGGACAGCACGATGGCGTCGGGGTTGGTGCCCTTGATCTTGGTCAGCTGGGCCTTGAAGTCCACGTCGCCCTTGGCGAACGTTTCGGTCGTCGTGACCGGGATCTTCTGGTCTTCCAGGGCCTTCTTGAAGTTGTCGTAGCCGCTCTTGGTGAAAACGTCGTCGTTGCCGTAGAGCACCGCCACGTTCTTCAGGCCGGTCTTGGCCTTGACGGTGGCGATGGTGGCCGGCAGCACGTCGGCTTCGGTGACCGAGTTGCGGAACACGTAGTTGCCGATGGAGGTGATGCCGTCAGCAGTATTGGAGGTGCCGAAGGCGACCGTCTTGGCGGCCTGGGCGATCGGGTCGGCGGCCTGGGCCGAGTTGGACAGCGTCGGGCCGAAGACCATCAGGACGTTGTCCTTGAAGATCAGCTTCTTGAAGACGTTGATCGCTTCTTCTTTCTTGCCTTGTTCGTCCTCGACCACGAGCACGATCTTGTTGCCGTTGATGCCGCCGGCGGCGTTGATTTCATCAGCGGCCAGCTGGAAACCGTTGCGGATCGACACGCCGTACTGGGCGGCGCCGCCCGACAGAGCTTCGGCCACGCCGATCTTGATGTCGGCCGCATGGGCAGCCGGGACGATACCGGCAGCGATCAGCGCGGCCAGCAGCTTCTTGGTCTTGGATTGCATGGTTGTTACCACCTTAAAGTCTGTCTCGGAATATTGGTAATCCGGGCTGATGTAATCCTGCCGGATTGACGTCGGATGCCGCCTAAAGGCGCCATGTTTGCGCGTCAAGACCCGGGATATTACTCCTTTGTATCAGGCGGCTACTCGAACGCCATTCAACAAAAGCCTACAAACCGCCCATTTTTTTGTAAAAAACGTGTGGTTACTAGCAAAAACCCTAACGCTGGCCGAATGTTATTCGGCAGGCGTAAGTGTCCTACGTTCTGGCCGATAACGCTACGCCCAGGTATTGGTCGTAGGCGCTTTCGGTCAGGCGGAACCATGGCATTTCGCTGTCGCGAAAACCCATGTAACTATCATGCATCGCCTTGAATCTGGGGTCTTTGGCGCCCAAGTCCTTGTAGAGTTGCTGCGTGGCCTCGAACGCCAGGTCCATGATGGACCGCGGGAATGTACGGATTTGCGCGCCGTTTGCCGTCAATTGGGCCAAAGCGGCCGCGTTGCGGGCATCGTAGCGGGCGATGGCGGCGGCATGCGCGGCCTGTGCGGCGGCATCCACCACGGCCTGGTAGTTCTTGGGCAGCGCGTTCCAGGCCTCGTCGTTGATATACAGCGACAGCTGCTCGCCGGGCGCCCACCAGCCGGGTGCGTAGTAATACTTAGCAACCTTATTAAGACCGAGCTTGTCGTCATCGTAGGGACCCGCGCCCGCCACCGCCTGCAGGCCGTCTTTCTCGAAGGCTTCGGCCAGCTTGGCGGGATCGGCCTGCTGCGGCGCCACGCCCAGCTTGGCCAGCACGTCGCCGGCCAGGCCGCCGACGCGCATTTTCAGGTCTTTCAGGTCGCCGGCGCGCTTGATTTCCTTGGTGTACCAGCCGCCCATCTGGGCGCCGGTGTTGCCCAGCGGAAAGTTGATGATTTTTTCAGGCTTGAAGAGTTCGCGGGTCAGCCTCAGGCCGCCGCCTTCGCTCATCCAGGCGTTCATCTGCCTGGCGTTCAGGCCGAAGGGCACGCCAGCGTCGAAGCAGAAGACGGGGTTCTTGGCGTAGTAGGCGCGGGACGAGGCATGGCCGCATTCCACCTTCTTGGTGGAGACCGCTTCCATCAGGTCCGCGGCGGGCACGATCTCGCCCTCGGGGAAATGGCGGATGTTGAACTTTCCGCCCGTGGCTTCGGAGACGAACTTGCAGAAGCTTTCGCCGGCGCCGATGCGCAGATCCAGGGCGCTGGGGAAGCCGGAAGACAGGCGCCAGCTCAATGAGGGCATGTCCTGCGCGAACGCGGGCGCGCTGACGGCGGCTCCGGTGGCGACAGCGCCGAGACCGGCGTGCTTCAAGAACGAACGTCGTTGCATCTCTTTGCTCCTTTACCGCAACACCTGGGACATCACGCAATACCCGCTGGATATTACACGCCGATATGGGCCGACATTAACAGGACAGCGGGTAAAGGTTTGCAAATAGAGGGTGACGCGGGTCCGCGAATGGGCAGCGCGCAGGGGCTGCAAAGCAGTGCAAGGACCGGGGGCCGTGCAAGTCCGCGGCGGCCATGATGTGGCCGCCGCTCTAGCGACGTCAGATTCCGGCGATCGCCATCTGCTCGATCAGGATCGAGCCAGTGGTCTTGGTGCCGCGCGAAATCGTGTCGGCGCCGACCGCCACGATCTGCTTGAACATGTCGGCGAGATTGCCGGCGATGGTGATTTCCTGCACCGCGTGCTGGATCTGGCCGTTTTCCACCCAGTAGCCGAACGCGCCGCGCGAGTAGTCGCCGGTGACGTAGTTCACGCCCTGGCCGATCAGTTCGGTGACGAGAAAGCCCGTGCCCATCTTCTTGAGCATGGCTTCGAAGTCGTCGCCGCGGCGCGTCTGGGTGGAACTGAACACCAGGTTATGCGAACCGCCGGCGTTGCCGGTGGTCGTCATGCCCAGTTTGCGGGCGGTGTAGGACGACAGGAAATAGCCTTCCAGCACCCCGGCCGACACCACGCTGCGGCGACGCGTGCGCACGCCTTCGTCGTCGAAGGGCGAGCTGCCCATGGCGCCGCGGATGTGCGGGTCTTCGGTCAGGTTGATGTGCTCGGGGAAGACGGGCTTGCCCAGCGCGTCCAGCAGGAAGCTGGCCTTGCGGTACAGCGCGCCGCCATTGGCGGCCTGGGTCAAGGCGCCCACCAGCCCCAGCGCCAGGGGCGCTTCGAACAGGACGGGGAACTTGCCGGTGCGGATGCGGCGGGCCGACAGGCGCGACAACGTGCGCTCGGCGGCGTAGCGGCCGATGGCCTCCGGCGAGGCCAGCTTGGCCGGATCGCGTTCGGAGCTGTACCAGTAGTCGCGCTGCATGCCATTGCCGCGTCCGGCGATGGGCGCGACCGACAGGCTGTGGCGCGAGTACGGATAGCCGCCCAGGAAGCCGCGCGTGTTGCCCATCACGAACTGACCTTCGTAGGTGCCCACGGTGGCGCCATCGGTATTGGTGATGCGCGGATCGACCTCGCGGGCGGCGCGCTCGGCGCGCAGCGCCAGCTCGGCGGCCTCTTCGGTGGACACGCCCCAGGCGCGGTGCAGGTCCAGGTCGGGGAATTCGGTGGCCAGCTGATCGGCGTCGGGCAGGCCGGCGGCCGGATCGGCGGCGGTGTGGCGCGCAATGTGCCAGGCGGCTTCGACTGTCTGGCGCAGCGCCGCTTCGGAAAAGTCGGAGGTGGAGGCCGAACCGCGGCTCTGGCCGGCGTAGACCGTCAGGTCCAGCGAACGGTCGCGGGTCTGTTCGACGGTTTCGATGTCGTTCTTGCGTACGGAGACCGACAGGCCCAGGCTTTCCGAGACTTCCGCCGCTGCGTCGGAGGCGCCGATCTGGCGCGCATAGGCGAGGGTTTGTTCGACGAGTTCAGAAAAACGCGCGTGATTCGCCGCCAGCGGCAAGGATGAGGAGGTTTTAACCATTGCTGTCCAATTTGCAGAGACGGTTATCATAGCCAAGTCTGTCATTGCGCAGTTTTCCATGAATTCCCATATTGAAGAAGAATCCGTCGACGACGGTTACGACGAGAACGGCTACGACCGTCCCAGCAAGTCGCAGGTCAAGCGCGAAATGCACGCCTTGCTGGACCTGGGCAAGCAGCTGATCGAACTGTCCCCCGAACGCCTCAAGCAATTGCCGCTGGCGGAGCGCCTCTATGAAGCGATCCGCACCGCGCAGCGCACCACCGGGCGCGAGGGCAAGCGGCGCCAGGTTCACTTCGTGGGCAAGCTGATGCGCGACGCGCCCGCCGACGAGATCCGCGCCCAGCTCGACGTCTGGGAAAACGGCTCGCGCGAGGAAACCGCCGCCATGCACCGGCTGGAGACCTTGCGCGACCGCCTGCTGGACGACGACGAGGCCCTGACCCGGCTGCTCAATAACAATCCGCAGGCCGACGTGCAACAGCTGCGCGCGCTGATCCGCGCCGCCCGCAAGGAAAAGCTGGCCAACGCCGCCCTGCTGCAAGGCCAGGAGCCGCAGAAGAAGCACTACCGCGCGCTGTTCCAGGCCCTGAAGACCCTTACCCTCTGATTTTCACCGTCCGCCGTCCATGAACGCTCCGACCGACCTGCTCGATTGCATCGAGATCGAAACCGCCCCCAATCCCACGCACGCCGTGATCTGGCTGCACGGCCTGGGCGCCGACGGCAACGACTTCGCGCCCATCGTGCCGGAGCTGGACCTGCCGGCCGGCGCGTCGGTGCGCTTCGTATTCCCCAACGCTCCCGTGCAGCGCGTGACGATCAATAACGGCATGGCGATGCGCTCCTGGTACGACATCCTGGTCATGGACCTGGTGCGCGTCGAGGACGCCAGCGGCATCCGCGCTTCCGAGGCTGCGATCCACAAGCTGATCGCGCGCGAAAACGCGCGCGGCATCCCGACCTCGAAGATCGTGCTGGCGGGCTTTTCGCAGGGCTGCGCCATGACCCTGCACACCGGCATCCGCCTGCCGGAAAAGCTGGCGGGCATGATGGGCCTGTCGGGCTATCTGCCGCTGCTGGACACGGCCGAGGCCGAACGCCACAGCGCCAATCACGACACGCCCATCTTCCTGGCCCACGGCCAGTACGACCCGGTGGTGTCGCTGCCGCGCGCCCAGGCCTCGCTGGCCGAACTGCAGCGCCTGGGTTACGACGTGCAATGGCACACCTACCCCATGCCGCACTCGGTTTGCGCCGAGGAAGTGGCGGATATCTCCAAGTTCCTGAATCAAGTCCTGGTCTGAGGACCATGCAGGGCCGCGCCCGGCGGCCCTGATCGCGGCAGATAGACGCCCGGCGCCCCTGCCCGCCCACTCGCAGGCCCTGGCGGCCTGCGATTTCATTTTGTATACCAATTGGTATCCCAGCCTGGAATTTTCATAGGCTGGCTTTCTTGCGTCCATAGAGAAAAACGCCAACTGCAAAAAGCTTGTCGCCTATTTGTATTGAATATAGTATTCGATCCAAGCCTTACCGGCCCGAGCAAGCAGTTCGGGCTTCCCTGTTGTTGTTGTCGATCCATCCCATTGGCCGTGTCGCGCCGGGTTTCGGCGTGGCATTCAAGACGCAGGAGAAAGTCCCGTGAAATCCTTGCCATCGCCCCGTCTGGCGGTTGCGGCGCTGCTCGCGCTGTTCGCCCCCCTGGCCGTCCAGGCCGAAGCCCTCAATCCCCCCGTGAAGGTCCGCTACGAAGAAGTGGTGCGGTCCATTCTTTACGTGCCCAAGTACGTGGCCCTGTCGCAGGGCTACTTCAAGGACGCCGGCCTGGACGTGTCCATGAAGACCTCGCAAGGCACCGACAAGGGCATGACCGCCCTGCTGTCCGGCAGCGCCGACATCGTGCTGATCGGGCCCGAAGCGTCCATCTACGTCCACAACAGCGAATCCCCGGTCAAGCCCAAGATCTTCGCCGGTCTGACCGCCACCGACGGCTTCTTCCTCTTGGCGCGCAAGCCGGTGGAGAAGTTCGACTGGTCCATGCTCAAGGGCAAGGAAGTGATCGGCTTTCGCCCCGGCTCCAATCCCATCGTGTTCCTGGAAACGGCGCTGCGCAAGCATGGCGTGGATCCGCAAAAGGACGTGAAGCTGCTGAACAATATCGGCATTCCCGCGCGCGCGGGCGCCTGGATGGCCGGCCAGGGCGAATACGGCATCTTTCTTGAACCCGAGGCCGGCGAACTGGTGCGCAACGGCAAGGGCTACATCGTCGCCTCGGTGGGCCACGAAGTCGGCCAGGTGGACTACACCGTTTTCACCGCCACCGACAAGTACATCCGCGACAACCCCAAGGTCATCCAGGCCTGGACCGACGTGGTGGCGCGCGCCGAAAAATACGTGAAGGACACGCCCGCGGCCACGCTGACGCCGCAGATCATGACTTACTTCCCCGGCATGGACCAGGCCGCGGTGACCGAGGCCATCGAGCGCTACAAGAAGTACCAGATCTGGAAGACCACGCCGCTGGTGACGGCCGAAGCCATGAACCAGTTGCAGGACATGCTGATCGCCAGCGCGGTCATGAAGGACAACGCCCGCGTGAAGTACGAGGACGTGGTGGTGACCGACTTCGCGAAGAAGGCCCAATGATGGGCGCCGTTATCCACAACCTGAAGCCGGACACTGCCACGGCGAAGATCGAACTGCGCGAGGTCTGTCTTTCCTATTTCACCCAGGAAGGCGAGACGGAGGCGCTGTCGAATGTGTCGTTCACGCTGGCGGCGGGCGAATTCGTCAGCCTGATCGGGCAAAGCGGCTGCGGCAAGAGCACCCTGCTGTCGCTGATCGCCGGCCTGATTCCGCCGACCTCGGGCGCCGTGATGATAGACGGCCAGGCCGTGACCAAGCCCAATCCGCGCATCGGCTACATGCTGCAGCAGGACTACCTGTTCGAGTGGCGCACCATCCTGGACAACGTCATGCTGGGCGCGGAGATCCAGGGCCGGCGCGATGCGCGCAGCGAGGCGCGCGCCGTGCATCTGCTGGAGAAATGCGGACTGGGCGCGTTCCTGTCGCACACGCCGCGCCAATTGTCGGGCGGCATGCGGCAGCGCGCCGCGCTGGCCCGCACCCTGGTCACCGAGCCGGACGTGATCCTGCTGGACGAGCCTTTCTCGGCGCTGGATTCGCAGACCCGGCTGGCAATCTCCGACGAAGTGGTGGACATCCTGAGGCGCGAAGGCAAGACCGTGGTGCTGGTCACCCACGACATCGGCGAAGCCATCGCCATGACCGACCGTGTGATCGTGCTGTCGCGCCGTCCCGGCCGCCTGAAGAGCCAGTACCGCATCCATTACGGCGACGGCCAGGCGCGGCCGACGCCATTCCAGGCGCGCTCGCGGCCGGAATTCAATACCTACTTCAAACAGCTGTGGGACGAGCTCGATGTCCACGTGGAGGGTTGACCCATGAACGCGCCCGTCGCCAACACCGTTCCGCTGCGCGCCGTGCGCGCGCCCAGCGAGAAGTACCTGAACTACCTCCGGCGCGACCGCGCCCGCCGCCGGCATATCCGCGTCGCGCAGGCGCTGCTCTTGGCCGTGTTCCTGTGCGCCTGGGAAATCCTGCCGCGCATGCACATTCTCAACCCGCTCCTGACCAGCTACCCCAGCGCGCTGTGGCCGACGTTCATCGAACTCTGGAACAACGGCAACCTGGGCAAGCACATCATGACCACGCTGAGCGCCACGCTGGTGGGCTTCGGCCTGAGCATGGCGATCGGCATCGTGGTGGCGGCGGCGCTGTGGTGGTCGGACTTCCTGTACAAGGTGCTGGACCCCTTCCTGGTGGTGGCCAATGCCATGCCCAAGATCGCCTTCGTGCCGATCTTCTACCTGTGGCTGGGGTCGGACTACGCGGTATACGGCATGGCCGTGGCGATCGCGGTGTTCGTGACCATCATGGTGGTGTATGCGGGCTTTCGCGGCATCGACCTGAACAAGGTGAAGCTGGCCCACACCTTCGGCGCCAGCCGCTGGCAGGTGCTGACCAAGGTGGTGCTGCCGGGCAGCGTGCCCACGTTGATCGCGGCGGTGAAGATGAACATCGGCCTGGCGCTGGTAGGGGTGATCGTGGGCGAGTTCCAGTCGGCGGATTCCGGCCTGGGCTTTCTCATCATGAACGGCAGCCAGGTGTTCAAGCTGAACATCGTCATGACCGCCATCGCCATCCTGGCCGTGATCTCCAGCGTGATGTACCTGATCGTCTACCGCATCGAAGCCGCCATCGCGCGGCGCTACGGATAAGGAGCCGCCATGGAATTCCCGCAATGGGTGCAGGACCGCGTGATCGCCCGCCAGGGCCGCCTGCATCCCTATGACGAACTGCCCGCCGCGCGCCTCGCGGTGGTGGTGGTGGACATGCAGCAGTACTTCACGCTGCCCGGCTATCAGGGCGAATGCGCGCCGGCGCGCGAGATCATCGCCCCCATCAACCGCCTGTGCGACGCGGTGCGCGTCGCCGGCGGCACCATCGTGTGGGTGCAGACCGCTTCTGATAACGCCGACTCGTTCTGGTCGCACCATCACGGCGTGATGTTGACGCCGGAGCGCAGCGCCAGGCGCCTGGAAACACTGCGCCGCGATGCTCCCGGATATGCCTTGCATCAGGACCTGCATGCGCACGACGCCGACCTGCGCGTGACCAAGCGCTTCTACAGCGCGATGGCGCCGGGCTCTTCCGAACTGGAGCCGCTGTTGCGCGGGCGCGGCGTGGACACGCTGCTGATCGCTGGCACGGTCACCAACGTGTGCTGCGAATCCACCGCCCGCGACGCGATGATGCGGGACTTCCGCACCATCATGGTGGACGACGCGCTGGCCGCCGTCACGCCCGCCGAGCACGAGCATGCGCTGCACGGCTGGATGCTGTTCTTCGGCGACGTGCTGTCGGTGGACGAATCGATCGCGCGGCTCAAGCCCGCCCAGGCGGCCAGAAAGACCGCCTGAACGGGCCTGGGATCAGGACAGGTTCAACCAGACCCGGCGCATCGTCGGGTCTTCCGGATCCGCGTCGTTGGTGAAGCCCAGGCTGGTCATCAGCGACAACATGGGCCGGTTGGTCGACAACACCAGGCCGTCGATGTATTCCAGCCCCTGTTCGCGCGCCGCGTCGATCAGCGCCGACATCAGCTGGCGGCCCAGGCCGCGGCGTTGCCAGTCGTCACCGATCACCAGCGCGTACTCCGCCCCCCTGCCGTCCGGATTGCGCAGGTAGTGCGCGAAGCCCACGAGGACCTCGCGCGGATGCCCGCGGTTGGCCGGGTTGGGCACCTGCGTGGCGGCCACGAGCGCCAGCTCGCGGTGGTAGTCCACCTGCGTGTAGCGCGACACCATGCGCGGGGTCAGCTCGCGCATCATGGACACGAAGCGCATGTAGCGCGAACGCTCCGACAGGCCGCGGATGAATTCCTGCAGCGGCTCGCCGTCCTCGGGACGGATGGGACGCAGCACCCAGGGGATGCCGTCGGCGAAGCGGCGCACCTGGACCAGCCGGGCCGGATACGGGTGGATCGCCATATGCGGATAGCCTGCGGTCTGCGGCGTTTCGCAGCCGGGCTTCTCGGTCAGCGTCATGCGCAATCCGCCGGCGCGCAGATGGGTTTCTCCGGCGTATAGCGGATCGATGTCCAGGGACTCGATATCCGGCAATTCCGACACCAGCTCGGACACCAGCACCACCGCCTGTTGCAGCGCCTCGGCGGCCATGTGGCCGATGCGCGGCGCCAGCACCCGGCGCCACAGCCGGCTGCGTTCGATCAGCTGGCGGGCCAGGAAGCCGTTGAGCGGCGGCAGGTCTACGCCGCGGTCGGATTGCGACAGCACCGCGTCCGGACCGCCCGCGCCGAAGCGGATGACGGGGCCGAACTGCGGATCGCGCCGCACCCGGATCGCCATGGGGCGGGATTCCGGCTCGGCCGCCGCCACGTCCATCGGCGTGTCGCGCAGCGGCACGTAGAACAGGGCCAGCAGGCTGCGGATTTCAGAGGTATTCAGTTCGCGCCGGCATTCCGCGCGCACGCGCGCCAGGATCTCGCGCGCGGCGCCCAGGTCCGGCACATGGCTGGCCGGCTCCGGCGGCTGTGTCTGCAGCAGCAGTTGCTGGTTGTAGTGATGGGTCGCCAGCACGCCGAAGGCATCGGCGGCCGATTCCGGCGTGCGGAAAGCCGAGGTGCCCGCGTCGTCCAGCATGCGCCGCAGCGGCCGCATGCCGGCATCGCCCATGAAACAGGTGACGACCGGCTTTTTCGCCTTGGGTGCGATCTGCGCCAGCTCGCGCGCCACCGCCGGCATGTCGGCCAGCGCGTCGGGTGCCAGCAGCACCAGCACGCCGTCCACGCCGGCATCGTCGAGCACCGCGTCCAGCATGGCGCGGATGCGTTCGGGCGTCAGCGGCGTGAAGGTGATGACGGGATTGGCGGTGGCCGCGTCCGGCTCCAGCATGGCCGCCAGCGTCCGCTGGGTCGCGGGCGCGAGTTCGGCGCGCAGCACGGCGGCGTCCGGGCCGATCAGGTCCATGGCCAGCTGGGGCGGCCCGCTGCCGTTGGAGATCAGCGCCACGCGCCGGCCCTTGGGACGGCGCGTGTAGCCCAGCACCTTGACGGCCGAGAACAGCTGCACGAAATAGCGTACCCGCACCGCGCCCGCGCGGCGCAGCGCGGCGTCGAAGATGGCATCGGCGCTGTCGGTGTCCGCACGGCCGGCCTTCAGCACGATCACGGGCTTGATCGAAGCCGCGGCGCGCAAGGTGCTCATGAATTCGCGGGCCGGGCCCACGTCTTCCAGATAGAGCACGATGCTGTCCGTGCGCGGATCGCTGGCCAGGTAGTCCAGCACCTTGGACAGGCCCACCACCGCCTCGTCGCCCAGCGACACGGCGGTGGAAAAGCCGATGTGCACATCTTCGGCCCAGTCCATGACCGCGGCCATGATGGAGCGCGACTGCGCCAACAGCGCCACGCGGCCGGCGCGCGCCAGCACCGGGTGCTGGCTCAGGTTCAGCCCGGCGTGCGGCCGCTGGGCGCCGAAGGAGCGCGGACCCAGCAATTCGCAGCGGTTTTCCTCGGCCCAGGCGCGGCACAGCGCTAGCGTGCCGCGCGGATACGGGTCGGGCAGTTCATGCGGCAACAGGATCACCGAGCGCGGCGCCAGCGGCGACAGCCTGCGCAGCGTTTCCGGCAGGACGGCGGGCGAAACGCAAACCAGGGCCAGATCAGGCCGTTCGCCCTGGGCCAGGCCCTGCAACGTGTCCGGCAGGTCCGGCGCGGCGCCGACTTCGCAGGCCACCACTGTGGTCTTGCCCTTGAGCGCGGGCGGCAACGAGGCCGCCGCCGGCAGCGGCCGGTCGGCGACGATCACCAGCGAGGCGGGCTCGAACATCGGAGCGAGAGCATGTCGCAACATGGTGTTAGCAGGCCCTAATCTAAAATACCCCTCATCGTAACAAGACAACCCCGCCCTACGTTTGACATGGGCCCAGCCTGACGCCGATTTGTGGCGCCGCAGCCGCTATCATTGCCACCTATGACTTCCAACGCCTCTACCCCCATTCGTACCCGTTTCGCGCCCTCGCCCACGGGTTTCCTGCATCTGGGCGGCGCCCGCACGGCGCTGTTCTCCTGGGCCTTCGCGCGCCACCACCAAGGCACCTTCGTGCTGCGCATCGAAGACACGGACGTCGAACGCTCCACGCCGGAAGCGGTGCAGGCCATCCTGGACAGCATGGACTGGCTGGGCATGCAGCCCGATGAAGGCCCCTTCTACCAGATGCAGCGCATGGACCGCTACCGCGAGGTGGTCGCGCAGATGCTGGCCGCCGGCACCGCATACCACTGCTACAGCTCGCCCGAGGAAGTGGAAGCCATGCGCGAAGCCGCCCGCGCCCGCGGCGACAAGCCGCGCTACGACGGCACCTGGCGTCCCGAACCCGGCAAGACCCTGCCGGCCATCCCGGAAGGCCGCAAGCCCGTGGTGCGCTTCAAGAACCCGCAGGAAGGCGCGACCTCCTGGAACGACATGGTCAAGGGCACGATCAGCTTCGACAACACCGAACTCGACGACCTGATCATCGCGCGCCCGGACGGCACGCCCACCTACAACTTCTGCGTCGTGGTCGACGACTGGGACATGGGCATCACCCACGTGCTGCGCGGCGACGACCACGTCAATAACACCCCGCGCCAGATCAACATCCTGCGCGCGCTGGGTGCCACGCTGCCCGAATACGGCCACGTGCCCATGATCCTGGGTCCGGACGGCGAAAAGCTGTCCAAGCGCCACGGCGCCGTCAACGTCATGGAGTACGACAACGAAGGCTATCTGCCGGAAGCCATGGTCAACTACCTGGCGCGCCTGGGCTGGAGCCACGGCGACGACGAACTCTTCTCGCGCGACCAGCTGGTGTCGTGGTTCGACACCAAGCACCTGTCCAAGTCGGCCTCGCAGTGGGATCCGAAGAAGCTGAACTGGGTCAACGCCCACTACATCAAGCAGATGGACAACGCCGAACTGGCCGAGCGCGTGGCGCCGCGCGTGGCGAACCGCGGCGGCCATCCGGAAAAGATCGACCTGCCGGGCGTCATGGGCCTCTTGAAGGACCGCGCTGAAACGCTGGAGCAACTGGCCGACGGCGCCATGCTGTTCTGCGCCGAGTTCAAGGGCGCGCCCGCCGAGCTGGCCGAGCAACACCTGACCGCGCCTGCGCGCGAAGCGCTGGCCGACTTCGCCCAGCGCGCCCAGGACGCGGACTGGACCCGCGAAGCCCTGTCCGCCCTGATCAAGGCCGTGCTGGCCGATCGCGGCATGAAGATGCCGCAACTGGCCATTCCCCTGCGCGTCGCCGTCACCGGCCAGACCCAGACCCCGGCCGTGGACGCCGTGCTGGCCCTGCTGGGCAAGCAGACGGTGCTCAAGCGCCTGGCTGCGATCTAAGCGCCTGTCCCAAAAACACCGCGGGCCTTGCTCATCCTGGAATGAGCAAGGCCCGCGGTGTTTCAGCCGTTCCTTCAGGCTTGCTGGATGGCCGCGCGCGCCTTCAATGCGCGCGCGAAGAACGCGCCCAGCAAGGGCAACAGCGCCGCCGAGCCGCCAAACAACGCGGCAGGCCCGATCTCATCGACCACCGCGCCCGCCAAGGCCACGCCCGCCGCCTGGCCCATGAACAGGCAGGACGCGAACCACGCGACGGCCGTGCCGCGCGCCGACGGCACCATCTGCGTCGCATTCGTCTGCAACGTGGCATGCAGCAGGTAGTAGCCGAAACCCGCCAGCACGCTGGCCAGCAAGCTCCACATCCAAACCGGACCTAGCAAATACGACAGGAACGCCACGCCCAGCACCAGTCCGCCGGCGATCGCCAGCCCGCGTTCGCCCAGGCGTTTCAGGATGCGGCCCGCCACCACCGTATAAAGCAAGCCGCCCACGGCATACACGGCCACCAGCGCGCCCGCGGCGGTCAGAGAGATACCGAAGCGTTCATGCAGGTAGGAAGGCGCAAAGGCCAGGGCGCCGAACACCAGCAGGCCTTCGACGAATACCGTCGCCAGCACGATGCGCGCCCAGGGCGTACTCAACACCAGCCGCGCCTGCGCCACGAAGCCCTGGCGCACCGCGCCGGGATCCACCTGGCCCAGGCCCGAGACCTGCTGGCGCCGCACTTCCAGCAACAGCAGCACGCCCACTATCAGATAGCCGCAGACCAGCGCGGCGAACGCCCAGCGCCAGCCCACGGTGTCGGCAAACAGGCCGCCAGCCAGTTGGCCGGCCGACATGCCGAGGATGGTGCCGGTCAGGAAGCGCGCCAGGGTGGCCTGGCGGCGTTCGTAGGGCACGTTGTCGCCGATCCAGGCCATCGACAACGGCACGATGCCCGCCCCCGCGGCGCCCGAAAGGACGCGGCAGAACACCAGCACGTCCAGCGACCCGGCAACCACGGCGCCGGCGCTGCCCAGCGCGCAGGCAAAGGTCGCGATGCTGACGACGCGGTACTTGCCGTAGCGGTCGCCCAGGGGGCCGAAGAACATCTGCAACACGCCGTAGGCCACGGCGAACGCGGTCACGGCGCGCGCGGCCTGGCCTGTAGTGGTGCCGAATTCCGCCGCCAGCTGCGGCAACATGGGATCACAAATGCGGAAGGCGCTGGCGCTGACGAAAGCGGCCAGGGCAAGCAGCGCGATGGCGCGCGCTTCGGAGGACAAGGCAGGCATGGATGACCGGCTGCGGGCGATGGGTGAAGACCGCACCTTACCGCAGCCCGGCCATCTTGGCTTTGCCGCGGGGCGGAATGTCCGTCCCGCGCAACGCTCAATAAGGCAGGCGGTAGCCCGTGGGCATGCGGCGCGCGGTCATGACCTGGCCGCCGTTTTTCAGCTCGCGCATCGTCAGGCGGGTCTTCTCGACCTTTTCGACGCGGTAGCGGTTCAGGTAGATCGGATCGTTGGCGTCCACCAGTTCGCCAGCGGACTTGGTGGTCTGCATCGTGTAGATGCCGTCCGCCACGCTCCAGCAGCCGGTCTCGCGCAACGCGGGACGCGTCTTGCGGCCGATCTTCAGCAGGGATTCATAGGCCATGGTGCCATCGGCGGACAGCACGATCAGCGATTGCAGATCGCCGCTGACGTCGCGCGGGCGGCTGTTCGACAGCCAGGTGCCTATCATGGGATCGCCGGCCTTGGCGGGCACGCAGGCCACCGGCTTGGGCGGTTCCGCGGGCTGGGCCTCGGTGATGGTGGCGGGCTTTCTGGCGGCGCAGCCGGCCAGGATCAGAACGGCGCAGGCGACGCCCGCCGTACGCAAATACACACTGCTCATGACTTCCTCAACACGTCTGTCGACGCGCCGCACCGAGCACCCCGGCGCGTCCCTCGCGCAGCAAACATCACGCACTCTAAAGAGCCGTTTGCGAAGAATCAACGGCGATCCGCGACCAGTGCAATTGCGCAACAGTAGGCCCCGGAATTGGCCTGTTTTATGGCCGCAAATCGCAAAAATGCGTTGGTTTCAAGCGACAGTGCGGCCGCGTTTCGCGGCCTTCGCGCGCAGCATTTCCTCCATGCGCGCGGCAGCCGGAGACAGGCTGCGGCCGGCCAGCCGGGTGATGCCCAGTTCACGCTCGATGCGCGGGGCGGATAGCGGCACGAAGGCCAGTCCGCGCGAGTCCGGCGGCACGCCCAGCCGCGCCAGCACCGTGACGCCGACGCCGCGTTCCAGCATGGCCAGAAGCGACATCATGTTGGACACGAAGACCTGCCGGTCCAGCATGAAGGCCGCCTGCGGATAGCCGGCAAGCTGGCGATGGGCGATGGTGCCGACCAGAGGCAGGTCCTCGATCTCGCGCCAGGTCACCGATTTGCGCCTGGCCAGCGGATGGCCGCGATGGCAGACCAGGCCGAAGGCGTCACGCAGCAAAGGCTCGAACGACAGTCGCCGGTCCTGCGACACCGGACTGCACACGCCCAGCTCCGCCTCCCCTGCCAGCACCATGCGCTCCACGCCTTCCGAGTTGTCGTCGAACAGGCGCAACGCCACCGCCGGATAGCGTTCGCGGTACGTCGCCACCAGTTCCGGCAACCAGTGCGTGGCCACGGTGGCGACGGACGCCATGGTCAAGGTGCCGGCCTCGTTGCTTGCCAGCCCCGACAGCGCGCCCGCCACGCGGTCGTGGTGCTGCACCAGTTCACGCGCCAGCGGCAGGCAATCCTGCCCGAATCGCGTAAGCGTGCCACGGTTGCCCGGCTCGAACAGCGGCTGCCCCAGGCGCTGCTCCATCTCGCGGATGGACAGCGACAACGCCGGCTGTGAGCGGAAGGCCCGCGCCGCGGCCGCGCGGAAGCTGCGCAGCTCGGCCACCAGCAGGAAGTGGCGGTAGTGCGTGATGGAAATCTCGGGCAAGGGGCGCATGGCTGGCCTCGATTAGTGAAACTTATCCAATCATATGAAAAATAAAGTTTTCTGATAGTTCGGCCGCACCTAAGATGGCCGCACCATGAATGCCGACTCGCTGCTCCCGCCTCTTTCCATCCGCGCCGACCCGCTGGATTTCAACCGCATCGACCAATTGCCCGCGCATCCCGCAGGCCAGGGCCGCCTGATAGTCGGCGCCGATCCTCGGGACGACAGGCCAGGCCTGCTGTTCGTGCCCGGCGCTTACCACGGCGCCTGGTGCTATGCGCACTATCTGGATTTCTTCGCCCGCGCCGGCCTCGCCTGCGCGGCGCTGGATCTGCGCGGCCACGGCGCCCTGCCCCAGGACGCGGCGTTTGCGTCGGTTGGCATCGCCGACCTGGGCCAGGATGTCGTCAGCGCGCTGGACGCGCTGGCTCGTCCCACGGTCGTCATCGGCCACAGCATGGGCGCGCTGCCCGCGCTGCTGGGCGCCAGCCAGCGGACGGTGGCGGGCGTGGTCCTGCTGGCGCCGTCGCCGCCCGGCGACCTGCCCGGCGCGCAAGCGCTGCCCCCTGTCCCCGAAGGCCTGCCGCGCAGCGCGCCGAACGACGCCGAAATCCGCGCGCGCTTTCTGGCGACCTCGCCAGACCGCAACGTCGCCTCGGTATCGCGGCGCCTGTGCCCCGAAAGTCCGGAAGTGCTCAACGACCGTTATCTGCTGCGCGTGCCCGTCGACGCCGCCGCCATCCACGCTCCCGGCCTGTGCCTGGAAGCCGGCCTGGACACGCATGACCGCCATCCGCCAGGCCAGGATCTGGCGATCGCGCGCCGCTTCGGTTTTTCCCACGCCGTGCTTGCCGGCCAACCGCATTGCATGATGTACGCGGACCAGTGGCAAGTCAGCGCCGCCGCCATCCTGGATTGGCACCGCAGCCAATTCGGTTGATCGCCCCCCCAATACCAACGACAACAACGACAACGACGCGCAATCGCGCCATCAGGAGACAAGCATGTCCATTCCCCGTTCCCTCCGTCCGGCCCTGATCGGCGCCGGCCTGCTGCTGGCCGCGGCCTCGCACGCCGCCGGCTGGCCCGAGAAACCCGTGACCCTCATCGTGCCGTCCGCCGCCGGCGGCGCGGCCGACCTCACCGCGCGCACCCTGGCGCAATACCTGGGCGAAAAGACCGGCCAGACCGTGGTGGTCGAGGACCGTCCCGGCGCCGGCGGCATCGTCGGCACCAACGCCGCAAAGAACGCCGCGGCGGACGGCTACACCTTCCTGCTGTCCACCAACTCCACCCACTCGGCCAACCAGTTCCTCTACAAGAGTCTGCCCTACGACGCGCAGAAGGACTTCCGCCAGGTCGGCATGCTGGGCACCTTCGGCACGGTCGGCGTAGTGTCGCCCGACAGCCCGTACCGCACGGTGCCCGACCTGGTCGCCTATGCCAAGCAGCATCCCGGACAGGTCTTCTTCGGCTACTACAGCTCGTCCTCGCAAGTGCCGTCCGAACTGTTGAAGCAGCGCGCCGGCATCGAGATCACCGGCGCGGCCTACAAGAACATCACGCAGATCATCACCGACCTGCGCGGCAAGCAGATCAACTTCGCCTTCGTCGACTACCTGACCGCAATGGGCCAGATCGACGGCAAGGGGCTCATCCCCATTGCCGTCACCGGCGCCCAGCCGCATGCGGCCTGGCCCAGCGTGCCGACCATGGCCACCTACTATCCGGATTTCGTCGTTGCCGGCTGGCTCGGCCTGTCGGCCCCGGCAGGCACGCCGCAGGACATCGTGGAAAAGATGAACGCCCACATGCAGGCGGCGGTGAAGGACGAAGCGACTGCGAAGAAGCTGCGCGCCCTGGGCCTGACGCCGGAATCGATGGACGTGGCGCGCTTCGATGCCTTTGTGAAGGAAGACACCGCGCGCTGGAAGGAATGGATCCGGATCTCGGGCATCCAACCCCAATAAATTCGGGGCCCTCCTATATCTATATAGAGAGGGCCCGTTTTATCTACAGCGGCAGGCGCTGCTCGTGCTTGATTTCGCGCAGCGCGACGATGGTGCGCGTCTGCCGTATGCCCGGCATGTTGAACAGGAACCGGTGCAGGAAACGGTCATAGGCCTCCGGGCTTTCGACCAGGATCTTCAGCAGGAAGTCCGAATCCCCCGTCACCGCGTAGCACTCCAGGATTTCGGGCGCGTCGCGCACCGAGCGCTCGAAGTTTTCGACCGTATTGGCGGAGTGCCGTTCCAGGCTGATCTGCGCGAACATGCAGCCCAGTCCCACCTTGCTGCGGTCCACCTGGGCGCTATAGCCCTGGATCACCCCGCTGGCCTCCATCGCCTTCACCCGCCGCCACACCGGCGCGGCCGACAGCCCCACCTTCTCTGAAAGCTGCTGCGCCGAGGCCCGGCCGTCCTCCTGCAAGGCCTTGAGGATGCCGATATCGGTCTTGTCCATCGCTTAGTCTCCTGGTTTTTATCGAACACGAAACGTTCATTGCGAATTATAGGGATAGCACGATCCAAAAACGCAATAAACCTGATGGCTCGCGAACCTATCATGGTGCCGAAACCAGGAGTATTCACCATGGACGGTACCCCCGCCGCCGAACCCCAGCTGGACCTCGAGTACCAGCTCGCCGACAACCTCACCCGCAGCTCCGGCCGCATCTTCATGACCGGCACCCAGGCGCTGGTGCGCATCATGCTCACCCAAGCCCGGATGGACCGCGAACGCGGCCTGAACACGGCCGGCTTCGTCTCGGGCTACCGCGGCTCGCCGCTGGGCGGCGTGGACATGGCCATGTGGAAGGCGCAAAAGGCGCTGGACGCCAACCAGATCACCTTCCTGCCCGCCATCAACGAAGACATGGCGGCCACCGCGGTCATGGGCACCCAGCAGGCCGGCGTGCGCGCCGACCGCAACGTCGATGGCGTCTATGCCATGTGGTACGGCAAGGGCCCCGGCGTGGATCGCGCCGGCGACGCGCTGCATCATGGCAACGCGGCGGGCGCATCGCGCAACGGCGGCGTGCTGGTGGTGGTGGGCGACGACCACACCGCCGTCTCGTCCTCCATCCCGCACTCCAGCGAGGCCTCGCTGATCGGCTGGCAGATGCCCATCGTGCATCCCGCCTCCATCGACGAATACGAAACCTTCGCGCTGTGGGGCTGGGCCCTGTCGCGCTACTCGGGCACCTGGGTCGCCTTCAAGGCCGTGTCCGAAACCATCGAATGCGGGCATTCCTTCGTTCCCGCCCCCGCCCAGCGCTACGACATGCTGGCGGATCCGGACATGCCGCCCGAATCGCTGGAATATTCCGCGCGCGACTTCCTGTCGCTGGCGATCGAAACGCGCATGAACCTGCGCATGAAGGCCGTGGCCGCATTCGCGCGCCGCCACAGCATCGATCGCCTGACCTGTCCGGCGCCCAAGGCCACTGTCGGCATCGTCACGGTGGGCAAGGCGCACCTGGACACCATGGAAGCGCTGTCGCGCCTGGGCGTGGACACCGTCACCGCCAACGCGCCGGTGCGCATCTACAAGCCCGGCCTGACCTGGCCGCTGGATAGCGAACGTCTGCTGGAATTCGCGCGCGGCCTCTCGCACATCCTGGTGATCGAGGAAAAGGGCGCCGTGGTCGAAAGCCAGATCAAGGACCTGCTGTTCAACCTGCCGGACCGCCCCACCGTCATCGGCAAGAAAGGCTTCGACGGCGAAGCGCTGGTGCCCTCGGCCGGCCAGCTGCGCCCTTCCCTGCTGGCGCAGCCGCTGGCCAGCTGGCTCAGCCGCGCCGCCGGCCTGCCGCTGGCGGCGGACCTGTCCGCATTCGCGTGCCAGGCGCCGTTGTCCAACGATGCCGACGGCATGCGCCGCCGCCCCTATTTCTGTTCGGGCTGCCCGCACAGTACCTCGACCAAGGTGCCCGAAGGCAGCCAGGCGCTGTCGGGCGTGGGCTGCCACTACATGGCCGCCTGGATGGACCGCGACACCGGCGGCCTGACGCAGATGGGCGGCGAAGGCGTGGACTGGATCGGCCTGTCGCGCTACACCAAGATGCCGCACATCTTCCAGAACATGGGAGAAGGCACCTATTACCACTCCGGCTATCTCGCCATCCGCCAGGCCGTGGCCGCCAAGGCCAACATCACCTACAAGATCCTGTTCAACGACGCCACGGCCATGACGGGCGGCCAACCCATCGACGGCCCGATCTCGGTGCCCAGCATCTGCCAGCAACTGCGCGGCGAGAACGTGGCCCGCATCGTCGTCACCACCGACGAACCCGAAAAGTACCAAGGCGTGGACCTGGGCGCCGGCATCAAGGTGCACCACCGCCGCGAACTGGACGCGCTGCAGCGCGAGCTGCGCGAGATCCCCGGCGTGACCGTTCTGATCCATGACCAGACCTGCGCCGCTGAAAAGCGCCGCCGCCGCAAGAAGAACCAATTTCCCGACCCGGCGCGCCGCATGCTGATCAACAGCGCCGTCTGCGAAGGCTGCGGCGACTGCGGCGTGCAATCGAACTGCCTGTCGGTGGTGCCGCTGGAAACGCCCTATGGCCGCAAGCGCGCCATCGACCAGTCCAGCTGCAACAAGGACTATTCCTGCGCCGAAGGCTTCTGCCCCAGCTTCGTCTCCGTGATGGGCGGCAAGCCCAAGAAGAGTGCGGCGCCCAAGGCCGACCAGGAACGCCTGCAGAAATTGATCGCGCAATTGCCCCTGCCGGCCATGCCCGCGCTGGACCATCCCTATCGCCTGCTGGTCGCCGGCATGGGCGGCACCGGCGTCATCACCATCGGCGCCATCGTGTCGATGGCGGCGCATCTGGAAGGCCTGTCCGCCGCGGTGCTGGACCTGACCGGCCTGGCGCAGAAAGGCGGCACGGTCGTCAGCCACATCCGCCTGGCGCCTGCCGGCGCGCCTGCCGGCCCGGTACGCCTGGACTGGCAGCAGGCCGACGCCGCGATCCTGTGCGACCCGGTCGCCTCCGTGGCGCCGGACTCGCTGGGCGCGCTGCGCCGCGGCCACACCCAGGTCACGGTCAACAGCTACGTGGCCCCGGTCTCCGACTTCACCCGCAACCCGGACGCGGCCATGCGGCCCGAAGCGCTGCTGGCCAAGATCCGCCACGCCGCGGGCGAATCCAACACCGTCGCGATCGACGCGCACGAGGCCGCGCTGGCGCTGTTCGGCGACAGCATCCTGTCCAATATGTTCATGCTGGGCTATGCCTGGCAGCGCGGCGGCGTGCCGCTGTCGCAGGCCGCCATCAACCGCGCCATCGAACTCAACGGCGTGGCCGTGGCCGCCAACCGGGCTGCCTTCGACAGCGGCCGTCTGGCAGCGCACCAGCCCGACGCGCTGGAAGGCGCGTTGCGCCCGCGCGCCCAGGTCGTGCAACTGCACGTGCCCGAATCGTTCGAACGCGCCGTCGCCCGCCGCATCGAAGACCTGACCGCCTATCAAAACGCCGACTACGCCCGCCAGTTCCAGGACGTGGTCGAGGCCGTCGCGGCGCGCGAACGCGAATTGGCGCCCGACGCCAAGACGCCGCGCCTGGCGCTCGCTGTCGCGCGCGGCCTCTTCAAGCTCATGGCCTACAAGGACGAGTACGAAGTCGCGCGGCTCTACACGGGCGCCTCCTTCCAGGCGCAGTTGCTGGGCCAGTTCGAAGGCGACTACAGCCTGCGCTTCCACATGGCCCCGCCCATCTTCGCCCGCAAGGACCCGCGCACCGGCGTGCCGCGCAAGATGACGCTGGGCCCGCGCACCATGACCGCGCTGAAAATGCTGACGCGCCTGAAGGGCCTGCGCGGCACCTGGTTCGATCCCTTCGGCCACACCGCCGAACGCAAGATGGAACGGGCGCTGGTGCGCGAGTACCGCCAGACCATAGACCAGTTGCTCGCAGGGTTGACCCGCGACAAGCTGGCTCAAGCGGCTACAATCGCCGGCCTTGCAGAAACCATCCGCGGCTTCGGTCACGTGAAGGCTGCAAACGTCGAGAAGTATCGGACGGAGTTGGGCCGCTTGATGCAAACCTATACGGCGCCTGCCCCGCGCGATATGCCCCTGCGGAAGACCGCATAAACATTCGCTCCGAGCGGCACCTTCCTGGGCGCGCCTTGCTGGGCGCGCCTAGTGCATTTGGTAACAACCTTTTGTGAACTTCGTCTTATTTTTTTCTTGTCCCTGTCGTACTCGATCACTAGAATTAGTGTCCAACGAGGGGTGCTACACTATATGTTGTGGTCGCTTAAGAGCTGATTCCCGTCGGCCACGCCTTTTGGACTAAGCCGTCCTAGCGTTACGACCCCCTCAAAAGATCCGATTTTGTACCTGACATGACGCCGTCATGTCGCTATCTACGCGCTTTTCGCACAGGAGCTTCCATGCAGACTACGATCGCCTCTGTGACCCGGCCCTCGGCCGTGCCGCCCTCCCAAACCGATTCCCCTGCCGACCCCAATGGCGGGCAATGGGCCAGCTACAACATCATTCGCCGCAATGGCTCGGTGGTCGGGTTCGAACCCAACAAGATCGCCATCGCCATGACCAAGGCCTTCCTGGCCGTCAACGGCGGCCAGGGCGCGGCCTCCGCGCGCGTGCGTGAGCTGGTCGAGAACCTGACCGGCCAGGCCGTCAACGCGCTGGTGCGCAACCGCCCCAACGGCGGCACCTTCCATATTGAAGACATCCAGGACCAGGTCGAACTGGCCCTGATGCGCTCGGGCGAACACGACGTCGCCCGCGCCTACGTGCTGTACCGCGAAAAGCGCACGCAGGAACGCGCGGCCGCCGCTGCCGCCGCCGCCGACAACCAGGAAAAGGCCGCCGCCCCGCAGGAACACGTGTTGAACGTGACCGACGCCGGCGTGCGCCGCCCGCTGGATCTGGCTGAGCTGCGCGCCACCATCGAAGCCGCCGGCGAAGGCCTGGCCGAATTCATCGACACGGAAGCGATCCTGAAGGAAACGGTCAAGAACCTCTACGACGGCATCCCCGTCGACGAAGTGTTCAAGTCCGCCATCCTGTCCGCGCGCGCGCTGGTCGAAAAGGACCCGGCCTACAGCCAGGTCACCGCCCGTCTGCTGCTGCACACGATCCGCAAGGAAGTGCTGGGCGAAGAAGTCTCGCAGGACGGCATGGCCGCCCGCTACGCCGAATACTTCCCCACCTTCATCGCCCGCGGCATCGAAGGCGGCCTGCTGTCGCCCGATCTGGCCAGCTATGACCTGACCAAGCTGGGCCACGCCCTGAACGCCAAGCGCGACCTGCAATTCGGCTACCTCGGCCTGCAGACCCTGTACGACCGCTACTTCCTGCACATCCGCGGCACGCGCATCGAACTGCCGCAGGTGTTCTTCATGCGCGTGGCCATGGGCCTGGCGCTGCGCGAGACCGACCGCGAAGCCCGCGCCATCGAGTTCTACGAGATCCTGTCCTCGTTCGACTTCATGAGCTCGACGCCGACGCTGTTCAACTCGGGCACGCTGCACTCGCAGCTGTCGTCGTGCTACCTGACCACCGTCTCCGACGACCTGGAAGGCATCTACGACGCCATCAAGGAAAACGCGCTGCTGGCCAAGTACGCCGGCGGCCTGGGCAACGACTGGACCCCGGTGCGCGCGCTGCGCAGCCACATCAAGGGCACCAACGGCGAAAGCCAGGGCGTCGTGCCGTTCCTGAAGGTCGTCAACGACACCGCCGTCGCGGTCAACCAGGGCGGCAAGCGCAAGGGCGCTGTCTGCACGTACCTGGAATCGTGGCACCTGGACATCGAAGAATTCCTGGAACTGCGCAAGAACACCGGCGACGAGCGCCGCCGCACGCACGACATGAACACGGCGAACTGGATTCCCGACCTGTTCATGAAGCGCGTCATGGAAGGCGGCGAGTGGACGCTGTTCTCGCCGTCCGACTGCCCCGACCTGCACGACAAGTACGGCCGCGCCTTTGAAGAAGCCTACGTGGGCTACGAAGCGCGCGTTGCCAGCGGCGAGCTCAAGCTCTTCAAGAAGATGCCGGCGCTGAACCTGTGGCGCAAGATGCTGTCGATGCTGTTCGAAACCGGCCACCCCTGGATCACGTTCAAGGATCCTTGCAACATCCGTTCGCCGCAGCAGCACGTCGGCGTCGTGCACAGCTCGAACCTGTGCACCGAGATCACGCTGAACACCAACGAATCCGAAATCGCGGTGTGCAACCTGGGTTCCGTGAACCTGGTCGCGCACATGAAGCCGGCTGCCGGCGGCGGTTTCGAACTCGACCACGACAAGATCAAGCGCACGGTCAGCATCGCCATGCGCATGCTCGACAACGTGATCGACATCAACTACTACGCCGTCGACAAGGCCCGCAATTCCAACGCGCGCCATCGTCCGGTGGGCATGGGCATCATGGGCTTCCAGGACTGCCTGCAGATGATGCGCGTGCCTTACGCATCGCAGTCGGCCGTCGAGTTCGCCGACCGTTCGATGGAAGCCGTGTGCTATCACGCGTACTGGGCCTCGAGCCTGCTCGCTGAAGAGCGCGGCCGTTATCAATCGTATGAAGGCTCGCTGTGGTCGCGCGGCATCTTGCCGCAAGACACGTTGAAGATGCTGCGCGATGAACGCGGTGGTCACGTTGAAGTTGATGAGTCGAGCACGCTCGATTGGGATACGTTGCGCGCGCGCATCAAACAACATGGCATGCGCAACTCCAATTGCATCGCAATCGCCCCAACCGCGACTATTTCCAATATCATTGGTGTATCTGCGTGCATCGAACCCACTTTCCAGAACTTGTACGTCAAATCGAATCTCTCCGGCGAGTTCACGGTCGTTAACGATTACCTCGTGCGTGACCTGAAGAAACTCGGTCTCTGGGACGAAGTCATGGTCGCCGACCTCAAGTACTTCGACGGCAGCCTGTCCCGCATCGATCGCGTACCTTCCGAACTCCGCGACCTCTACGCCACCGCGTTCGAAGTCGAACCGAGCTGGCTGGTTGAATGCGCGTCGCGCCGCCAGAAGTGGATCGATCAAGCACAGTCGCTGAACATCTACATGTCGGGCGCGTCGGGCAAGAAGCTGGACGACACCTACAAGCTGGCCTGGAAGCGCGGCCTGAAGACGACCTACTACCTGCGTACGCTTGGCGCCACCAGCGCCGAGAAGTCCACGGGACGCGGCGGCGAATTGAACGCCGTCTCGGCGGGCGCACCGTCCGCTGGTCCTGCTGTCGCTGCTGCACCTGTTTTGCCGGAACCCGAAGTTCTCGGGGCGGTTTGCACCATGCGGCCGGGCGACCCCGGCTTCGAAGAGTGCGAAGCCTGCCAATAACCGCCTCCGGAGAATGAATCATGATTAATTGGGAAGACGACACCATCGCCACGCAACCTGCACAATCGCCCGCACCCGCGGCGGGCGGGCAGGCTGCGCCCGCAGTCCGGGCGGCGACCGGTGTTTTCGGCGACACCGCCATGCCGACGCCTGCCGCGCCTGAACACGCGGCTGGCCTGACCGCCAGCGGCTCCGCCACCTCGCAACGCGTGAAGGTTGCCGACAAGCGCATCATCAACGGCCAGACCGACGTCAATCAGCTCGTGCCCTTCAAGTACAAGTGGGCATGGGAGAAGTACCTGGCGACTTGCGCCAACCACTGGATGCCGCAAGAGATCAACATGTCGCGCGACATCGCCCTCTGGAAGAACCCGAACGGGCTCACCGAGGACGAGCGCCGCATCGTCAAGCGCAACCTGGGTTTCTTCGTCACCGCCGACTCGCTGGCCGCGAACAACATCGTGCTGGGCACCTACCGCCACATCACGGCGCCCGAGTGCCGCCAGTTCCTGCTGCGCCAGGCGTTTGAAGAAGCGATCCACACGCACGCCTATCAATACATCGTCGAAAGCCTGGACCTGGACGAAGCGGAGATCTTCAACGCTTACAACGAAGTGCCGTCCATCCGCGCCAAGGACGAGTTCCTGATCCCGTTCATCGACGCGATCGCGGACCCCAACTTCAAGACGGGCACCCCCGAAGCCGACCAGACGCTGCTGAAGTCGCTGATCGTCTTCGCTTGCCTGATGGAAGGCCTGTTCTTCTACGTTGGCTTCACGCAGATCCTGGCGCTGGGCCGCCAGAACAAGATGACCGGCGCCGCCGAGCAGTACATGTACATCCTGCGCGATGAATCCATGCACTGCAATTTCGGCATCGACCTGATCAACACCGTCAAACTGGAAAATCCGCATCTGTGGACGCCGGAATTCCGCGAAGAAATTCGAGAACTCTTCCGCAAAGCGGTCGAACTCGAATACGCTTACGCCGAAGACACGATGCCGCGCGGCGTGTTGGGCTTGAACGCACCTATGTTCAAATCCTACCTGCGCTTCATCGCCAACCGTCGTTGCCAGCAAATCGGTATCGAACCGCTGTACCCGCAGGAAGAAAATCCCTTCCCGTGGATGGCGGAAATGATCGATCTTAAAAAGGAACGCAACTTTTTTGAAACTCGCGTGATCGAATACCAAACCGGTGGCACGCTGAGCTGGGAGTAAAAGCAGTACGTCATCAGGCCCGGCGCGGGCACGCTCCAGACGCAAGGAGCGTCGCGTTCGCGACAGGCTTGATGATGTTCTCCCTGGTCAGGGTGTTTTGCCGCCGGGCCGCCCCAAGGTAAAACGCGCCCCCTCGGGGGCAGCAAGCCGAAGGCGCGGCGTGGGGGCAATCGAACACACGTAGAACAAGCGGTCGGCGGCCTGTGATCAGGTCGTCTACCGGCGCCATTTGAAATGGCTCGCGCCAAAGGAGCGGGGGCCATATCAAATGGCTGTGCCGAATTCATTAGCGCAAACCGTAGTAGCTGTTGCTCGCACAGAACAGCGGCTTGCGCCGATGAATAGCCCGGGCACGATGCGCCTTGTTGGCGGATCGGGGCACGGGTTTAAGTTCTGGGACCCCTGAACCTAAGGAGCATGACCATGGCAACAGCCAAGAAAGCCGTAAAGAAAGCGGTGAAGAAGCCCGCCGCCAAGAAGGCAGTAGCGAAGAAGGCCGCACCGGCCAAGAAAGCTGCCGTCAAGAAGGTAGCCGTCAAGAAAGTCGCTGCCAAGAAGCCGGCAGTGAAGAAGGTTGCCGCCAAGAAGCCGGCAGTCAAGAAGGTCGCCGCCAAGAAAGCGGTAGCCAAGAAGGCCGTCGCCAAGAAGGCAGTCGCCAAGAAAGCGGTAGCCAAGAAAGCGGTAGCCAAGAAGGTTGTCGCCAAGAAGGCCGTGGCCAAGAAAGCTGTCGCCAAGAAGGCGGTTGCCAAGAAAGCCGTAGCCAAGAAGGTCGTCGCCAAGAAGGCCGTCGCCAAGAAAGCGGTAGCCAAGAAGGCCGTCGCCAAAAAGGCTCCTGCTGCCAAGAAGGCGGTTGCCAAGAAGGCCGTAGCCAAGAAGGCGCCTGCCGCCAAGAAGGCTGTTGCCAAGAAGGCCCCCGCTGCCAAGAAGGCTCCTGCTGCAGCCAAGCCTGCTGCTGCCAAGAAGCCTGCTGCCGCCAAGAAGCCCGCTGCGAAGAAAGCCGCTCCGAAGAAGCCCGCAACGCCGCCGTCCACGGCTGCTGCTCCGGGCGCGAAGACCGCGCTGAACCCCGCCGCGTCGTGGCCGTTCCCGACGGGTGGCCGTCCTTAATCCGGACGGTTCGAAGCACTAGCTTCGCAGAGCCGCCTGGCTTAAGCCGGGCGGCTTTTTCGTGTCCGCGCGGCCCGGCATTGGCCAGTATCCTCCAGAACGGCGAGCGCGCGCGGCCTGCAGGCGATTTTTCGCCTGGGCATGCGACAATTGACTCCTCTTTTTCAGGGTGACCGTGTCCATGCTCGATGAAATCTTGCGTTTCCTTCTCGAAATCGTGTTCACGCTGTTTGGCGCGGCGCTGATTGCGCGCGCCTGGATGCACGCGATACGGCTGCACCCCTTCAACCCGTTGTCGCGCTTCATCTACCAAGTCACCAACTGGCTGGTGATGCCGCTGCGCAAGATCATTCCCGCCGGCAACAAGATCGACTGGACCAGCCTCGTCGCCGTGTGGTTGTCCGCGTTGGTCTATCTGGTGCTGATCTGGCTGGTGGTGATCGGTGCGCTGATTCCGCTGGATTACCTGCCCAGGGTCATGGGCTCGGCGCTGATCATGGCCGTCAAATGGGCGCTGAACCTGGTGGTATGGCTGACGCTGATCCAGGCCGTGCTGTCGTGGGTGAATCCGATGGCGCCCATGATGCCGCTGCTGCAGGCGCTGACCGCGCCCATGCTGGACCCCATCCGCCGCCTGCTGCCGCGCACCGCGATCGACTTTTCGCCGCTGGTGCTGCTGATCGTCGCACAGGTGCTGTTGATGGTGCTGTCCAACATCAGCCAGCGCATGGTGGGTCTGTAAAGCGGCGGGGCCACGCCCCGCCGGCCCTTACGCCGGAATGCCGGCGTAGATCTCGACCAGCTTCTTGCGGTCGATCTTATGATTGTTCGACATCGGTAGCGCCGCGCAGGCCACCAGCTCGGACGGCACCATGTAAGGCGGCAGGCGCTGCGCCAGCCGCTCTTTCCAGCCCGCCAGCGCCTCAGGCGCCAAAATGCGCGGCGCCTGCTCCTCCACCCCCGCCACGAATCCGATCAAGCGCACCGCCGTGCCGTCGGGCCTGCGCAGCACTGCGCAGGCGCCGCCCTCCACGCCCGGCAGGCCATGCAGCGCCTCGTCGATCTCGGCAAGCTCGATGCGATAGCCGTTCAACTTGATCTGGTCGTCCATGCGGCCGCGGCAGAACAGCAGGCCGTCGCTCTCCATCTGGCCCAGGTCGCCCGTGCGGAAGGCGCGGCGGCCGTCGGCGTAGGTGTAGAGCTTGGCTTCGTTCAGGTCCGGGCGATTCAGATAACCGCGCATGACGTGGTCGCCCACGATGCAGATCTCGCCTTCGTCCACGATCAGCACGCTATCCGGCTTGGCATGCCCCACGGGCAGCGGGTCGTGCGCGGCCAGGACGGCGTCCGTGACTTCGATCCAGGTGGTCGCCACGGTGGCTTCCGTGGGGCCGTAGGTATTGAGGATGACGGCGTCCGGGAAACGCTGGCGCAGCTTCTTGGCCAGCGCCGCGGGCAGCGGCTCGCCGCAAAACAGGAAGGTGCGCAACCCAGGCAATGCAGCCGGCGAGAAATCGCGGTTGGCCAGTTGCTGATGCGCGAACGACGGCGTGGACACCCAGACCGTCACACCGTGCTCCGCCAGGCGGGCCATCCAGGCAGCAGGCGCGGCAATCTGTTCGCGTGCATTCAGCACGCAGCAACCGCCCGCGGCCAAGGTGGCGAACACTTCGTACATGGACAGGTCAAAGCTGAATGGCGCCTGGTTCATGAACACGGGCGCTTCGCCCAGACCGAAGCTGCCCAGCATCCAGTCGCCCAGCAGGCCCACGCTTTCGCGGCCGATCTGCACGCCCTTCGGGTCACCCGTGCTGCCGGACGTGAACATGACGTAGGCCAGGCCGCGCTCGGCCAGCATGGCGCCCTCGCCCGACGTGAAGCTGCCGCTGGCGGCATCGAACACGGCGGCGGCGCGCACGATCTCGACGATGCGGCGCAAACGCTCTTGCGGATAGATGGTATCCACCGGCACGAACGGCGCCCCGATCAGCAAGGCGCCGACCATGGCGACGAAGAATGCAGCTTCCTTGTGACCATAGATGGCCATCGGCACGTCCGGCGCCACGCCATGCCTGCGCGCCTCGTCGGCCCAGGCACCTGCCTCGGCGCGCAATTGCGACCAGCTCAGGCTGCGGTCGGCGGCGACGACCGCAGGCGCGTCGGGCGCATATCCGGTATCTGTGAACTGGAAAGACTTCAGATCGAAACGCATGCCGAAACTCCCGGCGTCAGATGGGACTGCGGCCGCTGAACACGTACAGCGCCAGCGCAGCAAGAATCAGGGTGAGCACGCGCCCGAGAAAGCGCATGACGGGCTGCGCCAGCGCAGCCTGCAGGGCCGGGCGGGTGCGCGCCGCGTTGATCAGCAGGTTGTGGCCCACCGAGTACGCGCCGAACATCAGGCCGCTGACGATGTAGTGCAGCGACAGGCCATTCCAGACGCCCATGGCCAGCAAGGTCGCGAAGATGCCGATGTTCTGCGCCGCCATGCGGTGGCGTCCAAAGAACTTGGTCTTGCTCAGCGCCTTGTAGATGGGCATGAACACCACGTCGCGCAACCACTCCGACAGGCTGATGTGCCAGCGGCGCCAGAAATCCTGCGGGTTCAGTGTGGCCAGCGGATTGCGGAAGTTGATCGGCAACGTGAAGCCGAACAGCATGCCGATACCGATCGCCATGGTGGAATAGCCGGCGAAGTCGAAGAACAGATAGGCGCTGTAGAGCGTAGCGTTGAGCGCCACGCCGGTGAACGAATAGTCATGCGCGTCCAGCGTCGCAAGGCCGTAGCGCCAGATCAGTTCGGCCACGCCGAACTTCTGGATTACGCCCAGCATGATGAGCTCCAGGCCGCTGAGCCAGGTGTTCAGGTTCACGCCTTCGTAGCCGCGCTTCAGGTCCGCCTGGAAATTACGCCAGCGGTACATGGGACCGGCCAGCAACGTCAGCGGGAAAAACAGGTAGATGAAGTAGTCCAGCGGCGACACGCGTTCGTTGCGCTGCGCGAACAGCAGCACGTCGATGGCGCGGAACGTGGCGAAGGACAGCCCCAGCATGGCGCCCAGGTGCGACACGCCCGTCTTCACCAGCAGCAGCGGCGTCATGGTGATGATCACGGCCAGCCAGGTGGGGATGTAGTTGCGCCGCACCGCCCACAGCGCGGTGCCGGAAATGGCCAGCAAGGCGATGGGTTGATACGGGCGCGCCCAGAACACCGCCATCCACACGCCCAGGCAGATCACGCCGATGATGTGGCGGTAGCCGATACGGAACGGCATGCCGAAGGAACGGTAGGCCAACAGGCCCAGGCCGCCGCACAAGGCGCCGCCGAAAAAGCTCAAGCTTGCGAACAATTCCATGGCGGGCTCAGAACTGTTGGTATTGGAATTCGACCTTGATCGGCCCGCCGCTGCCCGTGGTGGGCTGCGCCTGCAGCACGAACACCAGGATCACGCCGATATACAGGCATAGGTGCCAGAGAAATCGGCGGCCCCAGGCGACGGCCGCCTTGCGGGTTTCCTGCCCTTCAACAGCGCGGCCGGCCTCGGGCGCGGCCGCGGGAAGAATCTTGCTCATCGGGAAAAGTACTCCGCAATGCCTTGATCGGCCATGGCCCAGCCAAGTTCGGCGAGGTGCATGTCGTCGCGCAGCATGCCCGGTTCAAAGGGGATGCTGTAGAGATCCAGGCAGCCCATCTGGTAGCGCTCGCACATACCCGTGATGGCGGCCACCACCGGGTCGAAGCGTTCCACGTCCAGGATGAGCTTGGGATTGAAGGGCTGGATGACGAAGTAGGCGTGGACCTTGCGCTTCTGCAGCAAGGCCATCACGCGCGACAGGTCGCCGAGTTCCGTGCGGGTGATCGGATCGATGTCGGCGAACTCGTTGCGGGCTGGCGAATACAGCGCCGCCAGGTACTGCTTGTAGTAATCGTCGCGCACGTCGTAGGGGTTATGGCCGCCCAGGTCCTGTTCGACCACGCGCGCCTGATGCGTCAGCCGGCCCCACTGGCCCTGGTCCAGGCGTGCGGCCGACGGCCACGACACGTAGCGGTGCGCCGGCACGGATAGCTTGGTGCGCGGACGATCGGGTGCAGGTTCCTTGCGCGCATGCCACCACAGCGCCAGCTTGTCCTTCAGCTCGGCAACCTGGCCATTGGCGATGAGCCACAGCAGGCCCCAGTTGGCGTTGTCGCTGATCCAGTTCTGCATCTGTTCGCGCGTGTTGGGCTGGTCCCAGAGCCGGTCCCAGACCGGTCCCGTGACGTGCTCCGCGAACGCGCTGCGCGGCAACTGCCCGCCCGAGGCAAACCAGGCCGGCGACAGCATGATCACCAACCGTGTATTGGGCGTGAGCGAATCCGCCACCGACTCCAGCACGCTGACGATGCCATAGGACTGGAACATGGCGTGGCCATAGGCCAGCGTCGGCACTTTCAGCTCTTCGGGGAAGAAGCGGTAAGGCACGAAGCGCAGGTCGTGGCTGGACAGTTCGGACGAGCCGAGCACGACCAGCGTGCCATCGCTCAGGGCGTTGCCCAGGCGGTTCAGGTTGACGTGCTGCGTACCCCAGTCCGGCCCCAGGTTGGGCAGGTAGTTGCTCTTGGCGGAGCCCGCGGCCGAGGGCGCCGACATGGGATTCACGACGCGGCTGAGTAGATCGTCCGCGCCGCAATACGTACCCACCGCCAGAGCCACCGCCGTCGCGGCTGCCGCGACGTGAGACAACAGCCGGGTATTACGAAGTATGGGCAGCGACATAGCCGGCAAGCGTGCGGACCGACTGTAGGTGCTCCGCGATCTCGGGAGCCGGAATGCTGCAGCCGTACTCCGACTCGACCGCCAGCGTGATGTCCACGGCGGCGAGCGAATCGACCAGGCCTGTGGCAATCAACTGCGTATCGGGGGTGACTTTCTTCATGACGATCGACTCGACGATCTCGCCGATCTTGGTGTGGAGTTCTTGCTCGGTATGCATAGATAGTGCGGCGTTACAGGCCTGATCGGCCAACAATCCCCCGCCCCGGGATTCAGGACGATGAGATTACAGAGAAACTGCTGAAACCAGGCTGAATATCCAGCCCCCCGGCAATCGACGTTCCGATGCACTCAGTTACATGATTTTCGCAATGCGACGTCGATCGCAGGCGCAATCATGGCACCACGTTCGTCAAATCGCCATGACGCTTTTGGAGGAAATCGCGAGAAAACGCTGGCAAACGTAACGTTCGCGGGTAAGTCCCTGGGCGCCGCGTTGCGGCCGAGCGACAGATTTTTACGCTTATCCAGCTTTTGCCGCCTTGCCCCCCTTTTCGCCCCATGCGCCGGCAATAAAAAAGCCCCCTGACGGGGGCTTTTGCGTGGCCGCGCCGCAAGCGGCGCTGGACTGGTCATTACATCGGCGTAACGCGGGTCGGGCCGGAGCCGCTGATCACCTGCACGCGCTGTCCCACGCTGATGGGCACATCGGCTTCCTGCGCGACCACGCGGGTTTCGCCGTTGTCCAGGCGCACGGTGATTTCGTAGCCGGAATTCTTGCCGGTCTGGTTCTCGATGGCGTTACCCGCCAGCGCGCCCAGGATGACACCGCCCACAGTGGCGATGGTGCGGCCGGTGCCGCCGCCGATGGCGTTACCCGCCACGCCGCCCAGCGCGCCGCCGGCCACCATGCCGACGCCGCTGGACTTGTCGTTCTGGATCACGATAGGACGCACGCCGGTGACCGTGCCGGTACGGACGATCTGCTCGCGCTGCGCCTGGTCATAGCTGTAGACGCCGCTGGACGCGCTGCGGTTGGCGCAGCCGCCCAGGACCGCCATCGAGGTCACGACGGCGGCGATCGCCAGCCAGCGCCCCGCGCGCGGCGTCACCAGGGAAAAAGTTTTGCTTTGATTCATTTGGACTCCTCGATCGGCCGTTGCCGACGATGTACTCATCATACCCTGGCCCCGAATTGGGGCCAGCGATGCTGCAACACACTGAAACGCACCGCCAGAAGCTGAAAAACACAGCCGCAAAAGACGCCGGAACACGGCGTCTTCAACCCTCGCCAACGCTTCGACCGCAGCGCAACTGCAGGGTTCCCGAGGGGTTTAGAGCGGCAGATGAATACCGTAGGTCGCGTGCAGCACGGCGTCGATCTCGGCGCGCAATGGCGCATGGTTTTGCGGGCCGCGCGAAGCGATCTTGATGGCGCCCATGACGTTGCCCAGACGGCAGCTGTCTTCCCAGTTCCAGCCGCTGGTCAGGCCGTAAAGCAGGCCGCCGCGCTGCGCGTCGCCGCAGCCGGTCGGGTCGACCACCTGGGCCGCGCGCACCGGCGGAATCTGGATGGTCTTGCCTTCGGTCAGCAACGTGGCGCCTTCCGCGCCGCGCGTCACCACCACGGCCTGCAAGCTGCGGGCGATGTCGTCCATGCTGCGGCCCGTGCGCTGTTCCACCACGCCGGCTTCATAGTCGTTCACCGTCAGCGCCTGCGCCAGCTTGAGCATGCGCTCCAGGTCCGCCCCGTCGAACAGCGGCATGGCCTGGCCCAGGTCGAAAATGAACGGAATGCCGCGCTTATGCAGGCGCTCGGCATGGGCGAACATGCCTTCCTTGGCGTCGGGCGCAACGATGGCCCAGGCCGCGTCGGCGTCGCTCAGATCATTTTCCGCCGCGTGCGACATGGCGCCCGGGTGGAAGGCAGTGATCTGGTTGTCGTCCAGATCGGTGGTGATGAAGCACTGCGCGGTGAACGTCTCCGGAATCACCTTCACGCGGCTGACGTCGATGCCCAGGCCAGCCATGCGCTCCATGTACTCGCCCGCGTCTTCACCCACGGTCGCGACAGGCACTGGCTTGCCGCCCAGCAGGTTCATGTTGTAGGCGATGTTGCCCGAGCAGCCGCCGTATTCCTTGCGCATGCTGGGCACCAGGAACGACACGCTCAGCGACTGGATGCGGTCGGCCAGAATGTGTTCCTTGAAACGTCCTTCAAACACCGCGATGGTGTCGAACGCCATCGAACCGCAAACCAGAACTGGGGTAGCCATGCGAGTCATTCCTTAAGGAAAGAATTTATTGATTTGAAAGCCATTGACCTGGACGCCAGTCACTTCAATCGGCACGGAAATCTTCAATTCGCCCTGAGGCGCGAAAGGACCGCGCAGTTGCTCGGGCGTCAGATAATCTTCGGGCTTGAGCGCGCGGCGCACCACCACCGTGTCCGACAGGTCGTTCAGGTCCAGCATCAGGGCGGGCCAGTGCTGCGGCTTGTCGTGACGGTTGCGCATCACCACCGTCAGCACCAGGCGGCTGCGGCCGTCATCGATCGCTGCCGCGCCGGTCGGCGGCTGCAGCGACGAGGAAGTGATGTGTATGAGTTCCAGGCGACGCGCGTACCCCACGGTGCAGCCCAGCGGCTGGCACGCCATCTCCAGCGCCGGCCGCAGAATGGGCACGGAATTGGCGATATCGGTGCGGTACACGTATGCCAGTTGCAGGCCCAGCGCGATCAGGCCGATCAGGCAGGCGTAGCCCCATAGCTTGCGCAGCAGGCCTTGCCGCTCCTCGCGGTCCTGGTCGAGGAATTCGGGCGGCGCGCGGCCCACGTCGGTGGCGCTGGAATAACGCGTGCGGGTGTCGCCCAGCACGGGCTCGCCAGCGTCTTCGCGATCGGGGCCGTGATCGTCGCGGTAGTGTTCCCGGTAATCGTCGGGGTCGTCGTCGCGATGCTCGTCGGCGTACTCGTTGTCGTACTCGTCGTCGCGCGCTTCGTCACGCACGTCGGCGCGAGCGCGCCCTATGGTGAAGGACGGCTCCGCATGCTGGCCGCGCACGGCCGTGTCGGCATGATGCCCCGCCCTCGAAGCCGCGGGCGCAGTCCAGCGCAGCGGATCCTCGTCATCGCCTACGTCGTCGTCGGCCAGGTCGTCCGATTCATGACGGCTTGCATCTTCCTCGCCTGGGGTCGGTTCGGCGCGCCGGCGGATATCGTCGCGGCCGCGCAGCACGGCAGGCGGCACCGCGGGCGGACTGTAGGGCGCCGCCACGGGTGCGCGCGGCGGTTCGGGCTCGTCGTCCCAGGGCGCGATCTGTGAAAAATCCACCGCGGGCGCGGGACGCTCCGGCGGCGGTGCGGCGGGAGGCAGAGGCGCAATGGGGGCAACCGGCACCTGCGGCGCAACGGGCGTCGCCAAGACTGGTGCGGCCTGGCTGGCGGCGGGCGTCACCGGCATCGGCGGTGCGGCCGGCGGCACGGATTGCGGCGCCGCGCCCGCGGCCGGCAGCAGGCAGGCGCGCCCGTCAAACACGGTCGAGCAGGCGCCGCAGCGCACCAGGCCATTACGGACCCGCAGCTGGTCAGGCACCACCTTGAAGGTGGTGCCGCACTGCGGGCAACGGGTGGTCAGGGCCATGGCGCGATCCAGCGGTGGCAGCGCTCAGGCCTTCTGGCCGTGCAAGCACACCCAGCCGTCGCGCGCGCGCCAGACCGACATGGCGATCCAGGGCGCGTATGCGGCGGCCACTTCCTCGGCCTGCCGTTCCAGCACGCCGGACAAGACCAGATGGCCGCCCGCGGCGACGCGTCCGGCCAGCATGGGCGCCAGCACCTTCAGGGGGTTGGACAGGATGTTGGCGACCACCACTTCGAACGTGCCATCCGCCAGCCCGTCGGGCAGCATGGCCTGCAGCTCGACGTGGTTGACCTCGGCATTGAAGATGGTGCTCTGCACTGCCTGGGCGTCGATATCCACCGCCTGAGTCGGACCCGCGCCCAGCTTGCGCGCGGCGATCGCCAGGATGCCCGAGCCGCAGCCGTAGTCCAGCAGCGTGGCGCCGGCCGGCAACTCGGCTTCCAGCCAGGCCAGGCACAGATGCGTCGTGGGATGGCTGCCGGTGCCGAAGGCCAGGCCCGGATCCAGCTCGATGTGGATTGCGCCTTCCTGGGTGGCGGCGTCCGGCTCGAAGGCCGGCACATCGGGATTGTCGCGGTGCCAGCTGGGCACGATCCACAGGCGTTCGGCGATATGGATGGGGCCGAACTGCGACTGTGTCAGGCGCACCCAGTCGGCGTCGGGCACGTCACGCAGGCTCCAGCCCTCGAACACGGCGGGATCGAGTTCGCCCGCTGCGGCGGCTTCTTCCATGATCTGCGCGGGATCGGCTCCGTCGGGCAGCAGGGCGACGACGCGGTTGCGGTCCCAGGCCTGCACGTCGGGCTCGGTGCCCGGTTCGCCGAACAAGGGACGCTCGTCGTCGGTGCCCAGGTCGGCATCTTCGACGGATACCGACAGCACGCCAGCTTCCAGCAGGGCATCCGAGAGGGCTTCGGCCTGCGCCTCCAGGCAATGGAGCACGAGTTCACGCATGATGATTCTTCCATCTGGTCAACGGGCCGCGGCTTGCGCCGCGGCCCGTTGACCGTAAAACAAAACAGGAGCGGCCCGGGAGCGGAAAGCCCCCGGATCGCGGTCAGGGACGCTGAGCCAACTTGTGTTCCAGGTAATGGATGCTGGTGCCGCCTTCGATGAAGCGGGCGTCCTGCAGCATTTCGCGATGCAGCGGGATGTTGGTGGAAATGCCTTCCACCACCATTTCCGACAGCGCGGTGCGCATGCGGGCCAGTGCCTGGTCGCGCGTGTCGCCGTAGGTGATGACCTTGGCGATCATCGAGTCGTAGTTCGGCGGCACGAAATAACCGTTGAACGCATGCGAATCGATACGCACGCCCGGGCCGCCCGGCGTGTGCCAGTTGGTGATGCGGCCGGGGCTGGGCACGAAGCGGAACGGATCTTCCGCGTTGATGCGGCATTCGATCGCGTGGCCCTTGAAGGTGATGTCGCGCTGGCGCAGCGTGAACTTTTCGCCGGCGGCGATCAGGATCTGCTGCTGGACCAGGTCCACGCCGGTGATCAGCTCGGTAACCGGGTGTTCGACCTGGATGCGGGTGTTCATTTCAATGAAATAGAACTCGCCGTTTTCATACAGGAACTCGAACGTGCCCGCGCCGCGGTAGCCCATCTTGCGGCAGGCATCGGCGCAACGGTCGCCGATGCGCTCGATCAGGCGGCGCGCGATGCCGGGCGCCGGCGCTTCCTCGATGACCTTCTGGTGACGGCGCTGCATGGAGCAGTCGCGCTCGCCCAGCCAGACCGCGTTGCGGCCGCCGTCGGCAAGCACCTGGATTTCCACGTGGCGCGGATTCTCCAGGAACTTCTCCATATAGACTTCGGGGTTGTTGAACGCGGCGCCCGCTTCGGAACGCGTCATGGTGACGGCGTTCAGCAGCGCAGCCTCGGTGTACACCACGCGCATGCCGCGGCCACCGCCGCCGCCTGCCGCCTTGATGATGACCGGATACCCGACTTCGCGCGCAATGCGGACGATTTCCTGCGGATCGTCGGGCAAAGCGCCTTCCGAACCCGGCACCACCGGCACGCCGGCTTCGATCATGGCGCGCTTGGCGCTGACCTTGTCGCCCATCAGGCGGATGGTGTCGGGACGCGGACCGATGAAGACGAAGCCACTCTTTTCGACGCGATCAGCGAAGTCGGCATTTTCGGACAAGAACCCGTAACCCGGGTGGATTGCCTCGGAATCCGTGACTTCGGCCGCCGAAATGATGGCCGGCATGTTCAGGTAGCTTTCACGCGACGGCGCGGGCCCGATGCACACCGATTCATCGGCCAGGCGCACGTACTTGGCTTCGCGGTCGGCTTCGGAGTGCACCACCACGGTCTTGATGCCCAGCTCGCGGCAAGCGCGCTGAATGCGCAGGGCGATTTCGCCCCGATTGGCGATCAGGATTTTTTCGAACATTTTCAGCTATCAGCCAATGACGAACAGGGGTTGACCGTACTCGACGGGCTCGCCGTTTTCGACCAGGATTTCTTTGATGACGCCGGACTTGTCGGCTTCGATTTCATTGAGCAGCTTCATGGCTTCAATGATGCACAGCGGATCGCCTTCCTTGACGGTGGCGCCGACGTCGATGAACGGCGCGGCGCCCGGGTTCGGCGCGCGATAGAACGTGCCGACCATCGGAGCCTTCACGACATGGCCCTGGATCACCGGCGCAGCTTCGGCGGCGGCGGGCGCGGCCGGAGCGACGGCCTGGGCCACCGGCGCCGCCGGCACGCCGGCTTCGGGGTGGTGGTAGGCGACCGGTTGCAAGGTCTGCGAGAACTTGACGATCCTCACCTTGCCTTCGCCTTCGGTGATTTCCAGCTCGGCGATGCCCGATTCAGCCACCAGGTCGATCAGGGTTTTGAGTTTTCGGAGGTCCATAGAAGCTGCTTCCCGAGATAGTGTCGGCGACGTCCCAGCGTCGGGTCCGCGCCGTATAAGATGTAAATGCTGTGGTTTGGTGCGAGATCAGTGCCGCACTGCGTAACGCAGAGCCGCCTCGTAGCCATCCGCGCCCAGGCCGCTGATGAGGCCTACCGCCAAGTCGGACAGATAAGAGTGATGCCTGAAGGGCTCTCGCTTATACAGATTGGACAAATGTACTTCAATAAATGGGATCGCGACCCCAGCCAGCGCATCGCGAATTGCGACGCTGGTGTGCGTATATGCCGCCGCGTTGATGATGATGAAGTCGGTGCCGTCTTGCCGGGCCGCCTGGATGCGGTCAACCAGCGCGCCTTCGTGATTGCCTTGCCACGCTGTCAGCGTGGCGCCCAGTTCGCCTGCGAGCAGCTCAAGTCCCTCGTTGATCTGTTGCAGCGTAAGGCTGCCGTAGATGTGAGGTTCTCGGGTGCCGAGCAGGTTCAGGTTCGGGCCATGCAATACCAGTATGTTTTGCGCCATGCGCTTGCCAATGAGTGGTTTGCCAATTGTTGGCAAAACAGCCGATAAACCAGCTTTTTACGCCAATTCCTACTATTTGTCCAACAGACTTACGCCTTTAAACCAGATAAGGTGCGATCCAGGTCGTCGGGCTGGATTTCACCCAATATCTTCCGGTTAATTCCGCCATCTGCATTGAAAACAATAGTAAAAGGCAGGCCACCGCTGGGATTTCCCAGCTTACGCAATGTATCGATGGCGCCGGCCCCTATCACCCACAAGGGGTAGGAAACCTGTACTTTCTCGACAAATTTTTGCATATTCGCAGCCGAATCGACACCAATGCCGACAAATCGTACATGCGGGTACTTTTTCTGCAAAACGTCGAGTTCGGGCATTTCTCGGACGCACGGCGCGCACCAGGTTGCCCAGAAATTGACCACGATGGGCTGGCCTTTCCAGCCCGCCAGCGTATGGGACGCCCCGTTCAGGTCGGGCAGCGGCATCTGCATCAGGGCGGCGACGGGATCGCCGGCATCGGCTGCGGCCGAGGGCGTCGAGGTCTTGCGGCCCATCAGGGTGTAGCCGCCCGCAACCGTGGCGGCTATGGCCACGCCGGCGGAAAGAAGTAGGCGTCGATTCATGGCGCGATCATAACCGCTGCCGCAGGTTTGCGCCGCGCGGGCCGCGGCTGGCCGCGGCTGGCCGCCACTCTATATATATACAATGCAGGACAGGAGAGTTTTCAATGCACCTGCATATTCTTGGCATCTGCGGTACGTTCATGGGCGGTCTGGCGCTGATCGCGCGCGCCGCCGGCCACAAGGTCACTGGTTGCGATGCGGGCGTGTACCCGCCCATGAGCACGCAACTGTCCGAACAAGGCATCGAGCTGATCGAAGGCTTCGGCGCCGAACAGCTGGCGCTCAAGCCCGATCTCTTCGTGATCGGCAACGTGGTCAGCCGCGGCAATCCTTTGATGGAGGCCATCCTGGATTCGGGCGCGCGCTACGTGTCCGGCCCGCAATGGCTGGGCGACAACATCCTGCCCGGCCAGCACGTGCTGGCGGTGGCGGGCACCCACGGCAAGACCACCACCAGCTCGATGCTGGCCTGGGTGCTGGAAGCCGCGGGGCTCGCGCCCAATTTCCTGATCGGCGGCGTAGCACAGGACCTGCACGTGTCCGCGCGCTTCGATCCGTCGCGCCGCCCCTTCGTGATCGAGGCGGACGAGTACGACACCGCCTTCTTCGACAAGCGCTCGAAGTTCGTGCACTACCGTCCGCGCACGGCCATCCTGAACAATCTTGAATACGATCACGCCGACATCTTCCCCGATCTGGCAGCGATCGAGACTCAGTTCCATCATCTGGTGCGCACCATCCCTGGATCGGGCCGCATCGTGCGCCCGGCCCACTGCGCCGCGCTGGACCGCGTGATTGCGCGCGGATGCTGGTCCGAAACCGTCACGTTCGGCGCCGATGGCGCCTGGCAGGCGACGGCTCCGGATGCCGAGGGCGCATTCAGCGTGCTGCGCGGCGGCGTGACTGCCGGCACCGTGCGCTGGAACCTGACGGGCGAGCACAACCGCATGAACGCGCTGGCGGCTCTGGCCGCCGCCGAACACGTGGGCGTGCCGGCAGCCCAGGGCATCGAGGCCCTGAGTCGCTTCGCGGGGGTGAAGCGCCGCATGGAACTGCGCGGCACGGTCAACGGCATCAAGGTCTACGACGATTTCGCGCATCATCCCACCGCCATCGCCACCACCCTGGAAGGCCTGCGCCGCCAGGTCGGGCCGGCCCGTATCCTGGCCGTGCTGGAACCGCGCTCCAACACCATGAAACTGGGCACCATGGCCGCCCGCCTGCCCGAGGCTCTGGCCGACGCCGATCTGGTGTTCTGCTTCGGCGCCCATTCCGGCAAGCACGCCCTGGGCTGGAATCCGGCCGAAGTGCTGGCGCCCCTGGGCGACCGCGCTTCCAGCTACGATGACATCGGCGCGCTGGTCGCCGCCGTGGCGGGCGCGGCGCGTCCGGGCGACCAGGTGCTGGTCATGAGCAACGGCGGCTTCGGCGGCGTGCACGGCAAGCTGCTGGACGCCTTGCAGGCGCGCGGCTGATTCCGGCAAAGACACCGCAAAGGCGAGCCATGATTCTTTATCTGCACGGTTTCCGTTCCTCGCCGACCTCCTTCAAGGCCCGGATGATGGCCGACGCCATGGCCGAACGCGGCCTGTCGGCGGCCTGGGCCTGCCCGCAACTGCCCGCCAGCCCGCGCGAAGCCGTCGCGCAGGCGTTGGACATCGCCCGGCGCCAGCTGGCAGGCGCGGACTCGCCCCGTGCGCTGACCATCATCGGCTCGTCGCTGGGCGGCTTCTATGCCACCTGGCTGGCCGAACAGCTGGGCTGCAAGGCGGTGCTGCTGAATCCGGCGGTCGAGGCCGCCCGCGACCTCGCCACCCAGATCGGCGAGCACCGCATGTATCATTCCGACGCGCCGTTCGTCTTCCTGCCCGAATACGTGGACGAACTGGCCGCCATCCATGTCCCCCGCATCTCCCAGCCCGACCGCTACCTCCTGGTAGCGGCCACCGGCGACGAGGTGCTGGATTGGCGCGAGATGCGCGACCGCTACGCGGGCTGCCGCCAGCGCATCGTGCAAGGCAGCGACCACGGTTTGTCCGATTTTGCGGACTGGATGCCCGAAGTGCTTGAATTCGCCCTTGGCGACAAGCAGGTTCGCCCCCAATAATCAGTATCAGACTTCTACACTCTATAAGCAGCGCAAGGCGGCGCGTGCGCGCCGCCCAGGACGATCCCCACCATGTATGTGTTTTACGAAGACGACGGCAGCTTCAAGGCCGGCAATATCCTGTCCGAGACCGACGCCAGCCTGCAGGTGGAATCGGAATCCGGCAAGCGCAGCAAGATCAAGCGCGCCAACACCTTGTTCAACTTCGCCGCGCCCGAACCGGCCGCGCTGATGAGCCAGGCGGCCGCGACCGCCGAAACGCTGGACCTGCAATTCCTGTGGGAATGCGCGCCGCAGGATGAATTCGACTCCCCCGCGCTGGCCGCCGACTACTTCGGCCACGCGCCCACGCCAGTGGAACAGGCCGCGCTGCTGATGCGCCTGCACGGCGCGCCGGCGTACTTCCACCGTCGCGGCAAGGGCCGCTACCGCCCCGCCCCGCCGGACATTCTGGCCGCCGCCCTGGCCGCGCTGGAGAAAAAGCAGCGCCAGGCCGAGCAGCAGCAGGAATGGGTGGATGAAATGGCTGCCGGACGCCTGCCCGAGCCCATCGCCCAGGCCGCGGAGTCGCTGCTGATCCGCCCGGACAAGAATTCGCAGCAATGGAAGGCGCTGGACGCCGCCTGCACCAAGCTGGGCAAGAGCCCCGACCGCCTGCTGCTGGAACTGGGCGCCTGGCCGCATGCGCTGGCGCTGCACAAGCGCCGTTTCCTGGCGGTGAATTTCCCGCGCGGACTGGCGTTCCCGGACCTGGAACTGCCTGCCATCGACCGCGAGCTGCCGTTGTCCGACGCCGAAATCTATTCGGTGGACGACGTCACGACCACGGAAATCGACGACGCGCTGTCCGTCTCCACCTTGCCCGACGGCCGCCTGCGCGTCGGCGTGCACGTGGCGGCCCCGGGCATTACCGTGACCCGCGACAGCGATTTCGACAAGCTGGCGCGCGCGCGCCTGTCCACCGTCTACATGCCGGGCGACAAGATCCCCATGCAGCCGGACAGCATCATCCAGGCGTTTTCGCTGGACGCCGGCCGCGAAGTGCCGGCGCTGTCCCTGTACGTGGTGGCCGATCCGGAAACCGGCGAAATCATCGAATCGGAAACCCGCCTGGAACGTATCGTGGTGCGCGAGAACCTGCGCCACAACATGCTGGACGCCCAGGTCACGGAAGCCAGCCTGTCCGATCCGTCGGCCGACCTGCCCTACGGCCACTGGCTGCGTCCGCTCTGGAAGCTGGCCCAGGCCCTGTCGGCGCAGCGCGAGAACGTGCGCGGCAAGCCGGAAAACAATTCGCGGGTGGAGTACAGCTTCTACCTGGACGGCAACCCCGACGATCCCGACACGCCGGTACGCCTGGTGCCGCGCCAGCGCAACGCGCCGCTGGACCGCATGGTGGCGGAATACATGATCCTGGCGAACAACCTCTGGGGCGGCCTGCTGCACCAGCATGGCGTGCCGGGCATCTACCGCTCGCAACAGGCTGGCCGCGTGCGCATGAGCACCCAGGCCCTGCCGCACGAGGCCATCGGCGTGCCGCAGTACGCCTGGAGCACTTCACCGCTGCGCCGCTATGTGGACTTGGTGAACCAGTGGCAGTTGATCGCTGCGGTCGAGCACGGCGTGTCCGCCCGCCTGGTCGCCCCTTTCAAGCCGCGCGACGCGGACCTGTTCGCCATCATCGGCGCCTTCGATGCGCAATACGCGGCCTGGGCGGAGTTCCAGAGCGCGATGGAACGCTACTGGTGCCTGCGCTGGCTGAAGCAGCACAACGTGACCCGCACGGTGGCGCACGTGCTGCGCGAGGATCTGGTGCGGTTCGCTAATGCGCCGCTGGTGACTCGGGTGGGGGGGATGCCTGAGTTGGAGCGGGGGACTGCGGTGGAGATTGATATTCTGGGGATGGATGAGTTGTCTCTGGAGCTGGATTGCCGGTATATCGGGGAGATCAGTCCTGCTGTGGGTGGACAGGAGTAAGGTCTTCTGTCTGGCTGGCGTGTTTTGGCGGTGCGCTGCGAGCTCTACGTAGGCCGCCCGTCGGCGCGGGCGCCTGAGTGGCGGGCGCCCACGATTGCGGTCCGGAGCCTTCGCTCCGGACTGCCCCTTCGTCATCTTCGTCCAGGCCTTCGGCCTTCCCTTCAGATTCCCTCGGGCGCATCGAGGTTGCCCACCCCTCAGGCGCCCGCGCCGACGGGCTACGTGCGTCTTGGACTCATGCGCTGCTAGAGCCGTGGTCAGGGGCGATGCTTGTGCTGCCCGCCATTCTCGGCCGCGCGGGCGACCGAGAATGACGTACGTGATTTTTTGAATTTTGATTGTGTTCGCTTGCGCGTATGCGACGAATGGTTTGCTATTGGTCTCCAGCTCTTGGGGGATGGCGGTGATGGGTGGCGCGCGACGGACAGCCGCTTGCGCATGCAGATCCGGACGCGCGCCACCCATCCGGCATCCGCGTTGAAGTGACGATTACGGGCCGACCCGAGCGCGTGGCCATCGTCCCGATACAGCCCCCTACCAAACCCGGACCCGGTTCTCACTTGCCATGCGTGTCACCACGAGAACGCCCCCCTCCACCAGCGCGTAGCGCCATCACGCGACGCAAGACGCCGCGTAAGCCCCAAGAGGCCGCCCGCGCGGCCGGCCTGGGGCGGGCCCCGCAAGACACGCCCCAACCCACTAGCCGTGGCGAGAACGCCAAGCACACCGACCGCCCCAGCGCCCGTGAAGATTCATACATCGGAGCCTGTCGCGTCGGCGGCCTGCGGGGCGCGGGGCGTCGATAAGCCCGAGGGAATCTGAAGGGAAGGCCGAAGGCCTGGACGAAGATGACGACGGGGGGGGCCGCCGACGCGACAGGCGTCTTAAGAACCAAGCCCGCGCCCGCATCAAGACCCACAGAACCCTCACACCCCTATAAACTCCCCCCGAAAGCCACAAAAGACACGGAGACAACACATGCGCATTTTGCTGGTCGAGGACAATCTCGATCTCGGCGATGCCGTGGAAAGCAAGCTGCGTTTCGCCGGCCATAGCGTGCAATGGGTACGCGACGGCGTGGACGCGTTGCGCTGGGGCCTGGACGAGACCTGGGATGCCCTGGTGCTGGACATCAACCTGCCCGGCAAAGATGGTTTCACCGTCATCCGGGAACTGCGCGCCGCCGGTCTGGATGCCCCCGTGCTGGTCATGACCGCGCGCGCCGAAATCGAAGACAAGATCGACATGCTGGACCTGGGCGCCGACGACTATCTGGTCAAGCCCTTCGACCTGCGCGAACTCGAAGCCCGGCTGCGCGCGCTGATGCGCCGCCCCGCGGGCCAGACCAGCAGCGTCACCGTCTATGGCAATCTCAGCCTGGACCTTGCCAACCGCAATGTCAGCGTGGCCGGCGCGCCGCTGGAGCTGGGCCGGCGCGAATTCCGTCTGCTGGAGATCCTGCTTGGCAAGCTGGGCCAGACCGTCGCCAAGGAACGGCTGATGAACCAGCTCTTCGACCTGGACGACGGCACGCTCAATGCGCTGGAGCTGCTGATATCGCGGCTGCGCAAGAAGCTGACGGGCGCCTCGATCGATATCGTCACCGTGCGCGGCGTCGGCTATCAGGCCCGCAGCCATGAAGAACCCTGAAAACTTTTCCATCCGCCGCCGTGTCTTCGCGCTGGGCGTGCTGCTGCTGGCCTGCGCGCTGATCGGGCTGGTGTTCTTCCTGCGCGGCTACGCGCAGCGCGCGGCGGAACAGGCGTTTGACCGGCTGCTGGCGGCGTCGGCGCTGACCATCGCCGGCTCGGTGCAGATCGAAGACAACAACGTCACCGTCGAACCGCCGGTGTCCTCATTGGCCATGCTGTCCGGCGGCGAGCGCGTGTTCTACGAGGCCCGCACCTCGAACGGCCGCCTCATCACGGGCTACGACGACCTGGCGCCCGGCATGCCGCTGGCGCAGTCGGCCACGCCGGTGTTCGCCTATCTGCGCTATCACGACGAACCCGTGCGCGTCGCCACCGTAGGCCGGCTGGTGTCCGCCAGCCAGCATGCGGGTTGGGTGACGGTGCGAGTGGCCGAGACGCTGGGCTCGCGCGAGGCGTTGGCCGACGAGATCCTGGGGCGCACCGCACTGCCGCTGGTAGTGGTGTCCCTGGTGGCGCTGGGCCTGCTGTGGTTCGGGGTGCAACGGGCCTTCGCGCCGCTGGCCGTGGTGGAGCGCGAATTGCGCAGCCGCGCGCCCGACGACCTGGCGCCGCTGGTGACGCCTGTGCCGCAAGAAGTGCGACGGCTGGTCGAAGCGCTGAACGCCTTCATGCAGCGCTTGTCCGGCGTCATGGGCACGCTCAACACCCTGGTGGCGGATGCCGCCCACCAGGTCCGTACGCCGCTGGCCTCGCTGCGCGCCCAAGCCGAAGTCGCCCTGGAAGAAACCGATCAGCAAAGGCTGCACGCGCGCCTCGAACGCATCCATCTGAACGCCACCCATGCCAGCCAGTTGATCAATCAGCTGCTGATGGATGCCACCATCACGCACCGCCTGGGCAAGGGATCGCGCACGCTGGTGGGCGTAGCCGAGACCGTCAACGAAACGCGCCGCCGCATTGGCCCGCTGGAAGCGCAGCGCCTGCGCATCGAGATCGCGCCCGAGGTCCGCCGCGCCCGCATCGCCGGCGACCGGGTCGCCTTGCGCGAAATGCTGCGCAACCTGGTGGACAACGCCCTGCGCTATGCGCCCGACGGCCCCGTGGACATCCAGGCCACGCCCGTGGCGGGTTTTCGCGTGGCGCTCACCGTGTCGGACCGCGGGCCGGGCGTGGCCGACGACGAAAAGGACGCCGTGCAGCAGCGCTTCACCCGCGGCCGCGCCGGCGAAACGCAGCCCGGGTCGGGATTGGGGCTTTCCATCGTGCGCTCGGTGGCGGCCGCCCACGGCGGTTCGCTCTGGCTGCAGGACCGTCCGGGCGGCGGCCTGACGGCGCGCGTGATCCTGCCGCTGGCGCGTTCCGCGCCGGGGCGCGCAGCAGCCGCCTGCCTGGGCGCGCTGTGCATGGCGGGCCTGCTGCTGGGCTCGGCCCCCGCCGAGGTACGCGCCGCCGACATCGCGGAAGTCGTCACCCGCTACCCCGCGCCGCAGCCCACGTCCCGGGTCCTGACCATCGCCGGACCCACGGACACGCCGGTGGTCGCGCCGCTGATCCAGGGCTTCCAGTCGCAACGGCCGGACGTCACCGTGGTGTACCGCGAGATGGGCAGCCGCGAGCTCTACGAAGCGGCCGTCGCCGGGCAGTTGAAGGACGTGGACGTGCTGATGAGTTCGGCCTCCGACCTGCAGATCCGGCTGGCCAACGACGGCTATGCGCTGAGCTATTCCTCGCCCTACGCCGCCAAGCTGCCCTCCTGGGCCATCTGGCGCCACGAGGTCTATGGCTTCACCTTCGAGCCGGCCGTCATCGTCTACAACCCCAAGCGCTATACCGAAGCCACCGTGCCGCGCTCGCGCCAGGACCTGTTGCGCCTGCTGGAACGCGACGCCGCGAAGCTGCGCGGCCGCATCGGCACCTATGACATCGCAGCCAGCAGCGTGGGCTATCTGCTGGCCGAGCAGGACGAGCTGGTGTCGTCGAACTTCTGGGGACTGGCCAACGCCATGGGCCAGGCCGGCGTGCGCCTGTCGGCCACCAGCGCCGAGATCCTGGACGCCATCGAGAACGACCAGATCGACATCGGTTACAACATCCTCGGCTCCTACGCGCTGTCGCGGCAGGCCGCGGGCGCGCCCATCGGCGTGGTCTTTCCGCAGGATTACGTGCTGGTGCTGGCGCGCTCGGTGCTGATCGCGCGCACCGCGCCCAGCCCGGAGCTGGGCCGGGCGCTGGTGGACTGGCTGCTGTCGCCGGCCGGACAACAGGTGGCGTCCAGCCATGCGGCGCTCGGCTCCATCATGGAAGACACGCCTGGCCGCTGGACCTCCGAAGCGGTGCTGGCGCGTTCCCAGGGCATCGTGCAGCCGGTGGTGCTGAGCCCGGCCCTGCTGGTCGGCCTGGACCAGCGCCGCCATTCGCGCTTCGTGCAGAACTGGATCCGGCTGGTGACGGACACACCCGCGCGGCCGTAAGGATCGAACGCGCGCGCGCCCACGCCGCCCAGGGATTTCCCCTAGACGCATCCTGCCGCCATGACAGGACGACGACAGACGCCGGCTCCTAAGATGCCCGCAAGCTGGACACGGATCCCGCTCCAACCACAAGACTCATCGGAGACACACCCATGCTTGCCAAGTCCCAACTGGCGGCCGCCTGCGCCGCTGCATTCGCCCTTGCCGCCGGCAGCGCCTTTGCGCAGCAAGTGCCGGCCGGCTACCCGGCCGACTACCAGAAGATCCTGGAAGGCGCCAAGAAGGAAGGCAAGGTCGTCATCTATTCGACCACCGATACCAAGGCCGCTGGCCCCGTCATCAAGGGCTTCGAAGCGCTGTATCCGGGCATCAAGGTCGAATACAACGACATGAACAGCACCGAGCTCTACAACCGCTACATCAGCGAGCAGGCGGCGGGCGGCACCAGCGGCGACGTCGTCTGGAGCTCGTCGATGGACTCGGCGCTGAAGCTGGCCAGCGACTACGCGCTGCAGTACAAGTCGCCGGAAGTCGGCAAGCTGCCGGCCTGGGCAGTGTGGAAAGATTCGGCCTACGGCACCACCTATGAACCGGCCGTGTTCATCTACAACAAGCGCCTGATCCCCGCCGCCGAGGTGCCCACCACGCACGGCGCGCTGGCCAAGCTGATCGCCAGCCAGCCGGACAAGTTCAAGAACAAGGTCACCACCTACGACATCGAGAAGTCGGCCGTGGGCTTCATGCTGGCGGTGCAGGACAAGGTCAACGACCCCAAGTACTTTGAAACGCTCAAGGGCATCGCCGCGGGCGGCCTGATCGTGCAGTCGTCCACCGGCACCATGATGGAACGCGTGTCCTCCGGCGAAAACCTGATCGGCTACAACATCCTGGGCTCCTACGCCGAAACGCGCGCCAAGAGCGACCCGTCGCTGGGCGTGGCCTACCCGACCGACTACGCGCTGGTCCTGTCGCGCGTGGCCTTCATCAGCAAGAAGGCCAAGAACCGCAACGCCGCCAAGCTGTGGATGGACTACATGCTGTCGCAGAAAGGCCAGACCATCCTGGCGAACCAGGCCGACCTGGCCTCCGTGCGCGACGACATCGAAGGCGACAACGATGTGGACGGCATGACCAAGAAGCTGGGCGCCTCGCTCAAGCCGATTCCGGTCAACGAAACGCTGCTGGACTACCTGGAACAGAACAAGCGCCTGCAGTTCATCAAGGACTGGCGCGCCGCGGCTGGCAAGTAATGCCGCGCAGCCCGGAGCCACGGTTCCGGGCCGCCTCGCGCGTAGGGGACGGCGGCGCGCCGCAGTCCCCCTGACCGCCGCCGGGGCGGTCGCCCCCGACCCGGCCGCGCGACCTTCGCGCCATTCAAGAACACAGGATTCCCCATGCAGTCATTGCGCTCGAAATGGCAGTCCCTGCCCCGCGGCGTGGTGGTGCTGATCACGGCGTTGGCCATCTACGTGCCGCTGTCGTTCATCATCATCCAGAGCTTTCTGTCCGCGCCCTTTTTCACGCCGTCCAAGACCTTCAGCCTGGACGCGTTCCGCTTCATCTTCGCGGACCCCGATTTCTACAAGGCCCTGAAAAGCGGCTTCATCCTGGCCTTCGGCCTGGCCGTCATCGCCATCCCGCTGGGCGGCATGCTGGCCTTCCTGATGATACGCACGGACCTGCCCGGCCGCCGCTGGATCGAGCCGCTGATCCTGGTGCCGGTGTTCGTGTCTCCCATGGTGCTGGGCTTCGGCTATGTGGTCGCCGCGGGCCCGGTGGGCTTTTTCTCGACCTGGGCGCAAAACATCCTGGGCTTCGTGCCCTGGAACGTCTATTCGCTGACCAGCATCGTCATCATCGCCGGCCTGACTCACGTGCCGCACGCCTACCTGTATATCTCGTCGGCGCTGCGCAGCATGGGTTCCGATGTCGAGGAAGCCGCGCGCGTGTCCGGCGCCTCGCCGCTGCGCGTGATGGTGTCGGTCAGCCTGCCCATGGTGCGTCCGGCCATGCTGTACGCCACCGTGCTGCTGTTCTTCCTGGGGCTGGAGGTGTTCGGCCTGGTGCTGGTGCTGGGCGATCCCGAAGGCAACCTGGTGCTGGCGACCTATCTGTACAAGCTCACCAACAAGCTGGGCATCCCGTCCTATCACCTGATGGCCGCCGTGGCCGTGGTGCTGATCTGCATGACGATCCCGCTGGTGATGCTGCAGCGCCGCCTGATGCGCACCGCCAACCGCTTTGTCACGGTCAAGGGCAAGGCCTCGCGCGCCCGTGCCCTGCCGCTGGGCAAGTGGCGCTGGGTGGCCGGCGGCGTGGTGGCGTTCTGGCTGCTGGTGACCATCGTGGTGCCGCTGTTGGGCGTGCTGCTGCGCGCCTTCGTGTCCAACTGGGGCATGGGCGTGTCGTTGTTCGACGTGCTGTCGCTGGACGCGTTCCGCACCGTGTTCTCGCAGCCCAACCTGATGCGCGCCATCGTCAACTCGGTGGCCATCGGTGTGTTCGGCGGCGCGCTGGCCGTGTTCTGCTACATGTTTGTGGGCCTGGCCATGCACCGCAAGCCGGACAACGTCACGCGCTTCATGGACTACAGCGTGCTGGTGCCGCGCGCGGTGCCGGGCCTCCTGGCCGGTCTGGCGTTCCTGTGGGTGTTCCTGTTCGTGCCGATGTGGCTGGACAACGCCCTGGACGAAGGCGGCTGGCTGTCGGCCCTGCCCTTCGCGGAATGGCTGCGCGAGAACTTCATCGAATGGCTGCGCGCCATGCGCAGCACCATCTTCAGCGTGTGGCTGGCCTACACGGTGGTGTGGATGGCCTATGGCCTGCGGCTGATCTCCTCGACCCTGCTGCAAGTGGGCCCCGAGCTGGAAGAAGCCGCCCGCAGCGCCGGCGCGCGCCGCGGCCAGGTCACCCGCCACGTCACGGTGCCGCTGGCCAAGTACGGCCTGATCGGTTCCTGGCTGCTGATGTTCCTGATCTTCGAGCGCGAGTATTCCACCGGCGTCTACCTGCTGTCGCCCGGCACCGAAACCATCGGCTCCATGCTGGTGTCGCTGTGGGCCTCGGGCGCCATCGACATCGTGGCCGCGCTTTCCTTCATCAATATCGTTCTGGTCGTGATCGGCCTGGGCGTCGCCCTGCGATTCGGAGTCAAACTTCATGATTGAGCTTTCTGTAGAAGACCTGCACCTGGATTACGGCGACAACCCGGTGCTCAAGGGCGTGTCGATGCAGCTGCGCCAAGGCGAAGTGGTGTCGCTGCTGGGCCCTTCGGGCAGCGGCAAGACCACGCTGCTGCGCGCCGTGGCCGGCCTGGAAGGCCCCAAGCGCGGCCGCATCACCATCGGCGAACGCGTCGTCTATGACGGCGCGGCAAAGAAAGAGGTCCCGGCCGAGGAGCGCAACCTGGGCCTGGTGTTCCAGTCCTACGCGCTGTGGCCGCACAAGACCGTGTTCGAGAACGTGGCCTACCCGCTCAAGCTGCGCAAGGTGCCCGGCGCCGAGGTGCGCGAACGCGTGCAGGCCGTGCTGGACCAACTGGGCCTGGGCAAGCTGGGCCAGCGCCATCCGCACGCCCTGTCCGGCGGCCAGCAGCAGCGCGTGGCCATCGGCCGGGCGCTGGTGTACAGCCCGCCCGTCATCCTGCTGGACGAACCGCTGTCCAACCTGGACGCCAAACTGCGCGAGGAGGCCCGCGCCTTCCTGCGCGAGCTGATCATCCGACTCGGCCTGTCGGCCTTGATGGTGACCCATGACCAGAGCGAAGCGATGGCGATTTCGGACCGCATCCTGCTGCTGAACAACGGCAAGATCGAACAGCAGGGTACGCCGCAGGAAATGTACGGCTCCCCGTCCACCCTGTTCACCGCCGAATTCATGGGCAGCAACAACCGGCTGGACGGCAAGGTCACCGAGGTGCGCGACGGCCAGGCCCGCATCGAAGGGCGCGGCTGGTCGCTGTGGGGCAAGGCCAGCCCGGGGGTGGCCCAAGGCCAGGACGGCACCGCCGTGATTCGGGTGGAGCAGGTACGGCTGGCGGACGACCCCGACGGCAACCACGTCGACATGCCGCTCCTGACCAGCATGTATCTGGGCGACCGCTGGGAGTACCTGTTCCGCACCCCCGACGCCGACCCGGCCCATACCCTGGCCCTGCGCGCCTACGGTCCCGAAGGGCGCGAGCCCGGCCCTTGCCGGCTGTCGCTGCCCGCCAGCAAAGTCTGGGTCTTCCCCCGCACGGTCGGCTGAGGCGCCTGCTGGCTTGCGCCCCGGTCTGTTACAGACCCGGGGCCCAGGGCTTACGCGCGCCAGGCCTAGGCTTTCCGTGTGAGCCGCTACTGGCGCCCGGCAGACCTGGACTCGCTCTACAATGCGCAGGTGCAACGCCTCGCTGATTCCCCCTCCTCGCTGAGCCGTTACCTGCGGTGGCTGGGCGCACCCGCCCAGCATTACCTGCGCATCGGCATCGCGATATCGCTGTTGGTGCACGCCGGCGCCCTGGCGTGGCGCTTCGGCGCGCCCGCGCTCTCGCGCCCGCCGGCCACCAGCCTGGAAGTCGTGCTGCTCAATGCCCGCAGCGAGACGCCCCCGGAAACCCCGCGCGCGCAGGCCCAGAACCAGATGACCGGCGGCGGCAACGCCGAACGCGGCATGTCCACCACCCCGCTGCCCCGCACCGGCGAATCGGCCGAAACCATCGTGCTGGAGGCCATGCGGCGCCGCCAGGTGCAGCTGGAAGCCGAACAGACCCGCCTGATGACCCAGCTGCGCGCCGCTGACAAGGCTGGCGCCGAGCGCCAGGCCGTCAACCCCTGGCCCGACGGCGCCGACCTCGGCCGCGACGCCGAGGACCAGGCCAGCATCATCCAGAGCGCCCAGGTGGCCGCCCTGGCGGCGCGGGTCCAGCAATACAGCGCCGAACCGCGCAAGCAATTCGTCGCGCCTTCCGCCGAGGCCTCGCGCTACGCCGCCTACCTCGACGCCTGGCGCACCCGCATCGAAACGGTCGGCACCCAGCATTACCCGGACGAGGCCCGCGGCCGCATCTACGGATCCCTGCGCATCACGGTGTCGGTGCGCGCCGACGGCAGCATCGCCAACGTCGAGATCGACCAGCCTTCGCCGCATGCCGTGCTGAACCAGGCGGCCCGCCGCATCGTCCAGCTGGCCGCCCCCTTCCCGCCGTTCCCGCCCGATATCGCGCGCGACACGGACGTGCTGGTCATCACCCGCACCTGGCATTTCGTCAACGACACCCTGGAAACACAAGCCCCATGACCGAGGCGCTCCCTCTCGCCAGATACGCCGTCATCGGCAACCCCATCGCGCACAGCCGCTCGCCCCAGATCCACGCCATGTTTGCCGAACAGACCGGCAAGCCACTGCGCTACGAGCGCCTGCTGGCTCCGGTGGACGGCTTCGCCCAGGCGGTCGCCGCCTTCGTCGCCGAAGGCGGGCTGGGCCTGAACGTAACCGTGCCCTTCAAGCTGGACGCCTATGCCCTGGCTGCCGGCCGCCTGTCCAGCCGCGCCCGCCTCGCCGGCGCGGTCAACACCCTGTCCTGGCGCGACGGCGCCTGGCATGGCTGCAATACCGATGGCGTGGGCCTGGTGTCCGACCTGCTGCGCCTGGGCGTGCGCCTGACCGGGGCGTCCGTGCTGCTGGTCGGCGCGGGCGGCGCCGCCCGCGGCGTGCTGCAGCCGCTGGCCGAAGCCGGCTGCGCCCGCATCCATATCGTCAACCGCACCGCATCCAAGGCGGAAGAACTGGCCGCTTCCTGGCGCGAGAGCGGCGTGTCGCCGCAGACGGCGGTCACGGGCGGCAGCCTGGCGGACGCCGCCCTTGCCGGCGGCTGGAACCTGGTCATCAACGCCACCGCCAGCGGCCTGCAGAACGCCGTCCCGGACCTGCCCCCGGGCCTCTATGCGCCCGGCGCGGCCGCCTACGACATGATGTACGGCGCCCAGCCCACCGCCTTCATGCAACAGGCCCAAGCCGACGGCGCCGCACTTGCGGCCGACGGCCTGGGCATGCTGGTGGGTCAGGCGGCCGAGAGCTTCTACATCTGGCATGGCGTGCGTCCTGACCCCGCCCCCGTGCTGGCCGCGCTGCGCGAGGCGCTCAAGGCCGGGCAATAGACGGCATGGCGACGCGCAAGGGCCGCTCCTGGTTCCGGATCATCAGCGGCGCGCTGATGGCGCTGGTGTGCCTGGTGCTGCTCTATCAGTTCTGGCTGTTCGCCCAGGTGGTCTGGTACAACTACCGCCCCCCGGGCAGCAGCGCCATCATGCGCGAGGAACGATCCCGCCTGAGCGACGGCAACCCCGATTTCGAGCTGAAGTACGAATGGGTGCCCTACGACAAGATCAACCGCAACCTCAAGCGCGCGGTCGTGGCGTCCGAGGACTCCAACTTCACTGAACATGACGGCGTCGAATGGGACGCCATCCGCAAGGCCTGGGAATACAACCAGAAGCAACAGGAAGCCGGCCGCAGCAAGATGCGCGGCGGCTCCACCATCACCCAGCAGCTGGCCAAGAACCTGTTCCTGTCCAGCTCCCGCAGCTACATCCGCAAGGGCCAGGAACTCGTACTCACCTACATGATCGAACACGTCATGAGCAAGGAACGGATCCTGGAGCTGTATCTGAACGTGGCGGAATGGGGCGAAGGCGTGTTCGGCGCCCAGGCCGCCGCCAAGCACTATTTCAATACCTCCGCCGCCAACCTCGGGGCCAGCCAGTCGGCCCGGCTGGCGGCCATGCTGCCCAACCCGCGCTTCTATGACGCCCACCGCAATACCCGGTACCTGAACTCCCGGGTCGGCGTCCTGACGCGGCGGATGCAGATGGTCGACATCCCCTGACACGGATCCGGCCCTCCGGCCCCACCCTGAGCGGCGGGATTTGTTAAGCTTTCGGGTTTAGGCGTTCCTCCTTTTCTTCATGCGTACCGCACGTCGCTACCTGGCCCGCGAGATCTATCGCTCTTGCGCAGTGGTCCTCATGGCCCTGCTGGGCCTTTTCACGTTCTTCGCGCTGGTGGACGATCTGGACAACGTCGGCGACAAGTTCTCCATGATGGCCCTGCTGTACATGCAGGCCCTGGCGATCCCGACCCGTCTCTACGACCTGTTGCCCATCGGCCTGCTGATCGGCGCCATCCTGGCGCTGGCGGGGCTGGCCCAGCGCAACGAACTGGTCATCCTGCGGGTATCCGGCGTCAGCGGCATGAAGCTGCTGCGCATGCTCTGGATCGTCACGATCCCGCTGATGATAGGAGCGGGCCTACTGTCCGAGTACGTCACGCCCTGGGCCGAAATCAAATCCGGCGAGGCCAACCTGCTGTTCCGCGGCAAGGCCGGCGGCGACCGCCTCAAGAGCGGTTACTGGTTCAAGGAACCCACCGCCAACGGCGGCACCCGCATCATCAACATCGGCGAACTCAAGGGCGACGGGCAGGTCAACTCCGTGATCCTCTACGAATTCAAGAAAGACCAGACGCTGTCCGCCCTGTCAACCGCGCCGACCGGCCTGTTCACGCAGGGCGACCTGCTGCTCAAGGACGTCACCGAAACCCGGCTGGACGACGACGCCGCCGAGGCGCTGGCCAACGCGCGTCCGCCCAAGAACCCGCCCGCCACCGTGGTCAAGGTGCCCGAGCGCAATATCGACACCACGCTCAGCGCCGAGCGCCTGCTGGCCCGCGTGCTGACCCCTGAACGCATGTCCATCGCCACGCTGCTGGACTATGTGGACTATTTGCGCAACAACCAGCTGCAATATGGTCGACAGGTCGTCGCCTTGTGGCGCAAACTGGCGTATCCGTTCACCCTGCTGGTCATGATCACCATTGCCGCTCCCATCGGCTTGATGCAGACACGCCGCGGCGGCGTAGGCGCCAAGGTTTTCATCGGCATCCTGTTGGGCGTAGGCTTCTTCATGCTGAACCAGTTGGCCCTGAACGTGGGCATGCTGGGCAAATGGCCGGCCTGGCTGACCGCCCTGGGTCCGAACATCGGCGCCATGATCGTGGCGTTGGGCGCCATGGGCTACATGGAGTACCGCCACACCATCACGCGGATCGCGCAACAACGTTGGCCTTGGAGCAAAAGTCCCGCATGAACGGCAGTATCTGGATGATCGGCGACGTGCAGGGCTGCTGCTCGCCGCTGGATCGCTTGCTGTCCCACCCCGAACTGGTCGGCGACCCCCAGTCGCGCTTCTGGTTCGCCGGAGACCTGGTCAACCGCGGTCCCGAATCGCTGGAAACCCTGCGCCGCATCATCGACCTGGGCGACCGCGCGACCTCGGTGCTGGGCAACCATGACCTGCACCTGCTGGCCACCGCCGCGGGGGTACGCAAGCCGTCCAAATCGGACACGCTCGAGGACGTCCTGCGCGCGCCGGACGCGGCCGACCTGATCAACTGGCTGCGCTTTCGCCCGCTGGCCCACTTCGAACAGAACCACCTGCTGGTCCATGCCGGCACGCTGGCAAAATGGGACGTGGCCAAGACGCTGGCGCTGGCCGGCGAAGTCCAGGACGCCCTGCGCGGGCCGAACTGGCAGAAGGCGCTGCAAAAGATGTACGGCAACGAGCCGGCCACGTGGAAGGAAGACCACAAGGGCGGCAAGCGCATGCGGGTCATCATCAACGCGCTGACACGCATCCGCCTGTGCACGCCCAATGGCCACATGGAATTCGCCACCAAGGTGACGCCGGGCGCCTGGCCGACCGGCCTGGTACCTTGGTTCGACGTACCCAACCGCGCCACGCGGAACGTCACGACGGTGTTCGGGCACTGGTCTACGCTGGGGTTGCTGCAGCGGCCGGACGTGATCTGCCTGGATACGGGGTGCGTTTGGGGTGGGTCGCTGACGGCTTTGCGGTTGCAGGATCGGAGGCTGGTGCAGGTGAAGTGTTCGCAGTTTCAGGATCCGTTGTCGGAGTAGGGTTGAGGCTTGCTCCGTCGCACCGGGTGCTTCGTAGGCCGCCCGTCGGCGCGGGCGCCTGAGTGGCGGGCGCCCACGATTGCGGTCCGGAGCCTTCGCTCCGGACTGCCCCGTCGTCATCTTCGTCCAGGCCTTCGGCCTTCCCTTCAGATTCCCTCGGGCGCATCGAGGTTGCCCGCCACTCAGGCGCCCGCGCCGATGGGCTACTTGAATCTTGGACTGATGCGCTGCTAGAGCTGTGGTCAGGGACGATTCTTGGGCTGCCCGTCATTCTCGGCCGCGCGGGCGGCCGTGAATGACATACGTGATTTCTTGAATTTCGATTGTGTTCGCTTGCGCGAATGCGGCGAGTGGTTTGCTAATGGTCGCCAGCTCATGGGGAATGGGCGGTGATGGATGGCGCGCGGTGGCGAACTACTTGCGCATGCTGACCGTCACGCGCGCCACCCATCCGGCACTGACGTTGAAAGACGATTGTTGGCAAACCGACGCGCTTCAACTCCCCGCATACCCAAATTCACCAACCACCAGCGCGCAGCGCCAACACGCGACGCAAAACGCCGCGTAAGCCCCAAAAGGCCGCCCGCGCGGCCGGCCTGGGGCGGGCCCCGCAAGACACGCCCCAACCCACTAGCCGTGGCGAGAATGCCAAACACACCGACCGCCCCAGCGCCCGTGAAGATTCATACATCGGAGCCTGTCGCGTCGGCGGCCTGCGGGGCGCGGGGCGTCGATAAGCCCGAGGGAATCTGAAGGGAAGGCCGAAGGCCTGGACGAAGA